>JBDKHF010000016.1:0-45699 GCA_039797825.1 Pseudomonadota bacterium | reverse complement strand
ACGGAGAAATCCCGGCCGACATCAAAGCCATGATCGGCCTGGCCGCCAATGAAGCGATTACGGTCAACAGCCAAATCACCCCAAAAAACAACATCACCCTGTGGGGCACCGGCACCCCGTGTCGCGAATTCCTGCACGTAGACGACATGGCCGCCGCCAGCCTCTACGTCATGCAACTCGACCAAGCTACCTACGCCGCCAACACACAGCCCATGCTCAGCCACATCAACGTGGGCTACGGCAGCGACATCACCATCCGCCAAGCGGCTGAGGCCGTTGCAGAAGTCGTTGGCTACCAGGGCAAACTCGAATTCGATACCAGCAAACCCGACGGCCCGCCCAAAAAGCTGATGGATAGCCAGCGACTGGAAAAACTGGGCTGGAAAGCCGGGGTCGCTCTCAATCAGGGGCTGCAACAAGCCTATGCGGACTATCTCGCCAAGGCTTGATGATGTTGAACGATTTTCTTCGCGCTTCTAAAGTTAGCATCGCAATATTGCTTGATATCCCTTTGCGTTCGACTGAACGCTGGCTAAAACAGCTCAAAACACAAGGTTTGATCGAGTTTAAAGGCATACCCAAAACGGGTGGCTACTTACTGTATACTCTCGACCTCTTTACGCCCCTGCCTAGCAAACTCAACGGCATCGCAAATTAAATAATTCCCCCATGACAACCCAAACAAGCCCGCAAAAAGTCGCCCTAATCCAATTCAAACCGCATCATGTCACGGGGCCGGTGGAAGGCTAATGCGCTTGGATCCCCAACAAATTGCCGAAATTCTACATGCCACCCATGCGGTTGCAGGGTGCGATGCGGAGGTTTGGCTTTATGGTTCCCGGCTGGATGACACCCGCCGAGGTGGGGATATTGACTTACTCGTAAAGTCCTCTCAGAGCCTTGGCTTGCTTCAGCGAGCGCGAATAAAAAACTTGTTGGAAGAAAATTTGCAAATACCCGTAGATATCTTGGCTCATTCACCAGAACAGGTTGAATCGCCGTTTGTTCGTATAGCGAAAGCACAGGCTGTTAGGTTAAATCAGGAGGTGGCGTAAGGTGGCAGTGCAAAAAT
Organism: Pseudomonadota bacterium; assembly: GCA_039797825.1. Taxonomy (GTDB): domain Bacteria; phylum Pseudomonadota; class Gammaproteobacteria; order Burkholderiales; family Rhodocyclaceae; genus Azonexus. Next base: position 44,627 of record JBDKHF010000016.1, on the reverse strand, counting down.
TGCTAATCGCCCAGCAAGAGCATTTAGCTAGCCTGTTGGAAGCAGTGCAATGTTGTGTCTATTTCCTTGCGACATCAGACCGCAGGATTCCATGGCCGTTAACAGGAGAAACGCTGACCCAGCGACAAAAAGATAACGATCTTTTTGAGGCGCTTGCTGCAGTTAACGAACGATTCTCAAAATTACAGGACACATTGGGTTCAGCCATGCGTCATGCTTTGATACTGTTGGGTGAGCAAGCGGATAGCTTTCTTAAAGTACTGAGCATTTATGAAAAATTTGGTGTGCTAGCTTCTGTCGAAGAGTGGCAATCAGCACGCACAGCTCGCAATTTGGCTGCCCACGATTACGAAACCGACTACGACATCGTTGCCCAACACTTCAATGCTTTGCACGAATTGAGAACAGAGCTAATGCTGACAGCAGGTCGTTTTGCACGCTATTGCTCAGATCAATTGGCCGTTTCCCCTAGAACTGAGAACTTCTCAAAAGAGTTCGACGATATTTTGAGTGCGCTTAAATGAACATGACCCAACCAAAAACTGCCCTAATCACCGGCATCACCGGCCAAGACGGTACTTGCATGGCTGAACTCGTATTAGAAAAAGCCATAATGTGCTCGGAGCAGGGTAGCCAATGCAGGGTCGCACATGCCTGAAATAAGTCGCTTTTTGGGCATCGTCATTGCCATGTATTACCACGAACACAATCCGCCGCATTTTCATGCTCGGTATGGGCAATTTAAAATTGAAATTGCGATCAAAACGCTTGCAGTATTGGCCGGCAAGTTACCCCCAAAAGCACTGGGCTTGGTTATGGAGTGGGCTACATTACATCAAGATGAATTGATGGCTGATTGGGTTCTGGCGCGCGATAATGCAGAACTCAAGCATATTGATCCACTGGAGTAAAACCATGTTTCTGATTGATGTAACCAATGTTCAGCCTTTGCCCAATCGAAATCTGGACCTAACCTTCGAAAATGGGGTTCACGGCATTGTGGAAATGGATAGTGTTGTCAAAAGCTACACTGGTGTTTTTGCGCCACTGCTTCAAGACGAATATTTCAGGCAAGTAACGGTCAATACGGAACTGGGCACCATAGTCTGGCCCAACGGAGCCGATCTGTGCCCGGATGTTTTGTATTCACACGCAACAGGAATTCCTATTTCCACTAGCGGCAGTTTGTAATAAACCGCACTAGCTACCATCATTCAAGTAATCCACTCTTAAACACCTCCCAATGACAACACAAACAACCCAAAAAGTAGCCCTAATCACCGGCATCACCGGCCAGGACGGCTCCTACCTGGCTGAATTCCTCCTGGAAAAAGGCTACATCGTGCACGGCATCAAGCGCCGCGCCAGTAGCTTCAATACCCAGCGCGTCGACCACATCTACCAAGACCCGCACATTGCCAACGCCAATTTCAAACTGCACTACGGTGACCTCACCGACAGCAGCAATCTGGTACGCATCGTTCAAGAAACCCAGCCCGACGAAATCTACAACCTCGGCGCCCAAAGCCATGTCGCCGTCAGCTTTGAATCCCCCGAATACACCGCCGATGTAGACGCCATTGGCACCCTGCGCCTGCTTGAAGCCATCCGCATTCTGGGCCTGGAAAAGAAAACCCGTTTCTACCAGGCCAGCACCAGCGAACTCTACGGCCTGGTACAAGAAACCCCGCAGAAAGAAACCACCCCCTTCTACCCGCGCAGTCCCTACGCCGTCGCCAAAATGTACGCCTACTGGATGACCGTAAACTACCGCGAAGCCTACGGCATCTACGCCTGCAACGGCATCCTCTTCAACCACGAAAGCCCACGCCGTGGCGAAACCTTCGTCACCCGCAAAATCACCCGTGGCCTAGCCAACATCAGCCAAGGCCTCGAAAGCTGCCTCTACATGGGCAACATCGATGCCCTACGCGACTGGGGCCACGCCAAAGACTACGTGCGCATGCAATGGATGATGCTGCAGCAAGAGCAACCTGATGATTTCGTCATCGCCACCGGCGTTCAATACAGCGTTCGCCAATTCATCGAAAAAACCGCCACCGCCCTAGGCATGCAACTCCGCTGGGCAGGCGAAGGCGTAAACGAAGTAGGCTACTGGACCAATCGTCATTCCCGCGAAGGCGGGAATCCAGGGAACGCGGAAGTAGCGGTAATCAAAATCGACCCTCGCTACTTCCGCCCGACCGAAGTCGAAACCCTCCTCGGCGACCCGACCAAAGCCAAACAAAAACTCGGCTGGGTGCCAGAAATCACGCTGGATGAAATGATCCTTGAAATGGTTGCGGTCGACCTGGCAGAAGCCAAGAAACACGCACTCCTCAAAAATCACGGTTACAACGTTAATGTGAGTGTTGAGTAAGATCAGTATTTATTTCTACTTGATTATTAGTAAGTGGTTATGCTGATAATAGCGGTTGCGACGGTGAAGAATAATTTCAGTCATTTTTTGTAATATTTCTGGTGGACAAAAATGGTTTACCTTAGTGTTTAAAAAAGCTACCAGCAGTAGTCTTCTGTCTGGCTCTGCGGTGTATTTTTTTTCGAATATACTTGCTGCTTTATTTCCGTTTGCGCTGTTACCCATACTGACACGCTACCTTCCCCCTGCTGAATATGGGGTCGTTGCGATTTATCAGACACTGCTAACCGGGTTAGGAGCATTTATTGGTATAAGTGCTCAAGGCATTGCAAGTGTCAAATATTACGACGATCATCTGCTCGAGTATGAACTCAAATACTTTGTTGGTAATTGCTTATTGGTTATGGTGGCTACTGCCGCAATGGCATTTTTAATTGCCGTTTTTTTTAGGCAAGCACTGTCCGACTGGCTAGTGCTTGAAACGGAGTGGCTCCTACTCAGTATCTTTGTATCAAGTGCCTCCTTTGTCGTAACTATGCGTATGGGCCAATGGCAGATAAGAAAACAGGCCAAGCAATACGGTGCTTTCCAAGTGTCGCAAAGTCTGGCAAATGTGCTTCTATCGTTAACGCTGGTAGTATATTTTCTGATGGGTGCCGTCGGAAGAATCTGGGCTTTGAGCCTAATACCTATGGTGTATGCCGCCATAGCCTTATTTTTGCTTTACAAAGACGGACTGCTAGGTTTCGCATGGCGACCAAGTTACATTCGCGATATCCTGACCTTTGGTACCCCTCTTATACCTCACTCAATAGGTTATTTTTTGCTTAGCTCAGTTGATCGTTTTGTAATAAGTGATAAGTTAGGTTTGGCACAGGTTGGTATTTATATGGTGGCTGTGCAACTTGCATCAGCTTTGGGTTTAGTCTTTGATGCAATTAATAATGCTTATGTGCCGTGGTTATTCGAGCGGTTGAAGCGAAACCTTATTGAAGAAAAAAAACAGATCGTTCGAAGGACCTATACTTATTTCGTCGCGCTTCTAGGAATTGTCGTTCTTGCTTTTATTGTCGGGTCCCAGCTGCTTGTATTTATTGCTGGGGAAAAATACAGCGCTGCAACCGGTTTAATTGGTTGGCTTGCACTTGGACAAGTGTTTCATGGTATGTATCTGATGGTAACTAATTATATTTTTTATTCCAAGAGAACAGGTTTGCTTTCACTCTCTACATTGATTTCTGGTCTGCTCAATATCGGATTATTGATAGTGCTTATTCCATTTTTTGGGTTGGAGGGCGCTGCAATTGCATATGCATTCGCTCAAGGGGTTAAGTTTTTACTAACTTGGCTGGTTGCGCAATTGCGGCATCCGATGCCGTGGTTTAATTTTTGATCAATTCTTTTATGAAATACTCAATAAATGCTAAACAATAAATCTATTCTTATCACTGGTGGCACTGGCTCTTTCGGCAAAGCTTTCGTAAAAACCATTTTGAAACGCTACCCTTCTGTCAAACGACTGGTTATCTTTAGTCGCGACGAACTAAAGCAGTTCGAGATGGCTCAGCAGTTCTCCGAGGTGGATTTTCCAGCAGTACGCTATTTTATAGGCGATGTTCGCGATGCGGACCGCTTGCGCCGCGCCATGGAGGGTATTGACGTGGTTATCCACGCTGCCGCGCTTAAGCAGGTGCCAGCAGCAGAGTACAACCCATTCGAATGCATTAAGACTAATGTTCTGGGCGCACAGAATGTGATTGAGGCTTGCTTGGATTCAAAGGCCAAGCACGTTGTGGCGCTGTCCACGGACAAAGCCGCTGCACCCATTAACTTGTACGGCGCAACCAAGTTGTGTTCCGATAAGTTGTTTACAGCTGCCAACAACATCAAGGGTAGTCGAGACTTGCGTTTTAGTGTGGTGCGCTATGGCAACGTCATGGGTAGCCGCGGTTCTGTTATCCCTTTCTTTTTGGAGCGCTGCAAAACAGGCGTTTTGCCCATTACCGACCCCGCTATGACCCGCTTCAACATCAGCCTGCAAGACGGGGTTGAAATGGTGCTGTGGGCGCTGGAGAACGCACAAGGTGGTGAGATTTTTGTTCCCAAAATCCCCAGCTACCGTATTACCGACATTGCCATGGCAATCGGCCCAGAGTGTCAACACCCTGTCATTGGCATTCGGCCAGGTGAAAAAATTCATGAAGAAATGATCACTGACAGTGACAGCTTCAACACTCTCGATCTTGGTAGGTATTTCGCCATCTTGCCCTCGGCCGGCAAATACACTGCGGAAAATTACTGTCAGTCCTTTGGCGGCAAACCCGTTCAACCCGGTTTTGCCTACAACAGCGGCAGCAACCCAGATTTCCTGACTGTCGAGCAGTTGCGCGCATTAATCAAAGGCCAAGTGGATGTTTCGCTCTGAACCAAATGAATGCGCCGCGTAATGGACTATCTTTACCACCTGCCACCTCGTCTCAGGCTATGCGGTCCCCAGTTGAAATAGGTGCAGCTCGCCTAGCCTTGGGTACGGCTCAGTTTGGACTGCCCTATGGCATAGCCAATACCCAGGGCCTGGTTAACCCAGGACAGGCAGAGGCCATGCTCGGGGCGGCGCGCGACGCAGGCATTGACACGCTGGACACCGCCATTGCTTACGGCGAGGCTGAAGAATTGCTGGGTCGCATCGGCGTGGCCGACTTCCGCATCATCAGCAAGATACCCGCGTTGCGCGAGCCCGTGGGCGTAGTCGACGACTGGGTCATAGCCCAGGTCGAAGCCTCGCTAGAGCGCTTGCACGTGCCGCGTCTTGGCGGACTGATGCTGCATGCGCCGGATGATCTGCTGGGCCCACATGGTCCAGACATCGCTCGTGGTCTGCGGCGCGTTCGAGACGCCGGCCTAGCTGAACGCATTGGCCTGTCGGTCTATAGTCCAGATCAACTGGCCGCGCTAATCGACCGTCTGCCGCTAGAGATCGTCCAGATACCAGCCAATGTGTTCGACCGCCGCTTCGCCGAGACTGGCTGGCTAGATCGGCTGGCCATGAACGGTGTCGAAGTTCATGCCCGCTCCGCTTTCTTGCAGGGACTGTTGCTGATGCCGTCCGAGCGCGTGCCATCCACGTTCGCGCCCTACCGCACGCTGATCGCCAGTTGGCACGCCTGGTTGGCCGGTGAGGCTGCAGGCACATCGCCTGCGCAAGCCTGCCTGGCCCACTTAGCTGCTTACGGGGGCATCTCCCGCGTAGTCGTCGGTGCCGAAAACTTGACACAATTCCAAGAAATCATCGCAGCTACTGCAGCTATGCCACTGAGAGCACCCGCGTCGCTTGCATGCTCCTTGACATCCCTTATCGACCCCTCTCAATGGAGCTCTTTATGAAAATCGTAGCGATCATTCAAGCACGGATGGGCAGCACAAGACTTCCAGGTAAAACGCTGGCCGACATACATGGCAAACCCATGCTGCAATGGCTCCTGGACCGCGTCAAGTCTGTACCTCAAATTAACGAGATCGTGGTAGCCACAACCACCGACCCTATCGACGATACGTTGGCCAGAATGCTGAACACCGTTCCGGGCGTAGCCTGCTACCGCGGTAGCAAAGAAGACGTACTGGACCGCTTTTACCAGGCCAGCCGCGGTCGTAGCGCCGACGTGATCGTGCGCCTGACTGCCGATGATCCCTTGAAGGATCCGGGGCTCATCGCACGGACCATCGATGCCGTGTGTGGTAACCCAGCAATCGACTACGCATCAACTTTCATCCACGCCACCTTTCCGGAAGGATTGGACTGCGAAGCCATGCGCATACAAACACTAGAGCGGGCTCACCGCGAAGCGAAGCTGTTGTCCGAACGCGAACATGTCACACCATACATCTGGAAAAACCCGCAAGTGTTTAATTTGTTCAGCGTGGAGCAGGAAGAGGACCTAAGTAGTTGGCGATGGACCGTGGACAAGCCAGCTGATCTGGAGTTCGTGCGTGCGGTGTACGCACACTTCAAGGATCAACCGCTGGTGTCCTACGAGACACTGAAGTCCTACATTCAAAAACATCCTGAACTCAGCGCCATCAATGCTGGCACCATTCGCCAGGAGGGCTATCTCAAGTCACTTAAAAAGGATCAAAAATGACAACCCCCATCAACCGTCGCGTATTCGGTAATGAACTGAAGTACATACAGGAAGTGCTGAGCACTGAATTCCGCAGCTCGAGCGGCTCTACTTTTATGCGGCGCCTAGAGGAGGCCTTTGCCAAGCGCTTCAACTCGACCTACGCGATCAGCTTCGTCAACGGAACGGCCACCATGCATGCCGCGCTTGAGGCCATGGGTGTAGGCCCTGGCGACGAAGTCATTGTACCGCCGCTGACCATGTCCGCCACGACCTTTGCCGTGCTGCAGGCCAATGCCACCCCGGTCTTCGCTGATGTCGATTCCGAGACCTTCCAGATCGACCCGAACTCTATTGCTGCGCGCATTACCCCACGAACGAAAGCCATCATCACTGTGGCCCTGTACGGCTTGAGCCCGGACATGGACCTCATTATGGCCCTAGCCGAGCAGCACGGCCTGAAGGTTATCGAAGACAATGCCGAGTGTTTCTTGGGAGAGTACAACGGGCGCGTAGTTGGCACCCTGGGTCACTGTTCCAGCTTTAGCTTTCAGAGCTCCAAGCACCTGACCAGCGGCGAGGGCGGCATCGTGCTCACTGAGGACCGCGAGCTAGCCGAGAACATCCGCAAGGTGCAGTCCTTGGGCTATGCCGGCGTGGGCGCGACCAAAGCCAAGATCACGAAGAAAGACATACAGGATCCGGATTACTCTCGACACGTAACCATGGGTTGGAACTACCGCATGCCCGAGCTTTGCTGCGCCGTAGCCCTAGCTCAGACCGAGAACATTGACGCCCTGGTTCAGCGCCGCATTGAGGTGGCTAATATCTTCAGCGAAGCCACTCGCGAGTTTCACGACTGGTTCGTGCCTCAGAAGACGGGACCGGAATACGTTAACTCCTATTGGACCTGGGTCTGTCGCAACGAGCATCCAAGCGTTGGCTGGCATACGCTGCGCGACGCCTTCCTTGAGAACGGCGGTCACGGTGTATACGCAGCCTGGAAGCTGACCTATCTCGAGCCCATGTTCGAAAAACTCACACTGCTGGGCCGCGAACGATTCATTTCGGCCGAAAACATCGCCCAGTACAAGCCGGGCCTATGTCCAGTGGCTGAGCGCTTGCAAAAGCGCTTGATGCAATTCAAGACGAACTACTGGGAAATCTCCCAAGCGCACGTGCAGGCCGATATCCTGCACAAGACGCTCAAGCAGTTCGCCTAAGCAGGAGTCACCCGCGACATGCCGACTGTGATCGTCTTCGGTGCCACGGGCTTGCTCGGCGCCAGTCTTGTGCCAAGGCTACGGGCACGCGGCCACACCGTGCTCGCCCAAAGCCGTGGCCCGGGAACCGAACTGTGCCTGAATCCATCCGACCGCGTGGCCGTGTCCGCTGCATTTGCCAAACACCGGCCAGCGGTCGTTATCAACCTCGTTGCAGTTACAAATGTCGACCAATGCGAGATTCAGACTGAACTGGCTTGGCAGGCTAATGCTGGCGTGGTTGAGGCCATCGTCGAAGGCATTCTCGCTTTGGATAATGTCCCAGAATCCAGACCACACTTGGTGCACATCTCTACCGATCAGGTCTATGACGGCCCTGGGCCTCACGCAGAAGACGAGGTTCACCCGATCAACGTTTACGGCCTGTCCAAGTACACCGGTGAGCTGCTGGCCGAGCGCGTTGGTGCCACTGTGCTGCGAAGCAACTTTTATGGCCGCAGCCACTGTGCGGGCCGCATGAGCTTCAGCGACTGGTTGGTGCGAAGCCTGCGTGAGAGGGCCCCAATCACGGTTTTCGATGACGTGAAGTTCAGCGCTATCCACATCGATACGCTGTGCGACCTTATTGCGCGCAGCATTGAGCTCCGCCCGGCTGGTATCTTCAATGCCGGCTGCCGCGACGGGATCAGTAAGGCCGGCTTTGCTTTGGCCTTGGCCCGTGCTTTGGGCTTGCCTACCGACTACGTCAAGGTTGGAACCACGGCCGACGTGGTTCTGAAGGCACGCCGCCCGCTCGACATGACCTTGCAGGTGGCGCGGATTGAAGCTGCGCTTGACCTACAATGCCCGAGCATGCTCAACGAAATCGAACACACCTCAAAGGAATATCGTAATGACTGATTACGTCCACTCTGGCCCGCTGCAACCGCTGAGCGAACTCGTCATTGACGGAAAGCGCATCGGCGATCAGCACCCGACGTACTTTATCGCCGATGTTGCTGCCAATCACGACGGCGACCTGGAGCGTGCCAAAGATTTGATATATATGGCCAAGGAGGCGGGTGCGGATGCGGCCAAATTCCAACATTTCCGGGCCGAGAACATCGTGTCAGACGTTGGCTTCAAGTCTTTAGGCGGCCACCAGTCGCACCAGGCAAGCTGGAAGAAGTCGGTCGTCGAGGTCTACCGAGATGCCTCGGTTAGCACCGACTGGACCGAGACACTCAAAGCCACCTGCGACAAGGCCGGCATCACCTTCTTCACCAGTCCCTACGATTTCGACCTGGTCGACCACATTGACCCATTCGTGCCGGCTTACAAGATCGGCTCGGGCGACATCACCTGGATCGAGATGGTTGAACGCATCGCGACCAAGCAGAAGCCATACATCCTGGCCACTGGCGCCTCAACCACAGACGACGTGGTGCGCGCGGTTAGCGCTGCTCTTGCGATCAACCCGCGGTTGGCTTTGATGCAGTGCAACACGAATTACACGGGCAACATTGAGAACATGCGATACGTGCAGCTCAACGTGCTTAAAACCTACCGCTCGATGTACCCAAGCATGATTCTGGGCCTGAGCGATCACACCCCGGGGCATGCAACAGTGCTGGGCGCAGTGACCTTGGGCGCGCGCATGGTCGAAAAGCACTTTACCGACGATGTGAACCGCATCGGTCCCGATCACAAATTCTCGATGGGCCCGAAGTCTTGGCGTGAAATGGTTGACAGGACCCGCGAGCTTGAAGCCGCCCTTGGCACTGGCCTGAAGAAGGTCGAGGACAACGAGTTGCAGACGGTTGTGGTGCAACGCCGTGCCGTGCGCCTGGTCCGTGACTTGCCTACTGGACATTCGCTTACCCGTGAGGATCTGACCGTACTGCGTCCGGCCCCGGCTGGCGCATTGCTGCCCTTCGATATCAGCTATACCATCGGCCGTCGGCTACGTATAGCCAAGGCCGCCGGCCAGCACCTAACTCAAGCTGATTTGGAGTGAAAATGGGCGGCGTACCTACTGTAATTGGCGACGACAGGCCAGTCCCGCGGCTGGCTGCGGTCATCCCTGCGCTTAACGAAGCGCACAGTATAGAGGCAGTGGTACGACAAGTGGGTCAGCGTGCGCTTGCCATCGTGGTCGATGACGGCTCTACCGATGACACTGCTGCCCTGGCACGCGCCGCCGGGGCACACGTTGTGAGCCATCTGATAAACCAAGGCTACGATGCCGCTCTCGAAACCGGCCTTCGAACCGCGAGCGTAATCGGCTGCACCTTCGCTGTGACAATGGATGCGGATGGACAGCATGATCCGAAATTGTTAGACCGTTTCTGTGCCGAGCTTGAGGCGGGGGCTGATTTGGTCGTGGGCCAGCGCGACCGCACACAGCGCTGGTCTGAAACCTTATTCTGCTTTATCGGTCGCCTTGCTTGGGGTTTAAATGACCCGCTGTGTGGCATGAAGGGTTATCGGGTTGAAATCCTCGCTAGGGTCAAGGACCTCAACACTTATGCATCTGTTGGCACTGAGCTTGCTGTACGTTTGGTCAAGGGCGGTGTAAGAGCCCATCATCTACCGGTTAAGACTCTGCCGAGAAAGGGCATTTCACGTTTTGGAGAGGGCCTAAAGCCGAACTTGAAGATCTTTAAGGCCTTATGGATAGGTGTGTTTTGCACAACTGCACTGCACTAATCCAAAAAATAAACAACTCAAAATAATTGTTTGATTAGTTGATCGTGAATGTAATCAAATGCTTATTTTAAAAAAGCATAAATAAACCCCTAGGGAAACTCTGCATAAGTAAGCGTCATTCCGTGCAATTTGAGAAAATAGCGGCATTGTCATAGCACTCACGAAACAGATGAAATCGATGAAGCAACTCAGTCTTGCCGAAACAGGTTTCTTGCCCAAAGCCGGCAAGCAAACCCGTAAGGCCGTGTTTCTGTCGGAAATGGAAACAGTCGTTCCGTGGTCTCGCCTGGAGGCGCTGATTGAACCGTTCTACCCCAAGAAAGGCAATGGCCGTCCGCCGATGCCGTTGGGTATGATGCTGCGTATTCACTTCATGCAACAGTGGTTTGGCTATTCTGATCCGGCCATGGAAGAAGCCTTGCACGATATTCCGCTGTTGCGTCAGTTTGCTGGACTCGATGCCTTTGAAGATGTGATGCCCGATGAAAGCACCATCCTTCGCTTCCGTCACCTGCTGGAACAGAACGAACTCGCTATTGCCATCTTTGCCGAGGTCAATGCCGTCTTGAGCGAGAAAGGCCTGAGCATGAAACGTGGCTCGGTTGTCGATGCCACGCTGATCGCTGCCCCAAGTTCGACCAAGAACCAGGACAAGAAACGCGATCCCGAGATGAGCCAGACCAAGAAAGGCAACCAGTGGTATTTCGGTATGAAAGCCCATATCGGTGTCGATGCTCATAGTGGATTGATTCATACCGTCGAATGCACCACCGCCAAAGTGGCCGACAACGTCATGCTCAAAGACTGCCTGCACGGGGAAGAAGCCATTGTCTTCGCTGATCGTGGCTATCACCAGAACAACCGGACCCTCGACCATTTTGCCAGCGAAGACGGACTGGCCATTCTGGTTCCCAGCAAAAAGCCCAAGGGTGGCGAACTCACAGAACAACAGAAGAAATCGAATCGTGTGCTGTCGGCTATCCGTGCGGTTGTTGAACATCCGTTCCGGGTCATCAAGCAGCAATTCGGTTTTGCCAAGGTTCGCTATCGCGGACTGAAGAAGAACACTGGCCAAATCGTCACCCTGTTTGCGCTGTCCAATCTGTGGATGGCGCGTCATCGTTTGATGCCGGCGACAGGTGAGGTGCGTCCATGAAGCGGAAAATGAGGGGTAAAACCTCAGATTCTTACGGTCAACGGGTCAAATTCGCTCTTTTTTCAACCGTTTTATGACAGGCCGTCCGGAAAACGTGGCTTGTTCAGATAATCCCTAGAGCAGTAAACGGTCATTTTATTCATTGGCTGTTTTTTATTTAATGAATAATTGTATTTATGTTTTTTCGAGCTGCGCGTATAAAATATTCGAATTTGTTTTGAATCCTAAATTTGTGGTTTTTTAACATTGCAGTGTTTTTCTAATGTGTTTTATTTGAAATTTCTAAAAGTGTTTTGTTTAATATGTTTTTTAAAAAAATAATCCCGCCATTTGTATGCTGCTTATTGAAGTTAATTAAGATATCGGTTAAATATATAATTAATTTTAATTTAATTTATAAAAACAAAATAAATCATGGTTCAATGTGCGATAAAGAAACTGTGTATGTAATAGGCAATGGTCCAAGTTTAAATAACTTCTGTCTGGAAAGTATTTATGATTCAGACGTAATAACAATGAACTATTTTTATGCCCATCCAGAGCTTAATAAGTTGAAAATTGTAGCGCATTGTATTGGTGAGCCATATGGATGCAGTTCGTGGGTCGATCCAACTAACATGGTAAAAAATACCCCTGCTAAAACATATTGGTTCAATCTATCTGCTGCCAAATTTTGCAAGAATAAATTCTCAAAATATAATATTTTTTATTACCCACCTGCTTTTGAAGTGGATTGCAGTTTGTTTGCCAGTGCAAACTTGATACTCCCGTCGATTCAGTATCAATCAACATCACAAATGGCAATAATGGTTGCGATTCATATGGGTTATAAAAATATTTATTTGCTTGGCTTTGATCATGATTGGCTAACTACCAAAAAAGGGTTTTCCCCCCATTTCTACAATGAGGATTCAGAAAGCGACGAAATCAAAAGAGCAGACTTTAGTGCTTTTTCATATTTAGATATGATTAATATTAGTAAAAATCTTTTTGAAATTTATGCAAGAATAAAAAAAATCGCAATAAAAAATAATATAAAAATAGTAAATTTGTCAAATCCTTCTTATCTCGATATATTCCCAAACTCGCATGTATGAAATTTATATTTAAAAATCCTTTAGCTCGATATCTTTACTATTCGTTAAAAAACATATTTCTTGAGTTAAGATATGTTAATTGTAATCTTTTAATTGGTCGCAACTCACGAATAATTAGTGGAGAATTTGGAAAATACAATTCAATATACTCTAACGTTGTATTAAATAATGTTTCGTTGGGTGATTTTACTTACATTGCAGAATCTAGTAAATTAAATAATGTTTCGGTTGGGAAGTTTTGCAGTATCGGACCAGAGGTGCGAATTGGCTTAGGCAAGCATCCATCTCGAGATTTTGTTTCATCTCACCCCATTTTTTTTTCAACTTTAAAACAAGCTAAAATCACATTTGTTGATAAAAATTATTTTAACGAGTTTTCGTCTATTAAAATAGGCAATGATGTATGGATAGGAACCAGAGTTATTGTCGTAGATGGTGTTGTTATTGGTGATGGAGCTATCTTGGCAGCAGGTGCTGTTGTGACTAAAGATATCCCCCCCTACGCCATTGCTGTCGGTGTGCCTGCTAGGGTGATACGCTACCGATTTAAGCCTGGTCAAATTGATTTTTTAATGGCGTTCAGGTGGTGGGATCGTGATGAAAGTTGGCTTCGGAAAAATGCTACTAAATTTAATAATATTCAAGGGTTTATAGACGATTTTCAAAGCACTTAAAATTCTTTTAGTAGTGGTTAGAAAGTATGCATGAAGCGCTTTGAAAAAAATAATGCAAAATGTAACTGTCAGATTGTTTTATAAAATCGAAGCTAAAGCTTCAAATGTAGTGTGGAATAAAATCAGCCCTAGGGAAGCTCTGCATAAGCAACCGTCATTCTGCCGAATTTGATAAAATATTGCCATTGCCATATCGCTTGCTAACCAGATGAAATCTATGAAACAACTGAGTCTTGCCGAGACAGGTTTCTTGCCCAAAGCGGGCAAGCAAACCCGGAAAGCGGTTTTCCTGTCGGAGATGGAAACGGTGGTGCCGTGGTCTCGTCTTGAGGCCTTGATCGAACCGTTCTACCCTAAGAAGGGCAACGGTCGTCCGCCGATGCCGTTGGGCACCATGCTGCGCATTCACTTCATGCAACAGTGTTTTGGCTACTCCGATCCGGCGATGGAAGAAGCATTGCACGATGACCCCTTGCTGCGCAAATTTGCAGGACTCGATGCCATTGAAGATGTGATGCCCAACGAAAGCACCATCCTGCGTTTCCGTCATCTGCTGGAACAGAACGAAATGGCGGTCGCTATCTTTGCGGAGGCCAACGCCGTCCTGAGTGAGAAAGGCCTGAGCATGAAACGTGGCTCGGTTATCGATGCCACCCTGATCGCTGCGCCAAGTTCGACCAAGAACCAGGGCAAGAAACGAGATCCGGAGATGAGTCAGACCAAGAAAGGCAACCAGTGGTACTTCGGCATGAAGGCGCACATTGGCGTTGATGCCGAGAGTGGTTTGATCCATACCGTTGAATGCACCACAGCCAAAGTGGCCGACAACGTCATGCTCAAAGACTGTCTGCACGGCGAAGAGAAAATTGTCTTCGCTGATCGCGGCTATCACCAGAACAACCGCACCCTTGAGTATTTTGCCAGCGAAGACGGTCTTGGCATTCTGGTATCGTCCAAGAAACCGAAGGGCGGCGAACTGACCGAGCAGCAGAAGAAATCTAACCGGGTGCTGTCGGCCATTCGCGCCGTGGTTGAACATCCGTGCCGAGTCATCAAACAGCAATTCGGTTTTACCAAGGACCGCTATCGCGGACTCAAGAAGTACACCGGGCAAATCGTCACCTTGTTTGCGCTCTCCAATCTGTGGATGGCGCGACTCGTTTGATGCCCGCCCTAGGCGTGGTGCGCCCGTGATGCGGAACATGAGGGGTAAAACTGTCTGTTCTTGCGGTCAACCGGCGAAAATCGCTTTTTTTTCAGCAGTTCTATGACATGTTGTCCGAAAATAATGGCTTGTTCAGATATTCCCTAGCTACTTGGGGGGGACGACATCGTGCAGTTTGAAAACACTTACGGCAGAGCTAAAAAATGAAAACAGCACTTATTTGTGGGGTTAGCGGACAAGATGGAACTTACTTAGCTCAGCTATTATTAAGCAAAGGCTACACCGTGTGGGGCACTTCGCGCGATGCGCAGGGGTCTGCCTTTGGCAACCTGAAAACCATCGGCATTAAAGAGCAAGTAAAACTCATCTCTATGGTGCCAGAGGATTTTCGCAGTGTATTTGTGGCTGTCAAGCAAAGCCAGCCAGACGAGGTGTATTACCTTGCTGGGCAGTCTTCTGTGGGGCTGTCGTTTGAACAACCCGCCGAGACTATTCAAAGCGTGGTGTTTGGCGTACTAAATATGCTGGAAGCCGTGCGCATGGCAGATAAGCCCATCCGGCTTTACCACGCAGGCTCAAGCGAATGTTTTGGTGACACACAAGGCCAACCTGCAAACGAAAAAACGCCCTTTAACCCGCGCAGCCCCTATGCAGTGGCCAAAGCTTCGGCCTTTTGGTTAGTTGATAACTACCGTGAAGCCTACGGCTTATACGCTTGCACCGGATTACTGTTTAACCATGAGTCGCCATTAAGACCAGCCCGCTTTGTAACCCAAAAAATAATTCAAACAGCCAAGCGCATTGCCGCCGGATCTGGTGAAAAATTAACGCTGGGCCGGTTAGATATATCGCGGGATTGGGGCTGGGCACCAGAGTATGTGGACGCTATGTGGCGAATGTTGCAGTTAGAAAAGCCTGAGGACTTTGTTATTGCGACGGGGGTGACAATTACCCTAGAAGAATTTGTGGCGCATGCGTTCAAGGTACTAGGCCTAGATTGGAAAATACACGTAGTGCAGGATCAATCATTTTTTAGACCTACTGATATTTTGGTAAGTTGTGCAAATCCGAGCAGGGCAAAAGATAAACTAAGTTGGACCCCAAATTTTTCAAATGATAAAATAATTAAAAGTATGATTGAGTATTATTGCTGATGAATAATGGAAATATATTTCTCAGTAGTGGACTTTGGTCATTGTTTTTTGCCGCTATTATTTTATATGGTTTCAGAAAAAAAATAGTAAACATTTTTGATCCGTTATCAGTCTTTTTGATAATGCGGGTGTCGACATTGTTAGCCGCAACTTTAATCATTGCACTAACTCTCACGATCAATGGTGCATCTATATTGTATTTTATATCTGTATTTTTGTTTGTATTTGTATTTTATTTTTCATCAAAAAATATAAAATACGAAAGAAACCATGTATCAGATAAGCAGATTAATTTTTTAAATTCTATTGCGTTCGTATTTCTTTTTTTTAAGATTGTTATTATTATCGCATCCACGGGATCATTGCCAATATTTTCGCCTGGCGGTAGTGATGCAAGCATTCAATTCAATGAATCAAATAAAATATCCACAACACTGCTTTTTGGGCTGGGGACAGGGGATCTTTTTATTTTTGCATTTACACTTCCTTTTGTAAATAAAAAAATATTGCGAAATTCTGTTTATTTCGCAATATTTATCAGTGTTTTAATGATAATTTCCGGCGGAAAAAAATCATCTCTATTTTATGTTGGCATGGCAATATTTTTTGCTGATGGGTTTCGATCTTTGATATCACAGAACAAAAAATTGTATTTCTTTAGTAAGAAAAATATTTTCTTGTTGATTGGTCTATCGTTTGTGTGGGCTAGTTGGGTTTTTCTCAATACATCTATTATTAGTGATACTTACGACTTAGACTTAGATATGCTTTTATTTATAATAGATTTTACATTTTCGCAATGGATGACACCGTATTTTATTTTTAATTCGCCTGAATTTTTTAACTTTATAAATGGCTACAAAGTTAACGAGTTAACCTATTTTTTCCACTCAATTTTAAAGCCACTTGGATATCCCGCCTTTGACGCATCAATTGGCCCTGCATTACATGAATACCAAACGGGTGAATTGACAGGCAACGGCATAAATCCATCCTTTATTTTGGAAGGTTTTGTTATTTTTGGGGCGGCCGTCCCATTCTATTCAATGATAGTCGCTTTGTTTATGGCAAAGGCCAGAAATAAGTTATTGTCTATTAAAAAAATTGAATATAGAGTCATATTCATATCAATCTACATGAATTCCTTATATGCTCTTGCAACTGATGCGCTATCATTCACAAAAGCTCTGTGGGCATCTTTGATAATTATTGCTTTTGTTGTGATCCCTGTACGGTTTTTATTTTTTAAAAGATTATAAGATGGCTGTGTTTTCAATTGTTATAGCGACGTATAATGACGAAAATAACTTAAAAAATCTTGCGAGTAGTCTGAATTCGCAAACATTTTTAGATTACGAAGTCATCGTTAGTGATGGTGGCTCAACCGATAATACAAAAGAATATATTTCGAACGGTGGTTTTCGCAACCTAACATGGAGCAAATCAAGTAGTGACAAAGGTATATATGACGCATTGAATATTGCGCTTGAACACATTACCGGAAAATGGGTTCTGGTTTTGGGTGCTGATGATAAATTAGTGGATACCAATTCATTGTTTCAGGCAAACAAAACACTTACTAAATTACCGGAGGAGGTTGCAATTGCTTACGCCGATTTATTTATACTAAGAAATGCTAATGTTATACTAAAAAAATATCCTAACTATGATGAATTTAAAGCAAAATACAGCGGCGGTGCCTTTATACATCATCAAACCGCGTTCATTAAGAGTGAATTTATATTAAAGGTTGGTAAATTTTCTTGTTTTTATAAAGTTCATTCGGATTACGATTTAATGTTAGGTATTTCGAAGTTAGCCAGTGTTAAGAAGATAGATGGGGCGTTTGTTATTTTTAATGCCGATGGTTTTAGTTCAAAAATTGGGAATTTATGGCTTTCTTTTTCTGAGGTTTATAAAATACGTAAAGCGCATGGTCTAGCCGCAATGCCAGTTCGCTTGCTAATTACATACTTAGCCCTTTTAATCCGAAGACTTTTACCATTTGTTAAGCTATGAAAAGTTTCTCCCAAAAATCGAGAGAATTTCGCGTTGGAATTGATGCCCGATTTATTACACGTCAGCCACGACGTGGCATAGGTAATTATTCTTTAAATTTAGTTAATGAATTGGTCAGACTCGAATCTTCCGTTGATTTTGTTCTTTATATTGCTGAATCCGATAACGAATGTCTTTTGCCACAGCTACCAAATGTGACAATTCGAAAGTTATGGCCGGCTAGCTATCCGCTTTGGGAAAATGTTTCGCTACCTATTGCAGCAAAAAATGACCGACTAGATTTATTACATTGTTTAGGTAATACCGCTCCGCTCTTTCTGTCATCAACCGTGAAAATGGTTCTGTCCATAATGGATGTGATGTTCCTGCAAACAGGCGATTTTGTACCTAAACCCACTACCAGTTATCAAGCATGGGGTCGTCTTTATCGTGCATTTTCAGTACCATTTGTAGCGCGTCGTGCAAAAAAAATAATCACAATTTCAGAATTTTCTCGTAAAGATATTTTGCAATTGGTATCTGGATTTAATATTAATAAGGTGTGTGTAACGCATCTTTCTTGTGATGCAGTTTTTCTTGATTCTAATGTGGGTTCTGGTGGTGAGATAAGTTCTATTCATAACGTAGTGAGTACGCCATATATTTTTTGCTTAGGTGCTGAAGACCCACGTAAAAACACCCTTCGTTTTGTTGAGGCTTACATAAATTTATTCAAGAAAAATGCTATCCATGAAAATCTTGTTGTAAGCGGTTATTCTAATTGGCAGAAGAGTGCATCATTTCAGGCTGTCCAGGCGGCTGGTGCAGAACACAAAGTTAAATTTTTAACTTTCGTCACTATTCAAGATCTTGCGCTGCTTTATCGAAAAGCCACAGTTTTTGCTTATCCGTCTCTGTACGAGGGATTTGGCATACCTATTCTTGAGGCATTTTCATCCGGCTGCCCTGTTATGGCTTCCAATGTGACGTCCATTCCAGAAGTAGGCGGTGATGCCGCCTTGTATTTTGATCCATTGAATGTGAGTGCGATGGAAGCAGTATTGATTCAGCTTATTCGTAGCCCTGAACTGCGCCAGAGGTTTATTGACCGAGGATATGAACGAGCAAAGCAGTTCACATGGGCAGAAACCGCACGTAAAACGATGGCGGTTTATCGGGAATGCATGGGTGACCAAATTCTATGAAAATTTTAGCAATTAGTGTGCGCGTTCCCGAAGATGGGAAAAAGGGCGATCAAGTATTGTCGTTTTATCGTTTAAGTTATCTATCCCGTAAATACACTATAAAACTTATTTGCTTTGGTTCTCCTGTTGCTGATGCTGATGCTGTTGCAGTCGCTAAGCTTGAAGCCTTGGGTATTTCGGTGCAACTTATTCAATGGAACAAGTTTTTTTCAAGTTTTAGTGCGCTTGCTGGCGTATTTGACTCACGTCTACCTTTGCAGTGTGCTTTGTTTCAATCTGCGCCATTCAAACGTGCGGTTGTTCAAGCATTGGCTGTGTTCAAGCCAGATGCGGTGTATGCCGTGATGATTCGCGCTATGGAGAACCTGCCGCCAATAAGTGTGCCACTGTACGTGGACATGGTGGATTCGATGGGGCTGAATTTCTCACGTCGGCTCGCCTTGGCAAGAGGCATAAAACGAATGGTTTTTGATATCGAGTGCCGGCGCGTTAGCATTTATGAAGTTAATGTGGCGCAGCAGGCTACGCTTTCTTTTGTCGTATCGAAGGTTGACCAAAAATTTATTGCTCATGAAAAAGTTAAAGCTTTACCGCTTGGGATTAATGGGGATGAATTTTTTAAACAACCAGTTGGCGGTTTGGAGCCTGTAATTGTTTTCACCGGCAACATGAATTACAAACCGAATGTGGATGCTGTGCTTTGGTTTTATCACCGGTGCTGGGCTAAGCTAAAGGCTGCTGCGCCTGCGTTGTGCTGGGTGGTTGCAGGTGGTAACCCAACAGCTGAAGTATTGGCGTTGCGCGCAGATGGTGCCATTACAGTCACGGGGCGAGTCCCATCACTTGCTGCTGTTATTAATGCTGCGCGGTTGTCGATAGCACCAATGCAATCAGGTTCTGGCATGCAGTTCAAAATACTAGAATCTATGGCTTGCGGCGTGCCTGTGGTTACCACTTCACTTGGCTTGGGTGATATTGCTGCTATACCTGAGCAGGATGTCATCGTGGCTGACACCGCAGATGAATTTATTCAGTCAATTTTGAAATTATTGAACTCACCAGATTTGCGAGAAAGCATTGGCGATGCAGGCATGCGCTATGTTAGCGCGCACCACACTTGGGATGCGTTGAATGGCGAGTTTGAGCAATCTACATTTGCAACTTTAAAACAATAGGGGAAAGAGGGCGCGCCCAAGTTCGACCTTCGAGGGGCGTGGAAAGTTGGGTGCAAGAGAGTGCGACTACCAATATTAGACTGAGCGTTATCTGTTTTCGTATGTTGAGTTGGTTTTATTCAATCAGTCTCAGCGAAGTTGCAAATATTTAGACGTTTTCCACTTCATTACCGATATATAAATCCATACATACGTAACACAGAAGCCGATAATGCCGATCAAAAGGATCGGCGGGTTTCCCCAGGTAATTGCACCTAGCAAAGCACATGGGAGTGTGAGTGCCCAAATGTACCAACACACCAGACTGTTTCTTTTGATTTTTAGTTTCGGATCGTTGGTGCAAACGTAAAGCCTTACCAATCGCTTGTAAATCAGCATATGAAAGTGCAAACCGTCTGGGTGGCCTGGGCTGTGATTTCTCAGAAATTTCTTTCGATAGATCGAGAAGAGCGTTTCAAATACAGGATAAATCATCAGCAGTAACGGGAACCAAACCGATACTTCAGGGTGTCTCGCAACAATAAGCACAGCCATTTCCGCCAACCAAAATCCAAGCAAGTAAGCGCCACCATCGCCGAGGAAAATTTTTCCGCCCGGCCAGTTCCAGACCAAAAATCCAAGAAGTGAACCAATCATCGCCAGATTAGCTGTGAGCAGGAAGGTATCGCCGAGTTGAGCTGAGACAAAGGCCATCGCAGCGAGCACGATTATGCTGTACCCAGCTGCAAGGCCGTTGTAGCCATCGATAATATTGATGGCGTTGGTGGCTCCAGCTACCGCAAATACGGTGAAGGCAATGGCAAGCGGCGCCCATTGCATCAGGGTATCGATGCCGGGTATGTCTAGACGGTACAGGGTGGCGCCGAGTAGCCAGGCGCCAAAGCCGGCGGATAGCATGGTGAGTAGCAGGCGTTGGGCGACGCCCACTTTTTTGGTGATGTCTTCTGTCAGTCCACCGATGAAGGCGGGCATGGCGGCGAGCAGTAGCAGTCCAAAATCTTTGTCCGGAAAACTTTGCGGGAGGATGGTTAGCGCTGCGCTGCTAACTAATAGCCCGGCAATAATCGCGACGCCGCCAATGCGCGGGGTGGGCATAGCGTGGAACTTCTGTGGGCCGTCGCTGGTGTCGTGCGATAGATGGGCGTGCATGTGTTCATAGCGAATGGTTAGATAGCAAACGAATTTGGCGACTAACTGGGCCAGGATGAGTATCAGGAAGGCGTAGGCGATGTTTAACGGGTCAACCCAGCCGGTTTTTGGGGTGAAATATTTGCGTTCGCTATCCGGGGCGTAGCAGGTGATCGGTTTGCCGGGTGGGGCATTTTGCTGGGTGCCCATGCAGGCTGCCAGGGCGTCGGCGGATTTAGGGGCGCTGTAGGTGATGACGCCATCCGGTATGTGTGCGCTGGGTTGTGAAAGCGGGGCGTCGCTCAGGATGCGTTCTTGTTGGCTGCTTAGTTGGCTGGTGCATTGCTGCGTAGAAATGGTGCAGGTTGGGCAGTTGACCGTAACGGTTTGTTTGATGCGGGTAAGAACCTTTTCGCAGGCGCTGATGGTGTCTTGGGCGCGCATGAGGAACTGCATGCTGATTTGATCTGGCGTGCTTACCTGTAGTTGGGGGTGGTAGTTGTTGCCACGGGCCAGGAAGACGACTGATAGGGCTATCGAGAAGAATAGGACGAACCAGGCTAGGGTGGGGATGTGGTGGCGGGGGCGGAGGTTCATGGTTTGGGTGTTGTTGGGTAGGGGGTTAGGGAGACGCTGGTTAAATCGTCGTTCCCGCGAGGGCGGGAACCCATGAAAATCAAGGCACTGGATTCCCGCCTCGCCCGCCGCGAAGCGGAGTCCCGGGTGTGTCGAGACCGCGGGGATGACGAATTAATCAGTGCTTCCTTGGGTGGGGTTAGGGCTTTGGCCGTAGGTCGGGCTTCAGCCCGACATGTCGGGTTAAAACCCGACCTACGACTCACCAAAAAACGGGAAGTTATTTCGTCGGTGTTCCTAAGGCTCATCGCCAATTCTGGGTGAATTCCTGCAGCCATTGACTGTAGATTTGCCATGGAACGCTGAGTCATTGCACAACCCGCCGACGATAGGCAAGGGGTGTGGGCAATGCCGGTTTGCGCTTCGATGGCTTTTCGGGTATCGCCTGCGATGGTTCCGCCTTCTTTGGCAACCTTCCGATTCTGCTCAAAACCTTCGGGAAGCTTCTGGCGGGAAATTTCTGTGGTCGTAGCTTCCGCCAGCATGTTCAGCACGAGTTCCATGTTGCTCATGTGATCGCGCAGGTTTTCTTTCTTGAGGGATTTCAGGGCTTTGTATTGACGGGTGTCGAGACCGGCCCAGGCGCGGGTGATTTTGGCTCTGTCCAGCGCTAGTTCCGGGTCTTCTGTCTCTTCGATGCGTTCATAACCAACGGCGGCTAGCCATTGCTTGAGCGGTTCGGCTTTGGGTGATGGAACGGATTGGATGAATCGCAGGAGTTGTTCGGTGTCGGCAACGTCGGTTAGGCGAGAGCGGCCATCTGCCGCTCGCATCTTCAAAGCGTGACAATTTGTCACGCTTTGGTTTCCCTCGGCTTTCAAGCGTTGCTTCAGCTTGCGCCAGTAGGCGGCAGGGTCGAGGCTCTCCGTCAGGACGGCCAGCACATCGACGATGCTGAAATACCATTTTTCCTGCTCGGCATCCCTGTGCGTCCGCACCTCGCAGGCTTCGAAGAGTTTGATTTTGTCGATCATTGCATCACTTCTAGGGATAGCTCAGTGCTTTCTATGCGTTTCAGTTCGCGCTGAACAGACTAAGTTATTTTTTGGTTCCTGTAGTCATTGACTGTAGATTTGGCGGGGGGTATTGATTGGGTTCTTAGATGGTTCAATTCGTCACCCCGGCGCAGGCTGGGGTCCAGTTGCTTAGGTCTTGCTAGCCCTGGATACCGGCTTTCACCGGTATGACGATAATTTCATATTTTATCGGGTCGGAGCAATTCATGCTTTGGATATTTGTGCTCGACGAAACGCAGTGGCAGGCTTTTCAGGAAGCGCTGGATCGGCCGGTGCAAAACAAGACACGCCTGAAGCGCTTGCTGTGTGAACCCGGGGTGCTGGATTGAGCAATGGCTACACACCTGTTCGCAAGCTTGCAGCAACGGATCAGGTGGATGCTTTCGATTGTGGTCAGGCCGCGCTGAATCAGTTCCTTCAGCGCTACGCGATCGTCAACCAGAAAGCCAACAGTGCGCAGACCTACGTTTGCTGCCAGGGTGACGTGGTGGTCGGCTTTTATAGCCTCGTCGTCGGCAGTGTCGATCCTCAGGCCACACCTTCAAGAGTCATGAAGGGTATGGCACGTCACCCGGTGCCAGTCATTATTCTGGCTCGGCTTGCGGTAGACAAGGAGCATCAGCGCAAAAGCCTGGGTCAGGCCTTGCTCAAGGATGCCCTGCTGCGCACCGCACAGGCCGCCGATATTGCTGGAATTCGCCGCCTGCTAGTACATGCTAAGGACGATATGGCGCGGCGGTGGTATGAAACGTGGGAATTTGAGCCCAGTCCGAGCGATCCGTACCATCTGTTCCTGATGCTGAAAGATCTCAAGAATCTGCTGACCTGATTCCGTAATTTACGAACATAAATTCCGCAATATGTGATTCCCTTCTGGGCCAATAGCCACCACCTCTCCTCATTGAGCCCCAGCATTACCCAGGAGCTTTGAGGGTTGGTTCGAAACCAGTCGCCTCTGCACCTGGAACATTTGGTGCATGTGCAGTGCATCCGGGTGACCGGGGTGTAGGCGAGAGCGGCCATCTGCCGCTCGCATCTTCAACGCGTGACAATTTGTCACGCTTTGGTTTCCCTCGGCTTTCAAGCGTTGCTTCAGCTTGCGCCAGTAGGCTGCAGGGTCGGGCTCTCCGTCAGGACGGCCAGCACATCGACGATGCTGAAATACCATTTGTCCTGCTCGGCATCCCAGTGCGTCCGCGCTTCGCGGGCTTCGAAGAGTTTGATTTTGTCGATCATTGCACAACCCTCCGACGATATCTTTGCAGCCGGCTGTTGGGCGTTTCCGGGCGGGTCATTTCGATGAGGCCTTGAGCCAGTGCTGGTTTCAGATAGTTGTCGCTAAAGTTTTTCCGATCTGAAAGTTGCAGGTTTGCCATGAGTTCGAGGCGTGACATTTCACTTTTCAGGCCATCCAGCAGTTGCTGGACTTGCGGGGTGACTTGCGGGGTGACTTGCGGGGTGACTTGCGGGGTTTTAGTCTCCGCTACAGCCAGAGTCAGGCATTCAAACACCGACCACACCCCACCCTGTGCTTCCTCGATGCTGAACCTTACTTCGGGGTAATCGGCCATGGCGCGGCGGATGCGAATGAAGCCGCTGCCGTATTTTTCGATGACGTTGGTGAGATAGAAGCCTTCGGCGACGAGTTTGTTGCGCAGACTGGAACGGTAGCTGTCTTGCTGGATTTCAGCCACAGTGAGTCCGCCGTAAAAGGTGCCGGGGCTGAAGATGCTGATCTTGTTGTCGAAAATCTTGATCTGGATGTCGTTGGGGTCGGTGTAGCTGCGGTGGACAACAGCGTTGATCAGCGCTTCACGGATGGCGGGCAGGGGGTAGGCAAAGCGTTCCTTGCGCTGCACGCTGCCGTCGAATTCGAAGGCGACGGCAATGTGGCTGATGATGAATTTCATCGACTGTTCAACGACTTCAAACAATGTATCGGTGAACTGGCGGTCGTCGATGATGGTGCTAGGGGTTTTGAAGCGACCAATGTGGATGTTGTGGCGCAGCGGTTCTTCAGCAAAAAGCAGCACGGCGGCCCAGGTGGGCCGGCCATTTTTGAGGTAGTTAAGCTTTTGCAGGGCACCCATTGCGTCGCCCTCTTCCAGCGTGAAGCGGCCGTGTTGGTTGACCAGGCGGATAAAGCGCTCGACTTTTACGGTCGACAGCTGGTCGACCGTAAAACCTACGGCTTCGTAAGCATCCCAGGAGAGTTGCAGGGATTGCAGGTAAAGGTCAGCAATTTCGCCGGGGTTGAGCGGATGGTTGGAACTGGCGACCCGTTTGTAGAAACGGCCACGGGTCGATACAGGCTTGACCGGGAATTCCTGGATGTGGATTTCGACGATCTGCTTACCTTCGACATCGTGCAAGGCAATTTCAGGAATCAAGGCTGGGCTGGTAGCAGATTTAATCTGGCCCAGCCATTCGTTGAGTGTTTCCTTGCCGACGGTGGTGCCGATGATCTTTCCTGTGTCTGAAACCCCAACCAGCACTTTTCCTCCGCGCGCATTGGCAAAGGCAACCAGCGACTCGATGGCCGCTTTGTCGAACGAGGCCTTGAATTCAAGGACCTGTGATTCGCCGGTTGAGAGGAGTGCTGCCACAGCGGTACTCATGCTTACTCGACCGTCACCGATTTAGCGAGGTTTCGCGGCTTATCCAGCATACGACTGAAGGGCTATCGAGAAGAATAGGACGAACCAGGTTAGGGTGGGGATGTGGTGGCGGGGGCGGAGGTTCATGGGGTGGGTGTTGTTGGGTAGTGGTTGGGTGGAGGGCATCCTGCCCTCCTGCCCTCCTGCCCTCCTTTCATCCTCCAATCGTCCTTCTTCAATCATCATCCGCACTGTTTTTGCCAGCGCCAGGCGTCATCGTTTTAATTCCGCGACTGGCCGACTGACTTGAGGAAAAATTCACCGGACAGAAGAAACTGCCCGGCTTGGATTAAAACGTATCGGTAGGGATCGGCTCACGCGCCGGCACCTTGGCAAGTACGGCCAAGGCATCATCCGCAGCGGGAAGGATTCTTTGCTCATTGCGTTCTCCTAGTGATCCATAAAGTTTAACCGGGACAGACCCCATTTAATTCGCATTTAATTCGAGGTCTAGTCGCTGCTCTGAAGAGAACTTGGAATGTCTCTGCTTTCGTGTAGTACCCGCCAGAGATCAATTGCGTCAGATCGCTCGACATAAAAAACCAAATACGGAAACTGAGTGCATTTCCAAAACCGAAGACCAGGAATATCCAACTCGTGTGCATACCGTGGTGATCCTGTACCTGGGTGCTGGCTTAGGTGCTGAAGCGCTTCCCTGAAGGCCTCAATAAAAGGCTCCGTGTAGTTTGGAACTTTTTTCCGATAGAAGCCGATTGCCGAACGAATGTCTTCATCCGCTTTTGCACGCCTGACAACTGGCTTCATGAGGAGAGAAGTTCGGCCTTCAAAGACTCGAAGTA
This sequence comes from Pseudomonadota bacterium, assembly GCA_039797825.1. Classification (GTDB taxonomy): domain Bacteria; phylum Pseudomonadota; class Gammaproteobacteria; order Burkholderiales; family Rhodocyclaceae; genus Azonexus. The sequence continues at coordinate 18,357 of JBDKHF010000016.1, read as the reverse complement.
AGCATCGTTAGCAACACCGGTAATCGGAGACTCTGCACCTTCCAACAACAGGTTTCTGAGCTGAACGCGATCTTTGTCGCGACGGATTAACTCGCGAACGTATTCGCTCGAAGTGCCATACCCTGCTGAAGTAACGCGCTGGTCAACAAAACTCTTCAGGGCGTCAGGGAGAGAGATATTCATCGTGGTCATGAGGTCAGCTTAGACTTCTTGGCAAAAATTGGCAAGATTTTGGAGCCACGTTTACGTTTGACCCGGACGGACCCCATTTAATTCCATGCTGCCTTTCATCATGCTTTGCATTGTTGCTGCCAGCGCCAGGCGTCGTTGCACATGGTTTGCAGGTCGCGCTTGGCTGACCAGTTTATTTGTTGTTTGGCTTGGGCTGGGTCGGCCCAGCATTGGGCTACGTCGCCGGCGCGGCGGGGGGCTATTTGGTAGGGAATGGGCTGGCCGCTGCTTTGTTCAAAGGCGTGGATCATTTGTAATACGGAATAGCCTTGGCCGGTGCCCAGGTTGATGGTCATGAGTTGTGGCTGGGTGAGGTGCGCCAGGGCTGCGACGTGGCCTTCGACGAGATCTACCACGTGAATGTAATCACGCATCCCGGTGCCGTCCGGGGTGGGGTAGTCGTTACCAAAAACACTTAAAAATGGGCGTTGACCGCAAGCAACCTGGGCAATGTAAGGCATCAGGTTGTTGGGTATGCCTTGCGGGGCTTCGCCGATCAGCCCGCTTTTGTGCGCGCCGGCTGGGTTGAAGTAGCGTAAGCGGGCGATGCGCCAGTGCGGTTCGGCGTGATGCAGGTCGGCAAGAATGTCTTCAATGATCAGCTTGCTGCGGCCATAGGGGTTGGTGGCGCTACGTGGGAAGTCTTCACGGATGGGTACGCTGGCTGGGTCGCCATACACGGTGGCGGAGGATGAAAAGACCAGGGTGTGCACTTGGGCACGTTGCATGGCGGCGAGCAGTTCCAACGTGCCGCGTACGTTGTTGTCGTAATAAGCGAGCGGTTGCTGGACGGATTCGCCAACGGCTTTGAGGCCGGCGAAGTGGATTACGGCCTCGATAGGGTGTTGGGCGAAGATTTGGTCGAGTAGGGCGCTGTCGCGAATGTCGCCTTCTATGAAGCTGGGGCGTTTGCCGCATAGGGTTTCCAGGCGGTCGATAACGCTGGCCTGGCTGTTGCTCAGGTTGTCGAGAATTAGGAGTTCGTGGCCTGCTGCTGCGAGCGCTACGCAGGCGTGGGAGCCGATGTATCCGGTGCCGCCGGTTATTAGGAGCATGGTGTTGACCTAGGTTTGCTCCCTCGCCCGCTTGCACCCCAGGGGTACTTCCTGCGGGGCGCGGGAGAGGGTTGGGGAGAGGGCGCTCTGCGGAGGAGGTTGAGATTGCCCTCTCCCCCGGCCCATAAATGGGCGAGGGGAGCAAGGCGTTAGGTTGGTCATTGTGACTAAACCGTTTTCTGAGCTTTCCGGTTACGAATGGCTTGGCGGATGAAGACGAACAGGATGCCGAGGAATAAGCCGGCGATGCCGCCCAGGGCGATGATCATGGGGCGTTTGGGTTTGACGAAGGCGGTTTCGTCCATCAGTGCGGCGGGGTCGATTACCTTGAAGGCGAATTGTTCTTGGGTGTTGGCCATCATCATGGTTTTGATCTGGCTTTCCAGTACGCGGTAGATGGTGTTTTGCACTTCAACCAGGCTGGTTTTTTGTAGTTCTTTTTCCAGGTAGCTTTGGCTGAGCTGGGTTTCAGCGATTGTCTTTTCGCGCAGGTTGGCGTTGGCGCGGGCGATCAGTCCGTTGGCCCAGGCGACTGCCTGGGTGCGGTCTTTCCAGGTGATGGTGAGGGTAATCAGGCTGGTTTTTTTGTCCAATTGAACATCAACGATGTTTTTGGAGAAAAATTCGTAGGCTTTCCAGTCGGTCGGGAATTTTTCCGGGTCATCGCCCAGCCATTTTTTATTGGTGGCATCCCATTGCTTGGCGTAAAGGATGGGCATCAAGTTGTTTTCCTTGATGAATCCTTCAATAAAAATGCGGGATTTGAGGTAGGCGATCATCGCTTCTTTGTTGCCACCGCCGCCGCCCAGATTCACCCCGGCCATTTCGGCCAAACCACCAAACTGCCCTGCCTGCGCGCTAAGCCCACCGCCGCTTTTGCCCTCTTCGGCAAAGGTGGCTACCACCTTGGCTTCGTACTTGGGGGTCATGATGAAGGCCAGCGTTGTGGCCAAAGCAAGGCTGAGCACGGTGGCTGCGATGATCAGCCATTTGTTTTGCACCAAGGTATCCCAAAGCGCAAAAAGATCAATCTCGTCATCTTGCAGGTCGTCTACTGGGCTGTTGGGTGTGTTCATCGCTTGAGCATGGGGGGGCTGGGACAGTCGCGCATTATAGTTGGGGTTGCTGCGATTAGGCGAGATTCATATCCAGATCAAACTGGAAAGCGTCATTCTCGCGCAGGCGGGAACGACGAATTAATCAGCATCTCCTTAGGTCGCAAAACGACCGCTATCCAAAACCATCAGCACAAAAATGATCACTGAGGCGCAGCTGAAGATGAGGACGGCGCCGGCGGCGCAGTCTTTGGCTTGGCGAACAAATTCGGCCTGATTTGGGTGTAGACCGTCGAGGCATCGTTCCAGAGCCGTATTGAATAATTCGGCAGCTAAAACCAGGGCAATGCTGAGCAAGATAAAGGCCCACCAGATCAGGCTGGGTGAAATTAGGGCTGTTACGCCAATTGCAGCAACGGCTGCCACAATTTGTGTGCGAAAACTGCGTTCAGTCGCAAACGCGCTCTGCCAGCCGGCGAGTGCATAAGTGGCACGCTTAATAAATGCTTGGCCTTTCATTAGAAGGGCCAGGCAACGGTGATGCTGCGCTCACCAAGGTAGATCTGTGCGCTGCTATCTGGCCTGGGTTTGTTGCGTTGCCAGGCAATTTCACCGGCCCAATAGCCAATCAGGCTGCCCGCAACGGTGTCCGAAACCCAGTGTTTGCGGCCGGCGACCCGCGAGAAGTTGGTCAGCGCGGCTACTCCATAGAGCCAAGGCATGTCATATTCCTTGGCGAAGGGGGTGACGATGCCCCATAGGGTGGCGGTGTGGATCGAAGGGAAGGATGAATCCCCTTTGCTCAAGTTTGAATTATGGAATTCTGAAGGGCCCTGGTTGGCCTCCGGGCGGGCACGAGCAACGGCGTATTTCAGGCCAAAACTGGATAATGCACTCGCTCCGCCGGCTTGCAGCGCAGAAAACCCGGTTCTGCTCAGGCGCGGGTCGTTGGTGTCTAGGGCGGTCAAGGCTGCAGCACCAATGGCAATGAAGGGTAGGGCATCGCCCACTTTGGTTAGTGTTTTAACCGTACTGTTTTGCCCATGATTGAGCGCAAATGTGTCACCTGAGCGATCCAGAGAGGTGCTGATTGCTATGGCGCCCAAGCTGAAGGCAAGATTGCGGGCCAGGTTATCGGTAAGCGCCGGGGCGGCTGGTTCGCTCAGGTTGCCACGGGCGAGAGGTTGCTCGTTCGGTTCAGGAAGTGGCGCGCGAGTTGTTGGCGATGATGCAATTAATGCGGGGGGGGCAATCTCTGTGCTGGTCGTGGCGATAACAGCCGCCGCAGATGGGTTGAAATCCTTAGCTCTGAGCGGGTTTTCGCTGGCTGGCGGTTCTTCATCGAAAATATTTCCCCGGCCTGCTGCAAAAATGGCGCTGGGGTCAGCCACGCCGCCACCGTATGGTGCTAATCCAGCCTGATCGGCAAGGGCTGCGTATGTGGAAAAAAATAGAGGGAGCAAAAATGCGAATTTTCTTGTTATTAATGGCATAAATTGATTACGAAGTGCAGTTGACGTTAGCCTTTGTCGATTGTACTATTGCGCTGCAAAATTTTTTACTTTCCCGGAGTTTATGCTATGAAGAAAATTTCTTCTCTTGTCTTTGCCGTTGTCCTTGGTCTTTCTTCAGTTGGCATGGCTCACGCTCAAGCCGCTGGTGCCGGTACTGGTACTGGTACTGGTGCTGCTGGTACCGGTGCTGCTGGTGCTGGTGCTGGAGCAGGTACCGGTGCTGGTGGTACCAGTGCTGCTGCTGCTGGTGCTGCTGGTACTGGTACTGGTAGTGGTGTTGCTGCTGGTGTAGGTGCTGGAACCGGTGTTGTTGCTGGCGGAGTAGGTATCGGTGCGGCTGGGTTGTCAACTTCAGCCCTCATTGCTATTGGCGCGGCTGTTGCTGTTGTTGCAGGTGTTGCTGCTGCTTCCTCGAGCTCCGAAGAGAGTTCTTCTACTTCTACGCCGTCCTCAACCTCAACACGTTAATTCAGTTTCCGGCATGGCCGGAAACTCAGCAAAAGCTCGTTAGATATTGTCTGACGGGCTTTTTTTTTGCCATTGGTTCGCGATGCTATTTCTTTACGAGGGTTGGTAGTGTTTGGTCAGTTCAATCGTGAGGGGGTCTGCTTTGGGCGTGAAATGTTGGGTGCTGCGCCAAATTCGTCCTTGGCTGTCCACCCAGAAGCTATTGGTGTATTTCCAGCCGATCAGTGAGGAGAAACAGGTTTCGTCGTAACGCGTAGTTTCGTAACGATGCTTGCCGATTTCTATGGTTTCCAGCCCGATTTTTTCGAGAGAGGACTCGATCTTGATCCCGTAGCGATTGCCTGGCGATAGATCAATCAAGCGGTTTGCTGGCTCGGTTTTCAGTGCTGGCTGTGCTGTTCCGTCAAAGTAGTCAGAATTGACAAAGTCAGTTTTGTTCAAGTTGTCGGTAAAGCCAACGGTGCGTATCAGGCGCCCATGGCGCGTAATCAACATGCCTCTATCTGCGGAAACCCATTGTAATTCGTCCCCTGAAACCCGTCCGAGGATCAATAGCGAACGCGGGCGCCCCTTTTGGCGAACCGCGATCGTGGCGTAGGGCAGTTTGTCCGGGTAATCCGGTTCAAAGGCCGATCCGTTGCCGAGTGATGATTCAATAATGGTGCCCGCAGTTTTGAGCGCCAAGTTGTTGCTGCAGGCTACCGTCGATAAGGAAGTGGCTAGCAAAGCAAGAAGGTTGCGACGGTTCATCGTTCAGACTGCTCATAAAGACAGGGTTGCTGAGTGTATAATTTTGGGCCGTGCATGACAAATGCCACCGCTATTTTTGTCTAACCGGTTCCCGATTTGCTTTTTTTCCAGACTGTTACCATGACACTCAATAAAATTTCGCTGAAGTTTTTTGCTGCTTGTTTGTTGCTTGCGCCGCATTTTGTTTCGGCTCAAGCCTTTGATCCGCGTTCGCTAACGCCTGATCAGCTGGAGAAACTGAGTGCCAGTGGCGCAATGTCGGGCGGCAAAGCGGTGCGGCCTCAAGCCAGCCCGGTTAGTGCCCCGGTTCGCCAGGCGCCTGCTACTGGGCAGATTCCCGGGTTTACGACTGAACTCCGGCCTTTTGCCGAAGGGCTTTTCTCGGGAACGATGGCGCCCTTGTCAGCCGCAACGGATATGCCTGTACCGCTGGATTACATTATCGGGCCGGGTGATGTTGTCGAACTGCGGATGTTCGGCAAGGAAAATAAATCGTATCAATTGCCGGTTGACCGTAGTGGTGTGGTCACCTTGCCAGATATTGGCCCGCTTTCGGTTGCGGGAATGACCTTTGAGCTGATGGGCAAGTCCGTGCTGGAGCGGATTTCAAAACAAAAAATTGGTGTTGAAGCAACGGTCAGCATGGGGCCTTTGCGTTCGATCCAGATATTTTTGATGGGCGATGTCAATAATCCCGGCGCTTATGCAACGGATGCCTTGAGTACGGTGGTCAATGCCCTTTTGGTGGGTGGTGGCATTCGCCCAACCGGCTCAATGCGCAAGGTGGAAATTCGTCGCCAGGGCGGCGTTGTGGCGCGCCTTGATCTGTACGATGCGATGCTGCGTGGCGGTGAAAAAGCCAATCTCCGTTTGCAATCTGGCGATACGATTTTTGTGCCGGCGGTTGGTAAGCGGGTCGGGGTTTCCGGCGACGTGCTGCGCCCGGCAATTTATGAATTGCTGAATGAAAAAACGGCGGATGAGGCCATTCAACTCGCCGGTGGCATGTTGCCGACGGCTTATGCGGCGCAAGCCAAGCTGGATCGCGTCGGTCAGGAAGGGCGGCGTCAGGTGATTGATTTGCCGATGGGTTCGCCAGCGCAAAGAAAATTTGCCTTGATTGATGGTGATGTCCTGAAAATTCCTTCAGTCATTGGGCGTTGGGATAAATCGGTTACCGTGGCCGGCAGCTTTGATCGGCCCGGTGCTTACCCGTGGAAAGAAGGCGCTCAACTTGGCGCACTACTGCAGTCTTACGAAAATCTTCCGCTGGATACATACCGTCCCATGGCTATTATTGAGCGGACTGATGCAGGAACCGGCGCCCGGCAATTTGTTTCAGTCAATTTGCGCAACGTGCTCAAGGGCCAGCAGACTGAAGCTTTGCAACCTGCAGACCGCGTAATTTTGTTGAGCCAGAAGGATGTTGAATTCTTGTCTTCGGCCAATGTTCAGTATGTGCTGGCTGGGCGTTTGCCGCCGGATTCCGGGCGTGCGGGGAGCGTTGCAACCAATGAAAATTTGGCTGTTGATAAATCTGAAATTCTTTCGGCAGTTCGCTCGCAGGATGCTTCCACAAAGCTGGAAAGCAAAATCACTGTGGCTGCTCCCGTTGAGTGCCAGGGGCTGATTGAGCTTTCAGATATTGTGTTTCGTGAAGGCAGCGCACGCTTTGGCTCTGCTCTGTTGAATTCCGGTGCGGATGGAAAACAGGCGCGATTGATCAAAAATGCTGCTTGTCCTGCCATTTTCAACCAGATTCCTGATCTTTTGCCCTTTGTGCTGGAGAACTCGGTGACCGTGCGTGGCGAAGTCAAGCAGCCCGGCGTACTGCCAATTCCCAAAGGCTTGTCGCTTGATCTGGCGCTAGCTGCCCGCGGTGGACTGACTAGAGAGGCCGATAATATCGGCGTTGAGGTGTCGGGGCAGGTCAATGACCCCCAAGGGCGTGCGGTATTGCAACGCCAGACAGTCAAGCCGGCTGATTTCAGCCAGCTGGTTTTGGAGCCGGGCCACCAAATTCTGGTGCGTCAGCGCTTTTCTCAACTCGATAGCAGTGTGATTCGCTTATCCGGGGAATTTTTGCACCCTGGTAACTATGAAATCAAACGCGGTGAAAAATTGTCCGAGGCAATTGCACGGGCTGGTGGTGTATCAACCCAGGCTTATCCGTATGGCGCCGTGTTTTTGCGCCAACGCGTGAAAGAGGAAAAACGTCAGTTTTATCAAAAAGCGGCTTTTGAGTTGCAAAACGGCATGGTGATGGCGATGAGCCGGGTGCGCTCAGGGGCAACCGGTGGTGGTGATGCCGGGGCTGCGCCGTTGGTGATGAATCTGGTTAACCAGATTAAAACAACTGACCCGGTGGGGCGGATGGTGGTTGAGGCTGATCCAGCCGTTTTATTGGTACGCCCGGAACTGGATGTGGTACTCGAAGCTGGCGATGAAATTTATATGCCGCGTCGCCCTTCCAGTATTCTCGTGATGGGCGAGGTGTTGAACCCAGGTGCAGTTCAATTCCGTTCGGGCAAGAAAGTTGATGAATATATTCAGGATGTTGGCGGTATTTCGCGCTTGGCTGATGCTGAGCGTATTTATGCCATTTTGCCCAATGGCAGCGCCGAGCCTTTGAAACTTTCCGCTTGGAATTTTCAGCCCAAACTCTTGCCGCCTGGCAGTGCTATCTATGTCTCGCGTGAGCCTTTGCCCAGCACATCAATGGATTTGTGGTTGATTGCGCTTTCCGTGTTCAAGGACTTGGCATTGGCTGCCGCCTCGTTGGCCGTGATCGGGAATTGATTCCGCGCTGAGTCGTCGGAAACGATATGTCTTCACCCTGCCGAGCACGTGTCGTGCCGGAAAGCTCTGCCGTGCGCATAAGACTGCCGGCAGTCGTCATCTTGTGCCTGCTGGTTTCTACAACGACACTGGCGCAATTTGACGAGGCTCCCCCAAAATTTGATAGCTATTCAGATTTTGGGGGCGTTGGCTTGTTGCAAATGCCGACTGCCCGTTTTTCGCCGGAGGGTGAGTTTGCCTTTGCGACAACCAAGGTTTATCCCTATACACGCAATGCCCTCACTGCTCAGCCTTTGCCTTGGTTGGAAGGTGTCTTGCGCTATACAACGGTTGAAAATCGCCTGTATGGACCGGAGAGTTTCTCGGGCGACCAGTCTTACAAAGACAAAGGTATCGACATCAAGTTGCGACTGGTTGAGGAGTCGAGTGCCTTTCCGCAGGTGGTCGTCGGTTTGCGCGACATAGGCGGCACGGGCTTGTTCGCCGGTGAGTATGTGGCGCTTAGCCGGCGCTACTATGATTTTGACTTTACGCTGGGCATGGGCTGGGGTTATACCGGTACTCGCGGTCAACTGCCGAATCCCTTGGGTTTCTTGTTCAGTAGCTTCAAGCAGCGTGCCAGCGTTGTTGGGCAAGGCGGTAATTTGTCGACAACCGCTTATTTCCACGGCGAACGGGTTTCTATCTTCGGTGGCGTAACCTATCAAACACCGATTCCCGGCTTGATCTTGAAGGCTGAACTGGATGGCAACAACTACCAGTCGGAGCCGTTCAGCAACACCCAGCGTGTTACATCGCCAATCAATATAGGCGCAACCTATTCTTATGGTGGCTGGCTGGATCTGTCACTGGGTTTGGAGCGCGGTAATACCTTCATGGCGCAGCTTGCCTTGCATGGCAATGTCCATAACATCAAAGGTTTTCCCAAGTACGATGCGCCGCCGGTTGCTTTGAAGCCGCGTGATTTATCGGCGGATGTGGCGGCTATGGCACAACGTCAAACCGTTGCGCCGACGGGTGATCCGCAATTGCGCTTGTCGCAGGCCTTGTCGGCCAATCGATTCAAGGTTGAGTCAGTCGAGATTAATGGGCATCACGCAACGGCAACGGTTTCGCAGCGGACTTTCCGAAATAAGGCCAAGGCCTTGGGCCGTGCTGCTCGCATCATGGCCAATGAACTTCCGCCTGAGGTTGAGGAGCTGACTTACGTTAATGTTGAACGCGGGATCGAAACCCAGCGCGTCAGCCTGATGCGCAAGGATCTGGAAAAGGCCGTAAATTTGGTAGGTAGCCCGGAGGAGATGGCGATTAATTTGCGGATTGAAGCACCGGGTAGCGATTTAGGTGAGAAGCCGGTGGTTGACGCGGGTCGCTATCCTTCACTTGAGTGGGGTTGGAACCCCCAAATGAAGCATCAGATCGGTGGTCCGGATGCTGCTTATTTTTATCAGATTTATCTGAAAGCCGATGCTGAAATTCAATTCACCCGAAAACTCAGTACGACCGCCGAAATTGGTTTCAATCTGGCTGACAATCTGGATGGATTAAAGCTCAATTCAGATAGCGTTTTGCCGCATGTGCGCAGCGATATCAAGGAATACCTGAAACAGGGCAAGAATGGCATTACACGCCTGCAGGCTGACTATTTAACCAATATAGGTTCGTCTTTTTATGGGCGTTTGTCGGCTGGCTTGTTCGAGGAAATGTTCGGTGGTGTCGGCGGTGAGCTTTTGTACAAGCCTTTTGGCCAGCGCTGGGCGATGGGCGTTGAGTTGAACCGTGTGCAGCAGCGCGACTACGATATGTTGTTCAGTTTTCTTGATTACGGTGTGACAACCGGGCACGTTGATTTTTACTATCGGCTGCCTTTCTACAATATGACTGCACAATTAAGTGTCGGGCAATATCTGGCCGGCGATCAAGGTGCAACGATTGGTGTCGCCAGGCAGTTTGATAGCGGTGCTGTGATTGGTGCTTTTGCCACCAAGACCAATGTTTCAGCCGAAGATTTCGGTGAGGGTTCGTTTGATAAGGGGATCTATATCTCCATTCCCATGGACATGATTTCTCTTTACTCCAGCCGAAGTAGTCTGGGCATGGGCTGGCGCCCGCTGACCCGCGACGGTGGCCAGCGGCTCAGTATCGGCAAGCGGCTTTATCCCATTGTGGCGGATTCAAACCCGGATAAATTCATGCGTGATTGGGGTGAAGTGCTGGAATAAACGGCACTTTTGAGACGATTGATCACACTCGAACAACTACGTGCCGGGGAACCGGCAGGGCGGCGGCGACTTAAACTGGCCTGTGGCCTGAGCGAATTCCCGCGCGAGATTTTTGATTTTGCCGACTCGCTGGAAATTCTCGATTTATCCGGCAATGCGCTGACTGCGCTGCCCGATGATTTGCCCCGCTTGCATAAACTCCGGGTTTTGTTCTGTTCCGATAATCAATTTAGCGAGTTGCCTGCTGTGCTTGGGCAATGTCCGCAGCTCAACATGATTGGTTTCAAAGCAAATCAGATTCGTCATGTGCCGGCCAGCGCGCTGCCTGCTGCCGTACGCTGGTTAATTCTGACTGATAACCAGATCAGCCAACTGCCGGCGGAAATCGGGCGTTGTACTCAGCTCCAGAAGCTGATGCTGGCCGGCAACCAGTTGCGGAATTTGCCGCCAGAGATGGCAAATTGCAGGCGCCTGGAATTGCTGCGCATCGCGGCCAATCAGCTTGCCGCGCTACCCGACTGGCTGTTTTCCCTGCCGCGTCTTGCCTGGCTGGCGTATGCCGGCAATCCCTTTTGTGCAAACACGCCACAGACGCCGATTGCCCGCATTGCCTGGCATGAGTTGCAGTTGCTGCAGCAATTGGGCGAGGGTGCATCGGGGGTGATACATCAGGCTGACTATGCGCAACAACAGGTCGCAGTGAAGTTGTTCAAAGGCGCGCTGACCAGTGACGGCTTGCCTGGCCATGAAATGAACGCCTGCATTAGCGCCGGCACACACCCTAATTTGATTCCTGTCTTGGGCAAAATAGACCAGCATCCGGAAAATGTTGATGGTCTGGTGATGGCCTTGATTGAGCATGGCTTCACCAACCTGGCCGGGCCGCCCAGTCTTGATTCCTGCACCCGCGATGTTTATCCCGAACACGCCCGTTTTACGCTGAGTGCTGCGCTTCGCCTGGCCCGCGGCATTGCCTCTGCCGCTTGCCACCTGCACGCGCAAGGTATCGTGCATGGCGACTTGTACGCCCACAATATTTTGCACGCGGCTGATGGCGAAGCCTTGCTCGGTGATTTTGGCGCGGCTTCGTTCATTAACCCCGCCGATCAAGCGCAGGCCGACGCCTTGCAGCGTATTGAGGTGAGGGCGTTTGGCTGTTTGCTGGAAGAGTTGCTACAACGTTCGACGGCTGCGGTCGACGAGCAAAATGCGCTAATAATGTTTGGCAATTTGCAGGCTGATTGTGTTCAAGAAAATATCAACGCCCGGCCTTTGTTTGCTGAAATTGAGGTGCGGTTGAGCGCGTGTCAGTAACCGGGAGTGTGGTGGTGCACTATGGTGGGTGCTACCATGCCAGAGAACAAGGGAAGAGAAGGAGGCTAGCTATGCAGACCTACGAACATGACATCAATGCTTGGGCAAATGAGCAAGCACGCCTATTGCGTGCCGGACGCTTTGACTTGCTGGATGTAGAGCACATCGCCGGGGAGATTGAAGACGTGGGCAAAAGTGAACAACGGGAGTTGGCAAGTCGCATGGCTGTATTGCTCGCGCATCTGATCAAGTGGGCATATCAGCCTGAGCGTAGGGGGGCAAGCTGGGAAAAGACAATAACGGCTCAGCGTAAGGAAATTAGTTATGCCTTGGATGAGTCACCGAGTCTTGTACCAAAATTGCAAGAGCCTCGTTGGTTGGACATGGTGTGGGCACGGGCTATTGCTCAAGCGGTTAACGAAACCGGGCTGAACTGTTTTCCAGATGAGTGCCCTTGGGCAATTCAGGATGAAGTTCTGGCTGGGACATGGTTGCCGGAGTAAATCAATATCTTGCTTTTAGCGACGGGCCAAGGCCCGCGCGATGAAATCTCGCGGCACTGTCGATTTCGGCACCTTGATATCGAACCAGGAGCGGACATTCGAATCCAGACCGATGCCGTGCATGTAGTTGTAAAGCGCCTTGTTCAGCGCCTTGCCCAAAGTGTCGTGGTCAACGCCGCTGGGGTCGATAAATTCAACGTCGTTGGTGGCGAACGTGATCGGCGGCAGGGCTTTTAATTTGATGCCGTATTCCGCCGGGTTAAGGCCAACCGGCGAATGCACGGTGCACGCGAAACGGTGGAAGAAACCGGACTGGATGCAGCCTTCAGCGAATAATTGACGGACGTATTCGAGGGCATCGACGGTGTCTTGAATCGTCTGTGTCGGAAATCCATACATTAAATAAGCATGAACCAGAATGCCCGCATCGCTGAATGAACGGGTGACGCGGGCAACCTGATCAACCGAAACGCCCTTTTTCATCAGCGTCAGCAGGCGGTCAGACGCGACTTCCAGCCCGCCGGAGACGGCGATGCAGCCGCTATCGGCCAACTGATTGCACAGTTCCGGGGTGAATGATTTTTCAAAACGGATGTTGCCCCACCAGGAAATTGAACGGTTGCGGCGTTGCAATTCGTCGGCCAGTGATTTGAGGGCTTTGGGCGGGGCGGCTTCGTCTACAAAGTGAAAACCGGTCTGGCCGGTTTCTTCGATGATGCTTTCGATGCGATCAACCAACAGTTCAGCCGGTGCGCCATCGTAGCGGCCAATGTAGTCGAGGCTGACATCGCAGAAACTGCATTTTTTCCAGTAGCAGCCGTGCGCGACGGTGAGTTTGTTCCAGCGCCCGTCGGACCAGAGGCGGTGCATGGGATTGAGCATGTCGAGTAGCGACAGATAGCGGTCGAGCGGCAGGCCATCCCAGGTCGGGGTGCCGACTTCGGCGAAAGGTACATCCGGTTCGCTGTTATTGAAATATCGCACCTTGCCATCGACGCGAGCGTAGGTGCGGACGAGGTTGAGGCGTGGCCGTTTGTCTTCGAGGTGTTCAAGTAGCGCCAAAATCGGGCGTTCGCCGTCGTCGAGTGTGACGTAATCGAAGTAATCGAAAACCCGTGCTTCTTTCAGTTCGCGCAATTCCGTATTCACCCAGCCGCCGCCGAGTACGGTGACTATCGATGGGTTATGTGCCTTGATTGCCTGCGCCATACGAAAGGCGGCATAGACCGAACCGGGGAAGGGGACGGAAAGCAGGACGATATTCGGGTTGTTACGGTCAACCGCCGAAATGGTCAATTTTTCCAATATGCTGTCGACCAATGTAGGCGGCGTGGCCAGCGCCCGCGCCAGTGGTTCAAAGCTTGGCTGGCTGCGGGCCAGCGATTCGGCGTAGCGGACAAATTCAAAGCGCGAATCGACGGCCTCGCGCAGTACATCGGCCAGATCGTTCAGATATAAAGTGGCAAAATGTCGCGCCCGATCCTGAACGCCCAGTGCGCCAAAAGCCCAGGCCAGCGGGTCGCCGCCTTCTTCATCGATGTAGGCATCGAGCGGTTCAAAACGCGGCCCTTCCGGCAGGAAGTTGCGGCCACAAATGCGGTGGCCAATCGAGGGGTCACGGCCTTGCAGGAAAGCGATGGCCGGGGTAACGGTTGCCACGTAGCGCTCGAATTGTTCAAGAAACAAGGTGATAGATGCAGATTGTTTGCGCTGTGGGACTTTTTCAGCTTCAACTCGAACGGCTTGTAACCCGCTCGGTGAAAACAACTCAAGCACCAGTTTCAGGGCAATATCATCCTGTGCCGCAAGCAATCCACGTGAGCGCAAAAAGCCGGTCAGATAGGCGGTTGAGGGATAAGGCACATTCAACTGCGTCATTGGTGGAATCAGCGACAGGATGCGAGGTGGGTTGTTGGTCATTGGCTAAGTCGTTGTTTTGGATCAGTCGGATTGCTTTTTTTGATGAATTGTAGTAACGTGCCTACCCTGCGAGGAGCGAGCATGATCACTACATTATCCAGTCGTGAATTCAATCAAGATGCCAGTCGCGCCAAAAAGGCGGCGAATGAAGGCCCTGTATTCATTACTGATCGGGGACGGCCGGCGCATGTTCTCATTTCGATTGAGGAATATCAACGATTGGTAGGTTGCACAGCAAGCATTGTTGACCTGCTGGCCATGCCGGGAATGGAGGATGTCGATTTTGAAGCACCGCGTGCTCAGGAATTTACGCGCCAGGTGGATTTGAGTTGATGTTTATCCTCGATACCAATGTTGTCTCCGAGCTGCGCAAGGCCAAGACCGGCAAGGCGGATCGTAACGTTGTGGCTTGGGCAAGCAGCGTCTCATCCGGCAGTTTGTTTTTGTCAGCGATTACTGTGCTTGAGTTGGAAACAGGTGTGTTGCAAAAAGAGCGTAGCGACTTGGTGCAAGGTAGTTTGCTGCGTGCCTGGCTGGATGGACATGTTTTACCAGCATTTCAAGGGCGTGTGCTACCGGTTGATACCGCCGTCGCTTTGCGCTGTGCGAAACTCCATATTCCTGACCCAAGAGCGGAGCGCGATGCACTAATCGCTGCCACCGGACTGGTTCATGGGATGACTGTCGTGACACGGAATGTGTCGGATTTTGTTGCCACCGGGGTTTCGCTGCTCAATCCCTGGACGAGCAACGAAGTCGTTCCCCACTGATTTCCGAAGTACAAAATTTCACCGCAGTGACTGCAGGAATATTGATGCAAGACCATTACGCAACCTTGGGTATTTCGCCCAACGCAACGCCCGACCTGATCAAGTCCGCTTACCGGAAGAAAGCTGCCCAGTTTCACCCCGATAAAAATTCGTCTCCGGAGGCGCCTGCGCGTTTTCGTGAGGTTCAGGAAGCTTATGAGGTTTTGTTCGATAGTGAGCGCCGCAAAGCCTACGACGATTTCCGCCAGCGCAGCCTGATCGACGATCCGCTGCCGGTTGCCCAACAGATTTGGGAAGCCTACATTCAGAAAGTTACCCTATGAAAAAATCCCGTTATTTTGCCGAGCTGATGGAAAGCTATTCGGCTGAAATTGATGATCTGGTTTCCGATTCGGAAGGCAAGTCGGTGCTGCAGAAGCGCTTGGCGATCAAGCGTCAGGAACTTCCAGCCATTTTGCCGATGATAGCCTTCAGCCCGGAAATGGTTGCCGTTGCCTTTTACGATGCGTTTACCGTCAAATCGCCGCAACATCTGCACGCGCTGGTCCTGAGTGAGCCGTGGCAGGCGGGTTTTCTGTCATGGAGCAAGCTGGCCAAACACCTCACCATCGCCGCCTGGGCGCTGCCGCTGATTGAATTGACGCTGGCCAGTGAAGGCGGCGAGGAATTTTTGGTCAGCACCGCCGGCCTCGAATATCTGCGCACCCATGATTCGGCGGACACCCCGCCGCCGGTTGAAGAATCGGATGAAGAAGGCGACGACGAGGATGACGGTGATCTGCGTGAACAAGGCGCCGAATGGATGGCCGAGCAGGGCTTTGATTCGCTTGACAACTGATCCAGCGAAATTGGTAAAGGAAAACACATGAAGCACCCCGTTGTTATTGAATCGCTGCAACTCATACTGGCCGGCGACATTGAAGGTGCCGAGCGCGCGTTGGTTGCCATCGCTGAAACCGAGGGCGATCACGCCCTGGTGGCGGTGCTTGACCAGATGCCGCCGAAGGATCTGCTGGCCGTCATGCGTGAGTTTGATTCGTCCAAGGAGTCACTGGTCAACATGGTGGTGACGCCGGAGCAATTCGCGCGCGCCATCGTGCTGGAAAAGAAATACGGCGACCGTACCGGCGAAAAGCTGCGGGCGATGATGAATGCCGTCATCCACCGTGATTCGCATACGGTGGGCGAATATCTCGAAGAAATTTGCAATCTGGAAGGTGGCTACGAAACCCTGGCCGATTATTTCCAGGATCGCTTTGAAGAAATTTTGCATTTTGCAACGGCGGGCACCTTCACGCTGGAGTTCGACCATGAGGCTTTCGAGAGCATCAAATCAATTACGCTGCTCGCCGAACGCCTTGAGGAAATCGACGAATCGCTGGGTTTTGGCGATGCGATTGCCAGTAGCAAACCGAAAGTGGCGCGTCCCGAAATTGCCGATGGCGACTGGATGGAAACCGCCTGGGTGCTGCGCCATGAGCTGGAAGACGAGTTTGAACAAATAATTCTGGTTCTGCGCGATCGTTGGCAACGTTTGATCGAGGCGCAATTACTGGCCGAGGCCGGGCCGCAGAAAAATTCGCAAGATGTTTCGGTCGACACGGAAGAATCGGCAATTTAAATGAGCACCGTTTCAAGCGCGCTGGCTCAGATCGATAGCCGCCCCTATTTTGAAAAGGTGCTGCATTACGCGATTGAGCAAAATGTCATCGCCCCGGAAGCGCTCAAGACGCTGCTGGCCGATGCACCAAAAGGCATGGTGCAGATTGCCAATTATTTCGGCACGGCGTATCTGCGCACCGATCTTGAGTCGGCCCGCCAGCGCATTGTCAATTTGATCAGCCTCTACCTTGAGGAGGTTTCAGGTGGCGATTTGCAGCGTGCGGCCTTGTCCTTGCGCGACAAATCGCTGCTCTCGCATTCCAAGGGCGGCTCCGATATGATCAAGCGCCTGCACGCGATGCCGGACGCCAAAATTATTGGCGGCCATAGCGTGACTGCCGAAGACCAGCGTAATTTTCTGAATGACCATACGTTGGCAACAGCGTTGAGTCTCGCCGATTACCGCGTTGCCTTTGAAATCCGCAAAGCCTGCCAACAGGAAATTGATTTCGCGCTCTGGCTGGCTAAAAAAATGGGCGCACCGAGCGATCAGGTGAGTCTGTGTGGCGATACCAGCAGCTTGCTGCGCAGCGCGATGCTGGTGATTTTTGCCGAAAAATCGGAACTGAAATTGCCGACCCGCTCCGGCTTTGTCCGGCTGATTGAAGCGGCCAAAAACAAGCGCGCCAAACTGGATGAAACGCGTTTCAAGGCTTTCCTCGCCAACGCCCCGCTCGAATTCCAGCAACTCGGGCAGCAGGAAATGCAGCGTTTTATCGAAAACGATCTGCCGGAAATCTGCAAAGCTGGCTGCACGGCGGATAGCTTGCTTTACGGCGAATCCAGCCTGCCATTTTTTGTCGTCGAAAATATCGATGAAGACAATCGTGATTACGAGCGTCTGGTCGCCCAGGAGTGGCATCGCGTAACCAAGGGCGATGGCGATGATCCGGCGGTGGTATCGACGGTTTTCCTGTTAATTGCTACAGGTTTCGCGGCCAAACCGAAACTGCTGATGCGTGAAGGCCAGGAAATTATTCGCGCCTTCCGCTCTTCAGGGTTCAATTCAAAGGCGGTTCTCGAATTCATCGATACGCATGCCCCGCACGAAAGCCGCGAAGATTTGCGGCGCCAGTGGCTGGAAGACTTGATGCCGGAGGCCGAGCTGGATCTGGCCGATAAGGACCCGAATTTTCCCGATGCTTATATGGATCGTGCGCTTGAGTATTTGAGAAAAACTTGTGCCGTGAGCTGGAAAAGCCGACGCCGGTAAGGGAATTCAAAGACAACCCCTTTGGTAGGGCTCTACTTCAGATAATGGCTAAACTTCTACATTTAAAGTGAAGGGTTGTCGCAGTGTGTTCAGCAGTTCCTTGATTCTTTCAGGGGAAACTTTAATTTGATCGAAGCCAAGATGCGGAAGACGTTCTTCAATCAAGCTGAAAACAGCTTTAGCTTGCTCCAAGTCACGTGGCTTTTTAATCGGATCTCTGTCATCTTTTTGTGCCAGATAAGCCTTAAATAAGACAAATGCTCGTGGGTCGATCGTAGTCATCTCCGCCATGTGGCCATTGACACCGACGACTGTCTGTTTGAACTTTGGAGAGCTTAGAAGCCAGTCCATATTGACAATCTTGCAAGCCCAAAAATCTTCTTCAACTTTTCTGAGCTGTTGTTTCTCATGGTCATCAAAAAAGGATGCCGGGCGTCGTTTAATTAGGTCAACCATATAGCCATCACTGTTGGCGGCACGATATGTTTCATCATCAAGTACTGAAAATGACTTGTCTACTTTTCTCAGGATGCCAATCAAGCCCTTTGTGTTGAAGTCTGGGTCTTTGCTTACCAAGGACAGGTGTTTTCTGGAATCCCAAAGCAAATCGAAATCCTTTGTCGCCGTGATGTCTCCCGAGAGATATACCCCGGCATGAGTCTCATACGCGTAAAGCGAATTTGTCCCAATAACCAGAAAATGATCTGAAATTCCTGCGTGAGCAATTGCATTTAAAACTGCAATGACCGTGTTGGGCGTACCGGCGCGCGTCAAGGTAGTTGTCGCCTCGGTCATGCAGCCAACGGCTGAATAAGCTTACCTTCCGTACACGCGTTGACGATGCAATCGCGTTCGGGATTGAGCGTCACGGCACCGACCGG
>JBDKHF010000015.1:0-45138 GCA_039797825.1 Pseudomonadota bacterium | reverse complement strand
TCCATGGTCTTGCCTTCGTACGGCGTGGTGTCCTTGACCGGACGCATGTCGACCAGCGAACCCGGCAGGAATGCACGGACGCCGTTGGACATAACGGTGAGACCACCCTTGACCTTACCAGTAATGGTGCCGGTAACCAGGGAGTTGTTATTCAGGGCTTCTTCCAGGAAGTTCCAGGCAGCGATGCGCTTGGCGCGATCGCGAGACAGGCGCGTTGCGCCATAGCCGTCTTCCAGCATTTCGATAGCAACTTGTACGAAATCGCCGACAGCGACTTCAAGTTCGCCTTGATCATTCAGGAATTCTTCGAGCGGAACGTAGGATTCCGATTTCAGGCCGGCATTGACGACAACAAAGTTGCGGTCGATGAGTACCACTTCTGCAGTGATGACTTCGCCTTGACGCATTTCCTGGCGTGCCAGGGATTCTTCAAATAGTTGAGCAAAAGATTCCATTACGGAGAGAGCTTTCAGTTACCGCGAATCGTTAAATCCACAGCGGGTTAGAGTTTAAAAATACGCTGCCAGTCGGTCGACCGGCAACGCCTTACAACAACGCTTCCTTGCTCCACAACAGCACCTGATTCACCGCCTCTTCGATGGTGAGTTCAGTCGTATCGAGCAATTTGGCATCCACTTCCTGCCTCAACGGCGCCACGCTACGTTGGGAATCCCGTTCGTCACGTTGCTGCAGATCCAGCAGAAGGTCGCGGAGATTAGCAGATAATCCTTTGTCGATCAACTGCTTATAACGACGTTCAGCGCGCACCTCGGCACTCGCCGTGAGGAATACCTTGAGCTGCGCTTGCGGAAAAACGACGGAAGCCATGTCGCGCCCATCACCGACCAACCCCGGGGTCTTGTTGAAAGCCCGCTGACGAAAAAGCAAAGCATCGCGCACCGCCGGCAAAGCCGCCACTTTTGAAGCACCAGCCGAAATTTCTTCGGTTCGGATCGCATCACCAATCAGCTGGCCGTTGAGTCGAATATCGCTTTCCGAAAACTCGACATCGAGCGCTGCAGCAATCGCCGCGACGCCTGCCTCATCAGCCCAATCCACACCGGCCTGCTGGGCGGCTAGCGCGGTCAACCGGTATAAAGCACCAGAATCGAGATAGCCAAAGCCAAGCGCCGCAGCAACCCGTGCCGCAACCGTCCCCTTGCCGGAAGCCGAGGGGCCGTCAATGGCAATCACAGGTGCCGCGCTAGTCACCGAAGCCAGGCACTCAAAATAATCAGGAAAAGTCTTGGCCACACACTTCGGGTCATTAATCCGCAACGGCGTACCAAAAGCTGCCAGCGAAAAACACATCGCCATCCGGTGATCATCATAAGTATCAATCGCCGCCGGCTTTAAGCTGGAAGGAGTTACCCGAATAAAATCTTGCCCCTCCTCAACCACCGCCCCAAGCTTGCGCAACTCAGCCGCCATCGCCGCGATCCGATCCGTTTCCTTGACCCGCCACGAAGCAATATTACGCAGCGTAGTCGTGCCCTTCGCAAAAAGGGTCGTCGTCGCCAAGGTCATCGCCGCATCAGGAATATGGTTGCAATCCAAGTCGACCGCAACAAGACCGCCCTCTGGTGCACGCGCCGACATCCAGTTCGGCCCCATCTCAATCACGGCCCCCATCTTGGCCAAAGCCTCGGCAAACTTGACATCACCCTGAATCGAATCCTGCCCAACCCCTTCAACCCGCACCGGCCCGCCACCAACAGCACCCAGCGCCAGGAAATACGACGCTGAAGAGGCGTCGCCTTCCACATAAACCGTACCCGGCGAAACATAACGACTCCCCGCTGGCACGACAAACCGTTGCCAACCCTCGCGCCGCACCACCACACCAAAGCGCGCCATGATCGCCAGTGTGATTTCAATATAGGGCTTTGAAATTAGCTCACCAACGACGTCGACCGTAACCGTTTCACCGGTCAGCGGCAACGCCATCAGCAAACCGGTCAAGAATTGGCTGGATACATCACCGCGCACCTTGACCACACCACCGGGCTGAATTTTTGCCGGTTTGAGTCGCAAGGGCGGAAAACCTTCGTTACCCAAATAGGTAACATCGGCGCCCAACTGCCGCAGGCCATCAACCAAGTCACCGATTGGCCGCTCGTGCATGCGGGCAACCCCCTTCAAAACATAATCCCCACCCGCCAAGGCGAGCGCGGCAGTCAAAGGGCGAAAAGCAGTGCCTGCATTACCAAGGAATAATTCGGCTTGCTTAACGGAAAAGTTACCGCCACAACCTTTGATTGACCAACTATCAGCGCCAAGATTAAGTACATCAACGCCTAGCATTTTCAGCGCCTCAAGCATGCGCTCGGTATCATCGGAAGCCAACAAGTCACGAACCTCTGTCTCACCATCAGCCAAGGCAGCTAAAAGCAAGACACGATTGGAAATACTCTTTGAGCCAGGTAAACGAACCGTGCCAGTTGCAGAAACCAGTTGTGGAAGATTGAGAAATTCAGCGCTCAAGAAAAACTCCATTTAAAAATGGGAAAACCAACCACGAAACGGTCAGTTAATAACGTACTCAGGAACGAATCGCTTGAGCCCACGCTTCACCGCGGCAACCTCCCGGACGTTTGGCACCAGCCAGTCCAGCAATTCACCAAACTCAGCATCGCTCATGCTATCGGCAAATTTGGCGATACGCAGCTTGGGGTGTGGCGTTAGCAAGGTTGTCTCATCGTCAGCCAGCAACTCCTCGTAAAGCTTCTCACCTGGGCGCAGCCCTGAAAACTCGAGCAAGATTTCGTCTTCAGAAAAACCGGAAAGCCGAATCATGTCTCGCGCCAGATCAACAATTTTCACTGGCTCACCCATATCAAGCACAAAAATCTCACCGCCCTGCCCCATCCAGCCCGCTTGCAACACCAATTGGGCCGCCTCGGGAATGGTCATGAAATAGCGAACAATATCAGGATGAGTCACCGTCACCGGCCCGCCCCGCGCAATTTGCTCACGGAACTTGGGAATAACGCTGCCATTGCTACCCAGTACATTTCCAAAGCGCACAGTGACAAACCTTGTCCCGCTGTCGGTTTGCGCTGCACGACAAAGTCGCTCAGCCAACCGCTTGCTGGCACCCATCACATTGGTTGGATTGACTGCTTTATCGGTGGAAATTAGAACAAATTTATCAACCCCAGCCTGTTGCGCAGCTTTAGCCAGCGTCAAAGTACCCAGCGCATTTGTGCGGACCGCTTGCCAGGCGTTGGTGCTTTCCATCAACGGCACATGCTTATACGCTGCCGCATGAAAAATCACTGCGGGTTGCTCTGCGGAAAGGATTTCTGCCACCCGCTCGGCATCCCGTACGTCACCGGCCCAGCACGCCCTCTGGAGCGCAGGAAAAACCTGAGCCAACTCTTCATCCATGCGGTAAAGCGCAAACTCGGAAGACTCAAGCAGAACCAATTTAGCAGGTTGAAATTTGGCAATTTGGCGGCAAAGCTCGGAACCTATCGAGCCGCCTGCGCCACTGACCAGAATTACCCGACTGGTTAGTAACTCATGAAGGCCGGCATCATCAAGTGAAACAGCTTCACGCCCCAACAAGTCCTCAAGTTCGACACGACGAATACTCGACACGGACAAACGCCCCGCCAATAAATCATCGTAGGATGGCATGGTCATTACGGCCAAACCCGCTTCCGCTGCGAATTCCGCTGCTCGTCGACGCTCTGAAGGTTTGGCGGTGGGCAGTGCCATGACCACGTGCTTGACACCATATTTTTCTGCGACATCAGCCACATTCGACAAGGGACCAAATACCGGCAAGCCACGCAGGCGGCGACCGATCTTGCTCAGATTATCATCGACTAAAGCAACGGCATACCAAAGACCGCTACGATTCAATTCACGCAACAAGGAATCTGCCGCCTCGCCTGCGCCAAGAACCAACACAGGTTGACCACGCACCTTGGCGGGACCATAAAGACGATGCTCTTTCCAGCTACGGTAAGCAAAGCGACTTCCGCCCATGACCAGAGCCAGCAGCAGGGGGTGCAAAACCAACACAGAACGAGGAATCGGTCCCAAATCCAGAAAGACAACGGCGGCGGTGGTCAGTAAGGCACCGGTTATAACCGCAGCGATCAGATGCTGTAGATCAGACAGGCTGGCGAAACGCCAAAGGCCACGGTAGAGTCCAAAGGCGAAGAAGAGAACACCGAATAGTGGCAGAACCCATAACAGTGAATACCCAGCTGATAACGCAAATTCATGCGGAATATCAAAATTGAAGCGCAGCATGAAAGCCAATACCCACGCCAGTGCTGCTGCCACAAGATCGTGGAGAAAGGCAGCGAGGGTACGAGGATTGATCATGCAGCTTGTTCCAGAAAAATCATGAGCAGGCAATGAAATTCAAAAGCCGGATATTTTACCCCGCCAAGCACCCGTTAATGCGAAACCCCATCGCGGCGCAGGACTTTTACAAAGGTCAACCAAAGAATTCGCATATCAAACGACAAAGACTGCCGTTGCAGGTATTCAGCATCAAGCTTCACTTTTTCCGGAATTGGCAACTCGTCTCGGCCATTGACCTGAGCCCATCCGGTCAAACCTGGAACCAGTTCATGCACCCCCACCTCCGTGCGCTGGGCTACCAGATCATTCTGATTAAATAGTGCAGGGCGGGGGCCAACAAAACTCATATCGCCAACCAATATGCTCCATAACTGCGGCAGTTCATCCAAACTCGACTTACGCAGGAACGAACCGATCGGCGTCAGGTAGGAACTTGGATCCTTAAGCAAATGGGTAGCCACGGCCGGGGTGCCAATTTGCATGCTACGAAATTTGGGCATTTTGAAAATTCGATTTTGCCGACCGACACGACCAGACCAATAAAGCGCTGGCCCAGAAGAAGTTATTTTCACCAAGATAGCCACCAAAATAATTGGTAAAGTCAATAACCCGGTAGCGACCAAGGCCAGCAACAAATCGAGCAATCTTTTCATACCTTCATCATTTCAGACAAACCATCCCGCAGCGAAACCCTGGCACGCCAACCCAAATCACGCTCAATAAAAGCAGGCGAATACCAGGCGGAACCCAGCAAGCGATCCAGTGCTTCAGTATCCAGCGGCAAGCGGCGCTGTAACAGCCTTTCCAAACCATCCCCGAGATATGCCGTTAAGTGCAACAATGAAACCGGCACCGACCAAGTACATGGGGGCAGGCCTTGAGCGGCACGCAATGCGTTGAACAACTCGCGCCCGGATGGCGCCTCCTGACTGGCAATAATGTAGGTTTTGCCAGAGGCACGATCATCATCAGCCACCAGACGCATTGCTGTAACGACATCATCGACATGCACCAAAGATCGATGATTACCAGTTTCTGGCAAGGGTGGAAACCAGCCTCGTTTGACCAAGCGCCCCATGCGCCCCAGATTACCTCGCCCACCTGCACCGTAGACCATGGCTAACCGCAAGTTGACAACATGCATACCATAATGCTGACCTGCGTCCAAGATTGCATCTTCTGCTGCCCGTTTGGACTGGCCGTAGGCCGTCGCAGGATCACCTGTAAAATCCTCAGCTTCACAGCCATTTCCAGGCTCTGCCATGGCTTTCACGCTGGAAAGAAATACAAATCGCTGAACGCCGGCCTGACCGGCCGCTTCGACCAGATTGCGGGTGCCCTCGAAGTTCACCTGCCAATGCATGGCAGCATCATCGCCAGACAGCGAAGAAAAGGCATGCGCATAGCCGGCGCAATGAAATATTGTATTTACACCTGAACACGCAGCAAGCAAAGCTTCTGAGTCGTTCAATCCCACCGCGAGGTCAATACCGGCATGAGCCTGCGGAGCCATCCTTCGGATACTTAATCCGTTCAAGGCAAATGCTTTTGATAGGCGGGCGCCAACAAACCCAGAAGCACCAGTAACTAGCACCATGGACAATGGCATTGGGTTTGTTTGGAAAAAATCACTATTTCATCCTTCTCAAAGCCTATGATTTTATCGACCCATATCAGGCTTCGGTAATCTCAACCAATGTTTCCAGAAATATCTGACCATGCTGGCCAAATGCCAACGCAAATATCTAGAACTTCGATGACTTTCTCGACGCGCATCGTGAACCACCGCCACAGATGGGCAGGCGAGAACCTTCATGCCATTTTTCCAGGCGCGTACACAGATATCCACATCTTCATAATAAAGAAAAAATTTTTCATCGAAACCATGCAGGCATGCAAAGGCTTGGCTACGAAACATCAAAAACATCCCTGCCACCCATTCCGGATAAAAATCCGGCTGCCCCAGAAACACCGGGTATCGACCACATGAGTTTCCGAGCACCTTCGACAGCAGTAAGCGAAACGTCGGAAAGTGCCGAATACTATCCTCAACACTTCCGTTACGCGAAAAAATCAATGGCGCAACCAACGCCGCCCCAGTTTCTGAAGCGGATTTCAAAAGTTTCGGGAAGGGGTTCTCTGAAAGCTCAATGTCTGGGTTGAGCGGGCAAAAGAATGGGTATTGACATAATGCAAAAGCAGCGTTGTGATTGGAACCAAATCCCTTTGGTACTCCGTTATCCACCAAAGTAATCCGCTCGTGCGAAGCAATATTTAGCGTCTCTGGTATGTTGCATGTGAGGATTATTTGCCCCACCTCCGAATAACCCAAAAGCACTCGTATCAGTGATTCAACCATAATTCCATGACCGTGACTAACAATAGACACAGTGACACAAGACCCTTCATCAGAAAAATTTTTCACAATAATCACAAAGACCTGAGGTATCTGAATGCTCTATATAAACCTTTATAAATCAACTGTCTGAAACTAATTTGGCGTTCCACCCAAAGAGCCCACTCATCAGCCATGATAGAAAATTTAACCGAATCCGTATTCGGCTCTGGAGCGAGATAACTAAGGTCATTAAGGAACCTTTCAAGCTGCTTGTTCGTGTGAATTGACTCGAACTGCTTACGAGCCAATTTAGAACCTTTATAAAGCTCTTCGGTAGAAAGACCAGCACAGTACGCCAATAAATCCTCTGGGTTACGCCAGCTAAATGCCTCACAGTAGCCCAACTCAATGCCACTCAATATTCGTGAAAACATGTGTCTGTGCAAGGCGACAGGAACTCCCGCACCCATCGCTTCAATCAGGGTTAAACCTCCGCCGTAGGGAAACGATGCGATATACAAATCAACATTATATTCATGCAAAGCCTTCCAAACACTAGAAACCCATGGAATATAGATAAATCGGTCTCCTGGAATTCCAAGAATTTTCAAGCCACGACGAATTTTATAAAGTGCCCACGGTGTTAAGCGGCCAATGTGAACATGCCTCCCACCCGTCTTTTTTAATAATTTTGGTACCAGATCCAGATAGCTAACAAAATAAGGAATCTCGATTTTATTTGAGCGCGCCGCCGTACAAGTAGTAAGCCACCCTCCATTAAGAAATGGAAAGTCAGGTCGCAACCCTTTGTCCTCGCAAGATAAGGGAACATAAACATTATTGATACCCAACTCTTTACGGCAATTATGATAACCCATTGGATGAGGATCAATATGTTCAACGTAAGACAAAAAAACGCCCAAACACAAATGGTGATCCCCGTGATGATAGAAACTAGCTTCGATCTCCATTTCTGGTTGAATTGCAGCTATTGCAACGCTATCTTGATGATGATTGAAAAGATACACTTTATTGGGGCGGATATTCAACAAACGCCCTTGTAACCAAGTTAGCTTTTTCTGATAGTCAGATTTTGGAGCAAGTTCAAATACAAGCTTGGTAACACTTGATATTCCATTTAGCACATAATCAGTATCCGAGCGCCCACCCAACTCAGTCGATAAAATGACGTGCATTGCCTCCGGTCGAGCTTTAATAAAATCTTCGATTACGCGCGTGTGCCCACCTGAATTTTGAAGCTTTGTCACGATGTAAGCAAAAACCAACTGCGGCCTTCGAGTTCCCACATTACAATGAAAGCCCTCTTTAATCTGCAAAAGATTTAAATTACCAATTTTTTGACACAGATCATCCAATAACTTGGAACCAAAAACCTGCGACGTACATACAGGCTCCGTAATGATTTTATCTACAAAACATTGAATTACACGCAGAGCTGAATCAAATTTTCCCTCTCTGATCAGCATTAAAACTGAAATTTCCAGAGAGTTCAAAGAGTCATAAGTGCATAAATTCATAATCTAAATTCTATAATAATTAAAATTAAGCACTTAAGGCCTCCGAACATTTTTCGACGTTTTTAAACCTTTTCGTTCAGGCCAACAAGCTTAAAATAATCACAAACCGAAGCAACAACATGGTTAATATCTTCGTCTGTCATCGCCGGCGACATCGGAAGACTAAGCACTTCTTCAGACAAACGTTCGGCAATAGGCAATACACACGAATTAAACCTCTCATAACAAAGTTGTTTATGAGGAGGAACCGGATAGTGAATTACCGTAGAAACACCGCACTTTTCCAAATAACTCCGCAACCTATCCCTTTGCACGCATCGAATCACAAATAGGTGCCACACCGGATCTGCAAAATCAGGAATAAAGGGAAGCTCGACACCGCTACCGATAAGCAATTTCGCATACATACCAGCAATATCCTGTCGCCGCTTATTCCAAGCATCAAGAGCCGCCAATTTAACGCGAAGGAAAGCAGCCTGCATTTCATCCAATCGGCTGTTGTAACCGGCTAGGTCATGCTGATACTTTATCTTTGAGCCATAGTTACGGAGTTGTCTAACCTTATCCGCAATTGCATCATCGTTGGTGAGCACAGCCCCCCCGTCACCAAGCGCCCCAAGGTTTTTTCCAGGGTAAAAACTTGTAGCCGCAGCATGACCCAAGGATCCGACTCGACGCCCCTTATAACAAGCACCTTGGGCCTGAGCTGCATCTTCAATCACAATTAAGCCATGCAGTGCCGCGATTTCATTAATTGGATCCATATCTGCCGGTTGACCATAAAGATGCACAGGCATGATGGCACGTGTGCGGGCGGTAATTGCCTGACGCACTAGCAGGGGGTCTATGTTATGAGTACGGATATCAGGCTCAACGGGAACCGGGGTAGCACCGCACTGAGTTACGGCAAGCCAAGTAGCAATAAAGGTATTTGAAGGAACAATAACTTCATCTCCAGGCCCGACCCCGTATGCCTGTAAAAGCAAATGCAAGCCCTCCAGACCATTCGCCACCCCTATGCAGTGCTTTACCTCGCAGTAATGGGCAAAATCACTTTCAAACGCCTCCAGTTCCGGCCCCATTATGAACCAGCCAGAGTCCCTTACGCGATGATATGCCGCATCAAGATACTTACGGATTGGTTGGTGAAGCGCCCCTAAATCAAGAAATGGTACTAGTTTCATTTTGGTATCTTTCGTGCATCAGAAATAAATTCACTGTACTCGCGGTAATAATCCTGCTCATCATAATAATCGGAAGCCAACACCATACATACCGCACCTGATGAGAAATTATCAATTTCCCGCCAGATCATTGGGCATACATAAAGCCCATAATAACTCCGATTCATATGTATCGTCTTTTTTGAATGCCCATCATCGAGATGAATATCAAAAGAACCCGACATCGCGATAATTAGTTGGTGCAAGGCTTTGTGACCATGCCCACCACGTTCAGCTCCGCCAGGAACGTCGTACAAGTAATAAACACGGCGAATATCAAACGGGATATGGTGACCAGCCTCAACAAAGGTAAGATTTCCTCTGGGATCGTTGATTCTAGGAAGTTCAACTATTCTGCAATCTAGTAGCATGAGATTCCTTAATACTCAATTAGAAGAATTTACAAATTCACGCTTCCATTGCTCAACAACTGATTCTGGGTATCCACGATGAAAGTGTTTCGGCCATGGATATGCACTTTCGGTCGGTAAGTCCTTGCGCTTAATTCCTGATGTATTACCAAGAATTTTAGCTGGAGTACCACCGACAATGGCCGAGGGCGGCACATCTTTCCCAACGCATGCGTGAGCTGCTACCAAAGCATGGGAGCCTACGCGCACACCAGGAAGAATTACTGACATCGTTGCAACAATTGAATAATCTTCGAGGGTAACGCCTAATAAAATATCGCTGGGTGGCGTAGGGTCATTGGTTAGAACAACATATGGAAATACCCATACAAAATTACCGATTGCACTCATTTTTCCAATATGAACATTTGAGTGAAACCTGACGTAATCACCAATTTTACAATCTCCTTGAATGTCACCAAGAGTGCCAATTTGTAGGTTTTTCCCTGCAATAGCGTTCTCTCTTACAGTTACCCTATGCCCAGTTACTAAGCGCTCACCAAAAACTGAGGCTTCATAAAAAATAGAATGGGAACGAATAATTGAGTTAGCCCCAATCACAAGCGGGGATCCATTGCTTAAAGGTGTTTCAATACCTAATTCACAATAGCCTCCTACTTTGCACCCATCATGCAAAATAACGTTTTTATGAACAACGCTAAACGGGCCTATCTCAACCCCATCACCAATAATAGCACCCTGCTCTACAAAAGATGTCGAATGAATAATTGAACTCATTTTTCAAACCTTATATTAAGTAAATCGACTGGATCGACATAAAAATCGGAGTGAATTCCTAATTTATTTTCATACCTGGTGCGCCCAAAAATATAACCAACCACTTTACCTGTTGCGCAAGCTATATTCTGCCAATACCAGTAACTGGTATTTGGAAATACGGAAATGATGATATAAATTTTAGATTCTGGCGGACAAAAAATAATATTTGCCAAAGCAGCCCCTGACGAGCCAATCACGACTTTGGCATTAGAAAACAACTGTATCTGCTCCAGAAAACTTAGTTTTTCGGGTTCGACAATCCCGAAACCGTTTTCAACCAAAACTTTCTCAAGTTCATCAATATTTACTACTTTGCGGACTCCCGATGCACGTCGCAAATAGACCTTCTCTGGGAAAGAAACCTTGTTTTCTTGCCGCGCAACATCCACCAAACCGTTACGCATTTTCTCCAACGCGACCGGGCTAAACAGCCCATGAGAATGCCCGACCAATTTGACGTTTCGCCGCTCGAAGGGAACGTATCCGCAAGTCGAAGTAATATATAACTGTTCAACAGCAACAGATCTACCTATGGGTAAGCAATAAATATCCCGCTGCAGCCCTACTATCAGCGCCAAAGACGCCATCAGGTTGGGGTGAAGACCTGAATCCACGACAATAGGCACATGGGAATATAGCTCTTCTGCACAGAACATGGCGATACGAGGCAAGACCTCTGTTAACCAATGCGCGTAATTTGCTGCTACAGCATCCGTAAAAACGGCAGCACATGGTAAAAATGTAGGCCATTCATCGTGCTGAAACCAGCGGATTTTATTTTTTTCCGGAATAACGTGCGCACGACCGTGAAGCTCCTCAGAAGTGAAATCGCGTGGAAAATCATACAGATCATGGCATAGGATAAAATTACTCACCTGTACCAAATTGGTACCGCCACGAACAATAGCCTGCTGAACTTCAATGACACGAATTTCAGGAAATTGATAGGATTTATGCGGTGACAAGAGATGTTTCCGGTCATTCACTGGAAACGATAGCGGAACAGGTGTATCAATATCCGAAGCAGGAGACAGCTGCCTAACCCTCTCTTTATAAAGTACGCCATACTCTGCATGTGTGACTAAATTATACCAACCATGAAATTGATGACGTTTACTTTTAAACAGTTCCTTGAATGTTAGGAACGGTGATGCGATATAACTTATATATCTAGGATACCCTTCCCGCCAGACCCAGAAAACTGCGCTACGAATAATCTGATGTCTTTTTAGGTGCTCCAGATAAAACAAACCCAGTCTTGATGTACGCAAACGCAACAACAGTGTTTTGTCGTCAGTTGCAGCTTCCGTATCTTTTGTAGTAGCAAACGTGTGCTTGCTAATTTCTCGAATACGACCCAAAACCAATTTTACCAAATCATCTGTATGCGAACTAACCGAATCAGGGGATTCTGAAATGTTAAGAATTTTGTCAATTTCTAATTCAGAATTGGTCAGATTAATATTTGATTTTTTGCTCACTATTTTTCATTCCGTAGATAGCGCTCGATTACACTTTCTGGTGAACCATCAGCAACAATTTTTCCATGATCAAGCCAAATAACACGGTTGCACAAAGACTTTATAAGATTATGATCATGAGAAACCATAATCATAATATTTGCTTTATTTATCATTTCGTACATACGAGCCGTAGCTCGCACCATAAAGGAAGCATCACCACCAGCAAAAATCTCATCCAAGACCAGAATATCCGGGTGCATCGCAGTCGCCAAAGAGAAAGCTAGGCGCATATACATTCCCGTCGAGTAATACTTGACGGGCGTATCAATAAAATCCTCCAATTCAGCAAATGCTATTACCTCTGGTTCTATAATCCCAAGTTGCTCTTTGGTATAACCCAAAATTGCGCCATTAAGGTAAATATTCTCCCGACCAGTAAAATCCGGATGAAAACCGGCACCAATTTCCAACAAGGGTGCCAATCGACCTTCAATGATTATAGATCCAGTATCTGATTCATAAACGCGACATAGCGCCTTAAGCAAGGTACTTTTTCCTGCACCATTATGACCAACAATCCCAACTCGATCCCCTGACTGTATTTTAATTGAAACATCATTAACAGCCAAAAAATCAGAAAAAGAAGGAAGCCCTCTTCTGCTAATTAAACTAGCAAAATAATCTTTGATTGAAGGTGATCTGTCATGGTAAACACGAAACTTTATCGAGAGATTATTAACAAATACTTTAGACATAATTATTCATAACCTAAAAACAATTTTCTTTTCTTGCTTTATAAGATATAGTAATCCAATTGAAATTGTCACAAATGAAATAACTACAGCCTGAATTACAACTCCACCAGCAGGAAACTCTGCGCGATACAACGGCGCACGAAAAAGCTCAATAAATGGGACTACGGGATTCAATCCAACAAGCCAAGCCACCTTACCTGATAGAGAGTCATGTTTATATAAAATCGGGGTTAGAAAAAAAAGCCCTTGCATGGCAATTATCAACACATATTGCAAGTCTCTAAAAAACACTGTCAACACTGAAGTAATTAAACCAAAACCGATTGAAAACACAAATAGAAGAATATAAGCAACAGGTAGAAAAACTATTGCCCAAGATATGGTTCCTCCTACAGCAACTATTATTAAGAACAACGCAACAAACGACAAAATACTATCGATCAATACAGCAACCGCAATACTTAATGGGAAAACAATTTTAGGTATATATATTTTCTTTATGAGACCTTCATTATTTACAAATGCGCCGCTAGACTGCGTAGATACCGAATTAAATAGGCTCCACGGAATCATTCCGGCGAATAAAAAAATTGCGAATTCTTTGAGATCTGCTTTAAACAATGTTGAAAATACAACCGCCATTACCGACATCATCAACAACGGGTTAACAAGAGTCCAAAGATAACCTAAAGCCGTGCGCCGATAACGCAAAATCAGTTGCTGTCGTACCAGTTGCTGCAATACCGCACGACTAGAAAATACCTCAACCGCCATTTTTTTTAAAGCATTTGTCATTCATAAACCTCTGTGCGCTTCAACAACCCTGCCCCTCTATCTTTGCTAGACAACAGTGGAGGCGCGCATAATGGCCAAGCCACATCAACATCCGGATCATTCCAAGCTATACAACGTTCGTGTGCGGGTGTGTAATAGTCCGTTGTCTTGTACAGACACTCCGCAGTATCGCTGAGTACAACGAATCCATGAGCAAAGCCCTCAGGCACCCAGAGTTGCCGTTTGTTTTCGGCACTGAGATGCACGCCAACCCATTTGCCAAAATTTTCTGACCCTTTCCTGATGTCGACCGCAACATCGAAGACCTCACCTTGCGTCACACGGACTAGTTTGCCTTGCGGGTTTTGAATCTGGTAATGCAATCCGCGCAAGACATTTTTGGCCGATTTCGAGTGGTTATCCTGAACAAATTGGCATTTAAGACCAGTTGCTTGCTCGAAAGCTTTGGCATTGAAGCTTTCAAAGAAAAAGCCACGGTCATCACCGAATACTTTAGGTTCAAGGATCAATACATCAGGAATAGCAGTAGCGGTAACCTGCATCAGAAGACACCTTCCTTGAGCAGGGTAAAGAGGTATTTACCATAGCCATTTTTGGCTAAAGGCTGGGCCAGTTTTTTCAGTTGTGCGGCATCTATCCATTCCATCCGGTAGGCGATTTCTTCCGGACAGGCAACCTTGAGGCCCTGGCGCTTTTCGATGGTTTGAATGAACTGGCTGGCTTCGAGCATGGATTCATGGGTGCCGGTATCCAGCCAAGCGTAGCCGCGACCCATAATTTCTACGGCGAGCTGGTTTTGCTCAAAGTAGACGCGGTTGACATCGGTGATCTCGAGTTCGCCTCGGTGTGAGGGTTTGATATTTTTGGCGATTTCGATGACGCGGTTGTCGTAGAAGTACAGGCCGGTAACGGCATAGTTGGATTTTGGTTCTTGGGGCTTTTCTTCGAGGCTGGTGGCTTGGCCTTGTTCGTTGAAGGCGACGACACCATAGCGCTCGGGGTCATGCACATGGTAGGCGAAGACGGTGGCGCCAGTTTGTTGCACCGTTGCGTTGGCCAGCAGTTTGTGAAATTCGTGGCCGTAGAAGATGTTGTCGCCGAGGACTAGAGCGACATCATCCTGCCCGATGAACTGCTCACCGATGATGAAGGCTTGCGCCAGACCATCTGGACTGGGTTGTACGGCGTATTCGAGTTTGATGCCCCACTGGCTGCCGTCGCCGAGCAGTTGCTCAAAGCGCGGGATGTCTTGCGGGGTAGAGATGATGAGTATTTCCCGAATCCCTGCCAGCATGAGGGTGGTGAGTGGGTAGTAGATCATCGGTTTATCGAAGATCGGGAGCAGTTGTTTGGAAACGGCGAGCGTGGCCGGGTAGAGCCGGGTGCCGGAGCCGCCGGCGAGGATGATGCCTTTGCGTGTTGTCATGGTCGTTAGAGTATCTGTTGCAGTATGTGATGAACGCCCTCTTCCCAATCGGGAAGCTTGAGGCCAAAGGTTGTTCTGAAGTGGCTGGTATCGAGCCGGGAATTGGCAGGCCGAGGGGCGGGTAGCGGGTAGTCGGCGGTGGTGATGGGGTGTATGGTTGCCGGGCTGGCCTTGAGTGTTTTGCCAGATTTATGCGCTGCAGCAACGACGAAGCGGGCGTAGTCGCACCAGTTGGTTTGACCGCCAGCGACCAGATGGTAGGTGCCGAAGGGGAAGGTCTGCTTGCCTTTACGTTGGCATTGGCGCACTAGGTGGGCGGTGATGTCGGCGAGCAAAGCGGCTGAGGTGGGTGCGCCGAATTGGTCGGCAACAACGTTCAGGCTGTCGCGTTCGGTGGCTAGACGCAGCATGGTTTTGGCGAAGTTGGCGCCATGGGCACCAACGACCCAACTGGTGCGCAAGATCAGGTGCTGGGCGCCAGTTTGTTGGAGGGCCAGTTCGCCGTCGCGCTTGGTTCGACCGTAGACGCTTTGCGGGTTGGTTGGATCGGTCTCGGTGTAGTGACCTGGTTTGCTACCGTCAAAGACGTAGTCGGTTGAGTAGTGGATGACCCAGGCACCGAGTTTGGCGGCTTCTTCACCAAAGATGGCGGGGGCACGCGTGTTGATGGCGGCGGCCAGACTGGGTTCAGATTCAGCTTTGTCGACGGCGGTGTAGGCTGCCGGGTTGACGATGAGATCCGGCTTGAGGGTTTGGACGAGTTGGCGGATGGCGTTTTCGTCTGCTAGATTGCAGTCGGCGATATCGATGGCATGGACTTTGCCGAGTGGGGCGAGTGTGCGCTGTAGTTCGAAGCCGACTTGGCCGTTTTTACCGGTGAGGAGGATTTTCATGGTCAGGCGTTGTATTGCTTGCCAACCCAGTTCTGATAGGCACCACTAGTGACGTTTTCTACCCAGGCCTGGTTGTCGAGATACCACTGGACGGTCTTTTTGATGCCGGTATCGAAGGTTTCGGCGGGTTTCCAGCCGAGTTCGCGTTCGATCTTGGTGGCGTCGATGGCGTAGCGGCGGTCGTGGCCGGGGCGGTCTTTGACGTAGGTGATTTGCTCTTTGTAGGGCTTGCCGTCGGCACGCGGGCTGAGTTCATCCAGGATGGTGCACAGGGTGTGGACTACGTCTAAATTGGCTTTTTCGTTCCAGCCGCCGACATTGTAGACCTCGCCTACCTTGCCGGATTCGAGGACGCGCCGGATGGCGCTGCAGTGGTCTTTGACGTAGAGCCAGTCGCGGATTTGCTGGCCGTCACCGTAAATGGGCAGTAGCTTGCCAGCCAGGGCGTTGTGGATGACGAGCGGGATCAGCTTTTCGGGAAAGTGGTACGGTCCGTAATTATTGGAGCAGTTTGTGGTGAGTACCGGCAGGCCGTAGGTGTGGTGGTAGGCGCGCACGAGGTGGTCACTGGCGGCTTTGCTGGCGGAGTAAGGGCTATTGGGTTCATAGCGGTTGGTTTCGCTGAAGGCTGGGTCGTCTTTGGCGAGAGAGCCGTAGACTTCGTCGGTAGAGACGTGAAGGAAGCGGAAGCCAGTTTTGGTTTCTTCTTTAAGGCTGCTCCAGTAGGCACGCACCGCTTCAAGCAGGTGAAAGGTGCCGACGATGTTGGTCTGGATGAAGTCTTCCGGGCCGTGAATGCTGCGGTCAACGTGCGATTCAGCGGCAAAATTGACGATGGCGCTGGGCTGGTGTTCAGCAAGTAGCTTGGAAACTAATTCAAAGTTGCCGATATCGCCGTGGATGAAGATATGGTTGGGGTTGTATTTTAGGCTGGCAAGGTTTTCGAGGTTACCGGCGTAGGTGAGCGCGTCCAGATTGATGACGGATTCGTCGGTTTGGGCTAGCAAGTCGAGGACAAAATTACTGCCGATAAAACCGGCGCCTCCAGTAACTAAAATCATCGCTTAACCCCTAAAAAGGACAGTATTATACCGCGACGCGGCGACTCTTATCGACCCCGACTTTCGTCATAGCAGATCAAAGTTCAATAGCCGTTTTGTATGCGTAAAAACGAAGCGAAGCGCGGTAAGCCGTTATTTGTAATATCTCGGTAACGATAAGTCACCGTTTCACCCAATGCGGGTGGATTTTTTCGCTGCTCATCAGTGAAACCAGTACCCAACGAAAACTCACGACCGTCAGGGGCACGCACACGCAAGGCACCCATCGAACCGATGTGTTTTCCCTTACCTGGCAAATGAGCAATAACAATCGCTTCAGCATCATCGAACGGCTTCATTTTCAGCAGCGTATCGCTGCGACCAGTTTCGTAACTTGCATCAGCACGGTGCAACATCAAGCCCTCGCCGCCCGCTTTAACGACTTGATCGAAGCGTGTTTTGAGACTGTTACGGTCAACCACTGAAAGCTGCTCAATTTCTTGTACCCAGGGTTTGTTTGTCTGGCGAACCACCTGTTTTATTAGCGCGGCACGCTCACGGAAATTACCTGCTGCACCAGGCGATTCAAAAATCATGAAGCGCACTTGATGCCATTCGGCATCATCTGGCTGATCACGACGAACAACCCCTGATAGTCGATCAAAACTACCACGTCCAAGCCAGAGTTCGCCGTCCAGCGCTTGACTCGGCAAGCCATCAACAAACCAACGTGGCGCGTGGATTTCCTTGCCACTGCGAAAACGCAGGTTTTTTCCATCCCAGATGGCGCGCACACCATCAAGTTTTTCACTAACCAGATATTGCGACACATTGGCCTGATCGCGATAGACCTCAGCCAGCAGGATGTCTGGCGGATTGGCCGCAAAGGAAAGGCTTGGTGTGAGTAAAGCGCAACCAAGCATCAAGGCACGTAACAAGGAAGACATCAAGACTCTCCTACCCATTCGCGGCGCGCCTGACGGGCGATGCCGAATATTTCTTCGAGGCGTTGGCCGTCATTACTTGCCAATGCAAGGCGAATTTGATCAAGCTGTTCACGATAACTATCAAGCTCTCCAAGCAGCGCCTGACGATTGGCAAGACAGATATCGCGCCACATTTCTGGGTGGCTGGCGGCTATCCGGGTGAAATCACGAAAACCCGAGGCGGCGAAGGTGAAAAACACATCGGCATCTTCACGCACCGCTAAATCGTGCACCAGCGCGTAGGACAACAAGTGGGGGAGATGACTGACGGCGGCAAAAACGCGGTCATGCGCTTCCGGCGTTAGTTCGTAAATATCGGCCCCACAGATCGACCAGGCACGTTTGATGTGGTCCAAGGCATCGTCGCTATTCTCTGATAACGGCGTGACGACAACTTTTTTGCCTTGGTAAAGATCCCATCGCGCAGCCGCCGGACCGCTATTTTCCGCCCCGGCAATCGGGTGTGCTGGGACGAATTGACTGACACGATCGCCAAAGGCTGCTCTGGCTGCAGCCACGACATCACCTTTGGTTGAGCCGCCATCGGTAACAATGGTATTCGGTCCAAGGTAGGGTTCGATGCGGGCGAAGATTTCCGGCATTTGGGCGACCGGCGTGGCGACCAGAATGATGTCGGCCTCTTCGATTTCGTGTGTCGGATTAATGCCGGCACGATCAATCACGCCGAGTTGCTGTGCGACACGTAAAGTTGATGGCGTGCGCCCGAAACCGACCACCTCCTCAACGGCGCCCGCTTCTTTAAGCGCAAGCGCGAAGGAACCGCCAATCAGGCCGGTGCCAAAAACAACAATTTTGCCGAATTCAGGCATTTAGAGCGCTTTCTCCAGAGCCTCCAGAAAGCGGGCATTTTCGGGTTCTTTACCAATCGTCACGCGTAGCCACTCCGGCAAACCGTAACCACCAATTGGGCGAACGATGACACCTTGTTTGAGCAGTTTCTGATTAACCGCTGCGCCATCACCGGCTTTGAAGGTTACGAAATTACCATGCGACGGAATGTATTCGAGGCCAAGGCGCTTGAGGCCAGCAAGTATTTGCTCCATACCGCGCCGATTGAGTTCATAGCTTTCAGCAACAAAAGCGTGGTCATTGAGTGCAGCAATCGCGGCGGCAACCGCCAGATTATTGACGTTGAACGGCTGACGCACACGGTTCATCAGGTCGGCAATTTCTGCACTAGCCAATGCGTAACCAACGCGCAGTCCGGCCAGACCAAAAATCTTCGAGAAGGTGCGGGTGATAACCAGATTGGGGAAATCCTTGATCCAGTTGGCGGTATCAACGCGCTCGGCTGGCGGGATGTATTCGTTGTAGGCCTCATCGAGAACCACCACAACATCCTTGGGCACCGTTTCGAGGAAAGCCCGGACTTCCGGATAGGGTAGGAAGTTACCGGTCGGGTTATTCGGGTTGGCAATCCAGATAATGCGGGTATCAGGCCGGATAGCGGCGCGCATGGCGTTCAGGTCATGGCCGTAGTTTTTAGCCGGCGTAGCAATCAGTTCGGCGCCGGTCGACAGCGTCGCAAGGGGGTAAACCGCAAAGGCGTGCTGGGCAAAGATGGCTGAGCGACCAGGCGCGAGGAAGACGCGAGCGATCAGATCAAGCACGTCGTTCGAACCATTGCCGAGCACGACCTGGTTTTGCGCGACGGCACAACGGTCAGCAACGGCCTTGATCAGATCAAATTGGTCTGGATAACGCTCGATGCCGCTAATCGCCTGTTCAACTGCAATTTTCGCCTTGGGACTCATGCCCAGCGGATTTTCGTTGGAGGCCAGCTTGACGATATTTTCAACCGGAATCCCCATTTCACGGGCAAGTTCGGTGATCGGTTTGCCTGGCAGGTAGGGGGAAATGGCACGAACGTAGGCCAGCGACTTGTCGATGAGTGGCATCATCAATTCCTTAATAAACCGCAACCGGGTAAGACCCTAGCGTTTTCAAATAGGCCGAGTGGCGCGCCAGCTCTTCCAACGCCTTCTTGATTGCCGGATCATCACGATGGCCTTCAATATCAACGTAGAAAACGTATTCCCACAAGGCATTACGCGCCGGGCGGGATTCAAGGCGACACATGGAAACACCAGCGCTGGATAGGGGCAACAACAATTCGTGCAGCGCACCGGTACGATTCGGGGCCGACATGATCAAAGAGGTTTTGTCGCGCCCTGACGGGCCGGCATCATGCTTACCGAGCACCAGAAAACGCGTGGTGTTATTGGGTTCATCTTCAATATTTTCAGCCAGACGTGGCAGCCTGTAACGCGCCGCCGCAGCTTCGCCCGCAATCGCCGCAACACCAGCTTCTTCCGAAGCCATTTGTGCCGCCTGGGCGTTGCTGCCAACCGAAATACGTTGCGCGCCGGGTAGCATGCGATTTAGCCATTCATGGCACTGCGCCAGCGACTGGGCGTGCGAATAGACTTTTGTAATATTGGCCAGATTGGTTTCGTTAGTCAGCAGATTTTGGTGGATGCGGACGACTACTTCACCACAGATTTTCAACTGGGTGCCGAGCAGCAAATCCATCGTCCGCCCGACCGCGCCTTCGGTTGAGTTTTCGACCGGCACAACCGCATATTGGGCGTGACCGGATTCAACTTCGCGGAAAACATCATCAATTGATGACTGCGGAGACAGGCGAGCGGCATGGCCAAAATGCTTGGTGGCGGCGGATTCGGAAAAAGTGCCTAGCGGGCCGAGGAAGGCGATGCCTAAAGGCTCTTCCAGTGACAAACAAGCCGACATCACTTCACGGAAAAAGAAGGTGATATTTTCGCTTGGTAAAGGGCCGGGATTGGTTTCCTGCAGGCGGCGCAGCACTTGCGCCTCACGTTCAGGGCGATAGATATAGCCGGCATCGCCATGTTCCGCCTTGATTTCACCAACCTTCTGGGCGCAACGGGCGCGCTGATTGAGGAGCTTCAGCAACTCGCCATCGATATCATCAATCTCGGCACGCACGCCGGCCAGGGCTTTTTGCAGATCGTCGCTCATGGTGAATTAACCGTTACGTTGGGCGAAATCGTTCATGAAATCCACCAGCGCCTGAACACCGGCGAGCGGAACCGCGTTGTAGATGGAGGCACGCATGCCGCCCACCGACTTGTGACCTTTGAGCGAAACCAGTCCGGCGGCTTTCGATTCGGCCAGGAAAGCCGCATCCAGCTCAGCTTGTGCCAGCGTGAACGGGACATTCATCCGCGAGCGACAATCGAGATCCACCGGGTTGTGATAAAAACCGTCCGAGTCATCAATGCACTGGTACAAAATTCGGGCTTTTTCGGTGTTGACCGCATCAATACCCGCCAGACCGCCCTGGCGCTTCAACCACTGAAAAACAAGCCCGGCGATATAGATGCCGTAGGTTGGCGGCGTATTGAGCATCGAACCGTTCTCAGCCATCACCGCGTAATCCATCACGCTAGGAATAGTCAGCGGCGCCATGCCGAGCAAATCTTCGCGAATGATGACCAGCGTCAGCCCGGAAGGACCAATATTCTTCTGTGCACCTGCGTAAATCATGCCGAACTTCTCGACATTGACCCAGCGTGAGAGGATGTGCGAGGACATATCAACGACCAGCGGTACGCCGGTATCAGCAATGCGTTCAGCCGGGATTTCGACGCCGTGAATGGTTTCGTTGGTACAAATATGCAAATAGGCAGCAAAGGGGTCGAGCTTGATTTCCTCGGCAGTCGGCAAGCGGGTGAAGCCACTGCTTTCCGTCGTCGCAGCGACGCGTACGTTACCAATACGTTGCGCTTCCTTGAATGCCTTTTTTGACCATGAACCGGTCACGATGTAATCCGCCGAACGCCCGGCGAGCAGATTCATCGGAATCTGCGCAAACTGCTGTGTCGCCCCACCCTGCAGAAAAAGCACCTTGTAACCGGCGGGGATACTCATCAGGTCGCGCAAGTCAGCTTCAGCTTGCTCGATGATGCTGGTGAATTCCTTACCGCGATGGCTCATTTCCATCACGCTGCAACCCGCACCATGCCAATCGAGCAATTCTTCCTGTGCTTGCAGCAGAACCTCTTCTGGCAGAGCAGCGGGACCGGCGCTGAAATTCCAGATTCTGCTCATCAGGCCGCTCCGCCTTCGTCATTACCGGCTTCAGGCGCTTCTGGTAAAACCGCAGCAATCTCGCCTTCAGCCTCGATCTCTACTTCAGCGACAGACTCAGCCACCTTCTCCAGACCCGCCAATTTTTCACCGGCATCCAACGAAATCAGCGTCACGCCCTGTGTTGCCCGGCCCATGCCGCGAATTTCAGAAACCCGGGTACGAATCAGCACACCGCCGGTGGTGATCAACATGATTTCGTCGTCATCATTGACCAGCTTGGCGCCAACGATATTGCCGTTGCGTTCGCTATCGGCGATGGCACGAACGCCCTGGGTACCGCGACCGGAGTGACGGAAATCACCGAGAATTGTGCGTTTACCGTAACCATTTTCGGTCGCAACCAGCACCGTTTGCTGATCGCTCTCGGCCACCAGCAGAGAAATGACAGACTGCCCCGGCTGCAGCTTCATGCCGCGCACACCACGGGCACCACGGCCCATCGGGCGAACATCTTCTTCATCGAACCAGACTGCCTTGCCGGCATCAGAAACCAGCACGATATCGCTCTTGCCGCTGGTCAGTTCGACGCCAACCAGAATATCGCCCTCATCCAGCGCCACGGCAATAATGCCGGCCTTGCGCGGGTTGGAGTAATCGGAAAGCGGCGTCTTTTTGACTGTACCCATCACCGTTGCCATGAAGATATATTGGTCGTCAGAGAATTCCTTGACCGGCAACACGGCATTGATCCGCTCGCCCTCTTCCAGCGGGAAGAGATTGACGATCGGCTTGCCACGGCTGGCGCGGCTACCCTGTGGCGCTTCGTAAACCTTGAGCCAGTAGCAACGGCCACGGTTGGAGAAGCATAGGATGTAGTCGTGGGTATTGGCCATGAACAGCTTGTCGACGAAATCCTCGTCCTTGATCGCCGCTGCCTGCTTGCCACGGCCACCGCGACGTTGGGCGCGGTAATCGGCCAGCGGCTGGGCCTTGATGTAACCACCGTGCGACAGTGTGACAACCATGTCCTGCGGGGTAATGAAGTCTTCAATACCCAGCTCCTGCGTATGCAGAATGATTTCTGAACGACGCTCATCACCAAACTGATCACGAATGGTGGTCAGTTCACCAACAATGATCGCGGTAATACGTTCGGGGCGCGCCAGGATGTCGAGCAGATCGAGGATCTTGGCCATGACTTCCTTGTACTCGCCAACAATCTTGTCCTGCTCAAGACCAGTCAGGCGCTGCAACTGCATTTCAAGAATGCGTTGTGACTGCGCTTCTGACAAGCGATAACCTTGGTCCGAAAGACCAAATTCAGGCGCCAACCCTTCCGGACGCGAAGCATCGGTGGACGCACGGACCAGCATTTCCTCAACCACAGCACTACGCCACAGGCGTTCCATCAAGCCGCGCTTGGCATCAGCCGGGGTCGGTGCCGCCTTGATCAGGGCAATGATTTCATCGACATTGGACAGCGCCACAGCCAAACCTTCGAGGATATGGCCACGCTCACGCGCCTTGCGCAGCTCGAATACGGTACGGCGCGTCACCACTTCGCGACGATGCGAGAGGAAGCACTCAAGCATCTGCTTGAGATTGAGCAGGCGCGGCTGGCCGTCGACCAGCGCCACCATGTTCATGCCGAAGGTGTCTTGTAGCTGCGTCTGCTTGTAGAGGTTATTGAGGATCACCTCGCCGACTTCGCCGCGCTTCAACTCGATAACGACGCGCATGCCGGATTTGTCCGACTCGTCGCGAATATCCGAAATACCCTCAATTTTCTTCTCGTTAACCAGTTCGGCGACCTTCTCGATCAACGTTTTCTTGTTAACCTGGTAAGGAATTTCGTCAATGATCAGCGCCTGACGACCGCCACTCTTGTCCATATCCTCAAAGTGGGTGCGGCCACGCATGATGACGCGGCCACGGCCGGTCCTATAGCCTTCGCGCACACCCATCACGCCATAAATCAAGGCAGCGGTCGGGAAGTCCGGGGCGGGAATATATTCAATCAGATCATCAATAGTGAGCGCCGGGTTTTCCAGCAAGGCCAGACAGCCAGCAACCACTTCGTTCAAATTATGCGGCGGAATATTGGTCGCCATGCCCACCGCGATACCGGACGAACCGTTGATCAGCAGATTGGGAATGCGCGCCGGCATAACCAGCGGCTCATGTTCTGAACCGTCGTAGTTCGGCCCGAAATCAACCGTTTCCTTGTCCAGATCCTCAAGCATCTGGTGGCCGATTTTGGCCATACGGACTTCGGTATAACGCATTGCCGCCGCGCTATCACCGTCAACCGAGCCGAAGTTACCCTGGCCATCGACCAGCATATAACGCAGCGAAAAAGGCTGCGCCATCCGCACAATCGTGTCGTACACCGCTGTATCGCCGTGCGGGTGGTATTTACCGATCACGTCACCGACAATACGCGCTGATTTCTTGTAAGCTTTGTTCCAGTCGTTGCTCAGCTCGTGCATGGCGTAGAGAACGCGGCGATGCACCGGCTTCAGGCCGTCACGGGCATCCGGCAGGGCGCGGCCGACGATCACGCTCATCGCGTAATCAAGATAGGAACGCCGCATCTCGTCTTCGAGGCTGATCGGCAGTGTTTCTTTAGCGAATTGGTCCATGTCTCACAGTCGCACCGCTTGCGCGATGACTTATTGGTTGAATCGAGCGTAATTTGCTATTTTAACACGCGACCAACAACGTATAGATGCCGTTTTCCATGACACCAACACCCGAAATTATCGACCTCCTGATCGAATCCCGCTGGATTGCTGCGGTCGACCCCAATATTGTGCTAAAAAATCACACCGTCGCCGTGCACAACGGTCGTATCGTGGCGCTACTCCCGGCCAACGAAGCACGCACCCGCTTCAAGGCCAGCGAACGCGTCACGCTCGATGATCACATCCTGATTCCCGGCCTGGTCAATCTCCACACCCACGCCGCCATGTCCTTGATGCGCGGCATGGCCGACGATTTGCCGTTAATGACGTGGCTACAAGATCATATTTGGCCCGCTGAAGCCGCCCACGCCTCACCCCAATTCGTTTATGACGGCACCCGCCTCGCCTGCACAGAAATGCTGCTTGGCGGCATCACTTGCTTCAACGACATGTATTTTTACCCGGAAGCTGCCGCCACCGCCGCCTCAGAACTAGGCATGCGAGCAGTTTTGGGAATAACCGCGATTGAGTTCCCCACCACCTACGCCAGCGACGCTGACGATTACATCAACAAGGGCCTGGCGGCAAGAGAAACCCTGCTGGACAACCCGCTGATCAATTTCTGCCTCGCCCCTCACGCGCCCTACACCGTGAGCGACAAGACCTTTGAGCGAATCTTGACGCTTTCCGAACAATTAAACCTGCCTATCCACTGCCACATTCACGAAACCCGGCAGGAAATTGCAGATGCAGTAAAACAAAACCAGATGGTGCCACTTAAGCGCCTGCACCAACTCGGACTGCTCGGCCCCGGCTTTATCGGAGTTCACGCCGTGCATTTAAGCGACGATGATTTGCAACTGATGGCAGACACCGGCTGCAATGTTGCCCACTGCCCGACATCCAATCTAAAACTAGCCAGCGGCTTTGCGCCTGTGGCAAGAATGCGACAGTTGGGCATCAATGTCGGGCTTGGCACCGACGGCGCCGCCAGCAACAATCGACTCGACCTCTTCAGCGAAATGCGCCTGGCGTCGCTACTGGCCAAAGGCGTCAGCGGTGACGCCAGCGCAATACCCGCGCATGAAGCGCTGCGCATGGCCACGCTCAATGGCGCCATCGCACTCGGCCTTGGTCATGAAATTGGCTCGATCACACCGGGAAAAGCAGCCGATCTCTGCGCAGTCAGCCTTGCCGATTTAAGCAGTCAGCCTTGCTACGATCCG
Source organism: Pseudomonadota bacterium (assembly GCA_039797825.1). Taxonomy (GTDB): domain Bacteria; phylum Pseudomonadota; class Gammaproteobacteria; order Burkholderiales; family Rhodocyclaceae; genus Azonexus. The sequence continues at coordinate 19,163 of JBDKHF010000015.1, read as the reverse complement.
GTGTCGCATTTAGTCAACGTAGTCAGCCGAGAAGCAGTAACTCACGTCTGGATTGCAGGAAAGTGTTGCGTAAATCACAAAAGACTCAGCGAGAATGGCCAAAATGACTTGGAATCAGCTATCGCCCTATGGCAAAATAGATTGGAAGTCCGCAAGTGATTGTCTCTGGCATGCCTAAGCGCGGGTTAAAAATTTACTTATTTTCTTCAACGAGGGAAAACAATGATCAAAAACATCGCCAAGAAATCTCTAGTTCTGGCTCTTCTGGCTGGCATTGGCTTTGGTGCCACCGTCGCCCAAGCTCAAGAACGTGTTTACGTAATCGACCAACGCGACGCCGTCGCAACGAGTGGTTTCGGCCTCTGCTGGCGCACCGGCTACTGGACTCCGGCTGCTGCCGCCAAGGATCCGGCTGGTTGCCAGTGTGACAAAGATTTGATTCCGGCTGAAGTTTGCAACCCGAAAGCCAAGGCTAGCGCTACCGGTGCTGCTGCTGGCGGTCCGAAGCCATCCGGCGAGAAGATCACCGTTGCTGCTGACGCGCTGTTCGACTTCAACAAGGCCACGCTGCGCCCAGCAGGTAAAGCCAAGCTTGACGAACTGGTCTCCAAGGCCAAAGCAATCAAACTTGAAGTTATCCTGGTCGTCGGTCACACCGACCGTATCGGTGGTGACGCCTACAACCAGAAGCTTTCCGAGAAGCGCGCTGCTGCGGTCAAGGAATATCTGGTTGCCAAGGGTATCGAAGCCAACCGTGTTTACACCGAAGGCAAGGGTGAGAAGCAGCCAGTTACTGGCGGCAAGTGCAAGGGCGAAAGCAAGTCGAAAGCCCTTATCGACTGCCTGCAGCCGGATCGTCGTGCTGACATCGAAATCATCGGCACCAAGTAATTCCCCGATGTTTCAAAAAAAGCCCCGCCTTGCGGGGCTTTTTCTTTTCCATTATTTTTTGTAGAGAAACATGCTTAACGCCGATCCTGCTGAACTGGAAAAATTCGGAGACCTCGCCCATCACTGGTGGGATCCCAATAGCGAATTCAAACCGCTGCACGACATCAATCCATTACGTCTTGACTGGATCGATGGCCATATTGGCCTTGCCGACAAGCGGATACTGGATGTTGGCTGCGGTGGTGGCCTGCTATCAGAAGGCATGGCGCTTCGTGGCGCCGATGTCACCGGAATTGATCTATCAGAAAAACCGCTGGCTGTTGCCAAGCTCCACCTGCTTGAAACTGGTCAAAAGGTCGATTACCGCAAAATTTCAGTCGAAGCACTGGCCGCTGAAATACCGGAATCTTTTGATGCAGTAACCTGCCTGGAAATGCTTGAACATGTCCCCAACCCAAGCAGCGTGATCACCTCATGCGCCCGGCTGGTAAAACCCGGCGGGCAAGTCTTCTTTTCGACGCTCAACCGAAATCCCAAATCGTACCTGTTCGCCGTGGTTGGCGCCGAATACGTTTTGCAAATGCTTCCTAAAGGAACGCATGACTACGCCAAGTTCATCAAACCTTCGGAACTGGCACGCTGGGCGAAAATGGCGCAACTCGAACCCGCTGAATTGATTGGCATGAGCTACAACCCGATCACCAAACATTACTCACTAAGCAAAGACACGAGCGTCAATTACCTGATGCAACTAACCCGGACTGCATAGTCACCAAGGAAGGCTATTGTTGCGTAAAGTAAGTTATCTTTGCAAATTGCTGCGGTGCACAATTTTTTTGGATTTAGGTTATACTGAGCACCGAACACATCGATAACCCTACCAGGAGACAAACAATGTCTATCAATCCCGAGCAATTCGCAGCCGCCAACAAAGCAACCGTTGATTCACTGTTGTCTGTCGCAAACACCGCCCTTGCTTCCGCAGAGCGTATCGCCGCATTGAATCTGAACACTGCCCGTGCCGCTTTGGAAGATACCGTTTCTGGCGTTCAAACCGTCATGTCCGCCAAAGACCCGAAAGAAGCCCTTGCCGCCCAGTCCTCACTAGCCAAGCCGGCTGTCGAGAAGGCTGTTGCTTATTCACGCTCAGTCTATGAAATTACTGCACAGACCCAGCAAGAACTGGCAAAAATGGTTGAAGCTCAATTCGGCGACTTCCAAAAGTCTATGGCCAGCATGGTTGAAACCGCTTCCAAGTCCGCACCAGCGGGTTCTGAAGGTGCTGTTGCTGCAATCAAGAGCGCCATTGCTGCTGCCAACTCAGCTTTTGGCAATATGAACACTGTTGCTAAACAGTTTTCTGATGCGGCTCAAGCTAACATTGCATCAATGACTAAAAACGTAAAGTAAGCCTTTCGCTTATTTATGAAGGCCCGGCAAAACCTGTCGGGCCTTTTGCTTTACGGGCAAAGATCAAGGATCTTAAAAAATAAATTACGCCAAGATGTTGCGGCGCACAATTTTATTGGTATACTCTGGGCTGTCTCCTCCATCTCCTCCAAGAAATGGATTTCAGCCCGCCTCGAGCGGGCTTTTTTTCTTAGCTGAACCAACCCGCTGCTTCATCGTGACAATGCCTCCCTGATAGATCGCAGCAAGGATGGGGTTTATTTAAAGTAGGAAATGGGTTAATACATCGCAGCAGCGTGTGGTCGCGATACCCATCAAACGAAACGAAGGAATCCAAATGCAAGTCACCAAGGTTCTCGATTATCTGAAAAAGCACGGACAACTGCTTGATTTTGATATTGCAGCGGCAACCAATATTTCAATTGAGGAAGTTCGCGCCTCGCTCGCCGAACTATCGGCCAGAGGTGATATTTCTCAGTGCACCGTCACTACCCATGTCAAAGGCAAAACCATTGAAGGCTTTCAATGTCGCCTTTCAGGCTATATTCCGCGCCCAGCGCCCGGCAGAAAGCCAGGAATCAAGTAGTCCAGTCAAGTCCGCGGTAGTACCCCCTGACAATGGCGGCTGATTTAACAAGGAGAACTCCATGGAAGAAAAAGAACTCGATTCAAAAACCGAGCGCCTGCTTAACGCCGCACTGGGTGGCCTGACGCCACACCAAGCTTTGGTTAAAGCCTCTTTGGAAGAAGCGGCAAAAGTGGAAGAACGCAAAGCGGCAACTGCGAAAAACAGAGAGCGTGCTTTGAAGTTACTGGCTGAAATTGATAAAACGCAAGGCTAGTCGATAGTTCGGTCGCGCCTGCTTTATTTTTTGGGTTGAACGTTTTAACGAAAAATTTACCTTATCCCAGCAAAGCCTGATTTTTCATTTAAGTTGGCAACTTTTTTCCCCACGTGGCGGTCATGAACACTGTGTACCGGTTGGAACGTAGTTTGAGCATTGATCCACTGCCTTGCGAAGGCACGCGACGCATCGTCAACAACGAAGAACGCGTACTTTATGATGGCTACTGGATCAAAACCTACGCAGTACCTGCCGATTCGCTTGATGCTAAAAAGCGCCTGATCGAAGCACTCACCCGGCGTTTGTTCAATCATACCGAGCACGGCCTCAACATTCCTGGCACCCGTCTGGCTGAAGCACGCGCTACGTATGCTGCGGAAACTGACCCGACCAAGCGTCGTGTCAAAGCCGCCATGCTTGCCGGTTCGATGTTCAACCGCGCTACCGATATTTTCAGAAAACTCGTCGAATTGCAGGCCGACGGTATCGAAATTCGTAGCGACGATGCGCTGATGCGCGAATGCGGCCAATGCCTGCTGGATGCAATGGAACTTGGCCGCTTCGTGCGTCACCGTAGCGGCGAAGAAGGCATTGATGAACTCTGGGGCGAACCGTTTCGCGCTTTCTCAATTCCGGTCGAAGATTTTTACGAAAGCCGCTACATCAAGATCGGGCAGAGCATGCGCGATATCGACAAAATTGCGGCGACCATGCTCATCAACCTCAAGCAGATTCCGGCGTTTGCAGACATCGAAGCCGCCGTTCGTGAATTTGCCGAGGCCGCCAAACTAAAAACCGAAACGCTGCGCACGGACCCGAATATTTTTGATGTCTGGTCGCAACTAGTCACTGCTGGCGAACGACTCGCACACTTCACGCCGCACGAACGTCCCAAGCTGGCTGAATTGCAGCAAGACGAAGTGGCACACAGCATTTCTGATGGACTACAACTGTTGCGCAATGGCCGCGATCTGGTTTTTTACATTACCCGCGCCCGCACGCCGATGCCTAAAAGCACCCGCGAATACATTGAGCGCTGCGAGTCTTACCTCGCCACCGGCAAAGTACCCTTCATCCCGGCACCCTTACCGGTTTAAGTAGTCGCCAGCGGGCGCTGCACCGGCGCTTCACGAATCGGTAAGTTGAAGATGGCGGCGAGTGTTGCCAAGACAATGTCGGCGTACCACATCCAGGAAAAATCGCCGAACTGACTGATCGCCAGTCCACCAAGATAGGCACCCAGGAAGCCGCCGATCTGGTGAGTCAGTAAAGTCAGCCCAAATAGTGTGGCCAGGTAGCGAATGCCAAATAGCTTGCCGACAATAGCAGCGGTTGGCGGTACAGTAGCTAGCCAGGTGAAGCCAAGGCCTGCTGCAAAAATATAGAAAGTCAGTTCGGTTCGCGGGGCCATCAGATAGAGGATGACCAGCACGGCACGCGAGCCGTACATCGCTGCCAGAACGTATTTGCTACGGTATTTAGCGATGCAGGAACCAGCGTAAAGGCTACCGAAAATATTCGCCAGCCCGATAATCGCCAGCGACCAACTGGCCACCGAAGGCGGCAAACCACACAGGTTTACTTCCCCTGGTAGATGAGTCACCAGAAACGCGATGTGAAAACCGCAGGTGAAAAATCCGGCATGCAGCAATAAATAGCTGCGGTCCTTCATCGCCACACGAATTGCTTTGCCCAGCCCACCCTCTTCATGTTTATGCTTGATTTCGCCGTCGACCGGGCGCGTCAGTTTGCCGACCAGCGGCAAAGCAGCCAGCGTCATCACGGCCATCGCCCACATGGCGCCCATCCAGCCGATGCTTTGAATCAGCTTTTGCAGCACTGGAGCAAAGATGAACTGACCGAATGAGCCACCTGCGTTGATCACGCCAGAGGCAGCACCACGTGATTCAATCGGCAGTCGTTGCGCGGCAGCGCCGATCAATACGGAAAAACTGCCGGCCCCCGACCCCATCGCCGAGAGCAAACCAAGCGAAACGATCAGCCCAAACCCGGTGCCCATGAACGGCGTGATTGCACAGCCGAGCGCCAAAATAACCAAGCCGCCAATCAGCACAACGCGGGGACCATAGCGGTCGGCAAAGGCACCTGCTACCGGTTGAATCGCCCCCCAGGCGAATTGGCCAATCGCCAGTGCCAGGCTAATGGTGGCAATACCCAGCCCGGTCGACGTTTCAATCGGCGCAATAAACAGACCTAAAGACTGGCGGGTACCCATCGTCACCATCAAAATACCGGCAGCGGCCAGCGTGACGATGAGAATATCGGGACGATTCAAAGAGCGCAGCATGCGGTGATTTCCAGAAACAAAATGTTGTTTTATCAAGGCCAAACCAGAGGGCCAGCGGCTAAGCCGCATTTTCACACAGCTCATGCGCTAGCGTATTGCAAATTGCAGAAGTACGACAAAGCTCAAATCGGCATCTGACGTGGAAGGCTATACTTGCCGCGACTTCAACTAACCAAGCAATCATGACGCCTTGTATCGACTGGCAAAGCAGCCAAAATTATTCAGATATCCTTTACCAGACCGCTGAAGGGATCGCCAAGATCACGATCAACCGGCCAGAACGGCGCAATGCCTTTCGCCCGGAAACGGTGAGCCAGTTGATTGATGCTTTTCACCACGCCCACCACGACAACACGATAGGCGCCATTATTTTGACCGGCGCCGGCAACGAAGCGTTTTGTGCCGGCGGTGATCAAAAGGTGCGCGGCGATGAAGGTTATATCGACGAAGGCGGCACGCCACACCTCAATGTGCTCGACCTGCAAATGCAGATTCGCCGCTGCCCCAAGCCAGTCGTGGCGATGGTCGCCGGCTTTGCGATTGGTGGCGGCCACGTTTTGCATCTGGTCTGCGACCTGAGCATTGCAGCAGAGAATGCCCGTTTCGGCCAGACCGGACCCCGCGTCGGCAGCTTTGATGCGGGGCTTGGTGCCGGATTGATGGCGCGCACCATCGGCATGAAGCGGGCCAAGGAAGTCTGGCTGCTCTGCCGGCAATACGATGCGGCCACTGCACTCGACTGGGGGCTGGTCAATACCGTCGTGCCAGTCGACCAGCTGGAAGCTGAAACTGTCAGCTGGTGCCGGCAGATGCTGCAACTTTCGCCGATGGCACTGCGCATGATCAAGGCCGGTTTCAATGCCGATACCGATGGCTTGGCCGGCATTCAGGAGTTGGCCGGCAATGCCACCGGCCTTTTCTATATGAGTGCAGAAGGCCAGGAAGGCCGTAACGCCTGGCTCGAACGCCGCCCACCCGACTTCGGAAAATACCGCAAACGCCCGTGAAAATCATTGCTGCGGATTGGTTACCCTACCGCCTGCCCTTCAAACACCCGTGGCAAACTGCGCGCGTTTTGCTGACTGAGCGAAATGGCGTATTACTGAGGTTGCAGACGGCAGATGGTTTGATCGGCTGGGGTGATGCCGCGCCCTTGCCGGAATTCGGCATCAGCGAAAATGCAGCCCGTGATTTTGCCGAAGAATGCGCCCAGCTTGATCTTGCTGCCCAACGTGCCGACGTCAATCTGGCGACTTGGCTGAGTGGTGAGCCGGCACCTGCGAGTGTTACGGTCAACGCCGTTTTAGGCTCAATTTTCTCAGTTACGCCGGATTCGATTGCCAGCGCAGTCGCTGCCGGTTTCAAGATACTCAAACTAAAAGTTGGCGTTGGGCCTGTCACTGATGAAATCGGCCAGCTTGACGCATTAAGCAGCGCGCTACCAGCGGGCATCCGTTGGCGGCTGGATGCCAACGCGGCGTGGTCGGCAGATGATGCGCATGCCTTCATTTGCGCTAGCCGGCAATTACCAATCGAAGGACTGGAAGAACCACTACGTGAACCCAGCAACCAGGCATTGAGGGGCTTGCAGGCACTCGCGCCCTTCCCGCTGGCGATCGACGAATCAACTCACTTACTTGACCAACACTTCTGGCACAACCCATCGGTACAACGCCTGGTCATCAAACCGGCACGCTGCGGCGGTCTGCTGGCCAGCATGGCGCTCGCCTTGCGCGCGCGCCATGCTGGTCTGGAAGTGATCATTACCTCTAGCCTGGAAAGTGCCTGCGGCCTGACTGCCTGCGCGCATCTGGCAGCTGCGGTGGCGCCCTTTTCTACGCACGGCCTGGCCAGCGCCGACTGGTTTATCCATGACACAGGCCTGCCGCCAGTGATTGCGGATGGGCAAATGTTTATTCCCCAGAAATCAGGTATTGGCTTTAGCGAAATCTCTGTTATTTCGTCTTAGCCCGAATGGATTAAACTTGTGCATATTGTCTTCAATGTTTTTCCTGCACAGACACCCAATGACGCTAAATAAACTGAATCTGTTCAACCGGATCACTCTGGCTTTTCTGCTCATTCTGACAGCGGCTTTCCCCGCACTGGCAGGTGATGAAGGGCAAGACAATCCGGATCTGGGCAAACCTTTTGCCAATGCCTGGCGCTTGCGCGGCGATGTGTTTGTCACCAACAAACTAGGCGTGCCGCGCCGTTTGCGTGAAGGCGGCACGGTTTACGTGGGCGAGCAAGTGCGCGCAGCGCCAAATAGTGAAGCCGTACTGAAGACCGCTGACGCTGGCATCGTCGCAGTTCGACCAGGCGCCGAATTTATCCCCGAACGCTTCGCTGCCGAGGGCAAATCGACAGACCGCCAGGTGCTGCGCCTGATTACTGGCTCCTTGCGCGTGATCACCGGCTGGATCGGCCAGCTTAATCGCAACGATCACCGTATTGTTACGCCCTCCGCCACCATCGGCATTCGCGGCACCGACCACGAGCCCTACGTTTTGCCGGCAGCAATGGCCAGTGCCAGTTATCGCCAGGGGACTTACGACAAGGTTAATCGCGGCGCTACGCTGCTCGATGCCAATGGCGGCAATGTCGCAATCGACAGCGGCAAGGTCGGTTTCGCGCGTGACCCTAATGCAGTCGTTGCCGGCAACCGCACCCGCGCCTTGATGACCGTCCTGCTTCCTGTGTTATTGGCCAAGGTGCCGGAGTTCTACGTGCCAGGCAGTTTTGATCAGGAACTCGACCGTTATTCTGAAACCATTGATGCCGTCAGCCAGAAACAACTTGAGAACCGCACCGGGGTAAAGTCCGCTCCAGCACCGAAAATTGCACCAGCACCTGTCGCCGCAGCGGCACCTGAACTTGCGCCAGAACCTGTCACAACACCGATTGTCGGCTGCCCACCACTCACGATTGGTGAAAACTGGCTAGGCCGCTTCGACCGCGCCATTGTCCGCCGTGACGTCAAGACCATCCTTGGCCTGTTTGCCCCGGAAATTGTCGCCAAGGCAACGGTACGCAGTGGTGACGGCATGGCCACGCTGGAGTTCAAGCGCGAGGAAATGGTCAATAGCACGCTGAATGCCATCGCCAGTCTCAAGGATTACCAGCAACGCCGGGTTTCACTTGAGGCGACCTTGGCCGAGGGCGAAAGCGAAGCTACCTGCAAGCAAGTCATCGTCAAATCGATGGCAATTGAACAAGGCCAGATGAATGGCCGGCCTTACCGTTTCGAGGCACTTGAGGAATATCTGCTCGAACAACGCAATGGCGAATGGCTGGCGATCAAGGCCCACACGACGCAACGCTAAAACCCCGTGTTTCTTGATCTGGATCGCAGAGATGCGATCCAGCGCCTGCGTATAATTCTCTGCTTATGAAGCCTGTACGCAGCCTGGCCCAGCACTTAGCAATTCACGCCGCCGATGCCCCTCATGCACCGGCGTTGATGACTGCCGAGAAAAGCTTCACCTGGCTTGAATTGCTGACTGAAGCGGAACAACTCGCGAAAAAAATAGCTGACCGGCAGGAAGCCTTGATTCTCCACGGCAACAGCCTTGATCTTGCCCGCCACGCCTACGCCTGCAGCTTGAAAAATCGTGCCTTTTGGCCGGTTGACCGCAACAATTGCTCAAGCAATCCCCTGCCCGCCCCAGCAACCGCGCTGATCATCAGCACCAGTGGTAGTGAAGGTGCGCCCAAAGCCGTGCAATTAACCAATCGTAATCTCGCTGCCGCCGCTACTGCCGCCAATCAGCGTTTGCCGCTGCAACTCGGCGACCTCTGGCTGGCCTGCCTGCCGCTCTATCACATTGGCGGACAAGCCATCCTCTGGCGCTGCGCAGAGGCTGGCGCAACGGTTTTGCTGCATGAAGGGTTTGACGCCACACAAGTTGCCGCCGATCTGAGCCGCTACCCGGTCACCCATATTTCACTCGTCCCGGCAATGCTGGCCCGCCTCCTCGAGATTGGAGCCAATCCACCGCCCAGCCTGCGGCACGCCATTATCGGAGGTGCCGCACTTTCGCTGGTGCTTTACGAACGTGCCCGTCTGGCCGGCTGGCCGCTCAATCCAAGTTACGGCATGAGCGAAAGCAGCGCGCAGATTGCCACCTGGACCGCGGCTGACGGCCCCTGGCAAGAAGGACTGGTTGGCACGGCCCTCGGCGAAAATGAGATTTCGTTGACTGACGATGGCCGGATTCAGATTCGCGGTCCACAAGTCATGGCCGGCTATCTCAGTGAAACCCCGATCAACCCGGAAGACTGGTTTACCACCAGCGACCTCGGGAAAATTGACCCAAATCAGCGGTTGACCGTAACCGGTCGCGCCGACGATATGCTGATCAGCGGCGGACGTAATGTTCACCCAAGCGAAGTGGAATCCTGCCTAGCCGCCTGCCCCGGGATTGACGATGTGGCCGTTACCGGATTGCATGATCCGGTTTGGGGCGATCTGATCGTTGCGCTTGTCGTCACCAGCAACACCAGCGAGGACATCAGCCAGTGGAGCCAATCCCGCCTGCCCTCCGCCGCCTGGCCACGCCGCATCATTCATCTGAGCCGTCTGCCGCGCAACGCTAGCGGCAAGCTTGAGCGCAGCACCCTGCGCCGCCTGGCCAGCGAGTCAGCCTCATGAACCACTGTTTACGCGCCCACTTAGCGGATCCCGACTTGCCTGGCAAACTTCAGCAACTGGCTAGTGGCGCCCCCGGTTCAGCGCTGGTCAGTCACACCCAGGAGCTCGGCCCCGGCTGTGCTGACTGGCTGGCTTACCTCCCAGCGAATGCCCCCTACTGGTATCGTGCCCAGCCGACCAATGGCGAATTTCGCCTCGCAATCGGCCACGCCCTGCATGTCAGCAGCGATGGCCCACAACGCTTTGCGGCACTCGATAATGCCTACGCTGGATTGATGCACGACTGGCACCACAATGGTCAGGCGCTCGCCTTTTGTGGCTTTTCTTTTGCGGCTCAAGTCAGCAATAACGACCTGCCCGCCGCTTTACTGGCAGTACCGGCCATTCTCCTTGAAAGCATCAATGGGCATTGCCGGATCACCTTGAGCAGCACGCTTGCCCGTCTCGGTGAAGCGCTCGGTCACTGGAAGCAACTTCTCGCCCAACCGGCAGCAAGCCAACCAAATCAATACTTGCCGGAAGCTGATCGCACACTAGCTGAACGTGCCTGGGTAGCACGCGTCAATGCAGCACGCCGCGATATTCATCTGGGCAAAATCGACAAAGTAGTGCTGGCGCGCAGTCGCAAGCTATTGGCCAAGCATCCAATATCAGTTTGCAGACTCTTGGAAACACTGTGCGAACACCAACCCGAGGCCTGCATCTACGCCTTCAGCCAAGGCGGCAGCACTTTCCTCGGCGCCACGCCGGAACGCCTGATTCGCCTTGCGGGCAGGCAGATTGAATCGGATGCGCTGGCCGGCACCGCCTGGCCCGGCTCAGGCGAACTGGCCGGCAGCAAAAATCAGCACGAACAATCGCTGGTCGTGCAGGCCATCATGCAAGCCCTGGCACCGCTCTGCATTTCGCCCGTGGGCGCACGGCCAGTAGAAATCCACGCCGCCGGTCAACTCACGCATTTACGCAGCCGGATTAGCGGTCAGGTACATAGCAAAATCACCTTGTTCGATTTGCTGCGCGAGCTGCACCCAACCCCGGCGGTTGGTGGCTATCCCACCAGCGCTGCGCTCAATTGGCTGACTGAGCACGGCGAACAACGCAGCGGCTGGTATAGCGGCGGCATCGGGATACTCGATGGCGAGGGGAATGGTGAATTCTCGGTCGCTCTGCGCTCGGCCTTGATCGTCGGCAAACAAATCGAACTGCACGCCGGCGCCGGCATCGTCGCGGACTCCGACCCCTGGCAGGAATTGGACGAAACCAACGCCAAACTAGGCACCTTGCTTGATGCATTGAACGGAAGCCGGAATCAGCCCCAACGCAAAAGGCAATAGCCCCCACTTGTCATCATCCGGAAATATTTGTGCAACAAAATGACGAACTTGGCGCATATACTTCAAGAAAAAAGTGGAGAGCGAGATGATCCGTCCAAGCAACCAACCGTATTTTCCGACACAAAACTACCTGAACCGCGAACTCGGCCTGCTCGCCTTCAATCGCCGTGTTCTCGCCCAAGCTGAAGATGAGCGCGTTCCGCTGCTCGAACGGCTACGTTTTTTGTGCATCGTTTCCAGCAATCTTGATGAATTTTTTGAAATTCGCATGGCCGGCCTCAAGGAACAGGTCAAAGCCAAGGCGCGGATTATCACCACCGACGGCAAGACCGCGCTGGAAGCCTACCGCCTGGTTTCGGCTGAAGCGCACGCTATCGTCACCGAACAATACAAGCACCTGAACGACATTATTCTGCCGGCGCTGGCTGAAGAAGGCATCCGTTTTCTGCGTCGCTCGAAATGGAACGAAGAGCAACGCGAGTGGATACGCCAATATTTCATCCACGAAATGGTGCCGGTCCTGACGCCGATTGGGCTGGACCCTTCGCACCCTTTCCCCAAAGTGCTCAACAAGAGCCTCAATTTTGCGGTCGAACTGGAAGGCAAGGATGCCTTCGGGCGTAGCTCCAACGCCGCCATCGTCCAGGCACCACGGGTTTTGCCGCGAGTTATTCAGTTGCCGGAAGAATTGGCCGGTTGCGCCTATGGCTTTGTTTTCCTGTCATCGATATTGCACGAATTTGTTGGCGAGCTATTCACCGGCATGACCGTGCTCGGTTGCTACCAGTTCCGCGCTACCCGCAATTCAGACCTTTTCGTTGATGAGGAAGAAGTCACCAACCTGCGCACCAAATTGCAGGGCGAATTACCACATCGCCACTTTGGCGACGCCGTACGCCTTGAAATTGCCGAAAACTGCTCGCCGGCAATGACTGACTTCCTGCTCACCCAATTTGGCCTGGCCCATTCCGATCTCTATCGCGTTGAAGGCCCGGTCAATTTGGTGCGCCTGATGCAGGTGCCGGACTGGGTCGACCGCCCGGACATGAAATTCGCCCCCTTCGTCCCCGGCCTGCCCAAGGCCGTTGGCAAAGGGGCCAACATTTTTGACAGCATCCGGCGCAACGACATCCTGCTCCACCACCCCTACCAGTCGTTTGCCCCGGTCATTGAATTTCTCAATCAGGCGGCCAACGACCCACAAGTTGTGGCGATCAAGATGACGGTTTACCGCACCGGCACCGATTCGGTACTGATGCAATCCTTGATCCGCGCTGCCCAAAGCGGCAAGGAAGTCACCGTCGTGGTCGAACTGATGGCGCGTTTCGACGAAGAGGCCAATATCAGCTGGGCGACCAAGCTGGAAGAAGTCGGCGCTCATGTCGTTTATGGTGTGGTTGGCTACAAGACGCACGCCAAGGCACTGCTCATCGTTCGCCGTGAAGATTCCGGACTGGTGCGCTATGCCCACCTCGGCACCGGCAACTATCATCCGCGCACCGCTCGTCTATATTCCGATTTTGGCCTGATGACCTGCAATGAGGAAATCACCCACGACGTCAGCGAAGTGTTCAAGCAACTCACCGGTTTGGGCAAGGCGCGTACACTGAAACACCTCTGGCAGGCGCCGTTCACCCTGCACCCCAATGTCGTTTCGGGCATTCTAGCTGAAGCCGAAACAGCCCGCGCTGGCGGTAAGGGACGCGTCGTTGCCAAGATGAATTCGCTGCTTGATCCGGAAGTCATCAACGCGCTTTATGAAGCCTCACAGGCCGGCGTCTCGATTGACCTCATCATCCGTGGTGTTTGTGCCTTGCGCCCTGGCGTTCCCGGTTTATCTGACAATATTCGCGTGCGCTCAATCATTGGCCGCTTCCTCGAACATCACCGGATTTTCTATTTTTACGCTGGCGGCAAGGAAAACGTCTATCTCTCCAGTGCCGACTGGATGGAGCGCAATTTCTTCAAGCGTATCGAACTCGCCTTCCCCATCCTTGACCCGAAACTGAAAAAGCGCGTGATTACCGAAGGCCTCAAATTCTATCTGGCCGACAATCAGCAAGGCTGGGACATGAACGGTGCCGGCGCCTACCAACGCCGCCGCTCCGCCCGCGCCAAGCCGCACAATGCGCAGGGTGAGTTGATGATTACGCTGGGTGACAGCTAAGGAAGCGCTGATTAAATCCAAACCGTTCGGGCTGAGCCTGTCGAAGCCCTTGATAACTCATCGACAAGCTCAGGGCGAACGGAATAAATCAGCACTTCCTTAACGTGCGCCGCCTTTGCCTGCAGGCTTGCGTGCAGCGCTGGTTGCTGCTTTTTTCACCGGCGGTCGGCGCGGTTTGCTGGCCGGCGCATCAAAGCCTTCCCAATTACTCGGGATGCCCTTGCTCGGGCCACGCGCCGATTTCGGCACCTTGGGCTTTTTCGGCTTCTTGATGATCTGGCCGGCACCATTGGTCATTGGCACGCGATGCTCGGGTTCAAAACCCGGCTCTTCTTCACGCACTAAGGTCTGCTTGGTCAACGTTTCAATGGCTGACAGCATATTGACTTCATCAGCACAGACCAGCGAAATTGCTTCACCCTTGGCGCCAGCGCGCCCGGTGCGGCCAATGCGGTGGATGTAATCCTCGGCGACAATCGGCAGATCAAAGTTGACGACATGCGGCAAATCATCAATATCCAGACCGCGTGCGGCAACATCGGTGGCGACCAAAATCTGCACCTCACCCGCCTTGAAACTTTCCAGCGCTTGCAGACGGCTGGCTTGCGCCTTGTCGCCATGAATTGAATCGGCGCTGATTTTTTTGGCCTGAAGAACTTGCACCAGTTGCTCAACGCCCTTGCGGGTTTTGACGAAGACCAGCACTTGCCCCCAGCGATTGGTCTTCAGTAAATGGCAGAACAATTCTGTCTTTAATTTCTTGTCGACCGGAACAACCCACTGCTTGACGCTCTTGACCGTTGTGTTGCGCGGGCTGATTTCAATACTGAGCGGCTGGACCAGCAATTTGCCCGCCATCGCACGAATTTCTTCTGAAAAGGTCGCCGAGAAAAGCAGGGTTTGCAGGCGCTTGGGGAGCGCAGCAAATACGGCGTTCAGCTCGTTGGAAAAGCCGAGGTCGAGCATGCGATCCGCTTCATCCAATACCAGCGTTTGCACTTGCGAAAACTTGACGGCATTTTGCCGGTACAAATCGAGCAGGCGACCCGGCGTGGCGACCAGCACATCGACCCCTTTGCGCAGCTTCATCATCTGCGGGTTGATGCTGACGCCGCCATAGGCGGCATAGGTGCTGACCGGCAAATTCTCACCGTATTCACGGAAACTGGCGTGAACCTGCTCGGCCAGTTCGCGGGTTGGCACCAGCACCAAAACGCGCACTGAATTGGCGTTGACCGGCGCACCCTCGGTACTCAGGCGTTGCAGCAAAGGCAAGGCAAAGCCAGCCGTCTTGCCGGTGCCAGTTTGGGCTGCGGCCATCAGGTCACGGCCAGCCAGAACGGCCGGAATCGCCTGCGTTTGAACCGGGGTTGGGGTTTTATAGTCGAGCCGCTCAAGGGTGCGGAGCAAGGGTTCGATCAAGGCAAGCGCAGCAAAAGTCATTTTTCAGTTTTCTTCCGGCTGTCATCGCCAGGGGTCAAGAACAGGGCAACACCGACCACAATCAGCGCCAACGGCCACCACTTGCGCATGAGTTGCACCAGATCGAGTTCAAAAAGATCAAGATTGACGGCCAGTGCCAGCACACCGATCAACAACAGCGCGATAGCTGCAAAATTACCCTTCATCTGGAAAACTCCTTTTGGTTCAGGCGCGGCGCACGCCGACGACGCCTTCGATCTCGTGGATCAGGGTGAGCGTGCGCTGCAATTGCGGCAAGTGAGTAATTTCCACAGTAAAACTCATATGCGCCTTGCCCTGTTTGGACTGCGTGTTAACGCCAACCACATTGAGTTTTTCGCGGGTGAAAATTTCCGATATGTCACGCAGCAAACCTTGGCGGTCATGCGCGTCGACCACAATATCCGCCGCAAAAACACCGGTCGTATGGCCGCCCCAACCGGTTTCAATCACCCGCTCCGGGTGCAGCGCGGCTAAATGCGAGAAGTTGGAGCAATCGATGCGATGCACCGAAATTCCCTTGCCACGCGTGATGAAACCCTGAATCACATCCGGCGGCGCCGGCTTGCAGCATCGAGCCAGTTGGGTCAACAGCTTGTCGACACCAACAATCAAAATACCCTGGTTGCCTTCAACCGGTTTGCTCGGTTTGGCCAGCACTTCATCCGGCAATTGCGAATCGATCAACAGATCGCCACCCCGCGCCACCAACTGGAACTGGCGCAGATTCATCTCGCCACGTGCGGCGGCAATGTAGAGATCGTCAGCCCGCGAGAAACCCAGCTTGTGTGCCAGCTCTTCAATATTGGCATTGGTCTGGCCGACGCGCTGCAATTCCTTGGCGACGATTGCCCGGCCTTCAGAAAGCGTTTCTTCGAGCGCCAGGTTGGAGAACCAGGCACGCACCTTGACCCGTGCGCTCTTGGTATGGATGTAGTTGAGCGTCTGATTCAGCCAGTCCCGCGATGGCCCACCGAGTTTGGCAGTGACAATTTCAACCTGCTGCCCGGTTTCGAGCGGCGTGTTGAGCGGTACCAGATGGCCGTTTACCTTGGCGCCGCGGCAACGATGGCCGAGATCGGTATGCACGCGGTAGGCGAAATCGACCGGCGTTGCGCCCTGCGGCAAATCGACGACCTTGCCTTGCGGCGTAATCACATAAAGCGTTTCGTCGAGCGCGGCCTGCTTGTAATGATTGACCCAGTCTGAACTGTCGGCAACTTCATCCTTCCAGGTCAGCAGTTGGCGCAGCCAGGCGATTTTCTCGTCGTAATCGTCCTCCGTCGTGCGCTTGCTTCCTTCCTTGTAGCGCCAGTGCGCGGCAACACCAAGTTCGGCATGCTTGTGCATTTCTTCGGTGCGAATCTGGATTTCCAGACTGCGCCCATCCGGGCAACGCACCGCGGTATGTAGCGAACGGTAGTGATTGCCCTTCGGATTGGAAATGTAGTCGTCAAACTCCTTGGAAATCGGTGACCAGATGTTGTGCACGATGCCGAGTGCGGTGTAGCAATCCTTCAAGTCATCAACAATGATGCGCAAGGCGCGGATGTCGTAGACCTCGGAGAACTCGACGCCCTTTTTGCGCATCTTGTTCCAGATGCTGAAGATGTGTTTCGGTCGACCATAGACGACAGGGTTTTTTACCCCGGCCATTTCCAGTTCTTCACGCACCTTGGCTACTGCATCGACAATGAACTGCTCGCGCTCGGTGCGCTTTTCGTCGAGCATTTTGGCGATTTGCTTGTAGATATCGGGGTGCAGGAAGCGGAAGGACAAATCCTCCAGCTCCCATTTCAGCTCCCAGACACCCAGCCGGTTGGCCAGCGGCGAATAGAGATCCAAGGTTTCACGCGCCACCTGAACGCGCAGATCATTCGGATTGGCCGCGTAAAAGCGCAAGGTTTGCGTCCGGCTGGCCAGGCGCAGCAGCACGACGCGAATATCCTCAACCATCGCCAGCAGCATCTTGCGCAGCACTTCAATCTGCGCCTTCATTTCAGTCGGGTTGATTTCGCCGGCTTCAATATTGGCGGCGACAAAACCCTTGGTAATCGGCCGCAAACGGTTCAGGCGCGAAATGCCATTGACCAGATGCGCAGCCGACTTACCGAAGCGCTCTTCAATCTGCGTGATGCCGTGTTCGCTATGGGCGGGAATGGCGAACAAAACCGCCGCCATGCGCGAATCGACATCGAGCTTGAGGCCGGCAATGATCACCGCCATGCCCAGCGCGTGCGACCAGATGCGTTCGCCACTGCCAAGCACCGCTTCGCCATAAGTCTCCCAGGCGAATTCGACGGCACTGCGCAAACGCTGCGCATCAGGCGGCGGCAAACCCACCGAGAGGGTTGTAAAAAACTGATCGAAGTCGCCCTGAGCGGCGACGGAGTGGACGACGGATACCATGTAGGGATTATACCGTCTGCCCCAAGCCCGCGCCCTGCGGCATAATTCACGCCATGACTTCAAAACCTGCGCACTTGTGGACCAACCCCTACCTGCTGCTCACCCTGACCGCCCTCTTCTGGTCCGGCAACATGGTGCTTGGCCGTGGCATTCGTGCCGATGTGCCGCCAATGGCGCTCGCCTTCTGGCGCTGGGCAATTGCCTTTGCGCTGGTGCTGCCGCTCGCTTTACCGCATTTCAAAGAACAATGGCCGTTGCTGAAAAAAGGCTGGAAACCGGTCGTCATCCTCGGCCTGATTGGCGTTGGCGGCTACAACACCTTTGCCTATATCGCCCTGCAATACACCTCGGCGACCAATGCCGTACTGCTTAACTCCTTCATTCCCGTTGCTACCATCGCCATTTCCTGGGCCTTTCTCGGCAAGCACTTGAAACGACTCGAAGGCCTCGGTGTCGTCATTTCCATGTGCGGCGCGCTGACCATTGTCGCCCGGGGCGATTTCAATGTGCTACTGCACCTTAACCTGAATGTTGGCGACGCCTGGATGCTACTTGCGGTCGCCGTCTGGGCGGTGTACACCGTCGGCCTCGCCTGGCGCCCAAGTGGCGTGCACCCGATGCTGATGCTCGCGGCAATGACCGCCGTTGGCCTTGCCGCCCTGCTCCCGGCCTATCTTTGGGAAATGGCACAAGGCCGGCAAATTAATGTTTATCTCGGCTCACTCGCCTCGCTGGCTTACGTTGGCATCTTCCCCAGCTTTCTCGGCTACATCTTTTACAACCGGGGCGTGGGCGAAGTCGGGGCCAGCAAGGCCAGCCTGTTCATCCACCTGATGCCGGTCTTCGGCACCCTGCTCTCCGCCATTTTCCTCAACGAAATTCCACTTTGGTATCACTATCTCGGCATCGGCCTGATCTTCACCGGCATCTGGCTGACGATGAAAAAATAATGGGGCTGCTCGACTGGTTCAGCAACAAGCACAAAGTTGAGATTGCCGCTGAGCGCTGGGCCGAAACGCTAGCCGGATTGCCATTTTTGGCAAAGCTTGCGGTCGACGAGCAAAATGCGCTGAAAATTCTGGTTGAGGCGTTCCTGGCTGAAAAGGAATTCAGCACCGCCGGCGGCCTTGAACTGACCGACGAAATCTGTGTTTCGATTGCCGCCCAAGGCTGCCTGCCGATTTTGAAACTCGGCTTGAGCGCTTACAAAGACTGGGTCGGCATCATCGTCTATCCCGATGAATTCGTCGTCCCCCGCCAAACCGAGGACGAAAATGGCGTGGTCCACGAATACGATGACGTGATTTCCGGCGAAGCCTGGGAAGGTGGGCCGCTGATTATTTCCTGGCACGACGTGCAACTGGCCGGCAATGGCTACAACGTGGTGATCCACGAATTCGCCCACAAACTGGATATGCTGAACGGTGAGGCCGACGGCATGCCGGCACTGCATTCCGGGCTGGATGAGGCGCAATGGATAGCGGTTTTTTCAGCGGCCTACGACAATTTCTGCCAGCGGGTCGATGCCGATGAAGAAACGATCATCGACCCTTACGCCAGCGATGAGGTTCCCTCGGTTTTTCGTCTGCCAAAGGGTGGGTTTCATGCTACCAGTTTTTCCTTCTGCTGCTCACTGAGCCAGTTCTCCATGAACTGAATCGGTGATCTGTAACCCAATGTTGAA
>JBDKHF010000014.1:0-24296 GCA_039797825.1 Pseudomonadota bacterium | reverse complement strand
ACCTCGCTGATCATCACGACCAATCTGTCATTCGGCGAATGGGTGACCGTGTTCGGCGATCCAAAGATGACGACAGCCTTGCTCGACCGCATCACCCATCACTGCGAAATCCTCG
The DNA here is from genome assembly GCA_039797825.1 of Pseudomonadota bacterium. GTDB lineage: Bacteria > Pseudomonadota > Gammaproteobacteria > Burkholderiales > Rhodocyclaceae > Azonexus. Next base: position 24,181 of record JBDKHF010000014.1, on the reverse strand, counting down.
AAACCGTCAACGATTCCTACCGCTTCAAACAGCGGAAAAAATCCGTCAAATCAGCCTGAGCAACTGGAAAGATTTGGACGCTGACACCTGGAAACTATTGGACGCTGATTGACATGATGATGAACTCATCCCTGAGATAGTCGGACTTGGGCGCTATGCGGGCAGGCACCTGCTGACCTGCGCAGGGAATTTTGCTGTTCAGTTTGTACAGTCGAACGCGTACAAAGCTTCCGCAGGCGAGTCCGTCGTGCTTGCCGAGATTTCTGACTGGCTGGCAAACGACATCAATAGCCTGTTCCGTGAATTCGGCTGACCGTCCTGACATGCCTGGCCTCAAACCGGCACATTGCGGACCGAGTCTGAACAGAGAAGCAAGGCCAGCTTTGGCCGAGGTGCCGCCTCTGGCCACTGTCATGAGGCCGGATTTCAGTCTGAGCGGCTGTTGCTGATTACGCGAAATCAGTCTGCAAAACGACAATTTGCTGACGTTTATTTGAACCCCGGTTCGCAGCATGCATCAATCACTGCTTGCTTGAATTCTTCCGGGTGATACCGCCTGCGCCGGCTTGGCTTATGGATTTCCATCGAGAGTGTCCACCATCGTTTTTAAGGGGACACGATCTTCGCGGTCTAACGCCTCAATTTACAGATGGGTTCGCCGGGGGCTTACCCTTCCTCAGCATTTCTGTGCTGATATTAAAAGCCCCATTTAGCATGAAACCATGACAAATGCAATCCGTTTCACATACACCTGAGCCAGGCACTTCTTCTAAATAATCTCTTGTTGATTCCCAAAAAGCGCTGATCAAAAGAGCGTTTGCTATGGGATGCGCCTGCATCATAGCGCCTGACAATAGGAGCGCAGGCCATCCAAGCGATGGCTTACTGCAGGGATCCAACCTAAGTTTTTGAGGAAATCCTCGCCATAAAGCTTCAATAAAAACCGCGCCACATTGCTTCCAATACAACCTGATTTACTGGGAACCACGCCTTGGCTTTTTTTGCGAATCAATGCAATGCGATGGGATGCTGAAACCTGAGGAATCTCAGCAGCAAGAATTAGACTGATGAACTGGCTAAGCTTTATAAGAGACAACCGATGGGCGTCAGCAATTTCAGTCTTCTTCATCAAGAAGTCGCTTGCACAACTATGGCAGCGAGAACCGAGAGGAAGGAAAAACGAGAGCGAGGAACCACATGCATCGCAAGTAGTTATTAGTTTTTTCTCATGGGCAGAGCAATACTCAACAGCAACAATCTGGTGCTGCCTTCTGAAATAAGCGAAATTTAGCTGTTTCAAGTCCTGCTGGGCGCACTCAGGGCAAAAGGCTGGAGTTGTCCTGAATAAAACCTCTTTTCCAGAATAACCAAGAGGCGCGTGAACGCCACCCTCACTCCCCAAGGCTTTTTCAAGAGCATTTTTATATTTCTTAGGTTCAGTAAACGCCTGAAAAATGGCTACGAGACTATGATGAGTCACGACATCTGGGTTTATCTCACCCCAAAGACACCGAGAGAATTTACCTAGCCCAGAATGAAGGGGAAGCTCCACCTTCACCCCAGAGCTACCAAATAAATCCTGAATAACTGCAGCCCGACTTGCTGCACTTGTCAGATGCAGAACTCTTGAAACGTAACTAAACGTCGTTTCGTCAATCATTATTGGGGGGGGAGCGAAATGCTCCCCCCCAATCTAGACACTAAGCCGCCCTGTTGCCTTCCATCAAAATTTTTTCCTTGGATGGACACGGAGATACAGACTAGTTTTTCGCGTTACGGACTTTATTTATAAGTTCACGAGGCGGGGCTTTTTCCAATTCCGTCCGACAGACTTTATTACACTCCGACAGACTTTATTTATTACGATCACAATCACTTACCAGTTTGGCTCGCGCTCTGGCGTGGCTGTGATTCGGTGAATACTGAGGTCAGCCCCCTCATACTCCTGCTCCTGATCCAGGCGTAGTCCGAAGGCCATTTTCAGGCCGCCATAGACCAAGCTTCCACCAACCAGGGCGACGACGATGGCCAGCGCCGTCATGATCAATTGCGGCATGAAGGCGACGCCACCCGCCCCACCCAGCGCCTTGCTGCCGAAAATGCCGGCGGCCAAGCCACCCCAGGCACCGCACAAACCATGCAGCGGCCAGACACCGAGTACATCGTCAATTTTCCAGCGGTTCTGGGTCAGCGTAAACATCACGACAAACAGGCCGCCGGCGACACCGCCAACAACCAGGGCGCCCATCGGGTGCATCAGATCAGAACCGGCACAGACGGCAACCAGACCAGCCAAGGGCCCGTTGTGCACAAAACCTGGGTCGTTCTTGCCCAACAGGAGAGCAACCAGCGTGCCGCCGACCATCGCCATCAGCGAATTGAGGGCGACCAGACCAGAAATTTTATCCAGCGTTTGCGCACTCATCACGTTGAATCCGAACCAACCCACGGTCAAGATCCAGGCACCCAGCGCGAGAAAAGGGATGGATGATGGCGGGTGGGCGGAAATTCGGCCATCCTTGCCATAACGACCGTGCCGCGCACCAAGCAGGAGCACCGCTGGCAGCGCAATCCAGCCGCCCATCGCATGCACCACAACGGAGCCGGCAAAGTCGTGGAACTCTTCGCCGAAGGTGGCTTTCAGCCAGGCTTGAATGCCGAACGCCTGGTTCCAGGCGATGCCTTCGTAGAAAGGGTAAATAAAGCCAACGATTAGAAAGGTGGCGGCCAGTTGCGGGTTGAATTTGGCCCGCTCGGCAATCCCGCCAGAAATAATGGCCGGAATGGCGGCGGCAAAAGTGAGCAAAAAGAAGAACTTGGTTAGCTCGAATCCATTTTTTTCCATCAGTGTTTCAACACCACTGAAGAAATGAACGCCGTAGGCAATGCCATAGCCGACGAAGAAATAGGCCAGGGTCGACATGGCAAAGTCGGTCAAAATTTTGACTAGCGCATTGACCTGATTTTTTTTACGCACTGTGCCGAGTTCAAGAAAGGCGAAGCCTGCGTGCATCGCCAAAACCATGATGGCACCAAGCAAAATGAACAGCACATTACTACCGGATTGATACGCGTCCATGCAACCTCCAAGTCAACGAATCCGGTAGCGAAAGCAAGCACCATTCCAGTGCATCAAACTTGTTTCAAATCAGTGCATTAGGAAACGAGACTTGGCGCACGAGCGCACCTTATCGGTGCGTTAAAAATCTTCGCGCCTCGCTTCGGTGCATGCGTAACTTACTTTGGAGAGGCTTCAGCCGGCAGAAGCACCCACATTTTTCCTGTTTGCTTCATCCGCCCAGCCATTTCGCCGGCCTCCTTGCCAAAGCCCCAGAAAAAATCAGCGCGCACCGCGCCCTTGATTGCCCCACCGGTATCCTGCGCCATGACCAGCCGGTTCATCGTCTGATTTGAATTCGGGCGAGTCGTCGCGAGAAAAACCGGCGCGCCCAGCGGCACCGAGCGCGGATCAATCGCGATACTACGTTCGGCAACCAGCGGCACGCCGAGCGCACCCTGGGGGCCATCCTTGCTATTCAGCACTTCGCGGAAGAAAACATAGCTCGGGTTGGCATTGAGCAGCTCATTCAAGCGCGCCGGATTGGCCCGCGCCCACGCCTGTATGCCCTGCATTGAAGCCTCTTCGAGCTTCAACTCGCCGCGCTCGATCAGGACTTTGCCGATCGATTGATAAGGGTGACCATTCTGATCGCCGTAATTAAGCCGCACCATGCTGCCATCCGGCATTTTCACCCGGCCAGAACCCTGCACCTGCAAGAAAAACAGTTCGACTGCATCATCGGTATACAGCAGGGTACGGCTTGGCACTTTGTCGCCGCGTGCACCAATTTCAGCACGCGACCAGTAAGGCACCACTTTGTTGCCCTCCAGGCGACCACGCACGCGCTTGTCTTTCAACTCGGGAAAGATTGCCGAAAGATCTATGGTCAGCAAATCATCCGGCACGCCACGGACCGGCTGCACAAAACTGCCGGTTTGAGTCCGACTGCCGCGCAATAAGGGTTCGTAATAGCCGGTAACCAGTCCGTTGGCGCTGCCATCAGCGGCAAGAATGGCATGCGGCTTGAGATTTGTTTCAAAAAATTGGCGGGTATTTTTACCGGTGTGCGCCTTCGCCAATTCACAAACGCGCTTCCAGGACGGCCCATGCGGCTTGCTGGCCATGCCGCGGCAGGACAGCAAAAAACCAGGCCATGCAGCATCCAGATCATCGTTCGCCCAACCCGGCAGATCGCTCCAATTAGCTGGCTGCAAGCTACGGAAAAATGCGGCGGGCAAAGCGCTGGTGGGCGTTGGCGCGCAACTCGGGCAAGGAGCGCAACTTGCGGTCGACGGGCAAACCGGCACATTTTTCTCAACTGTCAACTGACTACAAGCGGCAAGCCACAGCGAAGACAGCAGGGCGATAGTTTGGATTTTTCTCATGGCATTGTTTAGAGTTCGCATTTTGCCGCGCAGTATACCCGCCACCATGACCGACGCCCTGCAACTCGCCCGCCTGCTTTCCCGCGCTGAAGCGGTACTTGAACGCTTTGAAGCAACGCTAGCACCAGCCCCGCCGCTGCCGGACTGGAAAGATTCAATTGCTTTCCGCTGGCGTAAAAATTCCGGGCGCGGCTGGTTGCAAGCGGTGCGCAATCCCCATCCGATCCGGCTTGCCGATTTGAACAATATCGACGACCAAAAGGAACGCATCACCCTCAACACCCAGCAGTTCGTCGCTGGCCGCCCGGCCAACAATGTCCTGCTCACTGGCTCACGCGGTTCAGGAAAATCCTCGCTGGTCAAAGCCGTTCTCAACGAATATTCCGGCCAGGGGCTGCGCCTGATTGAAGTCGACAAGGATGACCTGATCGACCTGCCGGATATTGTCGATTTGCTCGATAGCCGCCCCGAGCGCTTCATCATTTTTTGCGACGATCTCTCGTTCGAGGCTGGTGAAACCGCTTACAAGGCGCTCAAATCGGTGCTCGATGGCTCAATTTCAGCGCCGCCGGACAACGTGCTGATTTACGCTACCTCCAACCGTCGCCACCTGATGCCCGAATACTTCTCGGACAATCTCGACACAACGCGGGTTGATGATGAAATTCACCCCGCCGAAGCGACCGAGGAGAAAATTTCACTCTCCGAGCGCTTTGGTCTGTGGATTTCCTTCTACCCATTCAGCCAGGATGACTACCTGAACATCGTCAATCACTGGTTGCGCCACTTTGGCCTCAGCGAAAAAACCATTGCCGAGAGCGAACGCGATGCGCTGAACTGGGCGCTCGGTCGTGGTTCACGCTCCGGGCGTGTCGCTTGGCAATTTGCCCGTGATCTGGCCGGCCAACAAAAGCCAAACGGAAAGAAAAACAAGTGAGCAAAATTGTGGAAGTCGCCGCCGCCGTGATGCTGCGTGCCGCTGGCCGCGAATTTCTGCTCGCCCAGCGCCCGGAAGGCAAGGTTTACGCGGGGTACTGGGAATTTCCCGGCGGCAAGGTCGAGCCGGGCGAAAGCGTGCGCCAAGCACTGATCCGTGAATTGCAGGAAGAACTGGGGATCACCGCGACCGAATGCTCACCCTGGCTAACCCGCCAATTCACCTATCCGCACGCCACCGTGCGCCTGCATTTCTGGCGGGTAACGGCATGGACAGGCGAAATCGGCATCACCGCGCCACTTGAACATGCTGCGGTCGACTGGCTGGAATGCGGCAAAAACGCCAGCGTTTCGCCAATTCTCCCGGCCAATGATCCAATTTTGAAAGCACTCGCCCTGCCCACAACAATGGCGATCACGATGGGCGAAATTGAAGGCGTCGAACGCCAACTCGAACGCCTGGAAGAAGCCCTGCAAAACGGCTTGCGCCTGATTCAGGTACGCGACAAGGGCTGGCCGGAAGCGCAGCGCCTGTGGTTTGCCGAAAGCGTCTGCCGAATTGCCCGTGGCTACGGCGCGCTGGTTGTGATCAACGATAGTGAAAAAATCGCGCGCTGCGTCGGTGCCGATGGCGTTCATCTTTCTGCCCAGCAACTGGCTGCGTGCAGCGCGCGCCCCGACTTCAACTGGGTTGGCGCCTCCTGCCATAACGCGGCTGAAATCAAGCGCGCCGGAGAGCTTGGACTGGATTACGCCTTGCTTGGCGCGGTGCTACCAACGCCCACCCACCCGGAAACCAGTGGCTTGGGTTGGGCCAAATTTGCTGACGAAATTGCCGGCAACACGATCCCGGTATTTGCCCTTGGCGGAATGCAGAAGGAATTTTTAGCCGAGGCGCAAAGCCACGGCGCACAAGGGATTGCGCTTATGCGTGGGTGGTAGCGTCGGGAATTTCGCAGCCCAGTTCGCGATCATTTTCCTGCACCGGTATCCGGTAGGACTCATTGGCCCAGCAACCGAGGTCGATCTGTTTGCAGCGATCGGAACAGAAAGGGCGCGCGGGATTGTCAGTAGACCAAAGAGAATATTCGCCGCATTGCGGACAACGAACCTTGCGCGCCGTCATCACAGGTTGCAAAAAGTCAGGTCGAAATTTATATCGCGCTCACAACCCCGGGCCTTGATTTCACCAGCCGGCGGTTTGGTAAAGCGGATATTGAGGAAGTACTTGTTGGCGCTGACTTCCGGAACCGCTTGTTCGTCGACATCCAGCGCAACCCGCACCATTTGCGCTGCGGTGCCGCCCAAATTCAGTTGAAATTGGCCGTTGACCGCAACATGTTGCTTGGCATGACCGCTGGAGCGCAGCAAGCGCAAAACAATGGCCGCCGCATCGCGCAAGGGCAACAGGGGTTTGACCCAGCCTTCGATGGCTTCACGCCGGGTGGCAGCAGGGCGATGCAACCACCAGTGATAGGAAGGCAAATCAAATTCGCAAACGCCGCCGGGAATTGCTGCACGGCTCTTGATGCCCATCAACCAGTCATTGTCACGCAGGTACTGGCCCATTTTGCCGGTCATCGAAAGCAGGGCAGCTGACGATTGCTCGATTTCGTAAAGCGCGCCGGAGAGCGCTTCTTCAGATATATCGGGGTTGTTGCGGTAGGCCAGCAGGGTTTGGCGTTGACGCTCAAGCTCCTGAATCAGGTCCATCTTGAGATCGGCACGACCAGCGACTTCAAGAATCTCGAAGATGGTGATCAGCGCGGTGTGGTGTTCGAGTTGGCCGTCGTTCTGAACAAAAGCGGATGTTTTCTCGAACAGGTCCTCCAACCGCAGCAGGGTGCGGATGCGCTCGTTGAAGGGATATTCGTAAGTGATCACGCGGCCTAGGGTGTAAGAACGGAAAATTGCCCTAATTCTGAGCTATTTGCAGCAAAATCTCAACAGTTTGCTTTAGCTTTTTCGCTCGAAAGGGCGAGATACTTTAGGTGCAATTCGGCCACTCTTGGGTAAAGATTTGTCAGCCCGGCACCATTGTCAATTACCTCATCGGCAATCGCCAGGCGCTGCTCACGACTGGCCTGCGCCTTGAGAATGGCGCGCACCTCTTTTTCGGATAGGCCATTACGTGCCATGACCCGCGAAATTTGTACCGCTTCAGGGCAGTCGACCACAACAACCCGGTCACATCGTGCGCGGTAGCCGCCCGACTCGACCAGCAACGGAACCGCAAGAATGACGTAGGGGGCTGTCATCTCGGCGCAACGCTGATCGGCAATCTGACGAATCAGCGGGTGCAAAATTGATTCCAGGCGCGCGCGCGCGGATGGATCAGCAAAGACCGCCCGACGCATGGCCGGACGATCCAGTGCACCTTCGGCATCGGCAAGTTCGGGGCCAAAGGCAGCAACAATCTGCGGCATGGCCAAACCACCAGCAGCGGTCAGTTGATGGGCGATCAGGTCGGTATCGACCAACGCCGCACCCTGCGCGACAAAAAGATCAGCAACGGTGCTTTTACCACTGCCGATACCCCCGGTCAGCCCGACGACAAACCCGCTCATTGGCAGTTTTGCACCTTGACACCAGGAACCACCCCTGCAGCAACTCTCTGCACTGCAGGCTGATCAACCGCCGGCCCGCGCGCATCCAGACTGGCGCGACCATCCTTGCCCGGACGCAGGCCGGACTTGGCAGAACGAACGCCAAGCTGATTGACCTCAGCCAAACGCTCCTGCGCACCATTTCCACTGGAAAAAATGCCGAGTGAAATGGCGTAGCGATTCGGCCCCGCCTCTTGAACCACAAAGTAGTCAGTCACGCCAAGCGCTTTCAGTTGAGCAGCTTTCTTGTCTGCCTCAGCCTTGTCAGGCAGGGGCGGAATGAAGACCCACCAGTCGTGCCCCTCGCCCGGATCAAGGCGCCGGTTCAGCTTGAAGGCCGGAAACTTTTGCCCAATCAGTGTGGCCAAACGATCCGCATCAGCCGGCGGCAACAATTCCCAGCGACTGCAACTGATGGTCGCGACCGGTTCCGGCGTAACAACCGGGGCTACGGGCACTGGTGCTTCAGGCTCTGGCGCTGGTGCCGGAACAACTGCCGGCGCGGAAGCCGCTGCTGGCGATTCGCCACGCGCAACAATTTTCATGCGTTCTGGCGCCACCTGCTGCTTCATGCGCCGCGCATCCGGGTTTTCGGCACGGCCAAAATAGCCTTCGCTGAAGGCGTAGAACAACAGGTTGGCGAGAACCAGCAGAAAGACGAGTATGCGCACCGGGTCAGCCCACTTTCGGCAAATGCTTCAGCGATTCAGCAATTGCTTCCGCCGGGTAGTCAAAGTCTTCCAGCTGGCCGGAGAAAAACTTGTCGTAAGAAGCCATGTCGAAATGGCCGTGGCCGGTCAGGCTGAACAGGATGGTTTTCGGTTCGCCGGTAATTTTGCATTTGAGCGCTTCATCAATCGCGGCGCGAATCGCGTGGCAGGATTCCGGCGCCGGGATGATGCCTTCGGCGCGGGCAAATTGTACGCCGGCATCAAAGGTGGCGACTTGCGGCACCGCCATCGCCTCAATCTGCCCTTCGTGCAACAACTGGGAAACCAGCGGGGAATCGCCGTGGTAACGCAGGCCGCCGGCGTGGATGCCGGGCGGCATAAAGTTGTGGCCGAGGGTGTACATTTTCATGATTGGCGTATAGCCAGACACGTCGCCATAATCGTAGGCATAGTTACCCTTGGTCAGCGTCGGGCAGGAAGTTGGCTCGACGGCAACACAACGCAGGTTGGTGGCGCGCTTGTCGCCCGCTGCCTTGTCGGCGAGGAAGGGGAAAGCGATGCCGCCGAAGCTGGAACCGCCACCGCAGGGGCCAAAAATCACATCCGGGTAGAGGCCGATTTTGTCGAACTGCTTTTTGGCTTCCAGTCCAATCACGCTCTGGTGCAGCAGAACATGGTTGAGCACCGAGCCTAGGGTGTAGCAGGTGCCGGGATCAGCGGCGGCTTCTTCAACTGCTTCGGAAATAGCCAGACCAAGCGAGCCCTGATTGTTCGGATCTTCAGCCAGCGCCGTGCGCCCGGCGTTAGTCAGATTGGTCGGGCTGGAAAAGACCTCGGCGCCCCAGGTTTGCATCATCGAGCGGCGGAAAGGCTTTTGCTCGTAACTGACTTTGACCATGAAAACGCGCACCGGCAAACCGAACATCTGCCCGGCGAAAGCAATCGATGAACCCCATTGCCCGGCGCCGGTTTCCGTGGTCAAGCGCTTGGTGCCGGCCATTTTGTTATAGAAGGCCTGCGGCACGGCGGAGTTCGGCTTGTGCGAACCAGCCGGCGAAACGCCTTCATATTTGTAGAAAATCTTGGCCGGCGTACCGAGCGCCTGTTCCAGACGCAAGGCGCGGCAGAGTGGCGCGGGGCGCCACAGCGCGTAGATCTGGCGCACTTCTTCAGGAATGGCGATCCAGCGTTCTGCCGACATTTCCTGCTCAAGGATAGGCCCGGGGAAAATCGCCCCCATCGCCTCCGGCGGCACCGGGTTGCCATCCGGCCCCAACGGCGGAGCTGGCGGGTTAACCATGTCGGCAACCACGTTGTACCAGTGAGTGGGAATATCTTCTTGTTCCAGATTGATGCGCAGCGGTGTCATTTTTTATCTCCCTGCAAGCTGTTTCGCAAAGGCCGTAAATTACTCCAAAAGCACCGGCCAACCAAGGCCAAGCCGGGTATTTTCCGGTGCATTGCCGGGTTGACCGTAACAAGAGCCAGCTTGAGCGGGTAAAGTACGGCCTGCCCCCCAACCAACCCGCCAAACAGCCTTGACCAACCCGCTCAATCACCCGTTGATCTGCCACCCAAGCCAGACCTGCAAGTCGGTTTCCGGCCTATTTGTTACAGCAAGTTTTACCGAAAACGGTGCATTGCACTTGCGCTACCGCGTTACCGGCCAGCCGCTTTTACCCATGCCGCAATCGCCTGCCGCTGCCGATAATTTGTGGCAACACACTTGCTGTGAATTGTTCGTCGCCAGCCCAAGCGAAGACTCATATCGCGAATTCAATTTTTCACCCTCCGGCCAGTGGGCGGCCTATCGCTTCACCGCCTATCGCCAGCCGGATCAGGATTTTCAGCCACCCGCCGCGCCGCAAATCAATGTCACCCGCCTGAACGATGGCTTTGAACTGGATGCACTGATCGCCCGCGAACTCCTGCCCAGCGGCAATATTTTAGAGATCGGGCTGAGTACAGTGATCGAAGCACCTGATGGCAGCAAAACCTACTGGGCGCTTGCCCACCATGCCGACCAACCCAATTTCCATTTGCGCGCCAGCTTCACGCTGCGCCTGCCCCGACCATGAAACCAAGCATTCAATTCGGCATCGACCGCCTACTCGCCGAACCCGCCCTGCGCACCCCGCTCGCCGGCAAGCGCGTTGCCCTGCTCGCCCACCCGGCCTCGGTGACTGCCGATCTCACCCATACGCTCGACGCCCTCGCTGCCCTGCCCGAGATCAAACTGAGCGCCGCCTTTGGCCCGCAACACGGCCTGCGCGGCGACAAGCAGGACAACATGGTCGAGTCGCCCGATTTTCTCGACCCGCAACTCGGCATTCCGATCTTTAGCCTGTATGGCGAAGTGCGCCGGCCAACCGACGCGATGATGGATACCTTCGATGTCCTGCTGGTTGATCTGCAAGACCTCGGCTGCCGCATCTACACCTTCATCACCACCCTGCGTTACGTACTTGAAGCCGCCGCCCAACATGGCAAAAGCGTCTGGGTGCTCGATCGCCCCAACCCGGCTGGCCGACCAATTGAAGGGCTGACCCTGCGCGAGGGCTGGGAAAGCTTCGTCGGTGCCGGTGCCATGCCGATGCGCCACGGCCTGACCATGGGCGAACTCGGCCACTGGTTCATCGCCACACTCAAACTCAATGTCGATTACCAGGTAATCACCATGCACAGCTGGCAACCCGAGGCCGCACCCGGCTACGGCTGGCCGCTAGTCGAACGGACCTGGATCAACCCCAGCCCGAACGCGCCCAATCTGTGGATGGCCCGCGCCTACGCCGGCACCGTCATGCTCGAAGGCGCCACCTTGAGCGAAGGACGCGGCACAACACGCCCGCTGGAAATCTTCGGCGCCCCGGATATCAACGCTCGCGCCGTGCTGGATGAAATGCGTCGCTTCGCGCCGGGCTGGCTAACCGGCTGCAAGCTGCGTGAAATCTGGTTTGAACCAACCTTCCACAAACACGCCGGCAAACTCTGCAATGGCCTGCAAATCCACGTCGAAGACAGCAGCTACCAACACGCCAACTTCCGCCCCTGGCGCCTGCAGGCGCTGGCCTTCAAAGCCATCCGCAACCTGTATCCGGCCTACCCGCTGTGGCGCGATTTCGCTTACGAATACGAACACGAACGCCTCGCCATCGACCTGATCAACGGCTCGCCGCTGTTACGTGAATGGGTCGATGACCCCGCCGCCACGCCCGAGCAACTCGATACGCTGGCCCTAGCCGACGAAGCGGCCTGGCAGGCAGCAAGCGCCGCATTCCTCCTTTACCGCTAACCGGCAAAACACCATGACCGACGTACTCAAGCCCTACACCGATGCCGCCGCCAGCGAGAAAATTATCAGCGACACGCAACGCTGGCTGGAGCGCGCCGTCATCGGACTCAACCTCTGCCCATTTGCCAAAAGCGTCTTCGTAAAAAAGCAGGTCAGATACGCGTTGACCGCAGCAAGCAGCGCTGACGAACTGCTCGCCGAACTGGAAAGCGAGTTGAACCTGCTGGCCAACACCGACCCCGCCCAACTCGACACCACCCTGCTCATCCACCCGCAGGCGATGACCGATTTTCTCGATTACCACTTCTTCCTTGCCGAAGTCGATGCGCTGAATCGCAACCTCGACTACGAAGGCGTTTTCCAGATCGCCAGCCTGCACCCGCAATACGAATTCGCCGGCAGCGACCCCGACGACATCGCCAACTTCACCAACCGCTCGCCCTATCCGACGCTACACCTGCTACGCGAAAGCAGCATCGACCGCGCGGTTGCTGCATTTCCCGATGCCGCCCATATTTTTGAACGCAATATCGAGACGATGGAAAAAATGGGGCATGAGGGGTGGAAGAAGCTTTGGCTGGTTTGAAATAGCGGGTTAAGCCACCGCGATTTTCCCCCTCGCCCAGCATCGACTGATGCTGCGTTGAAACGGCAACCCGCCGCCTCAATCAGCAAATCTCTGTATCGACTGCACGCCTATCTTTTGGCTGCTCATTTCCGTGCACAAAGATCACCCGACAAATCCATTAGACATATAGCGCTTGCGCCCGAATGCTGCAATGCTTCGCGCCGTGTTGCTCTCTGTGGCTGATCAAGCAGTTTTTTTAGCTGAGCAATAAAGGAGGTACTTTCACACAAATAGGAGCTGGAATGGCTGTGAATTATTGCGCAATGACTGATGAAGAAAAATGGGCGTTTTGGAAGGTAGGCTCAGCATCTTCAGAACGAAAAAAATCAATTTGGTTTGTTAGCTGCTGGGGTATTGCACTGATAATTGCCCCCATATTTTTTGGTCTGACAGGACTTTTGATAGCGGCTGTAGCTGGAATAGTGATTTTCAGCCTCAGTGTGAGCTCATCATGTTGCATGGACTCTGATGAGAAGCCAAAACCGCCTGAGCCAAATTTGGAGCTAATTGATGAGAAATACAGACTAAAAGCTACCGGCATTGAGGGCATTACCGCATTAACATTTATTGCTGCACTTAGCGAACAGGAAGACCGCAAAAACCAGCGCCTTGTACTTGTAATAGGTTTTATTTTTGGGCTAGTGGCTGTGGGCCTAGCCCTTCAGCCAAACAGCATATTACCAAGTGGAGTCGCTGCGGCACTGTCAGTTTTTTGTTTAGCATGGTCAATGAAAATAAAGAAATTGCGGATTAAAGGATTTGGCATCGATTTGAGTTCATCGTCGTAAAGGTAAAAGTGGGCTACTTCCTACAGCCCAAAAGAGTCAAACAAACTTTTAGTTTTTCCACCTTTTCCGGCGTTGACCGTGACAATTACCCGATCTCTCCAATCATCCGCAAGTTGCTTATATTAAAACCGTGAAAGCTCTATTCGTTGAGTTGCCAGCGTTCGCCAAATACCGGCCTGGTTACCTGGACGATGAAGGCTTTCGTGGCTGCAAAACTTTCTGCTGAAGCACCCGGAAGCCGGTGATGTAATCGAGTGCACGGGTGGGCTGCGCAAGATGCGCTACGCTGATTTACGGCGCGGCAAAGGCAAGCGCAGCGGCCTGCGAGTGATTTTTTACTGGTGGTCGGTTGGTGGGCAATTCTGGCTTTTCACCTTGTACGGCAAAGATGAAATGGATGATCTGAGCGCAAAGGAGAAAAAAGCGCTCAAGGAAATGCTTAAAACTGAACTGGAGGCTCGACGATGAAAAAACGTAAGCTGTTTGCTGAAATTTCAGAAGGCTTCGAGGCTTTGGCTGAAGAGCGTATCGGTAAGCGCACGCTGCGTACCGTTGCGCTGGAGACAAAGCCCGCCGTTGAGATCAGCGCATCCGAGTTGGTGGCGTTGCGCGAAAGCCTGCACTTGTCGCGTGCAGTGCTGGCCAATTACCTGCGCACGAATCTGCGCACGCTGGAAAATTGGGAGCAAGGTAGGGCTAAGCCAAACGCGCAAGCCGCGCTGCTGATTCGACTAGTTGAGAAATTCCCTGATACGGTTGAGCGTCTAGCAATGCTGGAAGCGGCATAGGGCAAGAAGATCAAAGGGGTCACAATACCCCACAGCCAATCATCAGCCCTTCAGAGAGCAGCCCAAAGGGTAGCAGCCCAAAAAAATCTGACCTCTTTTCAGGTGACCCGCCTGCGGCTCAATCAACACCAGGCGAAAGCCCCCTGCATTTCTGCGTTGCTCAGCACCGCTCAAGGGACTGGAAAACCAAACCCCTCCCGGCTTACCCCTTTTCAGAGAGAGGAGCAAAGCGAGCGCGGTTACATTTTGGGTCTGTTTTGGCGGTTGACCGAGGAAGGCGCAGAGCAACGCAGGCTGACCGGGCAGTGCGCGGCGCCGACCTCGGGGTCACCTTTTAGCTTTGCTAGCGATACACCCCGCCTTTGGCTAGGCGGAATCCCAAACCAAAACAAGGCTACCCCCCATTCACACTTTCAATTGCACCCCGCTGCACATGCCATTACTGCGGAACGCGAATATCACCATAAAATGACGACCTGACTTATTCATACACACGCCATGACCTACGCCGCCCCCAGCTTTGAATCAAAAATCTGTCCACCTGAGCAGTTGACCGCAACCGCAGCCCAACTGGCGCGCCCTCTGGTGTTTACCAACGGCTGTTTCGATATTCTGCATCGTGGCCACGTCACCTATCTGGCGCAAGCCGCCGCCCTTGGCATCAGCCTCGTCGTTGCCCTCAACAGCGACGCCTCGGTCAAACGTTTGGGCAAGGGCGATGAGCGCCCGGTTAATGCGCTGGAAGATCGCCTGGCGGTCATGGCCTCACTCGGCTGCGTGGCGCTGGTTACCTGGTTTGACGAAGACACCCCCTTGCAGCGCATCCTTGAATGCAAGCCGGAAATTCTGGTCAAGGGTGGCGACTGGCCGGTCGAAAAAATTGTCGGCTGCAGCGAAGTGCTTGGCTGGGGCGGAACCGTGCATTCCATCCCCTTCATTCACCAAAAATCGACCACCGCGCTGCTGGAAAAAATCCGCCGCTTATAGCGGCTAGTTGCTAGCTATTAGTCGCTAGTCCCTAGCTAACGACTCCCGACTAACGACTACAAAACCACCTGGGTGCCCAGTTCAACCACCCGGTTGCTGGGAATCTGGAAGAAGGCGGTAGCCGAACCGCCGTTGCGGAACATGGCGACAAAAAGTTTCTCGCGCCAGAAAGCCATCTCTGAATTGAGGCGCGGGATCAAGGTTTCGCGGCCAATGAAATACGAGGTATCGAGCGGGTTGAACTCGACCCCGGCATCCGCACAAAGCGCCAGCGCCGCCGGAATATTTGGCTCGTCCTTGAAACCATACTGGACGACCACGCTCCAGAAATTTTCACGCAGCGGCTTCACTTCAACGCGATCAATTTCCGGCACGTAAGGCACATCGAAAAATTTGACCGAAACCAGCACCACGCGCTCGTGCAGCACCTTGTTGTGCATCAGGTTGTGCAACATGGCGTGCGGTACGCCGCTCGGGTCGGCATTGAGAAAGACTGCCGTCCCCGCCACCCGGGTTGGCATCGACATCGCCAACGACTCAAGGAACAGGGAAAGCTCAAGGCGTTCGCCCTTGAGCCGCTCGGCGAGTAACTGACGGCCTCGCTTCCAGGTCGTCATCAGCACGAAAACGACCATCCCGGCGATCAGCGGGAACCAGCCGCCATCGGGAATTTTCAGAATATTGGCGGCCAGAAAAATCAGTTCAACGACCAGGAAGCAACTGAACAAGGCAAGCGCCCGCCCCCAACCCCATTTCCAGCTCCGCGCGACAACCACGGTGGCCAGAATCGAGGTGATCACCATGTCGCCAGTCACCGCAATGCCATAGGCCGCAGCCAGATTATTGGACGATTTGAAGCCAAGGACGAGGATCATCACGGCGACCATCAGCCCCCAATTGACTGCCGGCAAATAGATCTGGCCCGCCTCGCGAGCCGACGTGTGCTGGACTTCCATGCGCGGCACGAAGCCGAGTTGCATGGCTTGGCGCGTTACCGAAAAGGCACCGGAAATAACTGCTTGTGAAGCAATCACCGTCGCCACCGTTGCCAGCCCAACCAGCGGGTAAAGCGCCCAGTCCGGCGCCGAAAGAAAAAAAGGATTAACGGCAGTTGCCGGGTCATTCAAGATCAGCGCGCCCTGCCCAAAATAATTAAGAACCAGCGCTGGCAGCACGAAGAAAAACCAGGCGCGCGAAATCGGCTTGCGCCCAAAATGCCCCATGTCGGCGTAAAGCGCCTCGGCCCCGGTCACTGCCAGCACGACGTTGCCCATCGCCATCAGCGAAGTCGCTTTGTTATCAAGCAAAAACTCAATGCCGTAGACTGGATTGAGCGCCATCAAAATAGCCGGGTGTTGAACAATATTGTGCAGCCCAAGCAAGGCCAGCACGGAAAACCAGACCAGCATGACCGGGCCGAAAGCGGTACCGACAGCAGCAGTTCCGTGGCGCTGTACGTAGAACAGGCCAAATAACACAAGCAGCGTAATGGGAATAACAAAAGGCTTGAGCGCCGGCGTCGCGATCTCCAGACCTTCGACGGCAGAGAGCACCGAAATTGCCGGCGTCACCATGCCATCACCGTAGAACATGGCAGCGCCCAGGATGCCGATGATCATGATCAGCTTCATTTGCAGCGGTTTGTTCTTGGCGTCTTGCAGCGCCAGGGCAATCAAGGCCATGATGCCGCCCTCGCCCCGGTTGTCGGCGCGCATGATGAACATCACGTATTTGATCGAAACGACAATGATCAGCGCCCAGAAGAAGAGCGAGAGACTGCCAAAAATATTGGCTTCGTTAACCGCAATCGGGTGGTTGCCAGCGAAGACTTCTTTCACGGCATAGAGCGGGCTGGTGCCAATGTCGCCATAGACCACGCCGAGCGCCGCCAGCGCCATGACGGCCAGGCGCTGACCAGTCAATTCGGGAGAACCGAGTGACGCGCTACTGCTCATTGCGGACGGAATCAGCCGCCAAGCGCAGCTTTGAGTGACTGCACTTCCTCTTCCGACTCGGCAATAATCTCGGCCAGCATTTCCGGGTCAAAAATAGTTTCGAGCATCGAGGTATCGATCCCGGCATCAAACTCGGGATCACGCCAGGTAGCGGCGCGATTGGCAATCTTGTTCGCCACATATAAAACATCCGGCAGCGTCTTGATATCCTTGATCTCGCGATCCGTCTCATGCTCCTGCACCGCGATCAACACCGATTCCGGCAAGCCGAGCGCAGAAAGCAGGGCATGACCGATGTTGTCGTGCCAACCGACCAGCAAGTCATACAAAGCCGGCTTATCGGCGATCATTTCCGGGAATCCAGCGGCGCGCGACATCAGGTAGAAAACACCAATATCGTGCACCAGACCGGCGAACATCGCCTCATCGCCGTTGATCTTCGCCAGTTTTCTGGCCAGAACACGGCAAAGTGCCGCCACATGCGCCGTATGTTCCCAAAGGCGCTGCGAAATACCGGCAAAAGGCTGCATCTGCTTCGATTTGAGCAACTGCTCCATCGCCACCGCAAAAGAAACCGTGCGTACCGCCTCCATGCCGACGCGGACAATGGCGCTCTTGACATCCGCCACCTCGCGGCCGGACGGGTTGAGCGCCACCGAATTCGCCATGCGGATGATCTTGGCGCTCATCAGCGGCTCGGCACCGACCAGTTTCGAGAGTTTCTCGACGTTCAGATTCTCGTCTTTGAGGGCCGTGCGGACCTGAAAGGTAATATCCAGAAAAGTCGGAAACGAGATTTGATCGCCGGATAAATCCTTGGCAATGTCTTCGAGAATCTTGAACGTGAGCGCGTTGGTCATGGCTGCCTAATTTTTAGAACGGAATATCGTCGCCCAGATCTTCAAATGAAGGTTTCGGCTTGTTTTTGGGCGGAGCCGGTGCGTAATCGGTCGGCTCGCTGTCGTAACCGCCGCCACCGCCACCAGCCGGGGCGCCCATGCCCTGACGCGAGCCGAGCATTTTCATTTCGTCGCCACGGATTTCAGTCGTGTAACGCTCCTGGCCGTCCTTATCCGTCCATTTGCGCGTGCGCAGGCTACCTTCGATATAGACCTGCGAACCTTTTTTCAAATATTGGCCGCAAATTTCGGCGATTTTGCCGAAAAACGAGATGCGAACCCACTCGGTCATCTCTTTTTTCTCGCCAGTTGCCTTGTCTTTCCAGGTTTCTGAGCAAGCGATGCTGAAATTGCAGATCGCCTCACCGCTGGCGGTGTAACGCATATCCGGGTCTTTGCCCAAATTGCCGATACCTATCCATTTATTAACTGATGCCATAACCAGAGTCTCCTAAGCAGATTGAGTCGCAGTCGGCGTCACACGCCGTTGCGGAAAATTCATTGAGTTTGCGACGACCAGCCAGACCAGCATGAGGCCGGTGCAGGCGGCAAAAACGGCATTATCGCCGAAATTTTGAGCGATATAACCGCCCAGTGCGCCGCCGATGAACAGGCCGAGCGCCTGCGTGGTGTTGTAAACGCCGAGTGCCGCACCTTTGGCCGCCGGATGCGCGGTGCGCGAAACCAGCGAAGGCAGCGTTGCCTCCAGCACATTAAATGCAACAAAAAACAGCGTGAGCCACAGCGCCAGCGACCAAAGACTGTCGCTGAAAATCAACAAGCCGGATTGAACGATGACCAGCAAGCCAATTGCCGCCAGAAAAATTGGCCGCATTTTGTCCTTGCGTTCAGCGGCGATGATCGCCGGGACCATTACGGCGAAGGAAACCAGCACGGCGGGCAGATAAACCTGCCAATGGGAAGCGGCTTGCAGCCCGCCATGATCGACCAGCGCATGCGGCACAACGACAAACATGGCCATCTGCACCATGTGCAGCAGGAAAATACCAATATTCAGACGCATCAGATCGGGATCCAGAACCACCTGGCGCAAGGGTAGTTTGGCGTGGCCGTGCGGCGGCGGGGCTGGCGGAACCGCTTTGATCAGTAACACAATGGCGGCCAGCGCCAGCACACCGGTCATTGAAAACAAGCCGCCCATGCCGATCAGGCCATAAAGCAGCGGTGCGCCAACCAATGAGAGTGCGAAAACCAGGCCAATTGACGAACCGATCATCGCCATCACCTTGGTGCGATGCTCCTCACGCGTCAGATCTGCCGCCAGCGCGGTGACTGCCGCAGAAATGGCGCCGGCGCCTTGCAGGACACGACCGACGATAATCCAGTTCATACTCGGCGCCCAGGCGGCAACAAAGCTGCCGATGGCAAAAATGACCAGGCCGATCACAATCACCCGCTTGCGCCCGTAGAGATCGGAGGCAATGCCGTAGGGAATCTGGAATACCGCCTGGGTCAGCCCGTAGGCACCGAGCGCAAAGCCGACCAGCGCCAGGTTATCGCCACCGGGCAAGGTTTTGGCATAGACCGAAAACACCGGCAGGATCAGGAACAGGCCGAGCATGCGCAGGGCAAAAATAGCCGCCAGCGAAGCGCCAGCGCGGCGTTCTTCGGGGCTCATACGATCAGAGGGGAGGGACATTGTTTTTTGATTTGTTGCAATGCAGCGCGGGGAGTGAATATTAGCAGGTTTGAACGTGTGGTCTCGACCGGAATAGCGCTTGCGGTCAACTGCCAAAAAGCCCTAAAAATCCCGATCAGGCGCTTGCAAAATTGGCCAGCACGGCACGGTCACGCCCCTCGCTCTTGGCCCGGTAGAGGGCATCGTCGGCCTGTTTGATAATTTCATCGAGACTTGCCGTGGCCTCGGCGAGAACACCACCGATGCTGTAAGTCAGGCTGATATCAACCCCGTGGCAATCGAGTTTTGCCTGGCGTACCGCTTGCAGCAGATTGTCGGCAACGGCTTGCAGTTCAGCAAAATTGTTCAGATCGAACATGCCGATCAGGAATTCCTCGCCGCCCCAGCGCGCCACGCCGTCGTAAGCGCGCACGGAATTTTTCAACACACTCGCCACTTCAACCAGGGCGCGGTCGCCGACGAGATGTCCCCAGGTATCGTTGATCCGTTTGAAAAGATCGAGGTCGATAATCAGCACGCCCAGCTTGCCGCCACTGCGCGCCAACCGGTTGCGCTCGTTTTCCATGCGCTGCACGATACCCCGGCGATTAAGCAGGCCAGTCAGGAAATCCGTGTGCGCCATTTCCTCCAGCGTTGCCGTGCGTTCCGCCACCTGCCGCTCCAAATCCTCGGTGTGGCTGGCGATGCGTTCGGCCATACTCCTGAAAGTGCGTGTCAGGTGACCGATTTCATCCGGCGAGTTATCGACCAGCGCCGGCCTGGCGTTACCCTCGGTCAGCGCTCTTGCCGCCAGATCAAGCCGCGCCAAACGCCGTACCACGCTGCGTTCAAGAATGATGGCCGCACCCAGCAAGACCAGCCCGAGCACAATGACCAGAAAAAGGGAGGCCGCCGGCAAGGCGGAAGACGCATTAACCGCATCCGGCTGCGTCATGGTCAAAACAAACCATTGAATTTCCGGCACCCAGACCAAGCCAGTCAGTTGCCGGCGCCCCTGCACCCGCAATTCCAGCGTTTGCACCTCGTGTTCACCGGCCACCAAGGCAGCCATTGCGCGGCGCAAGGCAAGCGCTTCTTGTGGTCGGTCGAGCAGATCAAAAAGTGTACTTTGCGACTCTTTGCCAGCGGCCTTGCGCACCGAAGCGAAATCGATCACCGAAACATCCTGATGCGCCTGAATCGCCCCGTTACGGTCAATCAGGATATTGGCCGCGCCGCCCAACTGACTGCTCACCGCGCTGCGGATGAAGTCGGAAAGATCAACCCCGCTGCCGGTCACCGCCACCGCCTTGCCCTGCGCATCGCGCACCACGACGTTGATCCAGACCTTGGTCAGCCCGAGATGGCGGTCGGTGTCGACATTCAGTTGCGTATCCTTGACCTTATCCAGCGTCACATAAAACCAGCCGTCCTTTTGCACCGACCGATCAAGGGTATACCGCGGCACTTCCTGCGCGTGTCCGCCGCTATCGTCGTTGTAGTAATAATTACCCGAGGCGGCGAGCGCAAAGAAATAGCTCCGGCTGCGGAAAAAACCGCGAAAATCTTCCAGCTCGGCAATCGCCCGCTGCCGCGCCATGCCATCCGGCTCATCCGCCACCCAATCCTTGAGCACCGGCGAACTCGCCATCTTCTGGGCAAGCGTCACTTCACGCGTCACGATGCTGAGAATTTTGCTCTTCTCATAAAGCACATTGCGCTCGGCAAAACGCTGACCCAGCACGCTCACCACCTCGTCGGCATACCAGACAAAGAACTGGTAGCCAGCGGCACCGCCGAGGACAAAGATGGTGCCGAAAAGCAAAAGGAAGCGTGAGTGCAGGTTTAGTTTCATGGTGTCAGCGTAAAAATGTCTGGGCAATTTTAGAGCGGAAGACAGCAATTGCCATCGGGATTTTGCGGTCAACGGCATAAACGTCATGAAAAAGAAATATTCAACAAGGGAATGAGAGACGAAGCAAGGAACGCGGGGAAATTAGTACCATCGATTTCAATGAAGCAATTGCCTGCCTCAAAACCAAACTTTCCGCCACGGCATGAAACTGAACGTCCTTGATCCCGCACAAGCGAATATTGAGGAAGCGCAAGTCCATTACCTGCAACGCCCCCCGGCATCACCACCATTTCGTTTTGAACTACAAACACAGTGCGGCCAGCTAGGATATTGGCTGGCGGCGCCAAGCGGGGGAAACCCATAAAAAAGCCGGGAATCCCCGGCTTTCTTCGTTTCGTTGGCCCGTTCGGTCAGCTCGATATTTTGATGCCCTTGAGCATGATATTGAACAGCAACCCGACAACGGTGCCGGACAGTGCAAGCGTTCCACCAATCATCAACTTCATAACAACCGGTTCGGCATCAATCCGATTGAATCGGCTGTCGTAATCAGCAAGAGCGGTAGCCGCCTTGGCCGCTTTCTCTTCGGAAGCACCGGCATCCTTCAGCGCGTCGTACACCTCAAAAATCATCGTGCTCATAATTTCAATCTCCTGTTTCGGTAAGGGTAGCGGCTGGCCGGCAAAGTTCAAAACGTCAGCATAAGCTGATGAACATCGTCAGCATCTAAAACCAACTGAACCCAAGCCTTGCAAGGGACTATCCCCGCGAACATGGGGGAAACCCCGGTGGGGTGCCGTTTGTGATGGAATTTCAATCCACGCCCCTCGTTGCCGAGAGGCGATGCCTTCAAGCACCTTGTCGGCGCGGATCAGCTCGAACCAGTTTCAATCCACGCCCCTCGTTGCCGAGAGGCGATGCTGTTTGCGGCGGCGGTGGGCGGCGTTGTATTCGGCGTTTCAATCCACGCCCCTCGTTGCCGAGAGGCGATGCTGCCCATAGAGCCGGATGCGTCGATTGCGACAATGTTTCAATCCACGCCCCTCATTGCCGAGAGGCGATGCCGCACAACGGCCAAAACAACGGCATCGCGGATCTGTTTCAATCCACGCCCCTCGTTGCCGAGAGGCGATGCAACAAAGGCCATGTCGGACAGCTATATCAAGCTGGTTTCAATCCACGCCCCTCGTTGCCGAGAGGCGATGCAGTTTCCGCTGAGCAGGCGGATTATCAAATGACAGTTTCAATCCACGCCCCTCGTTGCCGAGAGGCGATGCATGGCCGCCCTGCGCGCCGTCCAACCAAAATAAGGTTTCAATCCACGCCCCTCGTTGCCGAGAGGCGATGCATCAGGCCGTGTTTGTACATGCCTGGCCAATCGCGGTTTCAATCCACGCCCCTCGTTGCCGAGAGGCGATGCGGGCCAGAAATTAAGCTGCATTTGCGGTTTCCCAGTTTCAATCCACGCCCCTCGTTGCCGAGAGGCGATGCCGGCAAAGTCCGGGTGTTTATCCGCCCCATTCATGTTTCAATCCACGCCCCTCGTTGCCGAGAGGCGATGCCCTAAAAAGTAGACCGGCAAAGAGGTACTTTGCCCGTTTCAATCCACGCCCCTCGTTGCCGAGAGGCGATGCCCAAGTATTACGTTTCTTTTAAGCTCCGCAGAGCAGTTTCAATCCACGCCCCTCGTTGCCGAGAGGCGATGCCGGCGAACAAGAGCTTTCGCCGCAAGCATCCGATGTTTCAATCCACGCCCCTCGTTGCCGAGAGGCGATGCGCGGCCAAAACTGATGACCTTGCCACCCCGTTGCTGTTTCAATCCACGCCCCTCGTTGCCGAGAGGCGATGCCAGCGCGATCAACACCGCACTGCCAAGCCAAGCCGGTTTCAATCCACGCCCCTCGTTGCCGAGAGGCGATGCTCTCTCGGTTGCGCGAAGAAACTGTCAAATATTACGTTTCAATCCACGCCCCTCGTTGCCGAGAGGCGATGCTCGCGCCGGATGCGGCGCCGAGCCGGTCGACGCTCGGTTTCAATCCACGCCCCTCGTTGCCGAGAGGCGATGCCCCCACCGCGCAGTTGAAGGCATGGGTGTTGCACAAGTTTCAATCCACGCCCCTCGTTGCCGAGAGGCGATGCGAGGTGAGAAATGAGAGAGCAACCAAGCAGGCAGGTTTCAATCCACGCCCCTCGTTGCCGAGAGGCGATGCCTACACAGAAAAAGCTGTCCGCCGGAAGATCGAGGTTTCAATCCACGCCCCTCGTTGCCGAGAGGCGATGCAAGGAAATAACCATGATTTCCCCCCCCTTGCAAAGTTTCAATCCACGCCCCTCGTTGCCGAGAGGCGATGCCATTACGCTGCCTCCTTAAGCCCGAGTTGTTCCATGTGTTTCAATCCACGCCCCTCGTTGCCGAGAGGCGATGCAAGATGTGGCGGATCGAACGCCACCAGCTTGAACGTTTCAATCCACGCCCCTCGTTGCCGAGAGGCGATGCCTCCTGGTCCTTCGGTGAGAACGCGGGGTAGCTTAGTTTCAATCCACGCCCCTCGTTGCCGAGAGGCGATGCATGGAAGCGCTGGGCGACATTAAGCAGCTTCAGCACGTTTCAATCCACGCCCCTCGTTGCCGAGAGGCGATGCCAGAACAATCAGTCCAGCCGAATGGTTCCGGCTTGTTTCAATCCACGCC
>JBDKHF010000013.1:0-91043 GCA_039797825.1 Pseudomonadota bacterium | reverse complement strand
CAGGGCCTCCGCACTCGAACATCATAACGGGGTAAGCCCCAGAAACCGCATGCGCAGATCATCATCCCAGGCCGCTCTTTTACGCTTCAGCCGCAGGCTGGATTTGACCGTGTCAGTCGTATCCATGCGCAAGAGATTGAGAACGATTTTCTTGAGCAGCGAAATATTCTCCGGCGCATTGTCCTTACGGACGGTACTGGCATCCTCTTTCATGGTCACATCGAGCACCCAATGAAGTTGGTTCTCAATCCCCCAGTGCGAACGAACCGCTTCAGCCACTTCTGCCGGCGCAAGATTGCGCGAAGCAATGTAGTAGCGCTGCTCCAAGCTGAACGGCTTGCCTTTGACCTGACGTACCGAATCAATACGAGCAATCACCGCGGAGTGCGGCCAATCGCTCTCCGGCACGATGCCGGTCGCAGGCAGCACCGAACAACGCTGAGTCACGAGTCGGCCATGCCCTTGTTCGAGCTGCTCGGCATGGACGATCTGATCTTTGCGATCAATGAAGGCATCTTGAATTGCCTGATGCAGGTTGGGCTGATTGCCTTTGACGGCCAACAAGTAATCTGCACCCCT
This sequence comes from Pseudomonadota bacterium, assembly GCA_039797825.1. Lineage (GTDB taxonomy): Bacteria > Pseudomonadota > Gammaproteobacteria > Burkholderiales > Rhodocyclaceae > Azonexus. The sequence continues at coordinate 90,464 of JBDKHF010000013.1, read as the reverse complement.
GGCGATGATCTTCTCGGCAATGGCGCGCTGGCAGCCCATCGCATCAATACTGACAAGGAAGCCTTTCACGTACAGGGCATCAAGCAGTTCAGGGATCGCCGTGATCTCGTTACTCTTCGCCGATACTTTCTCCTGACCCAAGACCAGACCGAGCCGGGTCGCAAAGGCGCTGACCATGTGAATGGCTGTTTCGCCACCGCTGCCAGAACCGCGTACCGTTTTGCCGTCGACCGCAATCGTCCCGCTCATATTCGGGATGAGGCTGCTTACCCACTGGCGGAAGCAGCGTTCAAACTGCTTCGGGTTGAGCAGACGGAAGACTCGCAGGAAAGTGTCTTCCGAAGGAATGCCATTTTTAAGCATGAGGAACTGTCGCAGCCAGGTAGTGTGCGCACGCGACCAAGCAGCCACGTCTTCAATCGTGTCGCAGTCAGAAAGCACCGCCGAGATGGTCATGACCAACAACTCCTGGAAGTCATGCCGCGTACCATTGCTTGGTTGGCGCGGGTCGTCCACAGCGCTCAGCATCTCCATCAAAGCCGTTCCTCTCGTCATCTTTTGCATTGCCCAAAAGACGAGAGTAGACGGGATTTCTTGAAGGTTTACAAGGGGTTGTCATAAGTCATTGAAGGTTAACGAATTTTTTGGGGTGGCTATGATGAATAATTTATTCTGTTCGAGTGCGGAGGCCCTGCTTTGGTAAGAGACTCAAGTTTCAATTTTTGAAAATCAGCACCATATTCATAAACTGGCCCTTTTAAACGAAAGGCTTTTTGTGATCCGTGAATTTTCAGTGAAATGAACTTATCGTTCACTCTGGTGATTTCACCAAAATTTTCCAAGTAATCGCACAGTTGTTGCCTGTTGGAAATTTTACCCTGATGAATTTGATAGGCCACATTATCACTAATGTTATCTTTATCTGGCTTGGCGGCTCTAACCTGTTCTGAAAGTTTTGACTTTGAGTGAGGTAAAACCTTGGACTCAAATTTTGAATTTGATGCTTTAAGTGGATCACGAACTACCTGATCAAATCCAAGTTGATGATTAATGTAGGCGTCAAAAGAATCCTTAAAATCTTCCTTTGCTTTGCCAGGTGGAAACGGATTTATTCTTTTGCCAGTGGTTAATTCAGTCAAAGGAATAACGTAATTCAACTCGATACGGCCTTTGTCTTCGTGAACATTCCAGAAGTCAACAAAATTAACGCCATGTTCAAGACCTGCCATGAATGTTTTTCTGAATGATTCAACCACTGCCAAAAGTTCTTTGTCGGTTGGTCGTTCACTTGGTTCAAAAGCTAATGAACCAGAAACATACTTATGTTTTCTGTCTATACTTTCAGCAGCATAGACGCAATCAAGGGCACTGCCTGCAAAGTCTCTTGGCTTCACATTTCTAAAATTGCCCAAGTGGTCATGGTCACTTTTAAGATAATTAATCGCTTCTTGAATTGAATTCGTGCGATGTCCTTGAACAGCGTTGATCATAAAAGCAAGATTTAATTTTTCTTCTGTTTAAAAAATTCGTTCTTGATTTCTTCAATACTTCTAAGAGCATCATTCAAATCTTTTAGTGCTAATTTAACTTCCTGTTTTGTAAAATCAGTTTTTGAATTTAATTGCTTTGCAATCTGATTCAAATTTTTTCCTTGCCTATTTAACTCAGATAAAAATTTGGCAGCAAGAATTCTGTCATCTCTTTTTTGCTCAAAATGAAGATCAATTTTGTGTTCGGTTCCACCAAATAATTTATATCTGGCAAACTTGGCCATTGAATTAAAGTTGGTTTCTCTCCACTTGTCTTTGAGGTTGTTATATTCAAATGGGGATAAATTTACTTCAAGAACTTTGGTTCTTTTGAATTTGGAATCATCATCAGAACCAGCTTGGCCTGGGTGTAATTTTATTTCTGACGATATGTTTTTAATGTTGCTCATGGGATTTTCTCCTTCTTGTTTTTGTAATTTGTACTAGGGGTCTGGGGGAACCCCAGCAAGGGACAAATCCATAAAAAGGAGAACCTTCAGGGTTCTCCTGGTATGGTTTGTTTGTCTTGCTGTTCTGTACTCTTAATTTTACGAAATTAAAAAGTAATGTCCACGATTATGAAAAAACTCGATAGCTGATACTCTCGGAACGGGTCTTGTTTTATCTATCTGATTTCATATGCTTTATAAAAACAGGAGGAATTTTATGAAGGGTTGCAAGAAAAAAACTGCGTTTATTCGCAACGAAGATGCTCAGTGGATTGATGATTATTTAATCACTGCGGGGCAGTCAGATAATTTCGGAATGGTAGTTAGAAATGCGGTGAGTGAATATGTGCTGAAGAAAAAACAGGCTCGCGCCGCTGCCTATTTCAAGTTCATTGGTGAAGAAAACTGCAAGGCTCTTGAAGAATATGCAATTAGAAATGGAACTAATCTAGAGCAATTGATCAAGGAAACACTGATCCAAAAATCAAAGTATGTTTCAAAAATGGTTGGAAGTAAAAATGAAAGTTGAGTTCAACTATGACAAAAGCCAACTCACTTCAATTGATGAATTGACTGTTTCAGTGGCAGACTTGAGGGACTTGGTTCAAGCTTTTACTATTGGAAATGATGCTCAAAAGATTCAGGAACTGAAAATAATTCTTGAATCAATCGTGAGAAAAAATAGACTTCTTCCCGGTGCTGTTGATGTAATTGGCTCTAACTAAACGCACTTGGCTGGTGCCGGCCCCGGCCTCACATATTGGAAGAACGGCGAAGCGTTCCCACTACGTGCGCCAGTTGTAGAGTGAATTTTCATCGACCTGCTTTATTTTCATTCGAGAAAATGAAGTGGGTGCTCCCGCAGGGATGGGGTAAAAAATGAAGAAATAAAAAAAGCACTCGTTCGAGTGCTTCTGTTCTATTGCTTCATAAATTCTATTTGCTAGAATTAATATAAGGCTGGTTGCTTTAGCGATTAACTAATGCATTTTTGATTGATATGGGCACTACTCTGCAACTAAGCCGCCCAGCAAAATGAAACCTGATTAGGAGTCTATTTTTGATTTGCCTTTTGAAATTAGGCATATTTTCTCGACAATTCTAACAATGTGGAGTCTATCGGCTCGTTTAACTCCTTGTAGAAGGCTGGCAATGTGTTTTGCTTGGTCATCAGGTTTTGAACTGATACCAACTAGAAGTTCATCAAGTTCACATTCAAAGATTTCAGCAATCTGAATCAATCTAAGGATGTTAAGAGTGGAATCACCACGTTCATATTCACCATATGACTTGGATGTGATATTCAGACGTTCAGCAATTTCTTCTTGTGAATAACCTGTTTTCAGTCGCAGCTTCTGCAAGCTCTTACCGATTACCTGCAACCGCTGTATGTCTTTGGGTGACTTAGCCATGTGTAGTAGTGATAGTTAAATTCATATGATTTTGACTGACATAGGCGCAGAGATCAACAAAAAGGGTCCAATTTGGAGCCTTTGTTTTTGGTGCTGCTGAAGCTTAGTGTGCAGGAGCTTTTGCAACCAACTCTTGAAGCATTTTGCGTTCGTGGTTGGTGAAAGACTTCATGATTGAATCGTAGCTAACATTAATAACCATCGTCATTGAGTTTCTAAAATTCTCGTAGTGCAATTGGCTCATATCAATGTCTTGCTGGCGCATTTGAGCCAAAGCATCAATCATTTGATAGATGGCTAGAAAAGCCTTGATTTTTGACGCTGTCGTGCCTTCAATGGGTTTAATCATTTGAACAGCTTGTTGAACTGTTGAATCTTGAAGAGCTTCTTCAAGAGTATAAAAGCCGTTAGGGACTGCGATAAGATTAAGTTGGTTCATGATAATTTCCTTTAATTTAAGTCATATTTAAACCCTCCTTTCCATGTGAATTATTTCGCTGGTAGGTATAAAGTGGGTAGTCGCTACAGTTGATCGCTTTATTTGATTGACTTCTTTGTGTCGCCAACCAATAGAACGAACTGTACGCTTGGCAGTGAAAAAGGTACATGCTGTGGCAGGTTAGGTGCTAACGTGAAACGTTAGGTCGTAAAAAAAGCACCATAAGGTGCTTTCATTCTCTATTTTTAACTGGTGATGGCGTTGGTGGTTTTTGACTTCTGGTTCTATGCTCCTGTATTTTCTTAACCATATCATCGATAGAACCGCCTTGATCTAGAAGTTCTTCAAGCCACTTCAATTCACTATCACTCAACGAACTCTCCGCAATGCCTATCTCCTTCAATTTTCCAATTACTAGGGATCTTGTCCTGCTACGAAAAATGATATTTGCAATGGCAAATGTGCCATGTCCTACACTACAGAGAAAAACAATAATTTGTTTTTCTGCTTTAGTTGGCTTGGTAATTGAGTACTGCTTTAGTGCTTCTATTACATTGTCGTATGGTTGCATATAACGAATCCTAAGCCAAATAAATTTCAACCATTTCATAGGTATTTCTCCTGTTTAAGAAGAACATACAAAACGAAAAATAATAGTCAAGGAAGAGGTACATGATAGGTGCTTTCCATTTTGAAATGCAGTTATTACAAGTGCTCTTTCAAACGAACCGCTATCTTCTGAACGACTTCAACAATCATGGCCCGGTCAGCTTCTGGCAGTGTTTGCAGAATTTGGGATATGCGTTCGGCTTGGTCACTGGTGCGGTTGCTGCTGGCTATCAGTAGTTCATCAATCCCACAGCCGTAAATTTCTGCCAGTTCTGCCAGGCGTTGAACGGTGGGCATGGTGATGCCTCGTTCCATGCGGGAGACAGCCTCCGTGCCTATTTGAAGGGCTTCAGACACCTGTTCTTGGGTCAGGTTGCATGACTCGCGCTTCTTGGCCAAGGCCCGTCCAATGCTCTTGAATAGCTCTTCATGCTGATTGCTGCTCTGTGTTGACGTGGTCATTTTTTGGCACTCCTATGGCAACCCAAATGGTTGCCTGTCAACCCTCAAAGATGAACATGCGTTAAAGTTGTGTATCAACCCTAAAAGTTGGGTTGATGTTAAAAAACCAATGAAAGGTTATGCACAGCATGCGCAGCACATTGAAAGTGGCAGTAGCCACTGCCCTTGCTCTCAATTTGGGAGCTTGCTCCTTTGCCCCGGTAGTAGCTCAAAAGATGGGAATTGGTACAGCAAGTGAGGAAGACATTCTTCAAGCGACCGCCAAAGTTTTTGGTGTGCCTGCTACGTCTGTCAAGGTTTCAGACATCAAGAAGGACGATGGTTTTAACGGAACACAAATTTTCTATGCCGCCTCGATTCAAGGTAAACCTTTTCGCTGCGGAATGCTGAGTTCATTTGCAGGTGCTTCTGTGCCCAAGTGTGTGAAGCCCGGTGAACCTTTGAATATGTAAGGAAAGAAAATGGGATTGAATTGTCCAAAGTGTGGCGGTGAACATGTTCAAGCCGTCAAAGTAATTTTGCAATCAGGAACCTCTTTCAGCAGCGGAACAATGACCGGCTTAGGAGTCGGTACAGAAGGTGTGGGAACATATGTAGGCACTAGCAGCGGAACAAGTCAAACAACATTGGCAGCTAGGTTCTCTGCTCCGAAGAAGCCAGCCCTGTGGGTTGAAGTCGCTAATGGGATCATGGCTCTGGCATCTTCACCTTGGTTGGCAGCGCATGGGCCTGATGCTGCTTGGCGCTATTTGAGTCTTGCAATGTGGGCGTACTTTGCCTATTCATTTTGGGGCTACAGGAAGAAGTCCGCTGCATACAAGGTCTACTATCCAAAATGGAAAGCCATGTACGATAGTGGTTTCTTTTGTCACAAGTGTGGAAATACATTTGTGGTGTGAATTGAAAAGAGCACCTTCGGGTGCTTTTTTATTGTGCGCTTTCCTTTTTTATTTACTATCGTAAATCTCTGGCGAGTCCTTCTTTGCTGAACTAAGTCATCATCATCTTTGCTTAGATGATGATTAATTCTCTCTATTTATGGAGTACCTAGGCTTTGCGTTTTCTAAAGAAAACGGCAAAGCCTTATCCCTTGCAGACTAGAAAAATCTCAACAAATTTGAGTTCTAGTGCAATTCTGCTTTGCCGTGTCTTCATTCAACTGAAAACGGCCCATGAGGTTGTTAGTAACCTTTCTGAATCTTGGTTTCTTTCTGCCTATCTAACAGCAGGGTGCAGGGTATCCAAGACCTTCCTTTTACAGAAGTAAGCCTAAACCTATATTTGCTCGCACCTCCCAACATCTGGCTTTGGCAGATCGGTATGAATAACCTGCCGTTAGTAGCTTTGAAAGAAGCTCCACTATCTGCATAGTGGCACTTGTGCTATTGGGCTCGTTCATTTGGCTGTTGTTGGTAGCTTCTCACCTACTACCGTTCGGACTTATCTTATGCCGTATCGCTGTATTTTTTTGCCAAACTACTTTACTTTATGAGCCATGCTCTTTTCGTCACACAAATGACTAACTGAATACTTCCAAGATTTCTCTTGTCTTCTTCATAGATTGACCGATGCTGAGTAAAGGGTCTTTTTAATCGCTTGATTACTCAAGCTGCCCAGTGACATATAACACTTCAATCTATCCTTCAGTCGGGCATAAAAAATGCCCAACAATTCCTTGTTGAGCAATTAGCTTGGTATTCGGTATTGACAATCTGTCAAAAATTCATATCATTGAATTGCACAGCCTCGGAAACTGTTATCGTACACATATTTGAAATTTTAGAATTGTCAATAGCACGATAAAAAAGCCAGTCAAATGACTGGCTTTTTGTTTTGAGGTTCGCATAGACTGACGGATGTCACTCTTGGTTCATGCTTGACTTTTCCACGATCTTGTGCTAGAGTACAAGAACTATCTATAGGTAGCGGACCGTTCATCGGAGCGATCCCAATAGCTTCTAAGCTGATTGGGCGGGCTGATGACTCGTGTTGGTTCAGTTTTGAGGCAAGCACCAGAAGCGAGAGCTTTAGCGCAGCAACCCTCACTATTGCCGCAGCGGAAGGTAAACTTTAGATTCCAGAACATGAGCGGAAATCAATATTTTTTGATTTCCGCTTTTTTCATTTCAGCAATGGTCATTGCTGAACATGTTCAAGTGGGTACGATTTTTGGCCGGTGTAATGATTTCATCATGGCAGTTGGGAAACTCGCCAGTGATAAAAGTGTCATCGCCGTCGCCTTGGCTCACGTTGAAGTGACGATCAATTGAAATTCTTCGCCCAAATCTAAAATTTCCATTTAGCTCGCAATGGGGTTGATGAGGCTCCCCCGTTGGGAGTACTTCATGATCTTCTTTCCCAAAAACAAAATGCTTCCGTCGTTCATCGATAAAGTATTTTGTTTGAAAGCTAGACTCTCTTCGTGGTTTCCGTCGTTTCACAACTGCCACAATTTGCTGCTTTGCTGAGTCGTGAAAAGCGGCTTCCATAACATCTTCTTGATAGACACGACATAGCTCCCTCAATTCCGGGGCATCAAAATTTCTGCTTGGCAGTCGCATAGCATGCTCAACTTCCGCAGTATTCATTCTCTCAATTGTGAAGATGGCTGCTTTGAAAATCTTGTTGAAACGAGTTGAAAAAAAATTGTGAGTCTTCCCGTTGACTACCTCTGTTGGATTAATCGTTGCGCTTAGAACGGATTTTCGCAGATTTGTACAGAGGTAATTAAGATCATTCTCTATAAGGCACAAGGCATAGTCATAACCCCTACTTCCTTCAAGAAGATGTTTATCTACACTGAAATGCCCTTTGGATTTATGGGGATTGAAGGCATCAAATTTGAATTCACATGGTTTTGGTAGTTTGTCCTTTATAGATTTTGGAATAAGAGCTTCTTTGGTGTTGCTGAACTCGTCAATAAGCTCTGCCGATGAAGAAATTAAACCAACATAGATTCTCATTTATTTCATCATCTTAACCAGGACAGACACGGGGATGTGGACATCCGAAATATCTTGAGGTGGAAGTTTTTTGAGTGCCTTGAGAAAATCTACTAGTGCCTTCTCAGAAGAACGATCATTGGCAGTAGTTGGCTCGGACGTTGTGAGCGCTTCTGGAAAATCATAGGTGACCCCAGTCGGAAGAATGGCAAGTTTTGCTCGCTGAGTGGGGTGTTCAATGAGCGTGTATTGATTACCCGCATTTCCTTCGGTTTCTTTAATGAACTGTTTGAGAGACTTTCCAGCGAGAAAATCTTTGTAGTCTGGTGCATCACCTGCCAATAAGGGTGGCAAATTGCTCAATAGAACAGGCTGTGTCTTTGAGTCCCATTGGGCTTTGGCGATTTTTGCCAATAGTTTTACAAGTGATTCTTGTGTAGTCATGAATTTATCCTGATTGGTTGCAAGTGAACTTTTTGTAGTAAAAATCATATGATTTTTACTGTCTCGCTGGAAACTTCTTGTTGAAGCTTTCCATCATTTCTTTCTTGTTGGCATAGTTGTTCAAATTCTCCGCCAAAGAAAGCATAGCAGTTGCACGTTCTTCCAAAGACTTGGCAAAGGCTCTGAGCATGAAGATATGGGACAGGTCCTGAACTGGTGCTGTGGACTTGGTTGGCTTCTTCTTGACGGTGATCTGTGGTGCTGGCGCTTCTTCTGGAACTTCTTTAGTTGGTGTGGTTTCACCATTCAAAAGGAAGTTTGCCACGTCATAAACTGAGTAGTAAACAAGTCGTCCAATGTTCTTGAAGGGGATCGGAAAACGGTTTTCTTTTCGCAACTTTGATTGCTGCTTGGAAGTAAGTGGAATTACTTCAGACAGTTGTTCAGGTGACATCAACAACTTGCCTTTGGTCTTTTCCTTCAAATTATCAATAAGTTGTTGACTTACCATTTTGTATATCACTTCTTGTCTAAAGACTCGCACACATGCTACAGTAGCGGGCTGATCGTGTGTCCCTGTAGTTCAATGGATAGAACAGGTTCCTCCTAAGAATCAGATCCAGGTTCGATTCCTGGTGGGGACACCACCGATTGACACTACATAAAAAAACAGGTAGCCACGTGCTACCTGTTGTCATTTCTGGCCCTTACTTTCCCTGTCTTGCGTGCCAAATTTGTTCCAAGACTACCTTGGATCAAGGTGGATTTCGAGGGATTGGCAGGGCCTACTTCCCATATAAATCAACAACTTAGCTTCTGTATCCCACCCTCCTGAGTCGCTTAGGAGGCGACCGATTTATCCATTAATCGACGGGGGCACTTGCCAAAGGAACGCCATTGTACCGGTGGCGCCGGCCCTTGTGATAAATTGCCTTTCACTAATAGAACTATAAAAGGGAGGCTGCCGTGTTTTCAAGTTTTGAACGTCGTCCGATTGCCCAGCAGTTGATGATTGTCACGATGCTGGCGCTGATTTCGGTCTTTGGGATTCTCGCCCTGATCGTCCAAAAAAATGCCGACCGTGCGGCGTTGACCGTCGCGGAACAAAATCTTGAGCATGAGGCACGAATCATGGCCGGCATGCTGGATTCAATCTTTGAGTCGGTTAAGGATAGGGGCGAGCGGCAGTCGCTGTTTTTCCTCAAATTTGTTGGTGGCACCCCGAGTGTTTCGCCTGAACTGCTTAAAACGGGCGATGTGGATTTGCCAACGGTGCGCATTGGTAACGATATTCAAAATTCAAACCTACGCTCGCTCCAGTCTTTCAAGGAGCTGACCGGCGAGGAAACGGCCTTCCTGGTGATCAAGGACAACAAGCTTTATCGCCTATCCACCTTGCTTAAGGACAAGGATGGTAAATCGATGAATGGCGTGCCAATCGGCGAGAATGATCCGGTCAGCAAGGCTGTTTTGGCCGGGCAGGATTACGCTGGATTGGCGATTCGAGGTGGCAAATACAATTTCAGTACGGTTAAGGTTTTCAAAGGGTCTGATGGCAAGCCGTGGGGCGCTTATTCGGTGCGGATTGGGCTGGACGGCGAATTGAAGCGTTTGCGCGAGCAGTTCGGCAAGCTGGTGGCGGGCAAAACGGGCTATGTTTATATCGTTCGCCCGACCGATGAAAAAGCAATCGGCGAATTTGTCCTGCATCCAAAATTCCAGGAAAAGCCGGTGGCGGAATCGGATATTCCCGAAATCGCCAAGAAAAATATTCGTGACATGCTGCTCGCCAAAAATGGTGCTTTCCATTACGCCATGCCTGATGCTGATGGCCGTGAGCGTGACAAACTGGTTTTTGCCGCCACCTCGGCGGCCTGGAACTGGACGGTGGCGACCGGTAGTTGGAGTGACGAATATCTTGAAGAAAGCCATCGCCTGCGCAATATTGTGATGTTGGTCAGTGCTGCGGCGGCCATCATTCTGGCCTTGCTGATTTTTGTTTTGGTGCGCAGCCGGTTGAGCGGCCTTAGTCATTTAGTGGGTGAGGTTTCGCGGATTAGTGCCGGTGATTTACGGGCAATGGTGCATGATGCGGACCCGCGCAGCCGTAATGAAGTTCACGAAATTGGCTACGCTTTCAATGTGATGGCCGAAAGTATGCGCAATCTGGTGCGCGGGGTGGCGAGTTCATCGGCGCAGGTTGGTGTGGCGGCAGGGGAATTGCAGCAGGCTGCTAATTCGGCAATGGAGAGTTCGCAGCAAGCCTCGCAATCGGCTTCCGGTATTGCCGCTTCGGTCGAGCAGATGTCGGTCAGCATTTCGCATGTGGCTGATAGCGCCAATCACGCGGCGCGGATTTCTGAGGAAGCCAAATCTGTTACTGAATCTGGCCGCAGCGTGGTTGGTCGGGCGATGGACGATCTTGAGCGGGTGGCGGGCGATATCAATGAATCAGCCGTTCTGATCGAGTCGCTGGGTGAGCGCTCGAAGCAGATTTCGAGTGTGGTTGGCGTGATTCGCGAAATTGCCGAGCAGACCAATTTGTTGGCACTGAATGCGGCCATTGAAGCAGCGCGGGCTGGCGAACAGGGCCGTGGCTTTGCCGTGGTTGCCGATGAAGTGCGCAAACTGGCCGAACGGACTGCGCTGTCGACTCAGGAGATTTCGACGACGGTTCAGGCCATCCTTGATGAAACCGGGGTTGCGGTAAAACGCATGCAGTCGGTCAGCACCAGCATGGCAGGTAGCGTTGGTTTGGCGCGGGAAGCCGGAAATTCACTGGCAACGATAGACGAGCATGCGCAGCAAACCGTTGAAACGGTTAAAAATATTGCCGATAGCACGCGCGAACAAAGTTCGGCTAGTCAGGAGATTGCCAGACTCGTCGAAAACATCGCGCAGATGGCCGAGGGTAGTAGCAGTCGGGCGATTAATAACACCGAGCGAGCGCAGAATTTGCAGCGGCTGGCCGCCGAGTTGCAAGCACAGTTGTCCCGCTTCACGACGTAAAACGTTAGAATTCAGCCCTTCCCAACACGGCGCCTTGCGGGGCGCCGTTTTTAATTGGTGCTATGGCTTACCTAAAACTTGCTGATGCTTGCCTCGCCTACGGCCACGTGCCGCTTCTTGACCATACCGATTTCATGCTTGATCCGGGTGAGCGCGTTGCGCTGATCGGGCGCAACGGCACCGGTAAATCCTCTTTGCTAGCGGCGCTTGCTGCCGGCACCGGGCGCGGCAAACTTGACGATGGTGAAGTCTGGGTGCAGCCCGGCATTCGCGTTGGCTACGTGCCGCAGGAGCCACCGTTTGATATGGATATGACCGTCTTTGAGGCGGTGGTTTCCGGCATGGGTGAAACCTCAAAAATTCTTGCCGCCTATCACGAAGTCGTTCATCACCTAGCCGAGGGCACCGGCGATCAGGATGCGCTTTTGGCTGAAATGGAAACCTTGCAGCACGAGCTTGAGACGCGTGGTGCTTGGGCTTATGAGGCGCAGGCCGAGAAAGTGATCGACCGTTTTGGCCTTGATCCGGAAGCCAATGTTGGCAGCCTTTCCGGTGGCCAGAAAAAACGCTTGGCATTGGCGCAGGCTTTGGCCGTCGCACCCGAAGTCTTGTTGCTCGATGAGCCAACCAATCACCTCGATATTGCCGCCATCGAATGGCTGGAAAATTTGCTGATTGAAACCGGCACCACGCTGTTTTTCATCACCCACGACCGTTCATTCCTCAATCGCGTTTGTACGCGCATCGTTGAACTGGACCGCGGCAAGCTGGTCAGTTTTCCCGGTACGTTTGCCGAGTACCAGACGCGCAAGGAAGCCTTGCTGCACGAGGAAGGGCTGGCCAATGCCCGTGCCGACAAGCTGCTCAAGGAGGAGGAAATCTGGATCCGCAAAGGCGTTGAAGCGCGGCGCACGCGGGCCGTTTTCCGTGTTCAGCGACTGGATATTTTGCGTGCGGAACGTCAGGCGCGGCGCGAGCGCATGGGTAAAGTTAATCTGCAGCTCGATTCCGGCGACAAGAGCGGCAAACTGGTCTCAGAACTTGAGCATGTCAGCAAAGCTTACGGTCAACGCCAAATTGTGCGTGATTTTTCGGCGCGTATTCAGCGTGGTGACAAGATTGGTGTGATCGGCCCCAACGGCGCCGGCAAAACCACTTTGCTGCGCATGATTCTCGGCGAATTGCAGCCGGATAGCGGCATCGTCCGCCAAGGCACCAAGATTGATGTGGCCTACTTTGACCAGTTCCGCACTCAGCTGAATCCGGATTCAACGCTGATCGACGTTATTTCGCCGGGTTCCGATTTCGTTGAAATTGGCGGCGCGCGCAAGCATGTGATCGGCTACCTCGAAGACTTTCTTTTCGCACCGGAGCGTTCGCGTTCACCGGTCAGTTCCTTGTCCGGTGGCGAACGCAATCGCTTGCTGCTGGCCCGCCTGTTCGCCAAGCCTGCCAATGTGCTGGTGCTTGATGAGCCGACCAACGACCTCGATATCGAAACTCTGGAATTGCTTGAGGAGTTGCTGGCCAATTACCAGGGCACCTTGTTCCTGGTTAGCCACGACCGAACTTTCCTCGATAATGTTGTCACGCAAACGATAGCGTCTGAAGGTGCGGGCGGCTGGCGTGAATATGCCGGTGGTTACAGCGACTGGGCTAATTACAAGGCGAGTGTGCAGAAGGAAGAAAACGCACGCCTCAAGGCTGAAGCGAAAGCGCCGGTTAAAGCCGCTGAGCCAGCCAAGGCCAAGCTTGAAAAGCTGTCCTGGAAAGAGCAAAAGGAGCTGGAAGGCTTGCCGGGGAAAATTGCGGCACTTGAAGCAGAGCAGGCCGACCTGGGCCTGCGTCTGGCGGATCAAAAAATCTATCAGGCCGACCCGGCTGGCGCGCAAAAAGCCGTTACCCGGTTGGCTGCCATCGATGATGAAATGATCGCTTGTCTGGAGCGCTGGGAATTGCTCGAAGCGCGTGTCGGCAACGCCGGCTGATTTTTAATTACGGCTGATCGACCTCGGCGCCATCTGCCTCACGGGCTGGCATCGGGTCGACGCCGATACGCTGGCGCACGGCCTCCGGGCTGATGTTGAGTAGCTGGCCGATCTCGCTGTAATCATCCGGTAAGGCTGGGTTATTCCAGTCGTGCGCGGAATGACGGGCAAGGCGGACGGCCAGCGCCACATTGCGCTCGCGTAAATTGGTGCTGTTTTCGCTAAGCAGGTTTTGCAGCAGTTCAGGCAGGTGCCAGACCCGGCATAGTGCTTCCTGAATCTCCTGAAAAGTCATGCCCAGAGTGTTGCGCTGGGCATCGCTGCTGCGTAAATTCGGGTGGGCCAGTTGCTGGGCATGAATTTCGAGGCCGAGGCTGGGGGCAAAAGTCCACACCAGCAGTTCTGCCAAATCGTGCAGCAGTGCGGCAATGCGAACTTCTTCCATATTCACGTCGTTACGCCAGATCGCCCATTCCTGGGCGTAATCAGCGGCCCGCTGGGCACGGCGAATAATTTGCAGAACGCCCAGCAAGGCGTGTCGATCTTCCCCCTTGAGCATGCCTTCGATAGTTGGCAAGTCACTGAAACGGTTGAAGAAAGGTTCGATGCCGATCATCATTACGGCGCTGGCAACGGTGGTGATGTCACGCTGTAGTGAACGGCTGCCAATCGATTGGGAAAAAGCAAAGACCCGTGCCGTCATCATCGGATCCTGCACAATGATGCGGGAAAGTTCACGCGCATCTACGTCATCCATGTGCTCGCGCAATTCGTCGAGGCGGCGCTTGGTGACACGCAGCACGGGCAAGCTGTTATTGCTGAAAAGCAATACCCAGGCATCAATGTCCTGTAGCGGGTGGTCGAGCATGCTGTGTTTCCTCGCGATGGTGACGCGTTATGCGTCGTGGCGAGTTTAAGGGGCGACGCTCAGGCCGGCAAGGTCGCTCATGCGATAATTGCGGCCTTTACGACAAATCCTTGAACGCTATGCGCTACGCCATTGTCCCGGTTACCCCATTCGAGCAAAACTGCACTATTTTCTGGTGCGAAAAAACCCGTCAGGCGGCAGTGATTGATCCGGGTGGCGACGTTGATCGCATCCTTCAGGTGTTGGCCGACGAAAAACTGACCCTGGCCAAAATTTTGGTCACGCATGGCCATATCGACCACGCCGGGGGCGTCGGCGCGCTCGTCGAAAAGCTTGATGTGCCAATCGAGGGGCCGCATGAGGAAGACCGCTTCTGGATTGATGGCATGCCGCAACAGAGCAAGATGTTCGGCTTTCCCAATGTCAAAAGCTTTACCCCGACGCGCTGGCTCAAGGCGGGTGACAAGGTGACTTTTGGCGAAATTGAACTGGATGTGTTGCATTGCCCCGGCCATACCCCGGGCCATGTCGTTTTCTTCCACGCCCCGAGCAAACTGGTTCAGGTGGGCGACGTGCTATTTCAGGGATCGATTGGCCGTACCGATTTCCCGCGTGGAGATCATGCGACGCTGATTCGTTCAATTCACGAGCAGCTTTTTCCTCTGGGCGACGATGTGGAATTCATCCCCGGCCACGGTCCGATGTCTAATTTCGGTGAAGAGCGCCGCTATAACCCGTTTCTTAGCGGAAAATTCGGCTAAAACTGGTTTCAGGCAACCGGGTTGATCTTTGCTGCCCAGTTCAACGCCTGCAATTGGGCGTCGACGTAAGCATCACCATTAAATGGCAGGTTGGCCAGTTGTTTTGCGCTGGCCGCATAGTCGCGCGATTCAGCGGTGCTAACCAGACGTAGCAGTTCGCCGAGTGCGCCGTGGTGTGTTGAAAGCGCTTGCGTAACCGCTTCGGGCAAGCTGAGTTGCTGCAAAATTTCACCAATCGACATATTGAGCAGCACATCCAGCAGGGAAAAAGAGCCGACCATGAAGGCGGCGTCACCCAAGTGCTCAATGCCGGTTTGCCCAGCCAAATGGCTGGACAGTATTTCCATCAGGCGACCGCGTGCCGCCGCTTTTTGCAGCAGCGGGTTGGGCTGTTGTCCATTGTTGGGGTCTGCGTAGACCAAGAGTTGTAACCAGCGCTGCAGTTGCCGGCGACCGAGCAGGTTGATTGCCTGGGAGAAACAGGTGATCGGCGAGCGCGGTGCATTGGCGGCTGAGTTAACCAGGCGCAAAAGGCTGTACGAGAGCTTGGTTTCCTGACGGAACACGGCTTCCAGTGCTTCGGTGCTGGCGTCTTCGGCAATCAGGCTAAGCATTTCAAGCAGCTTGAGGCGCGTTACGTCGGCTTTTTTGCCCATCGTCGCCCGCGTTGTCAAAAATTCCGTGGTCGACAGCGTGCAGGCATTGGCTTGTGCCCACTGGTGGTCGGCATGGCTTTGGATGTCGGTTGCAATCACCACGCTGCGGCTGGAAACACCAAGCAAGGTATAGGGTGGCAAGGTGCGGGCATGGCCGGCGCTGATTAACAGGTAATCCCAAGCACCGGCAGCCGGTAGTTTTTCAATGGGTGAGGCAATGGCAGCCACTTTGCGGCGCGCCTGACGCTGGCTGGCCTCAAATTGTTTAAGCGCTTCGACATCTGCAATCTGTTTGCTTGGCGAAAAAACCAGTACGGCACGTTCGCCGAGTGGGTTGATGGTCGGTAGCGCGGTGCAGGCTGGAATAAACCAGGGCTGGCGCTGGTCAAAGTCATTGAGCAAAGGGCTGTTGCACAAGCGTAATGCTGCGGTACTGCTCTCGCTTGCGTCTTGCGCGCCTTCTACCAGGTAGCCTGACCAAGTATCGTTGGTGCCCAGCAAAGGGTGGATCAGCAGTAGGTCAGACATCGGCATGGTAGGTTCTCTCTCGGATTGCGAATGATGTTAGCAAATTCCGTCAGGGTTTTGGGCGGCGCCATGCCATCTGTTGCGGTCAACATCAAAAAACCATGAAAAATCATTCGGATAGTCGCCATGTGATTCCAATTTTCTGGCAACAAACCTCAATCTAAATCGCCGCTGATGGCCGAACTGGTCCGGCGCTACGGCGGTTTTGGGCGAGTTTCGCGCGGCGCCCCTTCGCAATTCTGGCGTTCGCCGGCGACATGGTATTTGTGGCGTAGCCTTGCCCCGGTTTCGGTGGAGTATTGAGCGAGCTTTTTTGCCTTTGAGGTAAAATACGCCGCAACCAAAAGAACGGGCAGTCCATGAAAACAAGTTTCCTCGATTTTGAACAATCAATTGCTGATCTCGACGCCAAGATAGAAGAATTCCGCTTTGTTCAGGATGATTCCGCCGTCGATATTTCAGAAGAAATTGACCGTCTTGAAGTCAAAAGCAATCAGTTGACCAAGGAAATCTACGCCAAGCTCTCGCCGTGGCAGATTTCCCAAGTGTCGCGCCATCCGCAGCGGCCTTACACGCTTGATTACCTGTCGCTGATTTTTACCGACTTTGAAGAATTGCATGGTGACCGCTCGTTTTCAGACGATCACGCCATCGTTGGTGGCATGGCACGGCTCAATGGCCAACCGGTGATGGTCATCGGCCACCAAAAAGGCCGCGATACCAAAGAAAAGATTTTCCGCAACTTCGGCATGCCGCGTCCGGAAGGTTATCGCAAGGCGTTGCGCCTGATGAAATTGGCTGAAAAATTCGGTATGCCAGTGTTGACCTTCGTCGATACGCCCGGCGCCTATCCCGGCATTGATGCCGAAGAGCGTGGTCAGTCCGAAGCAATTGGTCGCAATTTGTATGTGATGGCCGAGCTAAAAGTGCCAATTATCGTCACGATTATTGGCGAAGGCGGTTCCGGCGGTGCCTTGGCAATTGCCGTCGGCGATCTCGTTCAGATGCTGCAATACTCCACTTACTCGGTGATCTCGCCGGAAGGCTGCGCGACGATCCTCTGGAAAAGCGCCGAGCGCGCGCCGGAAGCGGCAGAAACCATGGGGATCACTGCGCAGCGCCTCAAATCGTTCGGGCTGATCGATAAAATCGTCAGCGAACCGCTGGGTGGTGCGCACCGTGACCATGTGGCGATGGCCAACAACCTCAAAAAATCGCTGGTTGATGCCCTCAAGCAATACTCGGGCATGCCAACCGCCGAATTGCTGGAAACGCGTTTCGAGCGGTTGATGAGTTATGGCCGCTTCAAGGAACAAGCTGTCAAATGAGTTGTTAAATCGGGTTGGTGACTTTGTCGCCGCCCGAACGGCTACGGATGAACCGCTAGCGCTTGGTTTGTCCGGCGGCTGCGATTCCCTAGTCCTGCTGCATCTGCTGGCCAGCCTTGGCCTTGGCCAGCGTCTTTCCGCTATTCACGTCCATCACGGCCTATCGCCCAGCGCCGATGCCTGGGCAGATTTCTGCACCGATTTCTGCGCCCGGCTTGATATTTCCCTGGATGTTCAGTCTGTTACGGTCAACCTCAAATCCGGGCAAGGAATTGAAGCGGCTGCGCGTCAGGCGCGTTATGCCGCTTTTTCCAACTGCGCCGCACCAACTATTCTTTTGGCCCACCATCAGGGCGATCAGGCAGAAACCCTGCTTTTCAATCTGTTACGTGGCGCAGGCGTGGCCGGTGCTGCCGGTATGGCCGATGAACGTCGACATGGTGATATTCGCATCCTGCGCCCGCTGCTGAATGTGCCGCGCTCCGCATTGGAGGCGTATGCCGTCGCCAATCAGCTGAGCTGGATTGAAGACGAAAGCAATACCGATACAAGATTCACGCGAAATTTCTTGCGCCACGACGTGTTGACCGTAATCAGCCAACGTTTTCCAGCTGCCGAGCAAAATCTGGCGCAAGCGGCGGGGCATTTTTCAGAAGCTGCTGTGCTGCTTGATGCTTTGGCAGAAGAGGATTGGCAAATGGCGCGTGATGTCGAAACGCTCAATTTGCGCAGGCTGCGCCCACTTGGCGCGGCACGGATCAAGAATCTTCTGCGCTATCGGCTGCGCCAAATGGCTTGGCAAACCCCGGTGGCCACGCGCCTCGACGAATTCGTCCGGCAATTACTGAGTGCTGCGCCTGATCGTCATCCCGAGTTGAAACTGGATAAAGGATTGATGCGAATTGCCAAAGGGCAGCTCTCCTGGATCACGCAAAAATAACAATCTGTTACCAAGCGACGTTTCGCCGCAAGACCCCTTAAGTTACAATCGCAGGATTATTTATTAGCTCAAACAGGCCATGATTACTGGATCCATTGTCGCCATTGTTACACCGATGCATGAGGATGGCAGCCTCGACCTGAACTCCCTGCGCAATCTGGTTGATTTCCACGTCACCGAAGGCTCTGATGCTATCGTGATCGTTGGCACCACGGGCGAATCGCCCACTGTGAACGTCGATGAGCACTGCGAACTCATTCGTGTCACGGTCGACCACGCAGCCGGTCGAATTCCTGTTATTGCCGGCACCGGGGCCAATTCGACCCGCGAAGCCATTGAGCTAACCGAGTTTGCCAAAAAAGCCGGTGCCGACATGGCGCTATCGGTCGTGCCCTATTACAACAAGCCAACGCAAGAAGGTCTCTATCGCCATTTCAAGGCGATTGCCGAAGCGGTTGAGCTGCCTGTGCTGCTTTATAACGTACCGGGGCGCACCGTTGCCGATATGGCCAACGACACCATCCTGCGCCTGGCACAGGTGCCGGGCATTGTTGGCGTCAAGGATGCGACCGGCAACCTCGACCGCGCCTGTGATCTGATCGCTCGCGCCCCCAAGGAATTCGCGCTCTATAGCGGCGATGACATGACCTGCGTTGCTTCGATCATGCTCGGTTTTCACGGCAATATTTCCGTTACAGCCAACGTCGCGCCGCGCCTGATGCATGAAATGTGTGTTGCAGCGGCAGCCGGCAATGTAGCCAAAGCGCGTGAGATTCACTTCAAGCTGCTCGGTCTGCATCGCGATCTGTTCTGCGAAGCCAACCCGATTCCCATCAAGTGGGCGGTTCAACAACTTGGTTTGATGCCGGCTGGTATTCGCCTGCCGCTAACCCCACTGTCTGAAGCTAATCATGTCAAAGTGCGTGCAGCAATGCAGCAGGCTGGCTTGGTTGCCTGACGGAGTGACTATGAATTATCGGCTTTCCAGCCTTGCCCTGGCCTTGCTCGCAGTTGCTGCTGCCGGTTGCAGCGTCCTTCCTGATACACGGAAGATCGAATACAAATCAGCCGGCAAAGCACCGACGCTTGAGGTGCCGCCGGATCTATCGCAAATTGCGCGCGATGACCGTTTTTTGGTCCCTGATGTAAGCGGCAAAGGCACTGCAACATTCTCAGCCTACAGCGCTGACCGCTCACCAACTGCCATGGCCCAGAATTCAGTTGTTTTGCCACCGGTGGACAAAGTACGTGTCGAACGCTCCGGTAACCAGCGTTGGCTGGTGGTGGCCATGCCAGCCGATGCGCTTTGGGATACCGTCAAGGACTTCTGGCAGGAAACTGGATTTCTGGTCAATATTGAGCGTCCAGAGGCTGGCGTGATGGAAACCGACTGGGCAGAAAATCGCGCCAAAATTCCTGACGATCTGATCCGGAATACGATCGGCAAGTTGCTTGATTCTCTCTACTCAACTGGCGAACGTGATAAGTATCGAACCCGGTTTGAAGCGGGAACGGATGCCGGAACAACCGATATTTTCATTAGCCACCGTGGCATGGAAGAGGTTTATACCTCCTCCGCCAAGGATGACACGCGCTGGCAACCGCGCCCCCCGGACCCGGAACTTGAAGCGGAAATGCTGCGTCGTCTGATGGTTCGTCTGGGTAGTGAAGAAAAGCGGGCTGTCGCGTCGCTGGCCACGGTCAAGGCCGAACCGCGCGCCAAGTTGGCCAAAGCTGATGACGGTTCGGGAACGCTTGAAGTGCAGGAACGTTTTGACCGTGCCTGGCGCCGTGTTGGACTAGCGCTTGATCGTGTCGGCTTTACCGTTGAAGACCGAGATCGTTCGAAAGGCTTGTATTTCGTTCGCTATGTTGATCCGGATGCGGACAACAGCAAAAAAGATGGCGGCATGTTGTCCAAGCTTGCTTTCTGGAAGAGCAAGGAGCCGTTGGCCAGTTCAAAAATTCAATATCGCATTTATGTTCGCGATAGTCGAGCGCAAACCGTGGTTCAAGTCTTGTCGAGCGAAGGTGGTATTGATAAATCAGAAACGGCCAAGAAGATTCTTGATCTCCTTTACCAGCAGCTTCAGTAAATTTTGGCTGATTTGCAAAAAGGCTCCTGCGGGAGCTTTTTTTAGTTCACCAAATCATAGGCCAAAAAAAACGGGGCAAAGCCCCGTTTTTTAAGCAGCCAAGAATTACTTCTTGTCAGCGGCCGGAGCAGCAGGATCGGCAGCAGGAGCAGCTTCGGCAGGCTTGGCGGCTTCAGCAGGAGCAGCGGCAGCAGGAGCAGCAGCCGGAGCGGCTTCAGCAGGCTTGGCAGCTTCAGCAGGAGCGGCGGCCGGAGCAGCAGGAGCAGCGGCAGGTGCCGGAGCGGCAACTGGTGCAGCCGGGGCTTCAGCTTTTTTGCCGCAAGCGGACAAGGCAACAGCAAGCAGGGCAGCAACGAGGATGGACTTATTCATGGGGGGATTTCCTTATCGACAAATAACAAAGCAAATAGAGCTAAAAATTTCGGTGATCAGGATACTCCCAATCAGCAAGGGATTATAGCAATTTTTAGGTCGATTGTTGCGCTGCGCAATGGACCTGTTGATCAAAGACCCAGGCTTGTGGCGCTGATCGCTTCACCCTGATCCTTCCAGATTTCTTCAAAGCGCAGTAAGTATGGGCGCAGTTCATCGCTTTCATTGATCAGCAACTTGCTCCGGGCCTGATCTTGATCAAAGCGAATGAGCCCGTGCTGATCATCGATAAGGATCATCGAGTCACGTAGCCTGCTCAGCTGTTGGCTGCTTTCCTTAATTGTGATGATGTGGGCGTGGACCGCAAGCAGCTGAATCAGGTGCATTTGCGTACGGCGCAACGGTTCGGCGTTGCGCAGCGTAATTCTGATGGCGCCGGGTTGCGCGGAGTGCAGCATGCGTTGCAGGTTGCCAAGTCGTTTTCGATCATCAAGCCGTATTTTGAGCAGATCCTCATCATAAATACTGAGCTTGCGACAGGGCATGGCTAACAGCTGGTCGATGGCGGCTTGGTAGTCAGTCCAGTGCGTTATAAGTTCACGAGTCATGGCGACAATTGTAGTGGATGGTTAAAATTCGTGCTTTTTCTGGAGTTGACCGTGCCAATCGGGATTATCGAATCGCTGGATTACGAGGCGAGAGGCATTGCGCGCCAGGATGGTAAGGCTATTTTTGTAGAGGGGGCTTTGCCCGGTGAGCGTGTCGAGTACGCCAGCTTTCGCAAAAAAAACAGCTACGAATTGGCGCATTTGGTCGAGGTGTTACTTCCTTCGCCCAATCGGGTGGTGCCGCGCTGCCCGCATTTCGGCATTTGTG
Source organism: Pseudomonadota bacterium (assembly GCA_039797825.1). Classification (GTDB taxonomy): domain Bacteria; phylum Pseudomonadota; class Gammaproteobacteria; order Burkholderiales; family Rhodocyclaceae; genus Azonexus. Next base: position 68,756 of record JBDKHF010000013.1, on the reverse strand, counting down.
GCGGTTGTGCCATGCAGCATCTTGAACCGACTGCCCAGCTGGCAGCTAAACAACGCGTTTTGGAAGATACGCTCTGGCATGTTGGCCGCGTTCGCGCCGGTCAGATCTTGTCGCCGATTCAGGGTGAGCCGTGGGGCTATCGTCATCGCGCACGTCTGGCCGTGCGCAGGGTTTCCAAAAAAGGCGGCATGCTGATCGGTTTTCATGAGAAGCGCAGCAGTTTTATCTCTGACATTCGCCAATGTAATGTTTTGATGCCGCACGTCTCGGCGCTCTTGTTGCCGTTGCGTGAATTGTTTGCCAACTTGTCGATTGCCGAAAATATCCCGCAAATTGAAGTGGCCGTAGGTGAGCAATGTACGGCCCTGCTGCTTCGTGTATTGGCGCCATTGAGCGCCAGCGACGAGAAAAAACTGCAGATTTTTGCTGATCTTCACAAAGTCGTTTTTTATCTGCAACCGAAGGGCCCGGATAGTGTTTATCAGTTTTATCCGATAGGCGGGCCAAAGCTGAGTTATACCTTGCCCGAATTTGGCTTGGAGCTCGAGTTCCGTCCCACTGATTTCACGCAGGTCAACCACGCAGTCAATCGAGTTCTCGTCCGCCGATCATTGCGCTTGCTTGATCCTCAGCCGGGTGAGCGGATTGCCGATCTATTCTGCGGACTGGGAAATTTCACCTTGCCAATTGCTCGCTCGGGCGCGCAGGTGCTGGGCATTGAAGGGAGTCAGGCGCTTGTCCTGCGCGGGCGGGAAAGTGCCCGGGCAAATGGCCTGGCGGAACAGGTTGAATTTGCCGTTGCCAATCTCTTTCAGTGCACGCCAGAGTCACTCGCTGCGCTTGGGCGTTTCGATAAAATGCTGATTGATCCACCGCGCGAAGGGGCGATTGAAGTGGTTAATGCCTTGGCTAATGACGGCCCGCGACGGATTGTCTATGTTTCATGCAATCCTGCAACCTTGGCGCGTGATGCTGCCGCATTGGTCAATCTCAAAGGCTATCGATTTGTTTCGGTTGCTGCGGTAAATATGTTTCCGCACACGGCGCACGTCGAATCCATTGCGCTATTCGAGAAGCCATAAAAAAGGCGGCCTAGGCCGCCTTCTCGATACCTATGATTTCGCTCAGTCGCGGTCGCCCGTAAAAGCCATGATCAACTGAAGCAGGCTGACGAAAACGTTGTACAGACTCAGATAAACAGACAGCGTTGCTGAAACATAGTTGGTTTCGCCGCCCTGAACGATGCGGCTGATGTCGTACAAAATAAAAGCCGAGAAAATCATCACCGCAGCGGCAGAAATGGCCAGCGACAAGGCCGGTATCTGGAAGAAAATATTGGCAACACCGGCAAGCAAAACAACAATCATGCCGATGAAGAGAAATTTCCCCATATTGCTGAAATCGCGTTTACTGACAGTGGCAACCGTTGCCATCGTGAAGAAAATTGCACCAGTGCCACCGGCGGCCATGGCTATCATCGATGTGCCATTTGAAAAGCCGAGCGCTACTTGCAAAATACGCGACAGCATCAGGCCCATGAAAAAGGTAAAGCCGAGCAGCAATGCGACGCCGAGTCCGCTATCCTTATTCTTCTCAATGCCCCACATGAAACCCCAGGCAATGCCAAGGAACAGGATAAAGCTAATGAACGGGCTGCCAGCCATGAAGCTGAAGTTCATTTGCACGCCGACCAATGCACCCAAAACCGTCGGGATCATGGAGAAGGCAAGCAACATGTAAGTGTTACGCAACACGCGGTTCTGTTGCAGAGCGAATTCTTGCGAGCCTTGGCTTGCGGTGCGGAAATCAGTTTGCATGTTTGTTCTTTCTTGAAATGCGACGATTAGTAAGACTAACCGAGCTGAGCGAAAGTTTCAATAATTGTTGATTGTTCTTGTCGGGTAATATCTTAAAACCTTGTGCTATCATGCGAACCCTTGCGGGTCTGTGGCAGAGCGGTTGAATGCACCGGTCTTGAAAACCGGCGTGGAGAAATCCATCGTGAGTTCGAATCTCACCGGACCCGCCAAGCTCTCCTTGTCATTCAAGGATGTTGAGCTCAAATATCATCATGGCTAAGTGCCAATTAATTCCATTTCCTTGCTTTCCCTGTTTTTTCGATGAAAGCAGGGGGGATTATTCAGAATCGAATAATTCTTGCCCCGGATGAAATGCCATTGTAGTAAAATCTTCGCCTTAATTTAATCAAGATTGCATCTTTTTCACCTTCAGCAGCAGATTTCACCAGCTTTGGGATGCTGTCGGTGGTGATGAGCTCTTCGGTCAAACTGTTTATGTTGTCTCAATACACAAAAGCTTTTCGCCTCTGTTTCCTTTTGGTGGTGATCAATTCGGGTGTGGCAAACGCGCAAACGACACATGCCGGATTTTCTGTAGCGGCAGAAATTTCCCCGCGCATTCCAGCAAGTAAAACCGTTACCAATTTTTCTCAAGCGTTGCGTTGTATGGATGAGATCTTTCTTGCGCACGGCAAGGAGGGTTTTGTCATTACGTCATCTGGTATGCCGGATGAAACGGGCAAGGTACGAACGGGTACGAAAGAGATGCTGATTACGGCAATCGCTGCCATGGCATTAAAAAGCCACGCGTTTGAGTTTATTGATTTTCATGGCGGTGGCGACGACTTGGCGCGTATGTTCGAGGCCAGGGGAGGGGGCAATTTCAAGATTCCTGATTTCTATATTCGCGGGGCCATCACTCAGATGGACGACAATGTGATTGGCACGAGCCGGGATGGTGGCTTGTCTTCATCCAGTGATTCAAACAAGGAGTTGCTTGATCCGCTCAATGTCGTGGCCAGTGGTGCAAAAAACGAAGCCTTTGATCTCTTGAGTATGGACATGAGTATCGCGGCCAGTGCGACGAGGCGAATTATTCCGGTTACTGCGACAACGAATACCATGTTGATGGCAAGGGCGGGCAAGTCGGGTGACAGCGGCGGAAAAGTCGGCAAGGTGGGGCTAAATTTTAATCTCGACCGCAGCGCCTCGGAGGGGGTTGGTAGTGCGACGCGTGCATTGCTTGAACTCAGTCTGATTGAAACCTTGGGCAAGTTTACGCAAGTGCCGTACTGGCGCTGTCTGGATCACAATATTACGCACCCCTTGATTCGGGAGCAGGCAAAAGAGCTTTATGATTCTCTGAACGATAATGAGCGGACGCTGTTTGTTCAGCGCAAATTGGGCGGTAGCCTGAATCGTTACAAAGGCCCTATGGATGGCTTGTACAGCCAGGAGTTGAAGCAGGCAGTTGCCGAATATCAAGTATCCGTCGGCTTGATTGCTGATGGAAAAATCAATTTCAATCTGTATGCCAGCTTGCTTGATGACATCCAGAATAGTCTGGCGGCAATTCCCGTGAATGATCAAATTACGGTCAAGCTCGGTTTTGCAAAGTGATTTTCAGGGGTGAGCTTAGCAGGCGGTTTTGCGTGCCCGGTGCGGCGTGGCGTTTTACTCAAACCCTGGTTGCGCCAAATTTCGGGTGCCTTCCAGTTTTCGATACAAGGTTCGCTGGCTAATGCCAAGCTGCTTTGCCAGTCGCTCGAGATTGCCATCTGAAGAGGCTTTGGCCCAAGTCAGGTAAGATTTTTCCAGCGTTGCCAGATCAACCACGGTGTGTAGTTGAAAAGTCCCATCCACTGATGGCGGAGTGAATGGCAATTCATCATCCATTTCAGTCAAATGTGGCAGATCGATTGCATCGCCATCGGCGAGCAGGGTGGCGCGTTCGATCAGGTTGCGCAGTTCGCGGATGTTGCCGGCGTAGCGCCGGGCGCTTAGCCAGGTCAGCGCCGTCGGGGTTAAGCGACGTCCGGGGCGGCGATCAACGCGCTCAAGTAGGGATGCCGCCAATAGCGGAATATCTTCGGCTCGCTCATGCAGGGCTGGTGTGTGGAGCGGGAAAGTGTTGATTCGGTAATAAAGGTCGCGGCGGAAGGTTTCGGCTTGCACCATAGCCCGCAAATCGCGGTGGGTGGCTGCGACCAGGCGGAAATCTGCCGGCAACCAGTCCAGCCCTCCGACCCGGCGATAGGTGCCGGTTTCGAGCAGGCGCAGCAGCTTGACTTGCAGAACCAGCGGCAACTCGCCAATTTCATCAAGGAAGAGCGTGCCGCCGCTGGCTGCTTCAACCAAGCCCTGTTTGCGATGTTGGGCGCCGGTAAATGCACCTTTTTCGTAACCGAACAACTCGCTCTCGAACAAACTTTCGGTCATTCCTGCGCAGTCGACCGCAACAAATGGCCCGCTGTTGCGTGGGCTGGCTTCGTGAATGGCGCGCGCCACCAGTTCCTTGCCGGTTCCGGTCTCGCCGAGCAGCAGAACGGCTGCCGCCGAATCTGCCACGCGCAGTACTTTTTGCAGCATCCCGACAAAGGCTGGCGAGCGCCCGACCAACCCTTGCGCCGCCGGGCGACTACTGGCCTGACGGACAACGCGCATGGTTTCGACAAAATAAATGACCTGCCCGGCCTCATCGAAAATCGGCGTTGTTTCAACGTCGACATGCTCTTCACCGCGCGGTGTGTGATGTAGGTGCAGTACCCGCTGCGGTGAACGCGCTTCAAGGCTCTGTTTGAGTGGGCAGGATTCGCCGGCTTGATCGCAGGGTACCGAAAAATGGTGAGAAACCTCGTAGCAAGTGCGCCCGCGTATCGGTTGGCCGCCACCAAATTCGCGCACATAAGCGCTATTGGCGGCAACGATTCGGTAATCGGCATCCATCACGATGCGCGGCTCGGGCATGCCGTCGAGGAATGAAACCAGTTCGCCAAGTAGGGGGGCTGCCATGTCAGATCTGACTCTTTTGACAAAGTAATTTGCCAATTATGGCAGAGGCTTGACCGATGTTTTTTCAAAATTCGTAAAATAAAATGCAAGTTGTTGATTTTGTTTAATTAAAAAAACATTCCCAAGCTGGCACGCTACTTGATAGTAGGTAATCGGAAACCGATCCATCTACGCAGAGGCGCCTCCCCCTCCTTTGTTCTCTGCGCAGGCTTGTAGCGTTGTCTTCCGACTGATTTTTTATCCGCCCCGCAGGCAGTTTTTCAGTCGAAAGCGTCGTTCAGGCAAATGGCTCCCGGTTTCCGCTTCCATTCAAACAGAGCCATGCACATCCGCCAGTTTCTCGACCGCCCGACTGCTTCACTTTCCTACCTGCTGGCCTGTCCGGACAGTCGGCGGGCGGTGATGATCGACCCGGTGCAGGACAATTTGGCGCTTTACCTTGGTGTGCTCGACGAAATGAAATGGGCGCTTGATTGCGTTCTTGAAACCCATTTACACGTTGACCATATCACCGCCGCCGGCAAGCTCAGGCTCGCTACCGGCGCGCATATTGCCTGCGCTGACGAACAAATAGAAGGCGCTGATCGCCTGTTGCGTGAAGGCGATCAGATCATCGTCGGCAAGCTGCAAGTCAACGTCATTGCCACCCCCGGCCACACCCCAAATTGTGTGACCTTTCACTGCGCTGACCGCTTATTTACCGGCGACTGCCTGCTGATTGGCGACTGCGGCAATCTCTGTGGCGATGGCGCCGATGCCGGTCGCCTGTACGACAGCATTACCCGCAAACTGCTGCGCTTCCCCGATGAAACGCTGCTTTACCCAGGCCATGAACAGCAGGGCCGCCAAGTCAGTTGCATTGGTGATGAGCGCCGTAACAACCCGCTATTTTGCGGCGTTAGCCGCGACGAATTTATTGCCCGCCTGGCCAGTCGACCGCATACTCTTTCGCCAAGCAGCATTGCGATTGCTGCGGTCAACCGCCACAGCGGCCTAAGTTTTTCCAAATCCACATCACCGAGTCTGCCATGAGCACAAACCCCAATCCCTCCGGCAATCCGCCTCCGGAACCGGCGCCAGTCCGCCTCATCGAGAAACATAAAGTCATCTACGCCAAGCGCGTGCGTGGCCTTTTTGACAACTGGCGGGTCGGCATGGTTTTTCTGACTCAGGCCATTTTTTACGGCGGTCTGTGGTTGGAGTGGAATGACCGGCAGGCGCTGCTTTTCCACCTCGTTGAACGCAAGTTCTACATTTTTGGCCTCGTTTTTTGGCCGCAGGATGTGATTTACCTCGCCATCCTGCTGATTGTTTCGGCCTACGGACTCTTCCTGGTCACCGCAATTGCCGGGCGACTGTTCTGCGGTTATGCCTGTCCGCAAACGGTCTATACCCAATGTTTCATGTGGATAGAAAACTGGGTTGAAGGCGACCGCAATGCTCGCCTCAAGCTCGATAAGGGGCCGAATAACGCGCGCAAAATACGCATCAAGGCGACCAAACATTTCCTCTGGATCATTCTTTCACTGTGGACCGGCTTTACGCTGGCTGGCTACTTCAGCCCGGTCAAGGAACTGGCCCACAACCTGGTCACCTGGAACCTCGGCGGCTGGGAAACTTTCTGGATTTTCTTCTATGCCGGCTTCACCTATTTGATGGCCGGTTTCATGCGTGAGCAGGTGTGCAAACACATGTGCCCGTATGCCCGCTTCCAGAGCGTGATGTTTGACCCGGACACGCTGATCATCAGCTACGACGAAGCACGCGGTGAAACCCGTGGTGCCCGTAAAAAAGGCGTTGATGCGAAAGCAGCTGGTCTTGGCGACTGCGTTGATTGTGGCCAGTGCGTGGTGGTTTGCCCAACCGGCATCGATATTCGCAAAGGCTTGCAATATGAGTGCATCGGCTGCGCCGCCTGTGTTGACGTTTGCGACCAGGTGATGGACAAGGTCGGCCTGCCGCGTGGTCTGGTGCGTTACTCGACTGAAAACGCAATGGCCCAGAAGCTCGAGAAACAGGATATTTTGAGTCACATCGTTCGGCCGCGCATCCTGCTCTATACGGCCATCCTGATCCTGATCACCGGCCTCGCCGCCTGGTTCCTGGTACATCGCATTCCGCTCAAGGTGGACATCATCCGCGATCGTTCAACCCTGGCCCGCGAAGCCGACGATGGTCAAATCGAAAATGTCTATTCGCTACAGATCATGAACACCGAGGAACAGGCTCACCGTTACGTGGTTACGGTCGACGGCCTGGAAGGCGCAACAATTGACGGCGCTACTGAGGTCGATGTGCCGGCGGCCACGCTGCAATCCTTCATGACGGTGGTCCGCGTGCCGCCGGATGCTGGCAAGAAGGGCGCCAACCAGATTCATTTCGAGATCAAGGCGCAGGAGAACCCGGATATCCGCGTGCGTGAAAAGGCATCGTTTATGCTGCCCTAGTTTTCAGGGGCAGACTCCTTTGGGCGGGGGCTAGTCTCCCGCCTTTTTTTTGCCCATTTTTTGGGCACCGAATCAGGCCGGCAGCGCCTTTGCTATAAAACCACACAGCGCCGGCAGATGGCGGTCCAGCTCGGCGTATTCATCATGGCTACCGGGAATCAGCAGCAACTCGACGCGCTCGTGACTGCGTTGTGCAAAGATCGCTTCAGCCTCGCTGGCGGGCACCGTTTCATCCGCCAAACCATGCACCAGCAGCACCGGGCAAAGCACACGACGAATCGTGTTGAGCGGCGCAATGTCATCAAAGCGAAAGCCAATCACTTTTTGCACATAGGCCAGAATGTAGGCGCCAATCGGCCAGTAGGGGATGCGTTTGAAACGCAGCCAGCGCCGCATCATGGCGGCGGGATGGGCGAATGCAGCGAGGCTGACGACCAGCGCAATCGCCGGGTTTCGTGAAGCCGCCAGCAAGGCCGCCCCGGCACCAACTGAATGGCCGATGACGCCGACCGTAAGCCCCGCCGTTTCTGGCTGCGCATTGAGCCAGGCGATGCCATGTTCAATGTCTTCGGCAAAGCGTGGTAATGAGGCAAAACTGTCATCATCACTTTGCCCGTGGCAGCGTGCGTCGATGAATAGCTGCGCATAGCCAGCTGCGTGCAAGGGGGCGGCGAGGGGCAACATCATCTGCGCATTGCCACCCCAGCCGTGCATCACCAACAACACCGGCGCAGCGGGTTGGGCGGGAATAAACCAGCCGAACAAGTGCTTGCCATTGGCCGAGGGAATGCGCACTTCACGCCAGGGCAAACCGGCAGGAACCGCGCTTTCCACCTCCCTTGTTGCGGTCAACCCGCGTTTGATGCCGAAATTGATTCCCCAGCCGAGTGCTGGCAGCAGCAGAGCCGCCAATAAATAGCTCATGGATGCGGCTTGAATATTGCGCCGCTGATCACCCCGCGCAGGGTTTTGCTCAAAGTCAGCAGCCATAAGCCCCAGAGTAGCAGCCAGGCCACCAGACCAATCGCCAGCGGCGAACCCCAGCCGAGCAGTTTGGACAAGCGCAGGCTTTCGCCCACAAAGGCCCCGACCGGAAAGGTGAAACCCCACCAGGAAAGGGCAAAAGGCAATTGCCCGGCAGCACGGGCGGCCAGTGTCAGCAAAATCGCCATGACCAGCCACCAGACGCCAAAGCCCCAAACCAGCAGCATCAGCACCGTTGCCGCTTCACGCGCGGCAGGGAAGGGCAGTTGTTCAAGCAGATTCATCAGGCTGACTGGAATCACACCAATCGGTGCCAGATGAATCCACACCGTCGGCGTCAAAATTCCCTGCGCCGGTTTGTGCAGGTATTTGCGCGACAAGGTCATGCCGAGCAATCCGATGTACATCATGCTGCCCGCACCCAGGCCGATGGCGTTGATGGTCAGGGCGATTTCGCGCATTGCCTCGGGCATTGACGGCAACAGCGGTGCGCCGGCCAGTGGCATGACAACCAGACCAACCGCCGGAATGAAATTGGCCGGGGTGACGTGGTCGACCGTAACATTCTCGCCATTGAACATAAAAAACAGTACGGCAAAGCTGAAGATAAAGTGCAGCACGACACCCAGCCACCAGAAGCTCAGCGCGACCTCAACGTAAGGCGTAAATGCCAGCCACTGTGCAGCAAGAACCAGCAAGGCAATTGAAAAGGTCGGGTAAAAGTTGGCCTGAACCGGGTGTTTCAAAGTCTGCAACGCCGCCTCGCGAAAACGCAGCCAACGCGTCAACCAGGGCACAGCAAGCACCAGAAACAAGGCCGTATTGAACCAGTGCAAAAACTCACCGACCAGCGTTAGCCACGGCCAGCGCTGAGCCAGGGCATGGGTGGTCAGCGCCAGTACGCCGGTACCCATCACCGCAGCGAACCAGCCGGGGGCAAAGGTTCGTGAAATATCACTAAAAGCGGGGTAAGCCATCAGAGCACCTTGAATATAAGTTGTTGCTAATTTTAAGGGAATTCGGGCTTGGCAAAAACTTAAAAGAGGCTTGTCATTACGTTGCCCGGCGAGGAAAATCGCAACGGGAGAAAACCCTGCCTTTAGACATATATCGTTTGGCCTATTTGCTGTTTGCTTGCTTGGTGTTTTTGACACAACCGGCTTCGGCCAATCCTGCCGACGAACTGACGGTAGGCATCGTACCGCAGCAATCTGCCACTGCGCTGGCGGCAGCCTGGATTCCTCTGCTTTCCGAAGCGGCCAAGCGGGCCGGGGTCAAACTGGCCTTCCGCACCGCGGGTGACATTCCGACCTTTGAGGAACGGCTGAAAAATGGCGAATACGACATCGCCTACATGAATCCCTACCATTACACCGTGTTCAGCAAAGCACCGGGTTACCAGGCATTTGCCCGGGAGAAGGAGCGCAAACTGGTGGGGATTATTGTCGTCGCCAAAGACAGCCCGCTGCGTGAGCTGGCTGATCTGAATGGCAAGGCCGTCGCTTTCCCCGCTCCCGCCGCCTTTGCCGCCAGTATTTTGCCGCGCGCCGAGTTTGATCTTAAAAACATCCCGATTCAGGCTAAATATGTGAATTCGCACGACTCGGTCTATCGCGGCGTGGCGCAAGGCACTTTTGCCGCCGGCGGAGGCATCAAGCGCACGCTGGAGGCGATTGATCCAGCTATTTCCAGTCGGCTGCGGATTTTGACCAGCACGCCGGCCTATGTGCCACATGCTTTTGCCGCGCATCCTCGGGTTGATAAGGCAACGCTAGCCAAAGTCAGCGCCGCTCTTTTCACCCTGAATGGTGACGAGACGGGGCGCCAATTGCTCGAGCCGCTCAGTTTTAAAGGGATAGAAGCGGGGCAGGACAAGGACTGGGATGAAATCCGCCGCCTGAAAATAAATCTGCCGACCGGCCTGCCCGCCAAACCATGAAATTTCGCACCAAGACGATTCTTGGCGTTGCGCTGATTGAAGGCATTTTGCTCGCCGTGCTGGGCGCCAGCCTGCTCGGGCGGATGAAGGATTCAAACGAGGACGAAATCAACCGGCGGACCAGCGTAACCGCCCGCCTGCTCACGGCCAGCGCCCGCGATGCGATGGTCGGCTACGACTTGGCAACTATCGAAAGCATTGCCAGTGACCTGATCGCAACTCAGGAGGTTACATACATTCGTTTTCTCGACAGTGCCCGGCGCACTATGGTCGAGCACGGAGCGTTGCCGGTTGGTGAGTTTGTCGCCGATCAACGCATCGATACGGTCAGCGATGGGCGTTTTGATAAGGAAGTTGATGTTGCGGTCGCCGGCACCAGTTTTGGCCGCATCCAGTTTGGCATCGACATTGCCCCTTTCCAGCAAATTCTGGCGAATACGCGGCAGTGGACGATTTCAATCTCCTTGCTCGAAATGTTTTTGGTTGCCATTTTTTCGCTTTTCCTCGGCACTTACCTGACCCGTCAACTGACGGCGCTGCGCGATGCCAGTCGGGCAATTAGCGGTGGTCAGCGCGGTCAACGCCTGGCGGTGTCAGGAAATGACGAACTGGCCGAAACCGCGCTGGCCTTTAACGAAATGAGCGCCAAGCTGGAAGAAAGCGAGTCAGCCCGCGCCCAGGAAACCGAAATCCTGCGCATCCACGATGCCCGGCTGCGGCGCCAACTGGCTGCCCTCAAAGGCCTTAACGAAGTGGTGGCGAAAACCGGGCTGGATCCCGAATCAACGCTGCGCCATGCGCTGGAAATTGGCGTCAAGCATCTGCATTTTGAATTCGGCATCGTCAGCCGGATTAGCGACGATATTTACCGCATCATTGTCCAGATATCACCGCCGGATACCCTGACAGACAACCAGGTGTTTTCACTCGGCAGCACCTATTGCAGCACCACCCTGGCGCGCAATGACCTGTTGGCGATTGCCGATGCCGCCAATTCCGAATACGCCGGCCACCCCTGTTTCAAGGATTTTCAGCTCGCCGCCTATATCGGCATGCCGGTCTACGTTGATGGCAAGGTTTTTGGCACCCTCAACTTTTCGTCGCCACACGCGCGCAGCCGCGACTTCGACCCATCCGACCTGGAATTTGTCCGCATGCTGGCGCGCTGGGCCGGGGCTTTTATTGAACGGATGCAGGCAACCGAACAACTGCTCGCCAGCGAAATTTCCTTGCGCCAGGCCAAGGAAGCAGCGGAGGCCGCCACCGAGGCCAAGAGCCAGTTTTTGGCCAATATGAGCCACGAAATTCGCACGCCGATGAACGGCGTCATCGGCATGACCGAACTGCTGCTCGACAGTTCGCTCGACACCGGCCAGCGCGATTTTGCAGAAACCATCCGGGACAGTGCCGGCGCCCTGCTACGCATCATCAATGACATTCTTGATTTCTCGAAAATTGAAGCTGGCCGGGTTGAACTGGAGTTGATTCCGTTCTCGCCGAAACAGCTGCTGCACGAAATCAACATGCTGCTCGGGCCGCAAGCCAGCGGCAAAAACATTCAGTTTTTGTGCAATCTGGGCGATAGCGTTCCCGCCGCCTTGATCGGTGACCCCGGTCGCTTGCGCCAGATTTTGCTCAATCTGGCGGGCAATGCGATCAAATTTACCGAACGTGGCCAGGTTGAACTGACCCTCGTCAGCCGGATTGACGCGGATGACCGACACCTGCTTGACTTCACCCTCAGCGATACCGGCATCGGCATGTCGCCAGTTACGGTCAACCAGCTTTTTGCCCCATTTTTTCAAGCCGATGCCTCGACCACCCGGCGCTTTGGCGGTACCGGCCTTGGTCTTTCGATCAGTGCCCAGTTAATCGAGTTGATGGGTGGCAAGATCATTGCAGAATCGAGCGAAGGGATTGGTACCATTTTCCGTTTCTCGCTCCATCTACCGGTCGCAGCTGACGCGCTCGGCAAGCTTGCCGAAAATGCCATCCAGCCAGCCGCGCTGCACGAATTGCGCATTTTGTTGGCCGAAGACAATGCAATCAACCAGAAAGTTGCCACCCTGATGTTGCACAAACTGGGTTGCCACGTCGTTGTTGCCAACAATGGCGAACAAGTGCTGAGTGCGTTGGCCGAACAAAGCTTCGATATCGTGCTGATGGATTGCCAGATGCCGGTGATGGATGGATTCGCCGCAACAAAAATGATCCGCAACGATCAGTCAGGCCGCTTCAACCCACAAATTACTATCATCGCGATGACCGCCAACGCGATGCAGGGGGATCGCGAACACTGTATAGCGGCAGGCATGAACGACTACATTCCCAAACCCATCGCCCAGGCCAATTTGCTCGCCACCCTCAGCCGCTGGCAAGCCGCCATCGTCTGAGCCTGCCAGTTAGCCGCTTGTATGCTTTAATAAAGGCAGGCGCCATAGAGCGCAATTTGATGGAGACAAGGTTCGAATGGCTCAGAAGCAGAAAATTCTGCTCGCTTTCATTCTGCCGGCGATCACCGCTCTGGCAGCTGTTTGGCTGTTCGTTGATCGTTCGCATCAGCAATTGGCGATTGAGCGCTGGTCAAATGAACATCGGCCACTGGTGCGCATCATCGCCCATAGCATGCAGGATAAGCTGGCTAATGCCGGCGATCTGCTCGCTTATACCAGCCGCCTCGCCGATTTTTCATCGCTTTCCGCCGTTGACCGTATCAATCCGGCGTTAAACGGTATTCCTCCCGAATTCGAAGCAGATAAAAGAAAAACACTGGATGCGCTTCTGGCAGGGGAGGGCAGTTTTTCCGTCGTGTTCATGCTGTTGCCCAATGGCGACCATTATCTGTCGCATCCCTATGCGATCCAGCAGTCACTGAAAAAATTCAATCTCGCCGACCGGCCCTATTTTCAGGACGCAACACGCAGCAAACAAATGGCTATTTCTGACAGCATTCAGGGCGCAGATGAGATGCCGGCGGTGGTCATCGATACCCCATTGCTGAATAGCGCTGGTGAAATTTATGCCCATCTCGGCGGCGTGCTTTATTTGAATCATCTCTCGCGCCTGCTCAACCACAGCGATATTGCCCCGTTTGATTACGCCCTGCTGGTCGACCGCAAGGGGGTGCTGATCGGCCATAGCGATACCAACCTGATCGGCGGCCCCAAGGAATTGCGCAAGGCTAGCCATCCGCTACTCCGCCAATCACCCGCCGCCGGCAAGCAGAATGCCGAATTCGGTCAATGGCAGGATGAACAAGGGGTGGCCTGGCTCGGGTTTGTGCATCAACTCGATTCCGGCTGGCAATTCATCCTTTCGCGTCGGCTTGATTCCGTGCTCGCCGAAGCTGCCCCCGCCGTCCGTCAGACCACGTTGCTGGTTGCGCTGATCCTGCTGATCACCGGCGGCATTGGCCTCGGGCTGGCGATGCGCTTCCTGCAACGCTGGGAGGCCTCTGATAATCAATTGCGCCAGGCCCGCGACGATCTCGAAATCCGGGTTGACGAGCGGACCGCACAACTGACCAAGAGCCAGGGGCAATTACAGAAATCGCATGATTTCTACCTCACCGTGCTGGAAAATTTCCCGGCACTGATCTGGCGTGCCGGGCTTGATGGCAAGTGCAACTACTTCAACAGCACCTGGCTCGAATTTACCGGTCGTACGCATGAACAGGAGAGCGGTGATGGCTGGGCTGAAGGCGTACATCCGGACGACCTGCACGCCTGCGTTGCCACCTACCTCGATAACTTTAAGGCACGCCAGCCGTTTGCGCTGGAATATCGCCTGCGCCGGCACGATGGCGAGTACCGCTGGCTACTCGATGTGGGCCGCCCGTTCATCAACCTGGACGGTGAGTTTGCCGGCTATCTGGGGGCCTGTTTTGATGTCACCGAGCGCCATGAAGCCGCCGAGCAGCTCGGCCTGGTCGCCAGCGTGTTCACTTATGCCCGGGAAGGGATCACGATCACCGATCCGCAAGGGCTGATTGTTGATGTCAATCAGGCCTTCTGCGATATCACCGGCTATCAACGCGATGAGGTGATTGGAAAAAATCCGTCATTACTCAAGTCAGAACACCAAAGCCCCGAGTTTTACAGCGCCATGTGGAGCGAACTAATCGCCCTCGGCCACTGGCATGGCGAAATCTGGAATCGCAAGAAAAACGGTGAGCTGTATGCCGAACTGCTGACTATTTCCGCCGTACGCAACGAAGCCGGCGAAACCCGGCATTACGTCGGAATTTTTTCCGACATCACGATGCAGAAAGAGCACGAGCGGCGCCTGGAAAAACTCGCTCACTTCGACCCGCTCACCGAGCTACCCAACCGTACCCTGCTCAACGACCGCCTTTACATGTCGATTGCGCTGGCCAGCCGCAACCGGACCCTGCTTGCCGTTTGCATGCTCGACCTCGACGGTTTCAAGGCAGTCAATGACCAATACGGCCACGCCGCCGGCGACCGCCTGCTGATCGAATTTTCACGCCGCACCCAGGCCATTTTGCGCGACACCGATACGCTTTCCCGCCTGGGTGGCGACGAGTTCGTCATTCTGCTAAATGACCTCAGCACGCTCGAACAAGGCCTCGAAGTCATCCGCCGTGTGCTTGATGCCGCTAGCCATTGCTACGAAATCGAAGGGGATGGCGTCACCGTATCGGCCAGCGTCGGCATCACTGTTTTCCCCGATGACGGCGTTGAACCGGAACTGCTGATGCGTCATGCCGATCAGGCGATGTATATCGCCAAGCAAACCGGGCGGAATCGTTACTTCCTCTTTGACCCGTTGAAAGATGAAGTAGCGCGTAACGAACTGGCCGCGTTACGCCGCCTGGAAAGTGCGCTTGTCGCAGGTGAGTTTGAACTGCATTACCAACCCAAAGTCGACATGCAACTCGGCAAAGTGACCGGCGCCGAAGCCCTGATCCGCTGGCGTCACCCGGAACGTGGCCTGGTTTATCCGGGCGATTTTCTGCCAATTACGGAAAACAATGATTTCGCCATTACGCTCGGCGAATGGGTGATCAGCGAGGCGCTTCGCCAAGCCGATGCCTGGCATCACCAAGGGTTGGTCTTGTCGATCAGCATCAACATTGCCGCACGCCACCTTTCGTTGCCCGACTTTACGCCGCGTCTGGCACTGATGCTGAGCCGCCACCCAACGCTGCCGCACGGGCGCATCGAGCTTGAAATTCTCGAAACCGCCGCACTCTCCGATACTGAACACGTCTCGCAAGTCATCGAGGCCTGTCACGAGTTGGGCATCTCCTTTGCCCTTGATGATTTTGGCACCGGCTATTCCTCATTGCTCTACCTCAAGCATTTGCCGGCCAAAACGCTGAAAATCGACCAGTCCTTCATCCGTGACATGCAGGACGATGCCGAAGACCTGGCCATCGTCAAAGGCGTCATCGGCCTCGCGCTGGCTTTCAACCGCTCGGTGATTGCCGAAGGCGTTGAAAGTATCGGGCTGGGCGATGCGCTGCTCGATCTCGGCTGCGCGCATGCCCAAGGCTATGGCATTGCCCGGGCAATGCCGCCGGCTGAATTCAAACAATGGCTGACCGGTTGGCGTGCGCCAGCCAGTTGGCAAACCAATCGGCTAAACTAGGTAATGCTCAAATCAATCTCTCGCACTCTGCTGCGCCTGCTCGGCTGGAAATTACTGCAACCGGCGCAACATCCTGACAAAGCAGTTGTTATTGCCTATCCGCACACCTCCAACTGGGATTTTCTCTACACCATGCTCGGCAAGCACACGCTTGGTCATGGTGCGCACTGGGTGGCCAAGGACACGCTGTTCCGCTGGCCGATGGGCGTCATGCTGCGGGCAATGGGCGGCATTCCGGTCAACCGCCGCCAACGCACCGGTTTTGTCGAGCAAATGGCGGGCGAATTTAGCGCACGCCAACACTTCATGCTGGCGGTTGCGCCAGAAGGTACGCGCAGCCTGACGCCGGGTTGGAAAACCGGTTTCTACCGTAT
Source organism: Pseudomonadota bacterium (assembly GCA_039797825.1). Classification (GTDB taxonomy): domain Bacteria; phylum Pseudomonadota; class Gammaproteobacteria; order Burkholderiales; family Rhodocyclaceae; genus Azonexus. The sequence continues at coordinate 52,588 of JBDKHF010000013.1, read as the reverse complement.
TGCACTGGCCGCCAAGGTGCCGGTCGCGCTGGCTTGCATCGATTACGCCAAGCGCGAAGTCGGTGTGCTTTGTTATTTTGATTTAAGCGGCGACATGGCCGCCGATATGGCCCGCATTGCCGAAATCTACGCAGGCCGGCAGGGCTACCGCCCGGAACTTGCTTCGCCAATCCGCTGGATCAGTTGAGCGTAGGTCGGGCTTCAGCCCGACTTTTCATTATCAAGCTGAAGCCTGACCTACTCGGCAACCAGTTCAACTATTTCACCACCAAAAGTGACTTTCTGCCCGGGGCGGATTTTTGCCCGTTTTCGCGTGTCGACCGCAGCATCGACTCGTACCCGCCCTTCGGCAATCGCCGCATGCGCAGCCCCGCCGGATTCGCACAAGCCGGTTGCCTTGAGTAGTTGATCAAGCTGAATGAATTCGCCGCGGATGGCAAAGGTGATGGACATAATGTGCTTTCTTTTTATTGTGGTAGCAGCAAGCGGAAAACCGCGCCACCCTGGTTGTTAAGTTCAATCCGGCCCGTTCGTCCGGCATTGCTGTGCAGCGCGGCGACACGCTGGGCAAGATAAAGGCCCAGCCCGGTTCCATCGCGACTGACGGGCTGCATTTTTTGCTGCTCGCCAAGCTGTTCGAGCGGATAGCCGGGGCCGTCGTCAGCAATGCTGAATTCCAGCCATTCGTTACGGTCGACGACCGAAATGACGATATTTTGCTGCGCAAAACGCAGCGCGTTATAGAGCGCGTTAAGCAACACCATGCTGACCAGGTTTTCGTCGTAAAACCAGAGCGTCGGCGCCGCGGTTAAATCAGAACTGAGTGTCAGGGTTGTTTGCTTGCCCAGGTCGAGCAGCAGTTCATTGACCAGATCCGCCGGCACCCGGGCATCGATTTCCGCCCCGAGGCTGCCTTTTTCCGCCTTGTAGTAAGTCAGTAAGCGGGTCAGGGAGGCGGTTGATTCTAGAATGCCGCGCAAGGTTTCTGCATCGCCATTGGTTTCCGCCCGCGTCGCCACCAGTGCCAGACGGTTTTTGGCATCGTGTATGGTGAAGGCAGCGAGATCGGCAAAATCCATCAAGCTTTACCGGCGGCGTATTTGCTGCGAATACGTCCCATCAAATCGGCGATTTCAGCCAGCTTCGGGTGTTTGGGATTTTGCGTCTGGGCGCTTTGCTGGAATTGCTGCGCGAGGCGGATTTTGGCCGGATCAAGGCCGTTGGTGTAAACATCAAAAAGCAAGGCAAAGGCCGCGTTGGTGACGATCTGCACATTGCCCGGCAAGCGGTTGGCAGCTTCGACCAGCATTTCGGCAGCTGCCGTCAATTCACCGGCACGAGCCCGGCGAACCGCCTCGTTATTGAGTTGCACAATTTCGCGAATACTCTCGGCAACCAGCACGTCAGCCCGCTCACTCAAGCCATGGTCACGCAATACGCCAGAAATTTTTCCATGCAGCCCGGTGGCTTCCGGCGCGCTTTGCACCAGTTTTTTCAGAATGGTTTCACCTTCATCCTGTTTGCCAGTGGCCAGGCAGGCTTTGGCGACAGCCAGCGCAATTTCCTGCGGCAGATTGCCGACGCCACCCTGCATGGCGCGTTCTAAGGCCTGATTCGCCAGCTCCGGGCGCCCCGCCTTTTGTTGGGCAACGGCTTCAACGGCAGCCAGCAAGGGGTTATTGGCATCCTCTTTAAAAACTGTGCGCGCCTCTTCCAGCAATTGCACAGCCTTGCCCGGCTCGCCCATTTCGGTAAGTGCATTACCCAGGCGGGCAAAGTCTCTGGTTTCGCGCAGCGGCGAATTACGGGTTTTTTTGACTACCTGATTGAGTGCTTGCTCAACGCGCGAAAAATCGCCGCTCTCTTCGGCCACACTGGCAATCGCCCGGTGGCGAGCCAGCGAATTGGGCGAAATTTGACAAGCACTATCGAGCACCGCCAGCGCCTCATCATGATCACCGGATTCCTGATGCAGGTGGCCAAGCAAGTCATAAGCCGCCATCATTCTTGGCGATTCGGCAATCAAGGATTGCAAAGTACTCTTGCCTTTTTCAACATCGCCACTTTGCTGCAGGGCACGCGCCAGCCCCAGTTGCGCCCAGGGCATTGGGCGCATGGCGATCATCTGCTGATAAAAATCGACGGCAGCATCGGCGCGGCCTGACAGAATCAGCGCATTACCCTTGATCCGCATCGCATCAATCAGGTAGCGGTCCTTGGCGGCGATGATTTCTTCGCACGCGCTAATCACCTCCGGCCAGTTGCCCTTGTCCTGCATGGCATCAACCTTGGCCAGCCGTTTTTTCTTTTCGATCAGGCGGACAATCCGGCTTTTCAGGGCATCGGCGGTGAACGGTTTGAGCAGGTAGTCATCGGGCAGGCATTCGGCGGCAGTGACCACATTCTCATAGCCTTTTTCTGCCGTTACCATGACAAATACGGCGCTGCGGCTGATGATCCGGCGGCTCCGCAGAAACTCCAGAAACTGCTGCCCATCGGTGCCGCCGGACAAATAAAAGTCGCACAAAATCAAGTCAAACTTGTTCTGGCTGCATTGCTCCAGGGCATCCTTGACGGTACCGCTGACCGCTACCTTGTCGCAGCCCAGCGAGGCCAACTGGCTGCGCAAGGAGCTGCGCATCTCGGGCAGATCATCGAGGATAAGCACATGGGTATTACTCAGAGGGCTGATTATTGCCATATCTTGTTTTCTTGCGTAACTGCCGGCTGCGAGTGGCTAGACATCCTTTTTTACCATAATCAGATGAACTCGGCATGGCCCGTGTGCGCCGAGAACAATCGTTTGCTCGATGTCACCGGTGCGCGATGGCCCCGAGATGAAATTGGCGGCCCGTGGCAAGCCGCCACGTTCGCTGCGCAGCAAGGCGAAGGCGTCTTCCATCGTGGCCACAATCCGGCTCTCCTGGACCAGCGCGATATGGGTTTCCGGCAATAAACTGACGCTGGCCGGGCTGGCCGGCCCCGATAACAGCAGCAACGTGCCGGTTTCGGCAATCGCGCAAAAACAACCGGAAATACCGACTTTATCGGCGTCGACCGCAACCCCTTCGTGAACATCGAGCCCGGCGCTAGCCCACGCTAGTCCCGCCACATCCGGCGTTGCAACGGCCTTGCTACCGAGTTCCAAGCTGGCCAGATAGCGCGCCACGGCACTCGGCGCATCAATGATTGACTCAATTTGTTCGATCGTGCTGGAGAGATATTCGGCCTTGGCCCGAAAGCGGTTAGCCATTTCGTTGCTGACCACCGGTTGCGGCCCACGTTTGTGCGCCGCCATATAGGCCTCAGCCACCGCTTTGCGTCGCGCAAACTCATCCTTGCCGACCCCTGCCCGGACGCGTTTGAGGATTTCGTCGCGACTGCTCATACGACTCGATTTCTGGGCGAGCCGGCGACGAAGGCTTCGATGTTGGTGATTAATTGATCGGCCAGCCTCTGCATGGCTGGCCGACTGGCCCAGGCGACATGCGGCGTCAGCAGAAAATTGGGCAGGGCGAGCAGTTCGGGGGTGATCATCGGATGATCAGCCGGTGGCGGTTCAGCGCTAATCACGTCGAAGCCGGCGCCAGCGATCCAGCCTTCCTTGAGCGCCCGGATCAAGGCCTGTTCATCAACCAGACCGCCGCGCGCCGTGTTGATCAACAGCGCGGATGATTTCATCGCCCGAAGTTCGGCTTCGCCGATCAAGCCTTGCGTTTGCTCATTCAGCGGGCAATGCAGGGTGATTGCGTCGGCCTCGCGCAGCACTTCGTCAAAGGCGGTATAGCCGGGGCGCACGGTGGACTGGCCTTGATGCTCGGCGCGCAGCACGCGCATGCCGAAGGCTTCGGCCAGGCGAATCACGCCGCTCCCCAGGCTGCCGCTGCCAATCACGCCTAGTGTTGCGCCATGCAGATCACTGATCGGGTGATCGAACAGACAAAATTGATCCGATTTTTGCCAGCGGCCAGCCAGCAGCGACTCACGCCAAGCAATCAGGTTGCGTGACAAAGCCAGCAATAACGCAAAAACATGCTCCGGCACGGTGTGTTCGGCATAGCCACGTATATTGGAAACAACGATGCCGCGCCGGCGGCAGGCTTCCAGATCAACAATATTGGTGCCGGTTGCGGCCACCGCGACCATTTTCAGGTCAGAAAGCGCGTCGACCGCAAGCGCCGGCAGTGGCACCTTGTTGATGATCGCAATCGTGCAACCCTGCAGGCGCTCAATAGCCTGTTCCGGCTGCGTGCTTGGGTATTCAACCCAGTCGTGCGCAAAATTGGGTCGCCGGACTTGGGCGATGACCGATTCACGCTCCAGATAAACGATGCGCTGCTTCATTGTGCCTGCAGGTCAAAAACCTTGCCGGCGGCTGCGGCCAGCGCGCCGACCTGCGCACCAAGCGTCGGATTGCCGACAAAAACCAGGCGATCAATTTCAGTCGCACATAAGCCGTTGATCGCCTGCGTATCGCCCTGCAGCAAATTCAACACGCCAGCCGGCCATTCAGCCCGCGCCGACAACTCGCACAGGGCATAGGCCGCAGAAGGCGCTTTCGGGCTTGGTTTGACGACCACAGTCGCCCCCGCCAGCAAAGCCGGCGCCGCCACTTCAACAAAACCTGCGAGCGGTCGCGTGGCATCGACCACAATGGCAACCACGCCGGTTTCACCAACCGAAGCACCGCGCAATGCGGCGACTGCATCGGCAACTTCGGTTGCGGCCCGCGCTTCGTCAAAACCGGTTTCACCAATCAGCAATTTGGCAAAATGCCCGGCGTAATTTTCCAGCTCGTCAGCCAGTTTACCGAGACAAATGCGGCGTGCCGCCAGCCCCATTTCGGCCCACAAGGGCTGGGCGACTTGTGCGGCGCTGACGGTAGCCAGGGCTTCGTCGGCACCAGCCAGCGGCACGCGATGGACTGCTTCGCCGGTGAGCGGATTCACCACGTCAAAGTAGGCATCACAAATGGTCAGGAAGGCATGGCCATTGACCCACAAAGGAATGGCCGTCGGGCCTTCGGCTGCAAATTCCATAATCAGGCTCTCTTTCTAGCTGCGTAAAGTTCTTGAAAAGTTTTGCCGGGCGGCGCGGGCAAATCTCGCCCTACCGTCCAGCCGGGGGCCAGCCCCAAAACACGAATCCGGCCACTGTCATCAGCCAGCCATTTAAGATAGCGCGCTGCACGGCGCACGACCCAATGATAGAGCGTCGGTTTGCCGGCCACCCAGGCCCAGGCTTTCAGCGCGAGGCTCTCGGACCAGGGGCGCAAACCAGCGCTGACCTGATCCTCGCGCAGTTGATGCATCAGCTTCGGTAAGGGAATTCGCACCGGACAAACGCTGCCGCACTGGTTGCAACCGGTCGAGGCATGCGGCAGATCGAGCGCGTTCTCCAGACCGGTAAACAACGGCGTCAACACCGAGCCCATCGGCCCCGGATAAACCCAGCCGTAAGCATGGCCGCCGAGCGAGAAATAAACCGGACAATGGTTCATGCAGGCGCCGCAACGAATGCAGCGCAACATTTCTTCATAAGCAGAGCCGAGCAGCTTGGCGCGGCCATTGTCGACCAGAATGAAAACTGTTTTTTCAGGGCCTTCCGCGTCACCCGGCTGGCGTGTCCCGGTCAACAGCGAAACATAGTTGGAAATCGTCTGCCCGGTCGCCGAGCGCGGCAGCAGGCGCATCAAGGTCGCAAAATCCTCCAGCGTCGGGACGATTTTCTCGATACCGGTAATCACCACATGCACCTTGGGCAGTGTCGTCACCATGCGCCCGTTGCCTTCGTTGGTGACCAACGCCGCCGAACCAGTTTCAGCGATCAGGAAATTGGCGCCGGAAATCCCCATTTCGGCACTGAGAAAATGTTGGCGCAACACCTCGCGTGCCTCGCGCGTCATCGCCGGAATATCCGTCTGGCGCGGTCGACCGTGCGTTTTGGCAAATAAATCAGCAATCTCGTCGAGCGTCTTGTGCACCGCCGGGGCGATGATGTGCGATGGCGTTTCGCCAGCCAGTTGGACGATGTACTCGCCCAGATCCGTTTCAACCGGCTGAATTCCTGCCGCCGCCAGCGCCGCGTTGAGATGCGCCTCTTCAGATAGCATCGATTTCGACTTGGCCGCCTTGGTCACGCCATGCCGGCGCGCCACGTCGATCACCAGATCGCAAATTTCCTCGCCATCCCTGGCCCACAAAACCTCGGCACCCGTCGCTTTGGCTTGCGTCTCGAAAATATCCAGCCAGACATCGAGATCGCTCAACACCCGATTGCGAATATCCACGCAGGCGCTGCGCAGTTGCTCGAACTCAAGCTGATCCTCGGCTAAGGCAGCGATGCCTTTTGAACGCTTGCCGACAAATAAGGGTTTGGCTTTCTGCAAGGCACGTTGCAATACCGGGTTGGCGACTTTTTCGGCTGCCCGCGCCTGAAAGAACATGGCCTGCGAATGCAGTTTGGTCATCGGCCAGACTCGCCGGCCAACACTTCGGCAATATGCAGCACTTGGGTTGTCAAATCACCACGCCGCCGCAAACGGCCTTCGATATTGAGCAGACAGCCGAGATCGCCACCGACCACGGCCTGCGCATCAGCCGTCGCTATCGAGTCACATTTGCGGTCGACAATGCGCGTCGACACTTCGCCAAACGTGACCGAGAATGCGCCGCCAAAACCGCAGCATTCTTCGCAATCCGGCATTTCTTTCAACGTTAAGCCGCGCACCTTGAGCAGCAGCTCACGCGGCTGCTGTTTGATATTGAGCGCCCGCAGACCCTTGCAGGAATCGTGATAGGTGACGCTGCCGGAAAACTCACCTGGCGCAGCATCAATCTTCAGTACATCGCTTAAAAAACTTGTTAGCTCATGCGAGCGTTCGGCCAGCGCTACAGCGCGTGACGCCCATTGCGGATCATCAGCCAGCAGTTGCGAATAAACGTTACGAAGCTGGTCGGTGCACGAACCGGAAGGAATAACCACATGATCAAACCCCTCCAGTTCAACAATCGCCTTCTTCGCCAGAGCAACCGACAACGCACGATTTCCGGCACTCCAGGCCGGTTGACCGCAACAGGTTTGCCCTTCCGGGACAATCACTTCACAACCCGCCGACTCAAGCAGGCGCAGGCTGGCAAAGCCCACGGATGGGCGCATCAGGTCAACGAGACAGGTAACGAACAGGGCTAAGCGCATGCTAATATTGCGGCGCACAAGAAAATGAAGTGGCTAATGCTACTCAAGCTGCTCAAACCACGCAAATAAAGGAATTCAGTTGTCCAACGCTGCCAGCAGTCCGGTCATCGGCGCAGCCAAAACCGCCGGCTCAATTCAGGTCATCGAACGCATGATGTCTTTGCTCGACGCCCTGGCTGCTTCGCCCGAACCGGCCAGCCTGAAACAACTGGCGGCCAGCACCGATTTGCATCCATCAACCGCGCACCGCATTCTTGCGGCAATGACCCATGCGCGCTTTGTCGAGCGTCAAGAAGTCGGCAGTTATCGCCTCGGCATCCGCTTGCTCGAACTCGGTAGCCTGGTCAAATCGCGGATCAACCTGCGCGAAGTCGCTCTCCCTTTCATGCAGGAACTGCACGAAAAAATTGGCGAAGCGATCAATCTCGGTGCCCGCCACGATGACGATATTGTTTATCTGGAACGCACCTCTTCCGGTCGCGCGTTAGTCCGTGTCGTTTATTTGGTTGGTGGACGCGCACCCTTGCACCTGACTTCACTTGGCAAGCTGTTTCTGGCTGCCGAAGGCGCGCAAAAAGTCCGTGAATACGCCAAACGTACCGGCCTGCCGGGTAAAACTCCGCACTCACTGACCACCCTGATCAATCTCGAAAAAGAACTCGACAAGGTGCGTCGCCACGACATCGCCTACGATGATGAAGAAGCCGAACTTGGCCTCAAATGCGTCGCCGCGCCCATTCGTGATGACGAAGGCCAGATTATTGCCGCGCTCTCGGTCTCCGCACCGGCTGACCGCCACGACCCGGACTGGGCACGGCAGGTCAAAGCAACGGCTGATGCCGTCTCGCAAACGCTCGGTTACATCGCCCCAAAAAAATAGGGCCGCTAACGGCGGCCCTTGTTATTACCCGATAAATGTTCAGGCTGGTTTGCGATCCGGCGTCAGGCTGGCACTTTCCATCCAGCGCTTGATCCGGTTTGCGTCACCCACGCGGGTCATCTTGCCGGCTGAGTCGAGCAAAACGATGACCACCGGTTTATCCGCCACCCGCGCCTGCATCACCAGGCAACGGCCAGCTTCGGAAATATAGCCTGTTTTTGACAGCCCGATTTCCCAAGTATCGCTGCGCACCAGTGCATTGGTGTTGCCAAACTGACTGATCCGGCCATTCAGCTCAAGCTTGGCCTCGGCGGTTGTCGAGAAAGTGCGGATTTCCGGGTAACGGGCTGCAGCAGCAACCATGCGCGCCAGATCACGGGCGGTCGACACGTTGTTGCTCGACAGACCGGTCGGCTCTTCAAAGCGCGAGCTATTCATGCCCAGCGACTGCGCCTTGCGATTCATTGCCGCAACGAAAGCATGCATGCCGCCGGGGTAGTGGCGACCCAAGGTATGCGCTGCGCGATTTTCAGAGGACATCAGAGCCAGCAGCATGGCTGTCTCGCGGGTCATCGTCGTCCCGACGGGTAAACGCGAACGCGTACCTTTGAGACCATCGACATCTTCTTCGCCAATCGCAATCACTTCATGGAGATCAAGCTTGGCATCGAGCACGACCATAGCCGTCATCAGCTTCGAGATTGAAGCAATCGGCACCACTTCATGCGAATTCTTGTCGAGCAAGGGTTGTCCGGTAACTTGGTCAATCACCAGTGCCGAGGCGGAGTAAAGCGCCAGGCGATCCGGATCAACTTCGTTATAGGAAACCTTGCGCATCGGCTTGTGAACTGCCGCCACCGCCATATGTTTGCCACCCTTGGCAGCTGATGCGTGAGCGACTTTGTGCGATTTGCCGGAATGGGCGGTGGTGATTTTCTTCGAGCTCGATTTTGAGCCTGAATGCGCAGCCATCTTTGGCGACGATTTGCTAGCTGACTTGGTCGTCTTGCTAGCGGCGTGCGAAGCTTTTTTGCTCGCAGCAGATGATTCATTTTTTGCCGGGGCGGCTACCCCGTGCGCGGAAACACCGGCGCCCAACAGGGCGCCGACAATCATGGCTATTCCAAATTTTTGCTTCATTCGCTGACTCCTGCTAACACCGGGTAATTTTAGCCCAGTTTAGCAGGAGATCATAAAAATTCAACAAAAATAGATAGATAGGACAATAACTTAAGGCAAAAAATTATCCGGCATCAACCACTGTCAAGGCCGTCATATTGACGATGCGGCGCACGGTTGCGGTGGGTGTCAGGATATTCACCGGCTTGGAAGCGCCGAGCAAAATTGGCCCGATTGTCAGATTGTCGCCTGCCGCCACTTTTAACAGGTTAAACGAGATGTTTGCCGAATCCAGCGTCGGCATGACCAGCAGATTGGCCTGGCCTTTGAGACGTGAATTGGGGAAGGCGGCCAGACGAATTTCTTCATCCAGTGCGGCATCACCATGCATTTCGCCATCCACTTCAAGATCCGGAGCGCGATCATTAAGGATAGCCAGCACATTCCGCATCTTTAGCGAGGTCGGCGTATCTTGATTGCCGAAGGTCGAATGCGACAGAAGGGCAACTTTGGGCTGCATGCCGAAATTGCGAATTTCTTCAGCGGCCAGCAGGGTCATATCGGCCAATTGCTCGGCAGTCGGGTCGTAATTGACATAGGTGTCGGCAATGAACACCGTGCGCCCCGGTAGCATCAACAGGCTCATGGCGTAGCAACGATCCAGACCCTTCTGTGTGCCGATCACGTTTTGCACATAATTGCGATGGGTTTCGTGGCTACCGAAAGTGCCGCAGATCAAACCGTCGGCGTAACCCAGATGGACCATCAGTGAACCGTAGAGTGTGGCACGCCGGCGGACTTCGCGCTTGGCGTAATCCGGCGAAACGCCTTTGCGCTCAGTCAGCGCATGGTAGGCCTTCCAGAACTCTTCGTAATGCTCGTCGAAGAACACGGAGCCATCCGAATGAACCACTTCAAAATCATCACCTTGACGAATCCGCAGCCCCGCCGCTTCGATGCGCTTGGCAATTTCATCCGGGCGACCGATCAGGATAGGCCGGGCAATCCCTTCGTCCACGACGACCTGAATTGCGCGCAAGACGCGCTCATCTTCACCTTCCGCAAAGACGATGCGCTTGGGCGCCATCTTGGCCTGCGAGAAGACTGGCTTCATGATCATGCCGGAGTGGTAAACAAATTCGTTTAGCCCCTGGGTGTAGGCATCCCAGTCAGTGATGGGGCGGGTAGCAACGCCGGAATCCATACCGGCCTTGGCCACCGCCGGAGCAATCTTGACGATCAGGCGTGGGTCAAACGGGTTGGGAATCAGGTATTCCGGACCAAAGCTGGCGATTTTTTCACCATAGGCACGCGCCGCCACTTCCGATTGTTCGGCTCGGGCCAGTTCAGCGATGGCCTTGACCGCAGCCATCTTCATCTCTTCGGTAATTGTCGTTGCGCCGACATCGAGCGCGCCACGGAAAATAAAGGGGAAGCAGAGAACGTTGTTAACCTGATTCGGATAGTCGGAGCGGCCAGTGCAGATAATGGCGTCATTACGGACGCTCTTGACCTGCTCCGGGGTGATTTCCGGGGTCGGGTTGGCCAGCGCCATGATCAGCGGGCTTTTTGCCATTTTGGCAACCATTTCCGGTTTCAGCACGCCGCCGGCTGAGAGGCCGAGGAAGACATCTGCTCCCTCAATGACTTCGCCAAGCGTGCGGGCATCGGTCACCTTGGTGTAGCGCGCCTTGATCTCGTCCATTTCCTCAACGCGACCCTCGTAGACCAGGCCTTTGATGTCGGTAACCCAGATATTGGCAGGTGGTGCGCCGAGCATGACCAGCAAGTCAAGGCAGGCGAGTGCGGCAGCGCCAGCGCCTGAAGTGACGATTTTGACTTTGGATAGATCCTTGCCAATCAGGTGCAGGCCATTGAGAACCGCTGCGCCGACGACAATTGCGGTGCCGTGCTGGTCATCATGAAAAACTGGGATCTTCATCCGTTCGCGTAACTTGCGCTCGATGTAGAAGCATTCCGGGGCCTTGATGTCTTCAAGGTTGATGCCGCCAAACGTTGGTTCAAGGGAGGCGATGATGTCGATCAGTTTGTCTGGATCGCGTTCTTCAATTTCGATATCAAAGACGTCGATATTCGCGAATTTCTTGAACAGAACGCCTTTGCCTTCCATGACCGGCTTGGCAGCAAGCGGGCCGATGGCGCCCAAGCCCAGAACGGCAGTACCGTTAGTGATCACACCAACCAGATTGGCGCGCGAGGTGAGGGTGCTGACCTCACGTGGATCAGCAACAATTTCTTCGCAGGCAAAGGCAACGCCCGGTGAGTAAGCCATCGACAAATCGTATTGATTGGTCAGCTGCTTAATCGGGGTTACTGCAATCTTGCCCGGCTTGGGGTGACGGTGATAATAAAGTGCTGCTTCGCGTAGTTGCCTTGGATCCATGTCTGCCTCCGTTTTATATTGTGAAACGCAATCTCGAATGGTGGTGAATAATATCACGCAGCATTTCCATTTCAATCACCGGAAATCACTTAGAAAAGCGAAGTCAAGTAGATGTTTACCCTGAGCTCTGGCATAATTATGGGCTCCCCAGCCGACGGCTTTCAGCGCAGCTCGAAGTCTTGGTAGCAGCTCCCGGCGACTGGCGTAATAATTTTCTATTTCAGTAACTTAGAGAGAGACACCGCCATGACCGCACCGCTGAATGCACCTGACTACGTTAAACACGAAGGCCTGAAGAAATGGGTCGCTGAAATCGCAGCGCTCACCCAGCCGGAACAAATTTGCTGGGCCGACGGCTCGCAAGAGGAGTATGACCGCCTATGTGCCGAAATGGTAGAGGCCGGCACCTTCATCAAACTTAACGAAGCCAAGCGCCCGAATTCCTTCCTGGCTTTCTCCGATCCTTCTGACGTTGCTCGCGTCGAAGATCGCACCTATATTTGCTCCGCGAAGAAGGAAGACGCAGGCCCGACCAATAACTGGGAAGAGCCAGCCGTCATGCGCGAAACCTTGAACGGCGTGTTCAAGGGCTGCATGAAGGGTCGTACCATGTACGTCATCCCGTTCAGCATGGGCCCACTCGGTTCGCCGATTGCCCACATCGGTTTTGAAATCACCGATTCGCCTTACGTCGTCGTCAATATGCGCACGATGACCCGCATGGGCAAGGCAGTTTTTGATGTGCTCGGCAGCGATGGCGAATTCGTGCCTTGCATCCACACCGTCGGCGCACCGCTTGAGCCGGGCCAGCAGGACAGCAAGTGGCCGTGCAATCCGACCGTCAAGTACATCGTGCATTACCCGGAAACCCGCGAAATCTGGTCCTACGGTTCCGGCTACGGCGGCAATGCACTACTCGGCAAGAAGTGTTTTGCCCTGCGCATTGCTTCCAACATGGCGCGCGATCAGGGCTGGCTGGCTGAACACATGCTGATCCTCGGCGTTGAGTCGCCGGAAGGTGAAAAATCCTACGTTGCCGCCGCTTTCCCATCGGCTTGTGGCAAGACCAACTTCGCCATGCTGATCCCGCCGAAGACGCTCGACGGCTGGAAAATCACCACCATCGGCGACGACATCGCCTGGATCAAGCCGCGTGTCGACAAGGATGGCGTCACCCGCTTTTACGCCATTAACCCGGAAGCCGGTTTCTTCGGCGTCGCCCCGGGCACCTCGGAAAAGACCAATTTCAACGCGCTGGCCACGTTGAAAGAAAACATCATCTTCACCAACGTCGCGCTGACCGACGACGGCGATGTGTGGTGGGAAGGCCTGACCAAGCAGGCGCCGGATCATCTGATTGACTGGCAGGGTAACGACTGGACGCCAGCTGACGGCAAGGCTGGCAAGAAAGCCGCCCACGCCAACTCGCGCTTCACCGCACCGGCCAGCCAGTGCCCGTCGGTTGACGAAGCCTGGGAAGATCCGGCTGGTGTGCCGATTTCTGCCTTCATCTTCGGTGGCCGTCGCGCCACCACCGTACCGCTGGTGTACCAGGCTTTCAACTGGAACTACGGCGTTTACATGGCCGCTACGCTCGGCTCCGAAACCACCGCTGCCGCCTTTGGCCAGCAAGGTGTTGTTCGTCGCGACCCGTTCGCCATGCTGCCCTTCTGCGGCTACCACATGGGCGATTATTTCAACCATTGGTTGAAAATGGGCAAGACCGTTGATGCGACCCCGAAGATTTTCTGTGTGAACTGGTTCCGCATGGATGCCGATGGCAACTTCATGTGGCCGGGCTTTGGCGACAACATGCGCGTTCTCAAGTGGATCGTCCAGCGTTGCAAGGGCACCGTTGCAGCCAAGGAAACCGTGCTGGGTTGGATGCCGAAGTTTGAAGATATCGACTGGACTGGTCTCGACATCAACAAGGCTGACTTCGAAGCGCTCAGCACCATTGATGCCGATGCCTGGAAATCTGAACTGGCCGGCCATAAAGAGTGGTTCGACAAGATGGGCGAAAAGATGCCACGCGAACTCGTGCTCAAGCGCGAATTGTTCGAAATGGGCATTTTCAAGGACGCTGCCTGATCCTTGCCTGAGCAATAATCCAGCGGCCACCTTCGGGTGGCCGTTTTTCATTGAGGAAAGCCATGACCTACCGCCCCGCCCGCCGCCTGGCCGACATCGAGCCTTTTCATGTCGTCGAGTTATTTACCCGCGCCCGTCAACTTGAAGCCGAGGGCCGCGACGTCATCCACATGGAAGTTGGCGAGCCGGATTTTCCAACGCCGGCGCCCATCGCCAATGCTGCGGTCAACGCCATAAACAGTGGAAAAACTTTCTATACCGAAGCGCTCGGCTTGCCTGCGCTGCGCGAGGCAATTGCCAATTTTTATGCGACAAAATACGGGTTGACCGTAGCAGCCTCGCGCATTGTCGTCACCAATGGCGCTTCAGGCGCGCTGAATCTTGCTTTTGCCTGCCTTGCCGATCCGGGCAGTGAATGGCTGCTGACCAACCCCGGCTACCCCTGCAATCGCCACATTATTCGCAGCTACGAAGGGCACCCGGTCGGGATTCCGGTCGGTCCCGAAAACAACTATCAACCGACGCCGGAACTGCTGGCTCAGCACTGGACAAAAAACACGGCGGGCCTGCTGGTCGCTTCACCCGCCAACCCCACCGGCACTTTGCTCGATCTCGATCAGATCGAAAATCTCGCAAACTTTGTGCGCCAGCGCGATAGCCATTTTTTGGTCGATGAGATTTACCACGGGCTGACGTACGAAGGTGATGCGCCTACCGCCTGCGCTGCCGGCGACGATATTTGGGTGATCAACAGTTTCTCCAAATACTTCCAGATGACCGGCTGGCGCCTGGGCTGGATGGTCGTCCCGGAAATCTATGTGCGCGATGTTGAAAAGCTGGCGCAGAACCTGACGCTCTGCCCATCTGCTCCGGCTCAATATGGCGCGCTGGCGGCCTTCCTGCCGGAAACTATCGCAATTCTCGAAACCCGACGGGCCGAATTTCGCCGTCGCCGCGACTATCTGGCCCCGGCACTCGAAAAGCTTGGCTTGCGCATCACCGCCCAGCCGCAAGGTGCTTTCTACCTGTATTGCGACTGTTCGGCCTTGTGCGACGACAGCTTTACTTTTGCCCGCGACCTGCTCGAAAAAACCGGGGTGGCGGTCACGCCCGGGCTTGATTTTGGCAGCAACCAACCGCAACGCCACCTCCGCTTCGCCTACACCACCGACCTCAACCGGCTGGCCGAAGCGGTTGATCGGCTAACCCGTTACCTCGGGCGGTAAATTGAGCATGCCGTAACGCTGGCGCACGGCAGCCCAATCAAAGCTTGGGCCGGGGTCCGTCTTGCGCCCCGGTGCTATGTGGCAATGCCCGGCCAAAGCATCAATTGGATAGCGAATGCGCAGGGCGTCGATCACCGCCCAGAGCGACTCGTACTGCGCCTCGGTGTAAGGCTCAAAATCGTTGCCCTGCAATTCGATACCGACCGAATAATCATTGCAGTTTTCAACGCCCACCCAACATGATTGCCCGGCGTGCCAGGCGCGGCGGTCGCAAGCGACAAACTGGACAACCCGCCCACTGCGCCGAATATAAAAATGGGTCGAAACCTGCAACTCGGCAATCGTTGCGAAATAGGGATGCGCTGCCGGATCGAGACGATTGACAAAAAATCGCTCAATCGCATCGCCGGAAAAATCGTCGGGCGGCAAGCTGATGTTGTGAATCACCACCAGTGAAATGGCTGCATCAATTGGTCGCGGTCCCTGGTTGGGCGAGAATACTCGCCGCGTATTTGCCAGCCAGCCGCCGGCCTGCCAACGTTTCATTCGATCCCCAGTCGTTCCAGCCGATAGCGCATTGAGCGGAAGGTAACCCCGAGCAGGCGGGCTGCTGCGGTGCGATTGCCCTCGGTTTTTTGTAGTGCTTCAAGTATGGACTGCCGTTCAAGACGGTTCAGGTAATCATCCAGTGTTTCACTGCCCCGCCCAAGCGCTTCGCCGGCCATTTCCTCTGGTGAAAGGTGCAGATCTTCGGCTTCGATTAGCGTGCCGGAACATAGCGCCGTCGCCCGTTCAAGAATATTTTCCAGCTCACGGACATTTCCCGGAAAGGGGTAGCTCTGCAATGCCTTCAAGGCTTTATCGGAAAGCCGCGGGGCTGTTTCACCAAACAGGCGCAGGCAGATTACTTGAACCAGCGGTGGAATATCTTCAAGTCGCTCACGCAGCGGTGGCATGCGTAATTCGATGACATTCAAGCGGTAGTAAAGATCCTGGCGAAACGTGCCTTTATCGACACAGTCACGCAAATTTTTGTGGGTCGCGCAAATGATGCGGACATCGACCGGCTCCTCGGTCGAGCAACCCACCTTGCGCACCCGTTTTTCCTGAATTGCCCGCAGCAACTTGACCTGCATGGCGAGCGGTAAATCGGCCACTTCATCGAGAAACAAGGTGCCGCTGCTGGCCGTTTGAAAAAAGCCATCGCGATCACTGTCGGCGCCGGTAAAAGAGCCTTTGCGATGGCCAAAGAATTCACTTTCCATCAAGTTTTCGGGGATCGCGCCGCAGTTGACCGGAACAAATGGCCCTGAACTCCGTGCGCTACGTGAATGAATCAGGCGAGCCGCCAACTCCTTGCCGCTACCCGATTCGCCCGAGATATAGATCGGCGCCTGACTGCGCGCCAGCTTCTCGATCAGCTCACGCACCTGCGCCATCGCCGGGGAATCTCCGGTCAATTGCAAAGCACCACCATCACCGTGCCGATCACTATCCGGCAAACTTAGCGCTGACTTGACCAAAGCCCGGAGCTGTTCCAGCCCAACCGGCTTGGCCAGATAATCAAAGGCCCCCGCCTTGAGCGCCGCCACGGCATTTTCCGCGCTACCAAATGCGGTAATCACGGCAACCGGCGTCTGTGGGTAATTTTCGGCAATGTAGCGCACCACTTCCAGACCATTGCCATCCGGCAAGCGCATGTCGGTCAGGCATAACTGAAACTCGCCATCCTTCAGGCAATCACGGGCCTCAGTCACCGTTCCGACGCAGGCAGCCGCCAAGCCCATGCGGGACAGCGTCAGGTCGATCAGTTCGCGAATATCCGGCTCGTCATCAATGACGAGCACACGGTTCAGTTCGCCGCGCGGTCGTCGTTCGCCACGAGGTGCTGACATGGTTCTGTTCTCCCTGTAATTACAAAATGCCCGCCCGAAGCGGATGGCAACAGCTCCAGACTCCCGCCATTCGCTTCACATAACTCACGGGCAATAAAAAGTCCGAGGCCGGTGCCCTTGTGATGGGTGGTGAAAAATGGCTCAAAAATCTGCTCTTTCGACTCGTCCGAAACCCCCGGACCATCATCGATGACGTGCAATTCTACGCGTTCGCCGACGGCCCCGGCGCTAACCCGCAGGCGCACACTGCCCGGCTTGCCCTGAGCGTGGCGGACTGCGTTGCTAACCAGATTCCACAGCACCTGCTGGAGATGCGCACGATCAAAACAGATGCTTAAATCTTCGCCACGTTCAAGCACCAGTAGCCGCGAATCGAGCCCTTCGGTGACCATGAAATTTTCAATAAATTCCTTGCCAACTTCAGTTAGTGACAAGCTCTCGGCTTGCGCACGGTCACGCCGCCCCAGCTCAAGCACATCGACCACGATGCGATCCAGACGCGCCACATTATCGCCAAGAATACGCAACAAACGATCCTGCATTTCGCCGCGCCGCTCTTCGCGCAGCAATTCTCCGGCATGGCCAATCGCCGACAGGGGATTGCGTATTTCATGGGCAATGCTTGCGGTCAACCGCCCAAGTGAGGCCAATTTCAATTGTTGAGCCTGCGCCCGAATCCGTCCGACATCCTCGAGAAAAATCAGCACTTCGCCACCACTGCTTGCCGTTTGTTCAAAACGCGCCTGCAACATCAGCCCGCCCGCGCCGGAAAACTCGATCTCGCCAGCGCCGACACCCTGCCTGGCCACAATGTCAGCCAACAGCGGCGCATGTTCAACCAGCTTTGAGCCAACCGGCAAAGCACCCAGCATCGTCTCGGCAATCGGGTTGCAGCGTTGCACACAGCCATCCCGATCAATCACCAGTACGCCATCTTGCATGCGCTCGATCACCCGCTGGCTGATCCGGCTCTGGTTTTCCAGGCTCTCACCACGCTGCCGCGCCAGTTCTTCATTGAGCATCACCCGTTGCCCGAGCAAACGAGCCAGGATGGCGGTTGCGAAAAAACCTGCCGACAAGAAACCGGCCTGAACAATCGAGGCGGCTTCAAAACTGTTGACCAGTACGCCGTAAGTCTGGGTCAGCAAGGTCACCAGGGTGGCCAGGGCAGCATAAAACAGCACCAGTCGCCCGCGTCCGACCAGGCTGGCTGCGGCCAGGGAGACCAGCAATAGCGCGCCCATCCCGCTGCTGACGCCACCTAACCAGTACATCAGGATATTGACAAACACCACGTCGGCAAAAACCTGCGCCGATAACTGGGCGTTAAACCTGTGCGACCAATGAACTGACAGCATCAACCCGGCCAGGACAACGCCGAGATAAACTAATACGACCTGATAAATTCCCGCCGTGGCGGCTTGATGAAACAGGGAAACCTGACTATCCGGCAACAATGAAGCCAGAAGAATCAGGACAGCCAATAGCAGGCGATAAAAATTGAAGTACTGAAATGGGCGCCAACTGGCTTCCCAAGTCGAGGACAACCAGTCAGTCATGAGCGCGGCGCGGCTTTCCCGGCCAGGCGATGGGCGGCACTGCAATAATGGGCATCGCCTTCAACCAGACTTTCGCTCAAGGGATGAAGCACCCCACAGTGAGCGCAGGCGATAATTTTCTCAGCTATTTTTTCCGCTCCTCCCTTGGGGGATTGCGGGTGATCAGAACGCTTTTTCCATGCCCACCAGAGCACCAAGGCAATGGAAATCAGCAACAGGTATTTCATAACTCAAGCACCTCAAAGTAGCAGGGAATCAGGGTATACCAAGCCTTTAAAGCAAGCAAAAAAACAACCCGCATCGATAGGCCTCAACCCGGCGAGTTGTTGGCAGCGGTGATCTTCCTGTGCAATGAGCAATCAATTTTCCCTGACGCGAAACCAGCCGGTAATGCTGCGCCGTTTGTTGTGCGCCATGAGGACTTCGTGCGGGAAGGATTCGCTGAGAAAAATGATCATGCTGCCAAAATTCGGGTTGACCGTGGCGATGCTGGTTTCACCGTTTGGCTCAAACAGGCGCAATTCGCCGCCATCGCCGCTTTGCCAGTCTTCATTCAGGTAAAAAACCGTCGAAACAACCCGGTTTCTGGCCCCTTGCAGAACGTCGGAGTGCTTGGCGTAGCCGGTGCCGGCGCCGTAGATGGCGTAGTGGCATTCGTAATCAAACAGCCCGAGAAAGAGTGCCGAGTTGAGGCCGCTGCGCAGCGCTTCCATCCAGACCAGATAGGCGTGATCGGTGCTGTTGCTGTCGTCCAGCCAGCTGATCACGTCGCCACGGAGCGGGCTGAGTTGTTTTTTGGCCGCGCCCCGGCCAATCTGCGCGGGCTTGAAGCGGATGGAGTCATCATCCTGGCAGCGTGTGAACAGTAAGTCGGATAATTCTTTTTGTAGCGGGTCGTCTAAAACGATGTAGCCAACCCGCGCTAAATGTTCGGCAATTTCCGCAATATTCATTGCGCCGGCAAATCAGCGTTGCCGCTTGCCGCATCGCGCAGGGCCTCAAGATCGAAGTGGCAAGGCGCCACCAACAGTTGCGCCAGATGTTCGGCGTCATTCGACTTCATGTGTTCGGCAAAGGCGGCCAACTGCGCATCGTTCGCTGCGGCGAGTTTTTCGATCAGCGCCTTGGCGGCTTCACGCGGATTTGGCCCCCCGACGACATAAGTTGGGCTGTTTTTGTAGTGGGTCAATAGTTCAGCGCGGTGCGTCAGATAAAGCGGGCAGCCGTGGGTGAATTCGACCTCGGCCTGCTTGGCGGCAAGCTTGGCGTCCATTTCAGCATCGCTCTCGCGGTAATGTTCCTGCTCGGCTTCGCTCCAGTGCGGCTTCTCGCCATGCGTGTAGCGCAAGGTGGCGAAAGTGCCCTGGAGGACGATCTGCGAATGCGTGCCGGCATCGCGGAAGACATGGACCAGATCCTTGCCGTGGCCTTCCTTGCCGACATAACGCATGCTCGCCGTGATCCGGCGCGGATTGAAACGGAATTGGCGGGCGCAGGCAGCGCGCAGGAGGTCAAAAAGTTCATTGGTTTTTGCAGCAGCGCTCACGGGGCTATCCTTTCGTTCGGGCTTGGTCGCTGCGCATGCAGCGGTGGCCAAATGGCTGCCAAGAGGATACGCCTGTACTGGCTTAAATCTTTACGACATTTTTACGTTGGCCTTGCCAGAATCGTCAGTGTTTTTATACGCCGAAGTTTAGGCTATCGGTATTGGCTTACTGGACGCGAATCATGAAAAATGCAGGCTCACCGGCCATTGATTCGGCTGAGCGATTTACCCTCTGGCAAGGTGCTTTGCTGACTGTTCTGGCCTGCTCGGCAACGACGCTGCTGGCGACGCCTCTGCTCGGCTATCTTGATCTGGCCAATATCGTCATGTTGTTCCTGCTGACGGTTTTGCTGCTGGCGGTCACGCTGGGCCGAGGCGCTGCTGTATTGGCTGCCGTGCTCAGTGTTTTGCTCTTCGATATTTTCTTTGTACCGCCGCGCTTTTCATTGGCGGTCAGCAATCTGCAATATCTGGTGACCTTTGCCGTGATGCTGGTGACGGCGCTGATTACCGGGCAACTGGCGGCTGGTCTCAAACAGAAGGCGAGAGAGGCGCAGGTCCGCGAACAGCGAACGCAGGCGCTCTATGAAGTAGCGCGGCAGCTGGCCGGTACGCTGACGCTGGCGCAGCTGGTCGACATTGTTCGGCAATTTGTCGATCAACAGTTGCATGCCGAAGTCTTGATACTCGACGTCGCAGGCCATTCGCTTGAGCCGCTGGATGGTGCCGTGAAGGCAGCGTGCCGGGTCGAACCGCATTTGGCCAAAGTGGCTCAGGACAGCGGGCAAGCGGTACGCCATGACGAACTTGGCGCTGATGGGTACGCCTCGCTCTATCTGCCGCTAAAAGCTTCAATGCGTATTCGCGGGGTGTTGGCGGTCTCTTTTGTCAGCGATATGCCCAAGTTGTTGCCGGAAAATCAGGCGCTGCTCGAAGCCTTGGCTTCTTTGGTCGCCATTGCCATCGAGCGCTTGCACTATGTTGAAGTCGCTCATACGACACAGCTTGATATGGTCTCCGAGCGCCTGCGCAGTTCCATTCTGTCAGCGCTGTCGCATGATTTACGCACCCCGCTGACGGCGCTGGTCGGACTGGCTGATTCGCTGTCCCTGATCAAGCCGCCGCTTTCCGCGCCCGCCCTGGAAACCGCGCAGGCCATGCACGAGCAGGCTTCGCGTCTGGCCGGGCTGGTCGGCAACCTGCTCGACATGGCGCGCCTCAATGCTGGCAATGTCACCTTGCGCCGTGAATGGCAGCCGCTGGAAGAGGTTATCGGCTCCAGCATCAAGCTGCTCGGCAGTGCCCTCAGCGCGCACCCGGTGCGCGTCGCCTTGCCGGCGGATCTGCCCTTGCTGGAATTTGACGCGGTTTTGCTGGAACGAGTCTTCTGCAACCTGCTCGAAAACGCCGCCAAGTATTCGCCGGACGGGGCCAATGTGAAAATAGGTGCGCAGGTGATCGACGATTTTGTGCAAGTCCGCGTCTGCGATCACGGTGTTGGCTTCCCCACTAAAAACCAGGAAGCCTTGTTCAACATGTTCGTGCGGGGCGAGGTGGAATCGAGCAAGCCGGGGAGCGGCCTCGGACTGGCGATTTGTCGCGCCATTGTTGAAGCACATAGCGGCCAGATCAGTGCAGAAAATCGTCAGGAAGGTGGTGCCTGCGTCTGCTTTACCCTGCCGCGCGGCGAGCCGCCGATACTTGAGGAGGAGGCCGCATGAGCGCGTCTGGCCCCAAGGTTCTGCTGATTGAAGATGAAAAACAGATCCGTCGCTTCGTCCGGCTTGCCGTCGAGGAAGAGGGCTGTCAGGTCGTCGAAGCGGAAACCCTGGCCCAGGGCCTGATCGAGGCCGGGCTCGGCAAGCCGGATTTGCTAATCCTCGATCTCGGCCTGCCGGACGGCAACGGCATCGACCTGATCCGCGACTTGCGTGGCTGGTCCGATGTGCCGGTGCTGATTCTCTCGGCGCGGACACAGGAGAACGACAAGATTGATGCGCTCGATGCCGGGGCCGATGATTACCTGACCAAGCCGTTCAGTGTCGGCGAACTGCGTGCCCGTTTGCGCGCCCTGTTGCGCCGCCGGGCGCGGAGTGGCGAGTCTGCCTCACCGATCATCGAATTCGGCAATGTTACGGTCGACCTCTCAAAACGCCTGATTTTTCGCGCCGGCGAAGCGGTACATCTGACGCCGCTCGAATACCGTCTACTCTCAACCTTGCTTGCTCACCCCGGCAAGGTGCTAACCCAGCGCAATTTACTGCGTGAAATCTGGGGGCCGAGCTATGTCGAGAGCAGCCATTACCTGCGCGTTTATGTTGGCCATTTGCGCCAGAAACTCGAAGTTGATCCAACCCAGCCGCAGCATTTTTTGACGGAAACCGGCGTCGGTTATCGTTTTCAGCCCTGAAGGAAATCCCATGCAAGTCCACAACAACAAGCGTCTGGCGACGCTGACGCTGGCCGCGCTCGGCGTCGTTTATGGCGACATCGGCACCAGCCCGCTCTACGCGATCAAGGAAGTATTCGGCGGAGCGCACCATCCGGTGCCGATCACGCCCGACAACGTGCTCGGCATTCTCTCGCTCTTTCTCTGGTCCCTGCTCATTGTCGTTACGCTGAAGTACGTTTCCTTCATCATGCGCGCCAACAACAAGGGCGAGGGCGGCATCATTGCCTTGATGACCCTCGCGCTGCACAAAGGGAATCCAGACTCCTGGCAGCAAAAACTGCTGATTACCCTGGGCCTGTTCGGCGCTGCGCTGTTTTACGGCGACGGGGTAATTACGCCGGCCATTTCGGTGCTTTCTGCCGTTGAGGGACTGGAACTGATCACGCCGACTTTCAAGCCCTACATCCTGCCGATTACCTTGGCGATTGTGGTTGGCCTGTTCGTCATTCAGCGCCGTGGTACGGCCAGTGTCGGCGCCCTGTTCGGCCCGGTGATGGTGCTCTGGTTCGCCGTTCTGGCGCTGTTGGGCGGGATCAATATCGTGCAGCACCCGGAAGTGCTGGCTGCGGTCAACCCGCTTTATGGCTTCAATTTTTTACTTGGCAATTCGACGCTCGGTTTCTTTGCGCTGGGCGCCGTGGTTTTGTGCATCACCGGGGCCGAGGCGCTCTACGCCGACATGGGCCATTTCGGTGCCAAGCCGATTCAGTATGCCTGGCTGGGCTATGTGCTGCCGGCGCTGATCATCAACTACTTTGGTCAGGGCGCGCTGCTTCTGGCCGATCCCTCCGCCGTCGAAAATCCGTTCTATCGCCTGGCCCCGGAATGGGCGCTCTATCCGCTGGTAATCCTGTCCACCATTGCGACGGTGATCGCCTCGCAGGCGGTGATTTCCGGCGCCTTTTCGATCACCCAGCAGGCCATTCAACTCGGTTACACGCCGCGCCTTGAGGTGCAGCACACCTCGGATCAGGAAATCGGCCAGATTTACCTGCCGGCCTTGAACTGGCTGTTACTGGTTTCGATCATCGCCCTCGTCATCGGCTTCGGCAGCTCGTCGAATCTGGCCGCGGCTTACGGCATTGCGGTGACCGGGACGATGTTGATCACCAATATTCTGGCCATCGCGGTGGCGGTTCGTTTGTGGAACTGGAGCCCATTGCGGGCGATTCTGGGCGCGTTGCCTTTCATCTGTATCGACCTTGGCTTTTTCCTCGCCAACTCGGTGAAAATTCCCGATGGCGGCTGGTTTCCGCTGGCTTTCGGCTTGGCAATTTTTATCCTGCTGACCACTTGGAAGCGTGGCCGTGAGTTGTTACACAAGCGACTGGCTGCCGATGCCCTGCAACTGAAACCCTTTATCGAGGATGTCAGTTTGAACGGTGTCAGTCGCGTGCCCGGCACGGCCATTTTTATGACTCCCGACCCGGAATCGGTGCCGCACGCCCTGTTGCACAGCCTCAAACATTACAAGGCGCTGCATGAGCAGGTGGTGATTCTCAGTGTCAGCGTCTTTGATGTGCCTTTCGTGCCGGATATTGACCGGGTTGAAGTGCGCCACCTGGCCGGAAATTTTGCTCAAGTCATCGTGCAATATGGCTTCAAGGACGAACCCGATATTCCGGCAGCGCTCAAACTTGGTCACGAAGCCGGGTTAAACATCGAAATGATGGATACCTCCTTCTTCCTCGGTCGTGAAACGCTGATCCCCAAATTAGGTTCGGAAATGGCCTACTGGCGGGAATTGCTCTTCGTCGCCATGTTCCGTAACGCGGGCAGCGCCACGGCTTTTTTCAAGATACCTTCAAACCGCGTGGTGGAACTGGGGTCGCAGGTCGTGCTATAAGCCAGCTTGATTCATCTCAGGGGAGGTGAATGCTTAAAGGGAGAAATTGCGTGACGGGTGAAGAAAAACTTCAAGGTGACAACCACGTTCGTCTATTTCACGCCAATCTGGTCTGGCCCCTGCAGCTTGAGCCATTGGTCGGCAAGGAGGTTGATGGCCGGCACTGGGAGGTTTTTGAGGCGCTCAAGGAAGCGCAACCCTGGCGCCGTCTGGATGATGAGTTCACCGATGACCCGGCGCATTTCAAGGAGCGGCATTACCGCGAGTTCGTTTCCTTTTTGCCCTACGTGCAGCGCTTTCTTTACGGTGAAGGGCGTTCCCGTCATGTCCTGGCCGATGACCCGCCGGGCGGCTCGCCAATGCATGTTTTTCGGCGCAGCGATGTAGCGCGACTACGCCTGACCTTGCGCGAGGGGCAGACGCCAATCGAGCTGCATGTCGTTCACCTTGATCTCTATTTTTTCCACGACCTCGATCTGGTTCAAATGAATCTGGAGGTGCGGGCCGATAACCTACCCTTGGCGACGGTGCGCGAAATACTTTTCCGCTTTGGTCGCGCCTATCCCTCCGGCTGGGATGAAGAAGGCGAGGGTTTGCACAATGTTTATCTGGCCGAGTGGCTGGGCGCTGATGGGCAAGTGATCGCCCGCTCGGATTCAGCGCAGCGTACTAAATATTTGAGTTTTGTCTGCGAACACCGCAGCCCGAATATTTCCGAACACTGGGCCTGCCTCTTGCGCCCGCTGGTTCTGGCGCATTCCGATGAAGTTGGTCTTTTGCGCTATCGACTGATCGAATATCACCGTATGCCCGTGATGGCGTATATCGCTATGGATCAGCCGCGCACGTTGAGCCGTGAAGACTGGATACGCCTTGGTCTGGCGACCATGCTGCATCCCGATGAGGCTTTACCGGTCAATGTGCCGTGGATCGCCGAATTCGAGAAGCGCTATTGTCAGGACCGTTACTGGACGGATACCGCGAGTGGGCCGAATTCCCGGTTTATCTGTACCGGCAATGCGTTGACCGTGGTCGGTGATGCCGATAACCGTTTCTTTTTGGACAGCGAACGCGGCGTGCTGGCGCAATTCCGCCACCAGTATTTTCTCGTTTTCCTGATCGCTCATTTGCATCGCGCTTCGCTGCTGGTTTTTTCGGAAGTGCTGGTCGATGCGGTCAATGATCTCGATATTCGCAACGATATTTCGGTGCGCCGCTTCAAACGCCGGATTCGCGCCAATTTCGAGACTTTCCTGCGCTTTACGCATCGCTACTGGTTTCATGAATTATCGGAGCGCCCGCATGTGCAGGCCATTTTTCGCATGTGCGCCAAGCATTTGCGCAACGATGATCTGTACGACGAAGTGCGCAGCGAAATCCGCGAGATGAGCAATTACCTCGACAGCGATTCGCAACGCCGGCAATCCAACACCGTCGTGCGCCTGACTGTGATCACCATTCTTGGTTTGATCGCCACGGTAACCACCGGCTACTTCGGCATGAACATCATTCCGTTTGGCGAAGGCACCATCCACGAGCGCATCGTTCATGGCGTGGTGGCGACCAGTGTTTTCATCGGACTGGTCCTGTTTGCCGTCTCGCGCTCAAAACGCTTGTCGGATTTCCTTGAGGCGATGTCGGATGAAACGCTCAGTTTTGGCGGCAAATTCAAGGCGCTGTGGGGCGCGTTGGTCGGCAAGGAAAGCTAAAACTGCAAACTGCAGTTGGCTGTTTGAGCAAGCCCGTTCGTGCTGAGTAGCCTTGCAGCGCAAGGCGTATCGAAGCATGAACGGGTGGCCGCAGGCTATTGCCCGCGCAAAAACAGCTTGTCCAGTTCGCCCAGTGGCAATTCCGTCCAGGTCGGTCGGCCATGATTGCATTGGCCGGCGCGTTCGGTTTCTTCCATCTGGCGCAGCAGGGCGTTCATTTCTGGCACGGTCAGCAGACGGCGGGCGCGGACGGCGCCGTGGCAGGCCATCGTCGCCAGTAGTTCGTTACGGCGGGCGGTGGCGAGTTGGCTGATGCCGTGTTCGCGCAATTCGGCGATCAGCGATTTGGCTAACGCAGCCGGATCGCCGGATTGAAGCAGGGCCGGCAGGCTGCGTACGCCAAGTTGATTGGGGCCGAGCGGGGCGATCTCAAAGCCGAGTTCGGCCAGGGCTTCAGCGTGTTCTTCGACAGCGGCAATATCGAGCGGATCAGCTGAGAAAACTGCCGGAATGAGTAGTGCCTGGGTGGCAATCTGGCGGTTGTCGAAAGCTGTTTTGAGCTTTTCGTAGAGGATGCGTTCGTGCGCGGCGTGCATGTCGACCAGGATTAAACCGCGCGCGTTCTGTGCCAGAACGTAGATGCCGTGCAGTTGAGCCAGGGCGTAGCCGAGCGGCGGGCTGTCGCGGTCGACGCTTTCGGCGGCACTAAATTGGGGTGAGCTGGCGGGATAGTTTGGCGCACCGAGGTTCTGGCTGGCTCTGGCAAAAGCCAGGTAGGCGGCGGCAGCCGGTTCGGCGACACCGAGTGAAGCTTGATGCTGATAGGGCGCCGGGTAACTTTGCGACGAGCCAGAATTTGATGGGTTTTCGCGGTTGACCGCAGCCGCTTGCGGTTCAGCCTGTACCGCGCTGGCCAGCGTGCGCTGCACGGCATGAAAAATAAACTGGTGCATGGCGCGTGAATCGCGAAAGCGCACTTCGGTTTTAGCCGGGTGCACATTGACGTCAACCAGCGCCGGATCGATATTCACGAAAAGGCAAACGGCTGGCTGGCGGCTACCATGCAGCACGTCGCGGTAAGCCTCACGCAGGGCGTGGCTGATCACTTTGTCGCGCACAAAGCGGCCATTGACGAAAACGTACTGGCCGTCCTTGGCATCCGTCGCCCGCGTTGGATCAATGGCAAAGCCGCTCAGGGTGAGCGGGCCGGCGCTGGTTTCCAGGCGGCGGGCAGCGCCGAGGAAATCGTCACCGAGAATGTCGGCGATGCGTCGGGCGCTGTCAGCGGGGGCGAGTTGCAACAGATTGCGGCCATTGTGGGTCAGGCTGAACGCCACATCGGGCCGGGTCAGGGCCAGGCGTTTGACCGTATCGGCGCAGTGGGCGTACTCGGTGCCCTCGGCCTTGAGGAATTTGCGCCGCGCCGGGGTGTTGTAATAAAGGTCGCGCATTTCGACGATGGTGCCGGCCATCAGCGCAGCCGGTTCCGGTTCGGCCCCGGTTTCCGCCTTAAGTTTCCAGGCATGGCTGGCACCGCGTTCGCGGCTGCTGATGGCGAGGCGGGCAACCGAGGCGACCGAGGCCAGCGCTTCACCACGAAAACCCAAAGTGCCGACGCGTTCGAGATCATCAAGCGAAACAATTTTTGAAGTGGCATGCCGGGTCAAGGCCAGCGTCAGTTGATCCTTGGCGATGCCGCAGCCGTCGTCGGTGATGCGGATCAGCTTGACGCCGCCTTCTTCGAGATGGACCTGGATCGCCTTGCTGCCGGCGTCGAGGCTGTTTTCGAGTAGTTCCTTGAGCACCGAGGCGGGTCTTTCAACCACTTCGCCAGCGGCAATCTGGCTGATCAGGAGGTCGGGGAGGCGGGCAATCGTCGGCATGCCCAAATTATACCTTGGGGTAAAATGCGGCCTGTTTTTATCCCCGGCTCTTACGCATGGAATACCTCGCGCAATTCATTGATATCGTCCTTCATCTCGACAAGCATCTGGCTATTTTGGTGCAGCAGTACGGTTTGTGGATCTACGGCATTCTGTTCTTCATCGTTTTTGCGGAAACCGGTTTTGTTGTTACCCCTTTCCTGCCCGGCGATTCCCTGCTTTTTGTCGCCGGTGCGCTGGCGGCGCTGGGTGAAGGCGGCATGGATATTTTTGTCCTGATCGGCGTGCTTTCTGCCGCCGCCATTCTCGGCAACATGCTTAATTACCAGATCGGGCGCTTTTTTGGCCCCAAGGTTTTTCACTGGGAAAGTTCGCGCTTCTTCAACAAGAATGCCTTGATCAAAACGCATGAGTTTTACGAGAAACATGGCGGTAAAACGCTGGTCTTGTCGCGCTTTCTGCCCTTGTTTCGCACTTTTGCACCCTTTGTGGCCGGTATCGGTGCGATGTCTTACGCCAAATTCACCTTTTTCAACTTGGTCGGGGCGATAGCCTGGGTGGTTTCGCTGTGTTTGGCCGGCTTCTGGCTGGGCAACATCCCGTGGGTGAAACAGAATTTGACTATCATCATCATCGGCATCATCGTTATTTCGCTGGTCCCGGTTGGTATCGGCTATTTGAAATCACGGAAAGCCTGATGCGCTGGCTGGCCGTCCTGTTGGCCCTGATGCTTGCCGGTTGTGCAACCAAAATGGGCAAGGATGGCAAAACGGAATCGACGGTCGACGTCAAATATCTGGCCAAAAGCGAGGTTGACCGCATCGCCGACACCAACCGCGCCGAGGTGATGGAAGGCCTGCTGCTGATCGCCGACAAGCTCTACAAGCGCAATCCGAAGGAATGGAAAAAGGCTGGGGTCGATAGCCGTGAGGCGGCGCTGGCCCGGCTGAAAAACCGCTTTTACCGCAGCTTGCCGGAACTGAATGGCTTGCGCGAAGGCCCGGCGGCGTCGCTGGCTTTTACTGAAACCTATGGCGGCGATCGCGTCGCGGCCTTGATGTTGGGCCTGCTGACCATGGCTGATGCAGCGTTTGAGCACAAGGAGGAGTATTACATCCTCGATTCGCTGCATGAACAAAAGCTCTTCAACTGTGCGCGCAACATGGAAGTGGCGGTCTGGAAGCTGGGTAATGACCGCGACGCGGCGGGCAATCTGTTTTTGCTCTCCAACGAGCTGGACCCGGCCAATCGTAATTTGTCCTTCGAGCGTGAGTTCGGGCGCCTGATGGGGCTCCTTGATTTCATGGCGAAAATTGTTGCCGACCGCAACGGGCGCGGTCTTTCCCGGGTCACCCACGCAGTGGCTACCACACTCTTTTTACCGATCAGTTTCCTCAAATGAAAAATATCGTCATCCTGATTTCCGGTCGCGGCAGCAATATGGAAGCGCTGATCGCCGCTCGTGCTGCCGGCTGTTTGCCAGTCAATATTGCTGCTGTAATCAGCAATCGGCCTGAAGCGAAAGGGCTTGAAACGGCAGCCAAAGCCGGTATTGCAACGCACTTTATCGATCACAAGGCCTTTGCCGGTCGCGAGGCTTTTGACGCGGCGCTGGCTGAGTGCATCGATCAATTCCAGCCGGATCTGGTCGTGCTGGCCGGCTTCATGCGGATTTTGAGTGAAGGCTTCGTGCGCCATTACGAAGGCCGGCTGATGAACATCCATCCTTCATTGCTGCCTGCCTTCCCCGGCCTGCATACCCATCAAAGGGCGCTGGAAGAGGGTGTGCGCATCCACGGTTGTACCGTCCATTTTGTGACGCCGACGCTCGATCATGGCCCGGTCATCATTCAGGCCGCCATCCCGGTGCTTGATGGCGATACGGAAGACAGCCTTGCCGCGCGCATTCTGGTTCAGGAACACAAGGTCTATCCGCAGGCCGTGCGCTGGTTTGCCGAAGACAAGTTGACGCTGGAAAACGGTCGGGTGCGTATTTCTGCCGATTTGGCTGACCAGGCGGTGCTGATCTCGCCCGAGGTGCGCTAAACCCGCAATGCCCATCGTTTTCGTCTTGGCGCTGGCCGGTTCTCTGGCCCTGCACGCCGCCGCGCTGTTCGGAACCGATGTCGCCCTGTTTGGCGGCGGTCAGCCGGAGCCGATTACGCTACAAGCCGAGCTTCAGCCGCCACCGCCGGTTCCGCCATCTAGCGTTGAGGTGCCGCCACCAGCGGCCAAATCACCGCAAAAACAGCGTCCAGCCCAATCCGCTGCCCGCGCCAAACCGACAACGCCGGTTGTGCCGGTGCCGGTCGCAACGACACCAGAGAAAATCGAGCCAGAAACACCGTCGACCGTAACCGAGGCTGTTGCCGAGCCGGCCAAGCCTATCCTCGCGGCGCAAGGCACCATCCGTTTCGCCATCTTCAAAGAATCGCTCGGTATGCAGGTCGGGCGCGCCGAACATCGTTGGGAATTTGCCGAGGATGGCCGCTATCGGCTGACTGGCATCACTGAAACCAGCGGCCTGGCTGCCCTGTTCAAGCCGCTGCAGCTGGAGCTTGAAAGCCGTGGCCGCCTGGTTGCTGGCGGGCTGCAACCGGAAACTTTCCGCAGCCTGAAAAACGGGGTGGATAGCAAGGAAAACGCCGATTTTGACTGGTCGACCGCAAGCGTTGCGCTGACCCGCGATGGCAGCGTGCGCCAGATTGCTGACGGCACGCAGGACATTCTTTCGCTCAATTACCAGCTCGCCTACCTCGGCAAACTGGCTGAGGGCCGCACGCTAGGCGTCGTCACCGGCAAAAAATACGAGCGTTACACGCTGGATTCGCTCGGCGAGGAAGAAATTGAGGTGCCGGCCGGGCGTTTTCGCACTTTGCACCTGCGCGCAATGACCGATAACACAACTGAAATCTGGATTGCGCTCGATCGGCAGCGCTTGCCGGTTAAAATCCGCTTTACGGATAAAAAGGGCGAAAGCTTCGAGCAGGTCGCCATCGAATTAGGATCACCATGAACGCACGCTTCACCCCCGCCCTATTTGCTCACGCCGAGAGAGTGCTCAACCAGTTATTGCGCTTTGAACACCCGGCGGATGCCGTTGTTTCGCGCTATTTCAAGGAAAACCGCCAGCTCGGCCATGCCGACCGTGGCTTTGTTGCCGAAACGGTTTTTGCCGTGTTGCGCCGTGGCCGCAGTCTGGAAGCGCGTTGCGGCGGCAAGTTATCTGACCGCAATTTGCTGTTGACCGCACTCGCCGTTACGCGTGGCTGGAGTCAGCGCGAATTGGCGCCGGTGCTCAAGGCGAGCGAGGAAGAATGGCTGGCGGCAGCCAAGTCGATGCCGGAAAGCGAGTTTCCACCGGCTGTGCGCTGCGATTTGCCGGACTGGCTCTACAACGCTCTTGAAGCGCAATTTGGCGCCGAGGAAGTCTACAAACTGGCGCAAACCCTGAATCAGCCGGCGCCGCTCGATTTGCGTGTCAATACGATCAAGACCACCCGCGAAGCGCTGCTGCAACGACTGGCCGCCGATGGCATCGCCGCCATGCCGGGCCCGTTGTCGCCAACCGCCGTTCGCCTGCGCGAAAAACCGGCGCTGGCCAAACACCCCTTGTTCCTTGAGGGCGCTTTTGAAGTGCAGGACGAAGGCAGCCAGTTGCTGGGCTATCTGCTGGAACCCAAACGTGGCGAAATGGTGGTTGATCTGTGCGCCGGTGCCGGTGGCAAAACCCTGCTGCTCGGTGCCTTGATGAAGAATACCGGTCGTCTTTACGCCTTCGATGTCTCCGACAAGCGTTTGGTCAAGCTGAAGCCGCGTCTGGCCCGTTCCGGCTTGTCCAACGTTCATCCGGCACGGATTGATCACGAGCGTGATACCAAGATCAAGCGTCTGGCTGGCAAAATCGACCGCGTGCTGGTCGATGCGCCGTGTTCCGGCCTTGGCACGCTGCGCCGCAATCCGGATCTCAAGTGGCGGCAGAGTGAGCAATCGGTGGCTGAGCTGACGGTTAAGCAAGCCGCGATTCTCGACGCTGCGGCCAAACTGGTGCGCCCCGGTGGCCGCGTGGTTTATGCCACCTGCAGCCTGTTGCGCGCAGAAAACGATGCAATCATTGAAGCTTTCCTCGCGCGCCACCCGGAATTCACGCTGATTCCTGCGTCGACCGTCCTGGCCAAACACGGCATCACGCTCGAAGGCGATATGTTGCGTTTGCTGCCGCACCAACATCACACCGACGGCTTCTTCGCAGCGATACTGGATAAAAAGGCATGAGTCAGAAATCCCCGGCCCTGCAATTTTTCAAAGAGCTGTGGGCCGATTTAAGCCAGCCGGATTTCATCTGGCAGGTAGTGGCGCTCGCCGTTTGTCTGGGTGGCGCCCTGTTGCTCGCCGGCCTGTGGCGCCGGCGTTACGCCGAGGGCGCGGGGCGGCTGAGCGACGCTAGTTCACGGCTGATTTTCCCCTTGTCCGGGGCGTTTTTGATTGGGGTCGGGGTCTTGGTCCTCAAGCCGTTCGTGCACGTCAATCTGCTGAAATTAGCCTTGCCGCTACTTGGCTCGATGGCACTGGTCCGTGGCGTAATTTTTGTCTTGCGTCAGGCTTTCCCGAGAGCGGCCTGGCTGACCGCGTGGGAACGTATTATTTCCATGCTGATCTGGGGCTGGCTGGCGCTCTACATCACTGATCTGGCACCCGAGGTCATTGAATCACTGGAGAGTGTTAACTTCCCAATCGGCAAGCAGCGCATTGATTTGTGGATGATGATTCATGGTGTGTTCACGGTTTTCCTGACTGTGGTGCTTGCCTTGTGGGTCGCCGGGATTATTGAAAACCGGCTGATGAAAGTCGATACCCTCGACTCCAGTTTGCGCATTGTTGGTATTCGTGTCGCCAAGGCTTTGCTGACGCTGGTGGCCATCGTTGCCAGCCTGGCGCTGGTCGGCATCGACATGACAGCGCTCTCGGTGTTTACCGGTGCGCTGGGTGTCGGCCTCGGCCTCGGCTTGCAGAAAATCGCCAGCAACTATGTTTCGGGATTCATCATTCTGCTCGATCGCTCAATCCGCATCGGCAATGTCGTGCAGGTCGGTGCCGATGCCGGGATGGTGACGCAGATCACGACGCGTTACACCGTTCTCAAACACCCCGGCGGCACGGAGTTTATTGTGCCGAATGAAACGCTGATCGGTAGCGTGGTGCAGAACCAGACTTATTCTGACAGCCGTTTGCGTCTGGTGACGATGGTTGGCGTTGCCTATAGCACCGATATTGAACTCGCCATGCGCCTGATGGTTGAGGCCGCGTTGGCTCAACCGCGGGTGATCAACGATCCCGGCCCCAAAGTGTTTCTCACCAGTTTTGCCGATAGCGCAATCAATCTTGAGTTGGGTTTCTGGATTGCCGACCCCGAGGAGGGGCGCGGCAATGTCACCTCGGATATCAATCTCGCCATCTGGCGTGCTTTCCGCGAACACCAAGTTGAGATTCCCTTCCCGCAGCGCGATATCCGCATCATTCGCGAGAAAGCTGGCGATTTGGGTTGAAGTTTCGGGCAAATGTTTCATTTGCCGCCCCTGATCTATACACTGACGCGCTTTGTCGCCTCACCATCTGGAGAATAGAGAATGCAAGGATCCTTAGAATACAAAATTGATGCCAGCGGAAACAAGGTTTCACTCGGCATCGAACTGGATTTGGTCGGCGCCAAGGCACTGGTTCGGCTTGATCGCTATATCAACTGGGCCGAAGTGCTGAAACAGACTGAAAACGACCCGGAAGCAAGCCATATGGCGGAGCGTCTGCATACCGCATTGCAGCATCTGGGCCTTTAACAGGGTTCAATTTTTGCGCGGTCACGGGAAGCGGCTTTGCCCATGAAGTTTTCCCGCATTTTTCTGAATCGCCTGCAAAACCAGCCGGATGCCGAAGATGTCGTTGTTGTCATCGACGTCTTGCGCTCGTTTACAACGGCTGCGGTTGCCCTAGCCAAAGGCGCCGCAGCGATCTATCCGGTGGAGGGCGTTGCTGCGGCAATGATCCTGGCTGAGCGCATCGAACACTCGCTGTCGATTGGTGCGCTGGGCGGTGGTGATCCGGCACCCGGATTCAATTTGGGCAATTCCCCTTCGCAAGTGATGCAAGCCGATCTGGCCGGTAAAACGCTGGTCATGACGACGGCGGCAGGCGTGCGTGGTTTGCAGCGTTTTCGTCGGGCACGCCATCTTTACGCCGCCAGCCTGGTTTGTGCGCGGGCAACGGTTGAGGCCATTCGCGCCACAGGGGCAGAGGAAGTCTGCTTTGTGATCACCGGCGAATGGGTTGATCGCGATGGTGATGAGGACATCGCCTGCGCTGACTACCTTGAAGCCTTGTTGCGTGGCGAGCAGCCAGCGCCGGAGCCATTTGCCCAACGGGTGCGCGATTCCGACTTCGGGCAGCGTTTCAGCGCCGGTACCTGGCCGAATTTGCCGCTGGCCGATCTTGAGCTTGCCGCTCAAGCAGATTGTTTCAACTTTGCGATGCCGGTTATTCGCCAGGGCGAGCAACTGATTATTCGCCCGATTTCCGGTTGACCGTAACAGTCACGGTCAACCGGAAATCGGGCATCAAAATGGACGCTTTTCCCCTTCTCTGTTGCTCAGTAGTGGCCTCTGCGCGCCAATTGCTCCTCGTCATTGCCGCGAATTGGGAGGCCCGCATAGCGCAATTACAGCGCTTTGAACGAAGCCGTTGTGAGAGTGACTGGTTGCCGGTTGGCAAAGCGCTCTCCGTCAGTTTGGGCAAATCCGGGCTGGCCTGGGGGCGCGGGTTGCATCCTTTGCTGAGCGGAGTCGGGCGCGAGAAGCGCGAGGGCGATGGCTGTGCGCCGGCGGGTATTTTTGCGATTAGCGCGCTATTTGGCTACGATGCGCCGGATCGGGCGTTTGCCCGTGTCGCGCAGCTGCCTTACCTGCAGGCCCACGCCGATCTCAAGGCGATCGACGACCCGGCTTCGCGCTATTACAACCAAATTGTTGATCAATCCTGCATCGCCCAGCCTGACTGGGCTTCCGGCGAGGACATGCTGCGCAACGATCAGCGTTATGCGCTGGGCGCGGTCATTGCGCATAACAGCGAATTGCCGGTGCCGGGTGCCGGGTCGTGCATTTTTCTGCATGTTTGGGAAAAAGAAGGGGCGCCGACGGCTGGCTGTACGGCGCTGGCGCTGGCCGATATGTGCGAGATCGCCGGCTGGCTGGATGGCGCCGCAAGGCCTTTGCTGGTCCAGTTGCCGCTGGCTGAGTATGAGCGGCTGAGGGAGGGTTGGGGCTTGCCGGTATTTTCGAGTTAGCGCCACTGCCGCAGTGACAGTGGTTGGTGAGCCGGCTAGACTGGCGGGCCCGCAACCTTACGGCCTCTCTGCCTGTGCTTAATCGAATCTGGGTCGCTTTTATCCTCGTCGGCTTTGTTGCCGCGGTGGCGCAGTTGCTGCAGGGCGACCTCGATATTTTTGCGCGGGTGCTCAACGGGCTGTTTGATACCGCTAAAACCGGGTTCGACATTTCACTCGGCTTGGTCGGCGTCATGAGCCTGTGGCTGGGGGTGATGAAAATCGGTGAGCGGGGCGGCCTGATTCAGCTCTTCGGGCGCGCACTGGGGCCGTTTTTTCGCCGCATTTTTCCTGATATTCCGGCGGGTCATCCGGCCAGTGGCAGCATAGTGATGAATGTCAGCGCCAATATTCTCGGCCTCGATAACGCGGCGACGCCGCTTGGCCTCAAGGCGATGCGCGAACTGCAGGAAATCAATCCGCAGAAAGACACCGCCAGCAACCCGATGATCATGTTTCTGGTGCTCAATACCGCCGGCATCACGCTGATCCCGACTTCGGTGATCGCCATCCGCCAGAGCATTGCGCTCAAACAAGGCCTGGTCGGCTTCAACGCCGCCGATATCTTTTTACCGACCCTGCTCGGTACCTTTGTTTCCTTCTGCGCCGGATTGGTCGCGGTCGCCATCTGGCAGCGTCTTAACCTGTTCTGCAAGCCCGTGCTGGTTTTCTTTGCTGGTTTTGCGGCGCTCATGGCGGGGCTCTATTTCTGGCTGGCTGGCATGGCGCCGGAACAGATGGCGCAGATGATCGGCCTGCTCGGCAGCGGGTTGATCGTGGCTATCATCGTGCTCTTTGTGGCGGTGGCGGCGTGGCGCGGCATCGATGTTTACGAAAGTTTTGTCGAGGGCGCCAAGGAGGGTTTCGGCGTCGCCATCCAGATCATTCCTTACCTGATCGCCATGCTCGTCGCCATTTCCGTCTTTCGCACCACCGGCTGCATGGATTATCTGATCGCCGGCATTCGCAGCCTCGTCCTGGCGCTGGGGATGAACGACGATTTTGTACCGGCGCTGCCGGTCGGCCTGATGAAAACGCTGAGCGGCAGCGGCGCGCGCGGGCTGATGGTCGATGTGATGACCACTTATGGCGTCGATTCCTTCCAGGGCAAGCTGGCGGCGATCATTCAGGGATCGACCGAAACCACTTTCTACGTGCTGGCCGTCTATTTCGGCAGCGTTGGCATTACCAAAACCCGTTACGCGGTGGCCTGTGGTCTGATCGCTGATGCCGTCGGGCTGGTCGGCGCGATCCTGATTGGTTATGCGTTCTATCACTGAACGATTTGCCTGGCTGGGCAGAATGTTGCGGTCAACCGGCAAAAATCGGCGAAAATTGCGCTTTTGATAAAGCCCTGAACCGTGCCCAAACTCGTTTTATTCAACAAACCTTATGGCGTACTCAGCCAGTTTACGCCGGAAGGCAAGTGGCGGGCGCTGGGCGAGTTCATTACGCTCAAGGGCGTTTATGTGGCAGGCCGGCTCGATGCGGACAGCGAGGGTTTGCTGATTCTGACCGATGACGGCAAGTTGCAGGCGCGCATTGCCGATCCCAAACACAAGCTGGAAAAAACCTACTGGGCGCAGGTTGAGGGCGTGCCGTCCGAGGCTGATCTGCAGCCTTTACGCCTCGGCATCAAGCTTTCAGATTTCACCGCCCGCCCGGCCAAGGTTCGACTGATCGATCAGCCGCCAGCCCTTTGGCCGCGCGATCCACCAATCCGCTTTCGTGCTGCGCTCCCCACGTCATGGCTGGAAATCAGGATCAGCGAAGGCAAAAACCGCCAGGTGCGGCGCATGACGGCAGCCATTGGATACCCTACACTACGGCTGATCCGGGCCGCAATTGGTGCACAAAGCATTGCTGGCCTGGGTCTTGGCCAGTATCAATTGGTCGAAGGTGGCTTTGATGTCTTTGTGAAAACACCAAACAAAGGAACAGCGGAATGAAGATTATTGTTCAATTATTTTTGTTGACCGGGCTGGCCGTCGCTGCCATGCCGAGTGGCGCTGCGCCACGGGCGGCGGAAGACCCGACTGCCGTGGTGATTAGTACCACCGCTTCGGCGCCTCGCGTCAAGCGTGAGGCCGCGCAACAAACCAAGTCGGCGAGCAAGCCCAAGCCGGCCAGACCGAGCAGCAGCAAAACCAGGAAAAAAACCAAAAAGGCGCACTGAACATGATTAAAAAACTTTGTGCCGCACTGGCGCTGAGCAGTTGCTCGCTAATGGCAATCGCCGAGATGCCGCTCATCGAATTGAGCGCCGGCTTTCATCGGATTGAGGCCGAAGTGGCGGCGGATGCCCAAAACCGTCAGGTTGGCCTGATGAACCGCAAGACGATGCCAACCCAGCGCGGCATGTTGTTTGTCTTCACCGAAAAAAACACGCATTGCATGTGGATGCGCAACACCTTCATTCCGCTCTCGGTCGCCTTCCTTGATGAAGATGGGGTGATCATCAATATTGAAGACATGCAGCCGCAGACCGAAAATAATCACTGCGCCAAGGTGCCGGCGCGTTTTGCCCTGGAAATGAATCTCGGCTGGTTTGCCCAGCGGGCGATCAAGCCCGGCAGCAAGCTCAACGGCATCGCCAAAGCGCCGCGTCCGCAGTAATGAATCAGCAGCAGTGGCGTTGCAAGCTCGGTCCCGGTGCGCCTGAGGCGCGCCTGGCGTCCTGGCTGCAAGAGCCGGATTCGCTGACCGCACGTTGCCGGCGGGCGTCTGGTCAATTCCGCATTCGCCTGTTGCGCTCCGGCCTGATACAGCCGATTGCCGATGAAACGACGCGGCAACAACTCGTCCGTGGCCGTGAAGTGTTGCTGGAGTGCGATGGGGTGCCGGTGATTTTTGCCCATTCTGTGCTGTCGACCGCAAGCAATGGCCGCTTGACCCGCTGGCTGGCCGGTTTGGGTAGCCGTTCGTTGGGGTCACTGTTATTCAGCTTTCCCGGCTTTCAGCGCGGTTCGCTTGAATTCCGGCGGCTCGATGCGCGCCACCCGCTCTATCGTCTGGCGGCCCCCTGGGCTGCCGGCCAGCCTCAACTTTGGGCGCGGCGCTCGGAACATCGTTTGGGCCGGCAGGTTCTGTGCGTGACGGAAGTTTTTTTGCCGGCGATTCGCAGCTTGGGTAGGTCGGGTTTTAACCCGACATTTCTTTTGAACCCTGGCCAAAGTCGGGTTGAAACCCGACCTACGCAGGGGTAACAATCGGTCGATAGCGGTTGATAACCAAAGCGGCGAATTTTGATGAAAACGATACAACCAGCCTTGATTTGTCACATCGGCTAAATCATTCCCTGCTTGAGCGTCCCATAACGCCGCGCCGCATCAACCGCCAACCCCGCCCCAATGCTGCCGAAAAGATCCCCTTCGACAACCCGTGCCTGCGGCAGCAAGGCAGCAATGCGCCGACGTAGGAGCGGAATGCCGCTTGAACCGCCGGTAAAAAACACCGTATCAATCCCACCCGCCGCTAGGCCGGCGTCACGCAGGATCTGGCTGACGGTGATCTCGACTTTATTGACCAGCATTTCACTGGCCAGCTCCAACTCAATACGCGTCAGTTCCTTTTGCTCGCCCGGCGCAAAACGCTCCAGCGGCAACTGGGTACGCTCACCATTGGAGAGCGCAATTTTTGCCTGCTCAACCTGATGCGCCAGCCAATGGCCGGCGCGGTCACGGATCAGAGCGAGGAGTCGCGTGAAGCATTCCGGTTCCAGCGCGTCGACCGCAAGGCGCTGTTGATCGGCCAATACCTGACGCGAATAAGCCGAATTGATTGTGTGCCAGGTGGCCAGGTCAAAATAAATCCCGTTGGGCACATCGCGCCCGTTGTTCAGCCGGCTGCGAAAACCGAGCAAGGGCATGGCCGCGGCCAGGCTTAGTTGCTTGTCAAAATCGGTGCCGCCGATATGAATGCCGCCATTGGCCAGCACGTCGCTCCAGCGCTCGGTGACTTTGGCGCGTGCCGGGGAGAGGCGGACGATGGAAAAATCGGAGGTGCCGCCGCCTATGTCGGCGACCAGCACCACTTCTTCACGGGCCAGCGTGGTTTCGTATTGAAAGGCAGCGGCAATCGGTTCGTATTGAAAACTGACTTCCTTGAGGCCGACGGCACGGGCAATGTCACCCAACGTTTCCTCGGCGACGCGATCCGCCGCCCTGTCGTCATCCACAAAAAACACCGGGCGGCCCAGAACCGCCTGCTCAAAGCTGCGCCCAGCTTGTCCTTCGGCGCGTGATTTGACGCTGGCGATGAACTGGGTCAGCAGGTCGCGAAAGACAATGACGCTGCCCTGAACCTCGGTGCGCCCATCAATCAGGCTGCTGCCGAGCAGGCTCTTCAACGAGCGCATCAGCCGGCCCTCGTAGCCATCGAGATATTCGCGCAGCCCGGCGCGGCCAAAACTGACCGAGTTTTCTTCGGCATTGAAAAAGACCACCGAAGGCAGCGTCGGCTTGCCATCCTCGAGTGCCAGCAAAGTCGTTTGCCCCGGCCGCAGCCAGCCGACGGTGGAATTGGATGTGCCGAAATCGATACCGCAGGCGCGGGCGTAAAAAGTGTTGGGCATTGAGGGGCCTAACTGGCGGGGGCGGCGATGCTAACCGCTGTCGCTAAAGCTGTCCAGACAGAAACCCGAGAATTGCAGCTGGTTACGGTCGACGGCAAAAAACGGCTGATTTTTTGCTGAGCAGACGAGTTACTGCTGAAAAAACCTCACCGTATCAGTTTGCTTTGCTGACCAGTTCTCGTAGCTGGGCATCTTCCTCGCGGATGTGGTGAATCAGCCATTGCCGGAGGTATACCAATACATCGAACTGGGCCGTCAGGGGGCTGTTGTGCAACTCTTCATAGAAGCCGCGCAATTGTGCCTCGAACCGCCCATGCTGGAGTTGTTGGCGATCCAGTGAATGGTAGCCATAGTGCGCCATCATGCGTTCTTCGGCACGGAAATGCACTTGCACGTACTGGTCGAGCGCCTTTAAAACGCGAGCGACTTCCTGAGCGCCACGTTTTTCCGAAACGACGTTGAAGAGGTCATTGGTCAAGTCGAAAAGGTAGCGGTGATGTTCATCAATGACATCGATACCAACGCTCAGCTCGTCGTCCCAATGTACCCAGTCGGTTGCGTGGTAGCTGACTTCGGGGAAATCAAGAATCTGGTTGGGATCAATGATGTCGTCGCGATACAGCTCTCGAATGCGCAGAATTTCAGGCAGTGCCTGGTTAAAAGCGGCGACGACCGCAGGATCGAACTGGCTGCCGGCATTGTTGCGCACCCAGTCGATGGCTTGATCCACTGGCCAGGGGTGTTTGTAGGGGCGAATCGAAGTCAGCGCATCAAAGACATCGGAAACTGAACAGATGCGGGCAAGCAGTGGAATATCTTCCCCGGAAAGTCCGTCAGGGTAGCCTTTGCCATCCCAGTGTTCGTGATGGTGGCAAGCAATCTGGCGAGCCGTCACGATCAGTTGGTCGTCACCCATCAGTAGTCGCTTGCCGATGTCGGTGTGCGTCTTCATGACATCAAACTCTTCAACCGACAGCAAGCCTGGTTTGAGCAGGATGGCATCCGGAATACCTATTTTTCCGACATCGTGCATGGGCGCGCAGATTGCCAGCAATTCGCGGGTTTCTGCAGGTAGCCCCATCGCCTTGGCAATTGCTGTGGCGAAATGCGTCATGCGCATGACGTGCATGCCGGTTTCGTTATCGCGATATTCAGAAGCGGTGCCGAGACGACGGATCGCGTCAGTGCGGGCATGTTCCAGTTCTACCTCACGCACGCGCAAGGTTTCGTTGATGGCACAGCGGGAGATCAGGATGCTCAAGGCCTTGCCCAGATCGCTCATGAACTCGATTTCGACCGCATCGGGCTGCCAAGCCTGATCGATGAAGATGATTGCCTCGCCGAGGGTCTTGCCTTCCTGGTCAAGTGGCAGAACAAAACACGGGGCATCCGGGGCGATGCCAGACAGTGACAAGGGTGGATTGTGCGTGGCCAGCGTCGAAGTGTAAGCATGCGTCTGGCGCTTGCCAGGTAGCGCCGCTGTAGCGACCATGTTTTCCTGAAGCCAAATCGGCTGCAGACCATATTGTGCAATCTGAACCAGGTTGCCGCGTGAATTGGCAAGAAGGATCAGGCTCTGTGGCTTGACGAGTATGCCGGGCAGGGTCAGCAACAGGTCATGTAATCGAGTCAACATTTTGTCGAGATCGACGTCGATCATCCTGGTTAGCTCGAAAACCAGCCGACTTATGGCGAGAATTTCCTGATCTTTATTCATACTGTTACGAGCTTGGCGTTTGATAATAGGCCGGCAGGATACATGGCTTCATCTTGATTCACCATCGCCAGGACGCAAAAGCTGATAGGCATAAAAAAGGGAGCTATCCGCTCCCTTTTGTTTTTCAGCAATTAATGCTCGTGTTACGAGCTTTTCATCCTGAAATAGATGTTTGAGGATAAAAAACCCGTAACAGACCTCCACTGTTTTTGTGGGCTTTGCGGTAGGCGAGAATTCATATTTTGAGGCAAAAACTCGTAAAAAGCTTCCGATCGTTTCCCATCGTAGAAGTCCGCATAATAAAAAACTCGTAAATCTCCGATGTGGCTGATGCAACAGCTGCTAAACGTAACACGTAGATTTCAATGACGTTAAGATTTGGCAGCAGTTGGGAGGTTGTCTAATGCCTGCTTCCGAGAGCGGCTGAAGCGCAGCACGATATGTTCGGTATTTTCTGTAACTTCGTGAGGCAATAATCTTTGTGGCCGTCGAATTCCTCTAGCGCTGGCTTTACTGCGATCGATATCTCTCGCATGCGCGACTTCAATTAGCTCAGATCCACCTTTTCGGATAATTGCTTCTAGCTCAGATGAGGTTATTCCCCCTGCGATAGCACTTTCAATAACGGACTTCTCTCCTGAGTAGAATGATATGACAGCTTTTGCTAGGCCGGAACGGCCACCCTCGCTAAAACTTATTAAGCCCATGTTCCGTAAACGAGCGCATAGCGTTGAATAGCTTATATTCATTTGATCTGCGATTTTTGGATACTCGCCAAGGGACGCTAGGTACGCCGCGCGGAGTTCATCATCACTAACTGCCTGACCGGAGCGATTTGCCTTCGAATGCGATGTTCTGCATTTGTCGGCTGTGACCAGTTCGGCTAGAGCTACTTCAGTATTAGTAAACAACATAGCCAGAGCAAGTATGTAGGCCGTAGCAGACGATGCAGATGTCTTCATATAGAACACCCCGTCAATTTGTGGCATTGCTTCGCCCATTTTTTTGCCAACAAGGGTCGGCATCACTGAAAGTAGCCATTCCTTAGGTAGCGATTGAACTAGCTCATCACTAAATAATTTGGCTTTTGCGGTTCCCGCGTTGGTTTGAAATCCAAGCTTTGCTCCTTGTTTCTTAAGCACATCAGACACTGTACTTACAGAAAAAGGCGAGGCTCTTCTCATAAGTGCAAGAGAAATCGCTAAGAATCGTTGAACAACTACGTTTTCTTTTGAATCATCGACCCATTTGCCCGCTATTGGCTTGTATTGTTCTTGGCAACTCTCAGGTGGAGAGAAAAATGCATCAACATCGTCAACGTAAAAAAGTGGCGCATCGTGTTCAGTGCACCAAAGTTGCCCAGGTATCTGATGGCAACGGTGCCAGAAACCAACGCCGTGAACTTGTTGATCACGTTGTATGCATTCGGTGCAGCAGAACGCACCTGGCCGAGCTAAGCGAACACCAGAATATTTGAGC
This sequence comes from Pseudomonadota bacterium, assembly GCA_039797825.1. Taxonomy (GTDB): domain Bacteria; phylum Pseudomonadota; class Gammaproteobacteria; order Burkholderiales; family Rhodocyclaceae; genus Azonexus. The sequence continues at coordinate 9,640 of JBDKHF010000013.1, read as the reverse complement.
ATGCTCTTCATCTGACAGTCACCGTGGTTCAGACTTGGAAAGTAAGAAGTCACCGCTCGGCGTATCGGTAGCATCGTATGGTTACGACAAAATTCCGTCGTAGACATTTGAAGAGCCTCACACAACAATTCAATTCGAGTTTTTGTTTTACTTTCGCTTTGTTTAATTTCTATGGAGTCAGCCATTTTGGCCAACAGCTCCCCTAGCGTCGCCGCTCCAGCGGCCAGCATTAAACGTCCGAGATAACTTCGGTCAATTTCATCAGGCATCAGCGTTGGAATGTTAGGCCAAGGAAACGTAGAAATCGCGTGCGGTTGGTTTTCGGACATCTGCGGGACGGTTAGATTGAGCATTTCAGGAGAGTTTTTCGGAGTGTTGGGATAGTGGTGATTGATTTAGGGCGGCCAGCAATCCTGCAATGGCAGCCTTGCTCTTGGGCAATCGATCTAGTCTTGGTGAAAAAGAAAGCTTCGGCAGCCGACGCAAGATGGCTTGCGCCTTTTTCCTTTCCCAGCTCTCCAGTTGGATGCGCAGACCAAGTGAGGCGATTGCTAGGGAGCATTCCTCGTCCCTGGCCAGCCAATTGACTCGCTCACGACGATGTGTGGGTTTTCGTCGCAATACGACTGGTGAACTTGATAGGTACTCAGACAACCAGGTGCGGTCGTGCCGATATAGCCAGCTATATCCAGCACCTTCCAACTTCTGTGCATCCTTTCGCGTCAGTTCTGTGCGGGAGCCGAGTGCGTTGAGGAAGGCTTGGCGGTACTTCGCACGTTTCCATTCATGATTGGCTGCTTTCCAGCGCTTCAACTGTTCGGGGGTTTCTGAGCAAAGTCGATCGATGGTCGATTTCGATAAGCTAAGTTCGCGCTCGATGTGAATCAGTGGCAGACCTTGATCCAACAAAGCGCTGACCTTTGAGCGCAGTCCTTGTGTTAATTTTTTTGGTCTTTTGGGCAGGTTCTGCCAACCAAGTTTGCCGAGCCAGCGCATGGCAGTGCCTACGTCAACGTTCTCGTCTTGGCACGCTTTCGTTAACGAGCATTCGCCCGCTGAGACTCGGCACGAGATGCTTGCTAACTGTTTTGACAGATGTTCCGGCGGACAAGGTTCTGATATGGCGGAGGCGGGATATATGGTCTCCGGTGGCGGAGGCGCAGAAATATCCATTTCCCACGAAAGCACATTCCTAAAGAGTTCCCAGCTACCAAAGAGGAGGTTGATGAGTAGAAGATGGCTGATCGGATTGGCGGGCCCTCGAGGCTTGCGAACTAGTTTTAGCAATCCCTCAATGGTGTTTGGTGTTGCTATACGGTTGAAGGGGGAAAGGCCCGCGATGGGTCGATACGCTTTCTCCAGTCGATCGATTAATTCGATAGATCTGACTTTACCCGTCGGGGTCAATAGCCCGTTCTGCTTCAATCCATGCAAATAGGCATAGCGCAGAGATTGGGGATCGATAGAACTGGCGTCGTCCCGAAGCGCTTGGCTTCCAAGCGTTGCAAGTTGCCGAAGTATAGGGAGTGAGTCGACTACCAAGGGTGTCGGGCCAGAGCCGTGGTCACGCTCATCAAGTGGCAGATGGAGGCATGACCAACCCGTGCCATCACTTCTGATCCCTGATTGAAGCAAAGGAACGTTATGGCTAGGGCACACAAGTGAACTGGGTAGCTGATGAACTCTATGCCAGTAGGCAAAGCCGTTTTCCTTCTGATCAATCAGCGCGCATTCCGGACAATGCCTTAGTGGAAGCAATGCACCGACAGGACTTGCTGGTAAGCCGAGAAAGAATTTCAAACGCTCCGCTTCGTTGCTGCTCATCAGGCCTACTGCTTCAGGATTTGATGGCGAGTCTCTAAAACGCAGAAAGTAAGGAAGGATCGTGAAGTTGTTCGCAATACAGGTGACATCTCCATAGCATTTCTCAGTTACTTGGCAAAAGTGGGCCAGGTCAGACGGAAAATCATGTCGTAATCCTGAAAACGGCGAGCCGAACAGCAACTGACTGGTCGTTCGGGCATTTTCATGGCCGTTGAGCCGAGCGATCAGGCCAATAATCGAATAGATAGTGATGTCGTTACAATAAGGGGGAAGTAACAGGGAACAACTCATTCGGCGCCCCTTGCTGCAGCCAAGGCGTCCTGAAATCCTTTCAGGTGATGGGCCACCAATCCCGAACTACGTATGTCTCCATCAGGAAGGTTTTTTAAGAGCTCATTGCGTTTTGCATCTTGGTTTTTCTGCCTAGTCTGTTCGGCTTTGAATTTGGCACGTCCAGACTTCGGAGCCTTGACTGGCGTTTTTTTCTTGATTTCATTTTCCTTCGACTCCCCCTTTTGCGCCGCTCTCACCTGCGCGGTTGTCTGGAGGGCGACAGTTGGTTCGCGCGTGACAGAACCCCAATAAGTGTCATACAGCTTGGTATCGACATCCTCGATGTCTTGCAATAAATCACTCTTCCGGAAGTAAAAGCCATCGGCCAGATTGCGATGTTCCTTGTAGGCGCTGGATTCGTATACCAAAGAAATATCTTTGGAGCCAAAGCTTTCTTGGCCCTGAAACAGCGCATTTCGCTGAGCCATGCACCATAAAAATAGTGCGAGACGAGGTATGCCGCCACTGCACTTGCGGAGCTGCTTTTTACATTCCTCCGGGTCGCTGATCGGGAGAGTGAGGCAGTAATAGCTCATGATCCCTCTTGCAATGGCATCCCACTCCATGGTCGCTTCTTCTTGGGCTTCTGCATTCATGGCGATCGCACCTGTTGGCATAAAGTGTTCGCTAGGGGTCGTATAGAGGCGATTGCTGTCCTGGCTGTAAGTGATCCAATTAAATGCTGCTTCGTTACCCAGAAATACGATGGGAATGCCGGAATTCATCAGCATGAGCAGGAAATCTTGCATGAGATTGGCTTGGCCACTGAGAACAAGATTGCGAAGCTGACCTTCCTCCAAAAACAGGATCCCGGTGTAATGGGCAACTAGGCGGCAAACTGTAGCCACTGCCAAGCGTTCCACTGTTTTGTGTTTTCGTGGGAGGTCGATCGCATATGAAGTACCAAGTGCTATGTCGATCTGTACAAGGATATTGGTTAGAAACCCGCCTCTAGTGCCGTCATGACTGATCGCCACTTCCAGATAGACGAGTTGCGTGAGTGCTTCCCAACCGGCAATGCTGTTGGCTCCATGACGAATTACTTGGGGAAATAGCTTGCAAAATCGTGCCATGGTGACGCTTTTTCCTGTCCCGGTTGTGCCTTTCACGACTTGGACCGATATACCGCGTGTCGGGCTCATAAATGGGTGGGTTTTCCCATTGGGCTTGTGTAGAACGGCTTCCCAGTAAAGCTGTCGTGCCTTTGCTACATTCGGATTCCGCCTGCGCAAACCAGCGTGGAGCATGCTGTGCCAAGTGAGTGCGGTTCGAATTATCTGCATGGTTGGTTCCAACGGGGTCTTTTCGCCAATCAGCAATTCATCGATCTCGGTGATGCTGAGATTGGCGAGGTCGAGGCCATCCACTGGGTTAAAGGCCAAATCGCTAGCTAGTTGCTCCGGATCTGAGTAGTAGGGTATTTGTTGAGCCAGCGGGTTTGACGTCGAAAACCAATGGTTTTCTGCTGGAGAGGGATGCTCATGCATGGGTTACCTCCGTTTGACGGCTTTGAACAATCCGGGCAAATACAGATTTTTTCGCCGGCAAGGGCGCTGTTGTCGAAGCAATATCCTCTGTTACCGGTTCCGGGGGCGGTTCGACTCTGACCGGAGGGCGTTCCACGACTTTCGGCTGGGGAACTGGCGCGCTTTCAATATGTGTCTGTTCAAGATCCTCCGTGTCGGAAGTGGCTGCTTCAGGCGCAATGATTGGCATGCCATGATCCATCAAGGTTTTCTCCGTCTCACGGTTTGTTTTTTTTCCTTTACGGATTGAAGATTTCGAGGGTGATTTACCGACTTTCTCTACGGTTGCCTGATACTCAGCCTCTGCGGCCTCGTTTGCTTCTTCTTGTGCGGCCTCAAGGTCGCTGATCAGTCGTTCTCGCCCCGATTCCGCGAAAAAAAGTCTGAGTTTGTCGGCGTCAGCCAGTTCGTAGATGTCTGGCAGCGAACACTCTTCCAGTAACTGACTGTCATGAGTTTTTGCGGTTAAAGGAATTAACTCACCAGAGTAGAGGTCGCGATAGTAGATTTCGCTTGGGCGGTAAGGGTCATACAGAAAATCGTCATCAAAGGCAGTGGGCATGACACGGGAACGCATCACCTTGGCTTTCATGCAGGCCTCGACGATCAGTTTGTGATTACTGGTGTACCGTACGTGAGGTACAAATTCTCGTTTTTGCCCTTTGTCGGAACGCAGCAGTCGGATCCCGTTTTGTGTGAACGTTCCGCGGGTAGGGATCAGGAGCGCGATTCGTGCCTCCGCTTCACTGATTAAACTGGTGGCCTGATTTCCACGCTCGATTTCCCAGCGGGTCAGGTTGGCACGGGTTAGCTTTATCTCTTTGCCGAGTTCCCTCAGCATTTCCAGAGTTGGTTCAATGTCGAGTTCCATCGTGTTCCAAGCGTAGATCGCACGCGCTGTCTCGCGAATGGCTTCGATGATGGTCATACGAGCCAAGACATCCGCCTTTTCATCCCCGCGTTCGCTTCGCTGCCCATGCGTGGTGCCAACCAGATTGTGGTCGACCAGGCGATGGAGGGCATGGTGTGTTGTTTCCACGTCGCTATTCATATCTGAGCGTGCGACGGGTACAAACTTGAGGCCGGTCTCGACATTGTCCAGAGCACTCATGGCTGCTGCGGCCCTGGCATCCGTATTGTCAGCGAGGAGTGTGACGAAGCGGATGGGGATCCAGTGTTCCAATTCTTGGTCTTCTAGGCCCAGCCACTTCAGCCACTCGCGCTTGTCAGTGAGAGCGTGAAGATAGGCCAGTTGCACGGGAAGACTGCCTGGAGCATCGAGGCCCATATAGAACCCGGGTATGTATTTGTACTTGCTGTCGACGATCAAAACGCGGTGAGCCTGGCCGATCCGGTTTATTCGATTGATTACAGAAACGAGTTCCTGATCGGTCGTCGTGGAATCAATAGCACCGCGTTGGCCGATTTTTACAACGTTCTCATTTGATGATCCGAATAGCACCCGGTCGATCCGCGCTAGCGCTCGCGGGGAAATCTGTTTTTTCCAGATTTCATGGCCGGGGGACCGGAGCCTGCCCCAATACTTGAATTGTGTCTTTGTTGGACACTGGTGATCCGGGTGGACGATCCGTTTGGGGTGGCCTTTTTCGTCGAGACCAATGTCCGAATAAAACTCTCGCTTGAATCTGCGGTAGGCCTTGCCGAGGGTTTTTCCCCGTATGTAGTAATTCCGCCAGCCGAATCCGGATTGCTCTTTTTCTTCCTCAGACAGGATGTAGCCTTCGAGACCGGTCTCGCCTGATTTGGTTGGCCGGTTTTGGGGGCCTTGCTTTTTCTTCCCTTGTTTTTTTTCTTTACCTCTACCTCCGCATCTTGAGGTGTAGGTGGTTACAGAGCCTTCAATAGAGCCCTCTGCCCAGTATTGGTTGAGAGTGTCGGTGATGCGTCGGCGAAGTCGATTTAAATCCTTGGGGGATTTCGCCAGTTCTTGAGCACGTTGGTAAATTTTTTCAGATCTAATCTGTGGATCAAACAGTAATACTTGGTCTTCGGGATCGGATGGTTTGACCAACGGTTTGATCAGTTCGTAACGTTCGGATCGTTCTTTGCGTGGGGTCGATTGTTCTTGTCCGCGACGCCGGTATTTCTTGTCCAACTCTTCCGGTGTGGCACGAACGTCAGGCCGTAGCGGGAGACCTCCAGTGAGAAACAGAAATTGTTTGCTGATATCTGCCGAAAGTAGCCACGACAACTTTTCAACACGAGGGTTTAAGAAATAGAGGCGGCCAGCTGACTGCTTTGGGGTGGCACGAATCAAAATGATCCTGTCGAGTTTGCTATTAACAGCCAAAACCCGGAAAAATTCAGCATTGGGCGAGTCCTCGTTGTCATTGTGGTACGTGGTGATGACCTCGCCAGGAGTCGGGGAGCGAGTAATGAACTGGTTCATTGCTCACCTCCTGCAAACGCATTGCGGAGAGCGGTCTTGAGCGCACGGCCGCCTGGTACTGGGGGTTGGCTTCGGCGGATTGGGCGGCTGAGATCACAGTCGATCATTTGATTCCACAGCATGTGATCGAGCAAGAAGGTTGCATGGTTAAGCGATACCGCCCAGTCTCGTTGAAGCCGATGGAGCGTTTCCATTAGCGATTCCTGACTAATGCGGTCAGGCCGCGTTTCAAGAAACTCCTTCAATACCGCCTGAAGGGGGTGCTTGGGAGGCAGGTAGGCAGCATCAACCATGCTTTCAAGTTGAGCGAAAAGTTCTGATGGGTAGAGTGATGCGTCACCGACGGTGTAGTGAACACCGAGTTGTAGTGCATAGCGGCGTTCAGCCTCCAGCTTTTCCGGTCCTCGGTCTAATGGATCGACGTGCAGATATCTGTCTGCCTGGAGGGGTTTGATCGAAACGAGGGTTGACCGGCGTTGAGGGCTAGCAATCCAAGGCAAGGTGAGGCAGAGATCGATTGTCCAGATATATGGGATGTCTGTTCCGATGAAAACACCGTGCCGAATTCCTGCTTCTGAACAAATCGCCTGCATGCCGACAGACCGGGGAAGCAAGGCATCATCTGCAAAATTTCTGCCGAATTCAGGGTGGTGGTGGCTCCAAGGCCAGAGAGGGTACTGCTCACGTACCCATGCTCCTATCCAGGCTGCTAATAGCGCAATGAACCACTCGCTTTGACTGAAAAAATGGCAACTGCGTTGAAATGGAGGCAGTGCTTTACGAACTTGCGCTGAGACAGGGGATGGATTCCAGCGCTTTATTTCAAGCATTGGCTGATAATTTTCATCGAACCCGCTGCCGTGGCCGCATGCGATGAAATAGTTCAAATATTTATCTGTGACTTTGGGTGGGCGTCCCATAAGTTACTTCCCCCCGGTGATGAAGAAATGTAGCGTGAATGAGTGATCTATTAAGAGCCCCGGGTATTGCCGCAGAGCGGCAATCATGCGACGAGAAAACAGCATACTGAACCTCCATGTCTTGCCTGTATGAAGATGCGCACGAAAAATGGACGCACGTATCCCTTGGCTGACGGTTAATGAGATAACGAGCACTTGGTGCGCTTGACTCTTCGCACGATAGGAGGCAGTATCTGGTCAGCGTGTAGCCAAATACCCCTGCGCTAACAGGGACCTCATGCGCGAAAAGCCGACGGTAAAACGTTGGCTTTTTGTCTTTCTAGGGGTGCCTCCTTCCTGTGATGAGGGAGTTCAGATGGAAATGACTTAGGTGATGCCTATCGCCAGTTAAGCGACTTATTCCTTCGCTTTGCTTGGCGTCGGGTTGCCACTACCCAATGGGATTAGCTTCTCGCGTTGGTCATCGTTCACTGCAGGTTTTAGCTTCAGGGCGACCGCAATTTCATGAGAGGTGCCGCGTAGGCACTTGGCTTCTCCTCTGAGAACCCGATAGACCAGGCCGACAGGAAATCCATACTCCCGAGCCCAGGCAGCAACCGACATCCCGTGGGCCTCGAAAAGTAGTTTTATATCATTCGCTTCGTTCAATTCGTCCTCCAGAAATATGTGGAACGAGATATAAATATCAACAACAAGATACAATCTTACGCGTGTTTGTATAAACATCAAGTGGTTTATGAGAAGATTTTGGCAACCTATCGTTTGATATTGATATTTTTGGGGTTGCCTTCTGATGTCTGCTGCAGTGTCGTTGCCCAGTTTTCCCGACCGACTTCGTATGGAGCGTCGTCGTCTGAGGCTAACTCAGGAAAAATTCGCAGCATTAGGCGGAGCATCAAAAACCGCGCAGTACATGTATGAGGCGGGGAAAAATTGGCCAACATGCGAATATCTTGAGGCTCTACGTAGTTGTGGTGTAGATGTGGCATTCATCGCAACCGGAGTTCGACTGACCCCCGGTGCAACTGATTGGGAACTGCTACGCCAAGCTTTCTTGCTCGTGCAACACAACCTGGCTTCGAAGCCGGATCGTGCATTCTCTCCGGATCAACTCTTCGATGCCTTCAAAACTGCGGTTCAGATGGCTCAGGGGGTAACTAGGCCAGACCTAGTGGGCCAAGCTGAAAGATTAAGGGCAACCAAGGTGACCGACAATTGAGTAAAGAAGAAGACGATCTACGCGAATTTGCGAGTGTTCTAGAAGAACTGGCGCGAGAGGCCAAAGACCCCTTCGATTTAAAATCGAAATTGCTTAGTGATGCCTCTGCTCGATTGGAAGATATTTCAGCTAAAAGGGCGGTAGCGCTTCGGGAGACTAGTCGCCTCGATAACGGGGGAATCTCACGTAAGGTGATTCGATTCTTTGCGATGCAGTGGGAAACGCTTCAGTACGGCCCCGCCCTCTCTGATCCACTTGCAAGACAATTAGTGGATGGGTTAGTGGAGCGTGGAAAAATCACAGTTAACCAACGACGTCTGATAAATCTTTACCAGATGATCCGCTTTCAAGAGTCTGGTGGCATGACCATTATCTTGCCGAGCAAAAAATCTTACAAACTGTCAGCAGTGCTATTGTCACTCTTGTCCATCCTGCTGATGTTTTCTGTGGTGGCCATCTGGGAGGTTGTGCCAGTGTTGGATGGGGCCTTTCCAATTTCGTTCACGATTGGAGCGCTGATGGGCTTCCTACTTCGCACTTCATATGATTTTGCCTGGGGTAGAGAAAAGACAGTCTTTTATGTTCGAAGCCTCGTTCCGTGGTTAAGCATTTGCAGGCAAGAGTGATTAGCCTGGCTGCGCATTGCCATTTTTACAGCAATGCGCAGCAACATTAGGTTGATGGTGCCAAGCAGACTATCCATTAGCAGTTTAGTCGGATGTTTTTTTGTTTTTCGTGACGGCAGTGCGTGCTGAGTTGGAGGCTGCTCGTGAGTGGCGAAGAAACAACCCAGCAAAAGAAACTGACTTGGCTGCGCTAGGTTCCAAACTTGGCATCACTGAAGGATAAGTAACGACGACAAGGTGTTGTTAGACTTGGCGGCATGTAAAGACAATACTGTTATCCGGGTATCAATTCTAAAAGCGCCATCGATTCATGGGTCACCTTAGCTGCAACAAATCATCCAAGCATCACCCTCACCGCTCCCGCCCCGCCTCATGCCAAGCCTTGCGCACCGGTGAGAGCAAATACTCCATCACCGTCCGGTCACCCAACCAGATTTCCGCATTCGTCTGCATCCCGGCGGCTAGGACAAAGCGGCGCTGATCCATTTCCAGGTGCATTTGCTTGAGCATCACCAACGTCTTGTAGACCAGCGGCTGATTCTTCCGGCCCGGATCACTCGGCGCATTGCTGTTGCCGCTATTGGCATCCGCCGCATCGGCACTGACATGCTCGACCACCCCTTCAACCATCCCGTACTTCTGGAATGGGAAAGCCGCGAATTTCAGCTTCACCGGCTGCCCCTGCCGGACAAAGCCAATATCCTCATTCGTCACCCAAACCTCAGCCCGCAGGGTTTCATCCTGCGGCACCAGCGTCAGCAAGATCGTGCCGGGCTGCACCA
>JBDKHF010000012.1:0-24376 GCA_039797825.1 Pseudomonadota bacterium | reverse complement strand
AAAGAGGCCAAGGCCCTGGATGCCAGCCTGCGCGATGGCTACTGGTGGCTGGCTTTCGATTACATGAATTTCCGCGTCTGCGGCAATGTCGGCAACCGCAAGAAAGGTGGCTGGTTTCCGCTCAAGGATGGCTCGTTGTGCTCCACACATGCACAGCCCTGCGAAGAATCCGAAACGCGCTACCTGCTTGACCCGATTGATGACGACGATGTGGCACTGATTGCCTTCGACGAAGAAGGCAAGGTCATTCCCATGCCGGGTTCTTCCGCATGGGAGCAGGAACGCGTGAACGAGACGGTAAAGCGGCTCAAACTCAATGAACATGCACCTTTGGCAGAAGCCCGCCGCAAGGTGTGGCAGCAAGTGGACAGGTTGATCGACGACTTTACGAAGGCAAAAGCCCGTTGCGGCGCTGGCAACAACCCGGCGGCCAAGGCGAAGCTGACCGAAGTTCGGGCCCGCGTACGCGAGATGACCAGCCCAGCTGCGGAACTGTCGGCGGTCGCCCGTTGGTGCTTGCTATTGCGCAATGACCCGCAACTTTCCAAATTGATAGGCTGAGGCACGGAAGCGAACTAGCAATGCTGTCGCCGTGGCTTCGGATAATGGCAGTTGGGCAATAGCTGACTTGTGTCACCAGCAACCGATGAACCATAGCCGCCCATCGGGCTTCGACACACTCCTGACCGATTGTTACCCTTCGCATTCAGTAAAACCATGCCTTCCACCGCTTGGCGATTCTTCAAAAATGGGCCTTTCCAACGGTCGACCGCAATATATCGATTAATTCTCCATGCGCAGAAAGCACACACTTTTACGGCACAGGGGGGCGGTCATATCGCCATAGCAACGATCACCCCACCAGCAACTCGATATACCCCTGATAACTGTAACTCCGGTTCTTCTTCTGCCCGGTTTGTTCGCGGACAATGCCCAAGTTTTCCAGCAGCTTGACGGCGGCGTTGGCGGTGGGGAAGGTGGTGTTGAGCTTCTGGCGCGCGTGTTCGATGGTGAAGCGTGGCATCAGGGGCAGGCTCTCAAACAGGCGGTAGCTGGCGGGACTCGCCTTGGGGGCGGCCAGTAATCGGCGGCGGTCGTTATTGATTAGTGTGGCGATGGCGACGATGCCGCGCTCGGCTTCGCTGGCGGCGGCTGCGACGCCTTCGAGGAAAAAGCCGACCCAGGCTTCCCAGTCGCCCTGCGTGCGAATTGCCGAGAGCGCCTGGTAATACGCCGACTGGTGCTGCTTCAGGTAACCACTGAGATAGAGCAGGGGTTCGGGCAGCAGTTGCCAATGTTCCATCAGCGCCGCAATCAACAAGCGGCCGATACGGCCATTGCCATCAAGGAAGGGGTGAATGGTTTCAAACTGGGCATGCACCAGTGCAATCCTGACCAAAGGTGGCAAGGCCAGGTCGGAGTCGGCATGGATAAAGCGCTCGACATCGGCCAGCAAATCCGCGACGCGATCCGCTGGCGGAGGAACAAATGCAGCGTTGCCAGGCCGTGTGCCGCCAATCCAGTTTTGCGAGCGGCGCAATTCGCCGGGTTGCTTGCCGCTACCACGAACGCCAGCCAGTAGCAGGCAGTGTGCATTGCATAGCAGACGCACGCTAATTGGCAAACCTGCGGGGTCGCGCAGATTGTCCTGCACCAGGCGGAATGCCCGCAGGTAATTACTGACTTCTTCGACATCGTCGCCATTGCCCACGGCAAAACCCGCCTCGTCGTCAAAGAGGTCAACGAGTGTTGCTTGCGTACCCTCGATCTGGGAGGTCAGCAAGGCTTCCTTGCGGACGGCGCTATAGAGCAGCCAATCAACTGATGACACCAGTCCGGCGACACTGGCAAGACGCGCCAGCGCCAGTTCCGCCACCCAATTGGCCGCTTCGAAACAGTTTGCCGACAACACCGGCTCGCTTGGTGGCAGGGCATGCGGGACAAAGGCCTGAACCGTTTCACCCGAGGTCGTGGAAGTCGCGTAAGTACCGGTACGGCGCATGATATGCAAAGCTTCTTTAATAAACGTTCACGATATTAAAGCAAACTTGAATACCTCGCAGCGCGATGCAAGCAGATTTAAATGCCGCATCCTGAAAACGCCATCTCCGCCACTAGTGTCCGGCCAGTAGCTGCTCCAGTTCCGTAATCCGCGCCTTTAGCGCAGCAACCGTCTCAACCCGCTTGCCGCGCTGCATTTCAAGCCCTGACTCAATCCACGAAACCCAGCCCGGCAAGCCCTCGCCGGTGCTGGCTGAGACGCGGAATATGGTCAGCTGCGGATTAACCCGTCGCGCATTCGCTTCAGCCAGATCGGCATCGAATTCGAGATAAGGCAGCAGATCACACTTGTTGAGCAACAGCACATCGGCCGCCGCGAACATGTCGGGATATTTGAGCGGCTTATCTTCGCCCTCGGTCACCGAAAGAATAGCGATCTTGTGTTGTTCGCCGAGATCAAACGCCGCCGGGCAGACCAGATTGCCGACGTTTTCGATCAGGAACAATGATTCATCCGCAGGTTTCAATTTTTCCCGCGCATGGCCGACCATGTGGCCATCAAGATGGCAACCCTTGCCGGTATTGATCTGCAAGGCAGCAACGCCGGTTGCGCGAATTCGCTCGGCATCGTTTGAGGTTTGTTGATCGCCCTCGACCACGCTGATCGCCACCTTGTCTTTGAGCAAGGCGATGGTTTTGACCAGCAGCGCCGTTTTGCCCGAACCAGGGCTGGAAACCAGATTCAGCGCAAAGATGCCGTGTTCGTCGAACCACGCACGGTTGGCGGCGGCGTAAGTATTATTTTTGGCAAGAATGTCCTGCTCGATCTGCACCATGCGTAATTGCGACAAGCCGGGCACATGCGCCCGCGCCGGGCCAGTGCTGTAATCGAGATCGGCACCGACAGCGTGTTCGTGATGATGCTCGTGTGCATGACTATGCACCGTGCCGTCTTCATGAGTGTGCGTGTGCTCGTGAGCATCACCTTCAAGACGCGTTTCACCGGCGCCGCAACCGCAAACTGTACACATGGCCTTGCCTCCCGCTTTGACTACAAAATTTCGATTTCCTTGACGCGCATTTCGGTGCCGCCCGTCGCCTGCAACTGGTAACTGCCACATTTCGGGCAATCGCCGTAGAGCGTCTCCATCATCACCGTCACGCAACAGCTCAGGCAGTAACCCACCCCCGGCACGTCGATAATTTCCAGCGCAGCATCCTGCGCGATACTGCCACGAGTCACCGACTCAAAGCAAAACTTGAGCGCCTCCGGCTCGACTGACGACAAGCGACCAATTTCCAGCACGATGGTCTTCACCGTTTTCGCCTGCTCGCGTTGCGCCGTTTCCTCGACCAACTGCAAAATTCCTTCGGCCAGTGACATTTCATGCATGACTTATCTCCTCAGCAACGGACGAATACGGTTCGCCAGCCAAATCACCCTATAATTCAAATTGTCGAGAAACGTTAAATACCCGTCGGGTTTCTCGACCATTTTATTTGCGTTGATCCCGCTCAACCGCACCAACTTACCAGCCAATAAATATCTGCGCATGCCCACTGTTGCTGAACTGATGTCCCACCACGCAGACCGCGTCGCACCTTCTGCCACGGTCGCCGAAGCCGCCCAGTTGATGGTTGGCGCAAAAATTTCGTCAGTTATTGTGGTTGACCGCAACCAAGTCGTTGGCATTGTGACCGAAGGCGACATGATGCACGCCATGCGCCAGCACAGCGATCGCTCGTTGCCGATCACCGCGATCATGACCGCCCCGGTGCATACGATCAGCGCTGATTGCGATTTCCGTGAAGCCTACCGCGATGCGGCACGCCACGGCATTCGCCACCTGGTGGTTGCCGACGCGCAAGGCGCGCCACTCGGCGTGGTCGCCGAAACCGACATTCGCCGCCACCTTGGGCTTGAATTCTTCCGCCAACTCAACAATGTCGACGCGCTAATGGAGCGCAACTTTCCCCGCCTGCCCGCCTCGGCGACGCTCGAAGAAGCGCTGACCGCGATGGAAGCGGTGCGCCTGACCTGCGTCGTTGTGGTCGACGGCAAAACCCCGGTCGGTATCGTTACCGAAGGCGACGTCGTTCGCCTTTACCTCAACGACAAGGGCAACCCGACGCTCGGCGAAGTGATGACCGCGCCAATCGCCACCATTGTTAGCGACAGCGCCCTGACCGACGCCGCCCAGCGCATGCTCGATTCAGGTTTTCGGCATCTGGCGGTGGTTGACCGCAACCACCATCTGATTGGCCTGCTCACCGAACACAGCCTGATGCGGCCACTCGAAATGGACCTGCTCGACGATGCGCTTGCCGACCGCATCAGTAACGAGAACACCCTGTCGCACAACGAACGTTACCAACGCGCCCTGCTCGACAACTTCCCTTTCCTGGTCTGGCTCAAGGACACCGAATCGCGCTTTCTCACAGTCAATCGCCATTTTGCCGAGGCGGTCAACGCGCCAAACTGCGAAGCGCTGATCGGCCACAACGACCTCGACTACTTCCCGCCCGACCTCGCCCTGCGCTTCCGGGCTGACGACAGCGCGGTAATGGCCAGCGGCGAGAAGAAAAATGTCGTCGAACAAATTACCCAAAACGGCCAACGGATCTGGCACGAAACCTACAAAGCCCCGGTGCGTAACAGCGCTGGTCAGATCATGGGCACCGTTGGTTTCGCGCGCGACATCTCGCACAGCAAGCGCGCCGAAGAAGCCACCCTGATGCGCAACGCGGCGCTAGCCGGTCTCCTGCGTGGCGAGCGGCTGGAAAACCTGCTCGAATTGATTGCGCTTTCGGCGGAAGCTGAACTCCCCGGCCTGCGTTGCTCGATTCTGCTGGTCGCTGACGACGGCCAGCACCTGCGACTGGGTGCCGCGCCCAGCCTTTCGGAAGCAGCCCAAAAAGCACTTGATGGCATCGCCATTGCCGAAGGCGTTGGCGTTTCCGGCAGCGCTGCTTTCCGCCAATCGCGAGTCGAAGTTCAAAACATTTTCACCGACCCCAAGGGGCTGGCCTTCCGCCAATTTGCTCAAGAGAACGGAGTTTTGGCCGGTTGGGCGGAACCGATTTTCGGGCCGAATGGCGAACTCCTCGGCACCTTTGCCGCCTATCACGCCGAAGAGTTCAGCGCCAGCCATGAACAGCAAGCCCAGTTGGCGGCGATGATCATTTCGCATCAGCAAAACGCCAACCGGCTGGAAGCCAGCCTGAGCACCTTTCATGGCATTTTCAACAGCATTCGCGAAGCTCTGTTCATCATCGCCAGTGATGGCAAGTGTCTTGATGTCAATTTTGGCGCAGAAAAACTAAGCGGCTTCCCCCGCCAAAAGATGATCGGGCAGCATTACAGCAAACTTGGCGCGCCCGGGCTCAATGACTTTGAACAGATCAATCTAAGCATCGCCAAAACCATCAGCGGCACACCAGAAACCTTCGAGTTCTGGGCCCACGACGTAACGGGCCGGATTTTCCCGACCAGTCTCAAACTGCATGCCAGCGTCTATTTTGGCCAGCACATTGTGATCGCCTCGGTGGTCGATATCAGCGAAAGCAAAGCCGCCGCCCAGCGTCTGGAAATTGAAAACGATCTGGCCAAAGCGCTGGCCTCCGGTGCTCAGCGCGACGAATTGCTATCGACCATGCTGGCCATTGCCCTGCGTTACCCCGAATTTGATAGCGGCGGCATTTACTGGCAAACACCTGACCACGGCTACCAATTGATTCGCCAGCATGGGCTATCGCCGGCCTTTATTGAACAAGTACAAACCTACGCCGAGCATTCTGCGCAGAGCGAAATCATCCGTAAAGGTGAAGTGGTTTGTAGCTGCTGCGAAGGCATCGAGCACTGCACCGACCTCGGCCTGATCAGCCAGGAACATCTGGTTGCCGAAGATATCCTCTGCCTTTTGATCCTGCCGATTGTGGTCGACGGAAAATCGGTGGCCAGTATCAATCTGGCCGGCAAACAAACGCGCAAAATTTCGCACGGCAGCTTTGTCGCACTGCAAACCCTCGGCGCTCATTTTGCCCAGGCCTTGCGCCACCTCAATGCCCAGGAAGAAGCCAAACACCTGCAACAAAACCTCAGTGGCTTGTTCAACTCGCTGCGCGATTTCCTTTTCATCATCGACCAGCAGGGCAACATCGTTCACCACAATCAGGCAGTCAGCGAATTACTTGGCTACACGCCGGGCGCCCTGATCGGCCAGCCAATTGTCACGGTCCACCCGCCAGAAGCCCGTATTTTTGCCCAACAAGTTGTCAGCGAAATGCTCGCCGGCAAACGCAATACCTGCCCGATCCCCATTCTGCGTGCCGATGGCCAGCAGTTGATGGTCGAAACCCGAGTTGAAATGGGTTACTGGAATGGCGAGCCGGCAATCTTCGGCATCTCGCAGGACATCAGCCAGCGCCTGCTGGCCGAAGAAAGGCAGCGTCTCGCCACCAGCGTTTTCGATAATGCCCACGAAGGGATCATGATCACCGATGCGCACGGGATCATTATCGAGATCAACACCACCTTCAGCGAACTCACCGGTTACTCGCGCGAAGAAGCCGTCGGCCATGCCGCCGACCTGCTCAAGTCCGGTCATCACGATGCGGATTTCTACAAAACCATGTGGGCAACCATCCGCAGCGTCGGTTTTTGGCGTGGCGAAGTGTGGAATCGCAAAAAATCCGGTGAAATCTTTGTCGAGTTGCTGACCATTTCCAGCGTACGCAATCCCAGCGACGAAATCACGCATTTCGTCGCCATCTTTGCCGACATCACGCTGATCAAGCAGCACCAGCAACGCCTCGAACATCTGGCGCACTTTGACGCCCTGACCCAGCTGCCCAACCGCATTTTGCTCGCTGACCGCCTGCAACTGGCGATGGCGCAAACCGAGCGCGACAAAAAAATGCTGGCCGTCTGCTACCTTGATCTCGACGGCTTCAAACCGGTGAATGATGAACACGGCCATGCCGCCGGTGACCGTCTGCTGATCGAAGTAGCGCAGCGCCTGCGCCAGTGCGTGCGCGCCGGCGACACCGTTTCCCGGCTCGGCGGTGACGAATTTGTCCTGCTTTTTGCCGGTATCAGCGACGTCCATGAATGCAGCCATGCTGCCAGCCGCGTGCTCGCCGCGCTGTCCACACCCTTCGCCATCAGCGGCACCAGCATCGCCATTTCAGCCAGCATTGGCGTCACGCTCTACCCGACCGATGGTTCGGACGCCGACACCCTGCTGCGCCACGCCGATCAAGCCATGTATACCGCCAAGCAGGCCGGGCGCAACCGCTTCCACCTGTTTGACCCGGAAAGCGACCGCCGCGCCCGCGCCCGCCGCGACGAAGTCAGCCGCATTCGCCAAGGCTTGATTGAAGGCGAATTCGTTCTCCACTACCAACCAAAAGTAAACATGCGCGAAGGCCGCGTACTGGGCGCCGAAGCGCTGATCCGCTGGCAGCACCCGGAACAGGGCCTGCTCGCGCCCAATCAGTTTCTCCCGGCAATCGAAGGCAGCGATGTCGATATCCTGGTCGGCGAATGGGTGCTTGAGGAAGCGCTGACGCAGCTTGAACAATGGCAAAGCGAGGGGCTAAAGATGGTGTTGAGCGTAAATATCTCCGGCGCTCACCTGCAATCGCCCACTTTTGTCGAAAAACTCGGCAAATTGCTCGCTGCCCACCCGCTTATCGCACCAGAAAGCCTTGAGCTGGAAATCCTTGAAACCGCCGCGCTTGACGACATGGCAATGGCCGCCGATATTTTTGTTGCCTGCCGCCGCCTCGGTGTCAGCTTTGCCCTCGACGATTTCGGCACCGGCTATTCCTCGCTCACCTATTTCCGCCGCTTGCCAGCCGACACGCTGAAAATCGACCAATCCTTCGTGCGCGACATGCTCGATGACCCGGACGATCTGGCCATCGTCGAAGGCGTCATCGGCCTGACCAAGGCTTTTGGCCGCAAAGTGATTGCCGAAGGCGTCGAAAGTGCCGAACACGGCATGGTGCTGCTCCAACTCGGCTGCGACCTCGCCCAGGGTTATGGCATCGCCCGCCCGATGCCGGGCGCAGATTTCCCGGCGTGGACCAAAGTTTTTATCCCGGATGAATTATGGAGTTCGATTGCTGCCTTCAAATGGGCACGTGAAGACCTGCCCATGCTGGTCGCTGAAATCGACCACACCCGCTGGATGCGCAAATTGGAAACCTACCTCGCCGACCATAGCGGACTACTCAGCGCGCCAACGCAAAACCATCATAGTTGCCGCTTCGGGCGCTGGTACTACGGCCCAGCCAGCCAGCGCTATGCCGAACTTGAAAGCTACATCAACATCGAGAGCGTGCACGCCCGGGTTCATCAATTGGGCAATGAACTGATCGAGTTGAAAAAAGCAGGCGAACACACCCTGCTTGCCACACGCTTTGAGGAGCTGCACACCACCAGTTCGGTTCTAACCGAACATATCCAGATGATTCAGGCCGAAGTGCTGCTATCGACTCAGATGCAGCGGCATTAAGGAAGCGCGGCTTTATTAATTTGGGCTTTTCTCGCGGTCGACCGCAACATTCAACATTTTAGATACCAGTCTGGCACATGACGCTTTTACCCCCCGTGAGAGGCGCTGAGCAACGCAGGCTGGCCGGGGGATTTCGGTTTGCCATGTTTGAGCCGCAGGCGAGTTCTGGCAAAGCGCCCGGCTTGCCGAGTAGCGCAAGGAACCGGGCAGCGCCCGGCGCCGACCCCGGGGTCGCCTTTTCTTTGGCTACTTTCTTTTGGCGAAGCAAAAGAAAGTACGCTCGCCCGCAAGGCGAAACCCCCAGCCAATTCAAGACATAAAAATCTCTGTCTTTTCGCCTACTTCGGTTTTGCACGACTGCAAGGCCTGGGGTCGACACCACCCCCCCACACTTTCAATTCCCCCGACAACAATTGCGAATTTTGATTCTGCTCAATCTGCCGGTACACTCGCGCGTTCATAATTTGCCGCTGATTTATTTCGGTTTTCCCCAAAATGCTTGAAGCTGACAATCTGGAATGCGTGCGCGGCGAGCGCCGCCTGTTTGCAGGCCTCGGCTTTCGGCTGGAAGCAGGGGAACTGCTCTATTTACAGGGCAAAAACGGCTCCGGAAAAACCAGCCTGTTGCGCATGCTGATCGGCCTGTTGCCACCCGAAACCGGCGAAATTCGCTGGAAAGGGCAATCGATCAATAGCGAAGATTTCCGCGCTGATCTCTGCTACCTCGGCCACCTGAACGCGATCAAGGAAGAGCTGACCCCGCTTGAAAATCTGCTCGCCGCCGCTCGTCTTGCCGATGAGGAATTGAGCGATGACGATGCGCTCGACGCGCTGGAGCAGGTCGGCCTCGCCGGGCGTGAAGATCTCGCCTGCAAATATCTATCGCAAGGCCAGAAGCGCCGCGTTGCGCTGGCCCGGCTGGTCAAGGAAAAACGCCCTTTGTGGATCCTTGATGAACCCTTCGTTGCGCTCGACGTGGCTGCGGTCGACTGGCTGGCGGGCATTATTTCCGGCCACCTGCAACGCGGGGGATTGGCCGTCATGACCACCCACCAACTGGTCGACATCCCGGCCGGCACGGTGCGCGAATTGCGCCTTTCCTGATGTTCAAGATCATCAGCGCCGTCATCGGCCGCGATCTCAAGCTGGCCATGCGCCGCCAGGCGGATATTGTCTCGGCCCTGTTTTTCTTCATCATCGTCGTCAGCCTGTTTCCGCTCGGCATCGGCCCGGAACCTGACTTGTTGCGCAAGCTCGCCCCCGGCGTCTTGTGGGTTGCCGCCCTGCTCGCCACCATGCTTTCGCTACCGCGCCTGTTCGCCGACGACCATCGCGACGGCACGCTCGAACAACTTGCCCTTGCCCCACATCCTTTAGGGCTGGTGGTTACCGGCAAAGTGATCGCTCACTGGCTGGTTTCCGGCTTGCCGCTCGCTCTGGTCGCGCCGGTGCTCGGCATCCAGTTTGATTTATCGACTGATGCGCTAATTGTCCTGACTTTTGCCATCCTGATCGGCACCCCGGCTCTGTCCGGCATTGGTGCGATTGGCGCCGCCCTGACCCTTGGCTTGCGCGGTGGCGGTGTGCTGGTTTCCCTGCTCGTCCTGCCGCTTTACATCCCGGTGTTAATATTCGGCGCTGGCGCGGTTGACGCGACGGTGACCGGACTCGGGGGAGAAGGTCACCTTTCCCTGCTCGCCGCCCTGACTTTTGCCTCACTAGGCTTCGCCCCCTGGGCAACAGCCGCCGCCTTGAAGATAGCCCTCGAATGAAAGATCGCTTTAATCTCTACCGTTATGCTTCGCCCGCGACGTTTTACCCACTGGCCGGCGCAATGATTCCCTACTTTGCCGCCATTTCCGTGGTCTTTGGGCTGGCTGGCCTGTGGCTCGGCATGCTCGTCGCACCGACCGATTTCCAGCAGGGCGAAGGCTACCGGATCATCTTCATCCACGTTCCTGCTTCCTGGATGTCGATGTTCATCTATCTGGTGATGGCCTTCTGGGCCGCCATCGGCCTCGCCTTCAATACGCGGCTCTCGGGCATGATGGCGCAGGCCCTGGCCCCGACCGGCGCGCTGATGGCTTTCCTTTCGCTACTGACCGGCGCCCTGTGGGGCAAACCGATGTGGGGCGCCTGGTGGGTCTGGGATGCGCGCCTGACTTCCGAGTTGATCCTGCTTTTCCTTTATATCGGTTATATGGCGTTGACCGCAGCCATCGACGACAGCCGCCGTTCCGACAAGGCCGGTGCGCTATTGCTGCTGGTTGGCGTGGTCAACATCCCGATCATCTATTTTTCGGTCAAATGGTGGAACACGCTGCACCAGGGCTCCAGCGTCAATCTCGCCAAATCGTCGATGGCGACCACCATGCTCTGGGGCATGCTGCTGATGGCGATGTGTTTCTGGATGTATTCAATCGCCGTCGCCTTCATGCGCGTGCGGACCATCATGCTCGAACGCGAACGCAATACTGAATGGGTCAAAGCGCTGCTGAGCGGGGGTGAAAAATGATCCATTGGGCCAGCTTTTCCGACTTTATCGCCATGGGCGGCTACGGTTTTTACGTCTGGGGCTCGTTCGGCGCCACGCTATTAATCATGGCAATTGAACCGATTGTCGCTGCACGCAATCATAAGACCACCATCGCCCGCCTCAAGCGCCAGATCCGCGCTGAAAACAGGAATACCACTGAATGAAATCCCGTCACAAGAAACTTGCCCTGATCGGCGGCGCGCTCGCCATTCTCGGCATCATCGCCGCGCTCGTCCTCAACGCGCTGAACAGCAATATCGCCCTCTACATCTCACCCACTGACGTTGCCGCCGGCAAGGCACCGCAAGGCAAGGTCTTCCGCATCGGCGGCCTGGTCAAGGAAGGCAGCATCAAACGCCAGGCGGACGGCGTAACAATCGCCTTCATCGTCACCGATACCGAAAAAGACATCACGGTGAACTACAAAGGTATCCTGCCCGACCTGTTCAAGGAAGGTAAAGGCGCCGTTGCCCAAGGCAAAATGACCGCTGACGGGACGTTTACCGCCAACGAAGTGCTGGCCAAGCACGACGAAAACTACATGCCACCGGAAGCTGCCAAGGCATTGAACGATGCCGGCAATCGGGCAGATAAAAAAGCAGCAGAAGCAGCCGGCACCCCGGCCAAACCCGGAGCAAGCTACTAAACATGATCCCCGAACTCGGTAATTTCGCGTTAATCCTTGCTGCACTGGTCGCCCTGATTCTCGGCACCCTGCCTTTACTTGGCGCCCACAACCGCCGGATGAGCTGGGTCGCTGTCGCCCGCCCGGCCACTTCGGCGCTGGCGCTGCTGGTGACCTTCTCCTTCGCCTGCTTGGTCCATGCCTTCGTCAATAACGATTTTTCCGTGGTCTACGTCGCTCAGCACTCCAATTCGCTGCTGCCGCTGCAATATCGTGTCGCCGCCGTCTGGGGCGGCCACGAAGGCTCGCTCCTGCTCTGGATGCTGATGCTGACCTGGTGGGCTTTCGCCGTCCGCATGCTCTCCAGCCAACTGCCGGAAACCATGGTAGCCCGCGTTCTGGGTACGCTCGGGCTGGTCGCCTTCGGCTTCCTGCTGTTCATCCTGATTACCTCCAACCCCTTCGACCGCCTGCTGCCGGGCGCTGCTGAAGGACGCGACCTCAACCCGCTGCTCCAGGATTTCGGTCTGGTCATCCACCCGCCACTGCTCTACATGGGCTACGTTGGCTTCTCGGTCGCCTACGCCTTCGCCATCGCTGCGCTGCTCTCCGGTCAGCTTGACGCCGCCTGGGCGCGCTGGTCACGCCCATGGACAACCGCCGCCTGGGTCTTCCTGACACTTGGTATCGCAATGGGCTCGTGGTGGGCTTATTACGAACTGGGTTGGGGCGGCTGGTGGTTCTGGGACCCGGTCGAAAACGCTTCTTTCATGCCCTGGTTGGTCGGCACGGCGCTGGTTCATTCGCTGGCGGTTACCGAAAAACGTGGCAGCTTCAAGAACTGGACGGTATTGCTGGCGATTTCCGCCTTCTCGCTCTCGCTACTCGGCACCTTCCTGGTCCGTTCCGGCGTGCTAACTTCGGTACACGCTTTCGCCACCGACCCGCGACGCGGCATTTTCATCCTGATTTTCCTGATCGCCGTCATTGGCGGCTCGCTGGCGCTGTTTGCCTGGCGCGCGCCCAAGGTTGGGCTGGGCGGGCGCTTCGCGCTGATTTCGCGGGAATCGATGCTGCTCACCAACAACGTGCTGCTCGGCGTCGCCTGCGCCACGGTGCTGCTTGGCACCTTGTATCCGCTGCTGATTGATGCACTAGCGCTGGGAAAAATCTCCGTCGGCCCACCGTATTTCAACGCGGTCTTTGTGCCGGTGATGACCCCGCTGCTCTTTCTGATGGGCATCGGCCCCTTCGCCAACTGGAAAGATGCGTCGATTCCGGAAATCCTGCGCACCGTGCGCTGGGCTTTTGCCGCAGCGATTATCGTCGCCATCGTCGTTCCGCTGCTTTATGGCAACTGGAACGCCTTCACCGCGCTAGGCTTGCTACTCGCCAGCTGGATCGTCTTTTCCGGCCTGATCAACTTTGTCGGTCGCGTTCAGAAAACACGCGGCGAGCAATCTTTCCTGAGCGCCGCGCTGCGGCAGCCGCGCAGTTTCTTTGGCATGCACGTCGCACACCTCGGCATTGCAGTATTCGTCGTCGGCGTGACGATGGTTTCCAGCTATCAGGATGAAAAAGACATCAAACTGGCGCCCGGCGAAAGCGTTGATGTCGCCGGTTATCACTTCACCTTCAATGGCGTAAAAGCGGTCGAAGGCCCGAATTACCTCGCGGCGCAGGGCGACTTCGATCTTGCGGTCAACGGCAAATTCGTGCGCAAAATGAATCCGGAAAAGCGCAACTATCATTCCTCGCAAATGCCGATGACTGAAGCAGCGATCGACGCCGGCATCCTGCGCGATGTTTATGTTTCGCTCGGCGAACCGATTGATCGCGACAAGCCGGAAGGCGAATGGGCGGTGCGCGTCTATTACAAACCCTTCGTCGACTGGATCTGGGGCGGCTGTGCGCTAATGGCACTGGGCGGCCTGCTGGCCATGCTCGACCGCCGCTACCGCATTAAATCGCGCAGCGCATCAACCGTTACTACGCCTGCTGGAAGCCAACAAGCATGAACCGTTATTTCTGGATTCTCGGCGGCTTTGCTGCCCTCGTCGCCCTGCTCGCCGTCGGCCTCGGTCTCAATCCGCGGGATGTTCCCTCACCACTGGTCGGCAAACCGGCGCCGGCCTTCACGCTGAATATCCTCGCCACGCCGGATAAAACGCTCAGCCCGAAAGACATGCAGGGCAAGGTCTGGCTGCTCAACGTTTGGGCCTCGTGGTGCGTTTCCTGCCGCCAGGAACACCCGGTGCTGGTCGAGTTTTCCAAAAAAGTCGATGTGCCGCTGATTGGCCTCAACTACAAGGAAGTGCGTGGTGATGGCGGTTTTGATATGGGCAAGATGCCGGCCGACGAAGAGAAAAAACTCGCCTTCCAGCGCGCCAACAAATGGCTGGCTGATCACGGCGATCCGTACCAGATGACGGTGATGGATCTCGATGGCCGCATCGGTATCGACTACGGCGTTTATGGCGTGCCGGAAACTTATGTGATCGACAAGGCCGGCGTGATCCGCATGAAGCACACTGGGCCAATCACACCAGAAATCTTGGGCAAGAAAATCATGCCGCTGCTGGCGGAGTTGAATAAATGATCGCTCGTGCCCTGATTTTTGCGCTGGTTTTCGTGTCGACCGTGACCTTTGCCTCAAGCACTACCGAAGCTGCTTTAGCCACTGACCCTGTCGCCGAAAAGCGCCTGCAGAAGCTTTCCGAAGAGTTGCGCTGCCTGGTTTGCCAGAACCAAACCATCGCTGACTCAAATGCCGAACTGGCTCAGGATCTACGCCGCGAAGTACGCAGCATGATCAAGGATGGCAAGAGCGACAAGGAAATCGTCGATTTCATGGTCACCCGCTACGGTGATTTCGTCCTCTATCGCCCGCCGGTTAAAGGCATCACCCTGCTCCTCTGGGGCGGCCCGATCGCCCTGTTACTGCTCGGCCTCTTTGCCCTGCAACGCTACCTGCGCCAGCGCGCGAAGCGCATTAACGAAGCGACGCCGCTCTCCGCCGATGAAGCCAGCCGTGCCGACGCACTGCTCAAGGAAATCAACTCTAAATGACCCAGTTTGCCATTCTCGCCACCCTGATGATTGTGGTGGTTGCCATCCTTGTATTGCCGCCGCTCTGGCTCGGCCTGCGCGCACCGAAAACCAAGACCAACCGCAAGGAAATGAATCTCGACATTTTCCGCGACCAGGTCGCCGATCTTGAGCGCGAAAAAGCCGAAGGCAACCTGTCCGATGCCAACTTCGAACAAGCCAAAGCCGAAGTTCAGCGCCGTCTGCTCGAAGAGATCGAACCGGAAAGCGCCGCCGAAACCAGCAGCCATGGCCCGAGCCGCAAGCTGGCCGTCACCCTGTTGCTGTTAATGCCGATTCTTGCCGTCACCGGTTACGCCCTGCTCGGCAACCCGCGGGCGCTCGACCCAGCGCAAACCAGCGCCCCGCCCAAGATGACGCAGGAACAAATCAACGGCATGGTCGCCAAGCTCGCCGAGAAACTAGCAGCCAACCCGGATGACCTCAAGGGCTGGCTGATGCTGGCGCGTTCCTACAAAAACCTGGGCCGCTTTGAAGAGGCCGCCAACGCCTACAGCAAGGCCGAAAAGCTGGTCAACGAAGACCCTGATCTGCTCGCCAGCTACGCTGAAACTATCGCCATGGCCAGCAAGGGCAAGGGCCTGAAGGGAAAGCCGATGCAGCTGGTCGAACGCGCCCTCAAGCTGGACCCCAAGCATCCGCATTCACTCTTCCTGGCCGGCGCCGCGGCGATGGAAGCTGGCGACAACAAGAAGGGCATCGCCTACTGGGAATCCCTGCTGCCGCAAGTCGAGCCGGGTTCGGAAATCGACCAGATGTTGCGCAGTGGCATCGACAAGATGAAGGCGGGCAAGTAATTCGTGGTTGATGCCAGCCGGCGGGGCTTCTTTCGCGGTCGACCGCGCCCCAAGGCTGAAAATCGTCCGCCCTGGGCACTACCGGAAAGTGAGTTCACGGATCGCTGTACCCGCTGCAACGATTGCCTGAGCGCCTGCCCGGAACAAATCATCGTTGCCGGTGACGGCGGTTTCCCAACAGTCGATTTCAGCCGTGGCGAATGCACTTTTTGCGCTGATTGCGTGACCAGTTGTAAGCCTCTCGCACTTGCCCGCAAAACCGACGAGCAAGCGCCGTGGGCCTACAAAGCCCTGATCGGCCAAAGTTGCCTGCCCTTGAAAGGCGTTGAGTGTCGTGTCTGCGGCGATTATTGCGACACTCGCGCCATCCGTTTCACACCGCGCTTGGGTGGTAGCCCGCTGGCCGAGATCGATCCGGAAAAATGCACCGGCTGCGGCGCCTGCATTGCGCCCTGCCCGGTTAATGCACTGACCATACGCGGCTAAGTTGTTCGACGGTCATTGACCCCGGAATCAATGAATTAACAACAATATGCCAGAAAAGTCACAGCAAGGCCGCGCTTGATATGCTCTAATTATCTGCATAACCAGTCATTGGAGATGAAACCGCATGAGCCAGGAAAAATTCCGCCTTGTTACCCGCAGCGACTTTGACGGCCTGGTTTGCGCCGTATTGCTCAACGAACTTGAGCTGATCGACGACATCAAATTTGTCCACCCCAAGGATATGCAGGATGGCAAAATCGAGATCACCGCGCGCGACATAACCACCAATCTGCCTTACGTTGCTGCCGCCCACCTTTCTTTTGACCACCACCTTTCGGAAACCATCCGCAATACCGGTGAGCGCAAGAATCACATCATCGATCCAAAAGCCCCCTCCGCAGCGCGTGTGGTCTATGACTACTACGGCGGAAAGAATGCGATGCCAACGATCACTGCCGAGATGATGGATGCGGTCGACAAGGCCGATTCAGCGCAATTCAGTAGTGATGAAATCATCAACCCGACCGGTTGGGTGCTGCTCAATTACCTGATGGATGCCCGCACCGGGCTGGGCCGCTTCCGCGAGTTCCGGATCAGTAATTACACACTGATGATGGATTTGATCAAATATTGCCGCAATCACAACATTGATGAAATTCTTGCACTACCCGATGTCAAGGAACGCGTTGATCTCTACCTTGACCAGAAGCAGAAAGCTGGTGAACAGATTCAGCGCTGCGCTAAAGTGCATCAAAATCTGGTTGTGCTGGATCTGCGCAATGAGGAAACCATCTGGGCCGCCAATCGCTTTCTGATCTATGCCCTGTTCCCGGAAACGAATATTTCGATCCACGTCATGTGGGGCGTACAGAAGCAGAATACGGTTTTTGCGACCGGCAAATCGATTCTTGATCGCAGCAGCAAAACCAATGTTGGCGAATTGATGCTGCAATATGGCGGCGGTGGTCACCACGCAGCTGGCACCTGTCAGGTCGAAAATGATCAGGCTGAAAACACGCTACAAGCGTTGATCACTCGCATCAACGCGGACGGCTGATCAACTATCGACAGGTAGCGGCGGGATGAGTGGCGGTGGCGTAAAGCCAAGCGTCACCATCTCCGCCTCCAGCTTGATGCGCAAGATCAGCAAGCCATGTAAATTTTCCCGCGCCTTGTCGCTGACCCAGGAGTCATGATGATTCCGCAGACAAGCCTCAATTTCCCCTCGGTTCGCCAGATCAACGCCGCACACTGCCGCGTAATGACGAATTTCGTGGTCAAGGTTTGCCAGTTCTGTGCCGTAATGTTCAAATCCACTCATGGCAAAATGATAATCTGAAAGCAGATCTTATGCACTGGCTAGACTTCCCTCCGCCGCGCAATAACAGGCAGCTGGCTTTCAGCAATCCGGAGAATGCCCGTGCCTGGCTGGCGAGGCAGCCGCAAGCCGACCCCGTACAGATGCAAAGCATCCTGCTCAATCAGATCGAAGCACTTGATGGCGGCGCCTTGCCTCCGCTAGAAACATTGCCGCTCCTCAATATCCTGAAAAGCGCCGCCAACGGTATTCAGGCATCACTTGAGCCACGTTACCTGCGCAAACCACTGCCGATGACAACGGCTGATCAAAAAATATTTGAAGCAGCTCGCCAGCTTTGGACCCAGCTTGGAATCGCCTACCTGCGCAGGGCCCCGCACTTTGCACCGGCTGAACGCTTGCTACCACTGCATCAGGCGGCATCGTCGATTCGCCTGGCCGAATATTGCCATCTGCAGGCCGCGCAGGAATGCCCCGTGCTGCTTGACCGCTTGCTCTTCGCCATCCTTGAACAGGCCGAACGAGCCAGCTTGCAACGCCTGCCGGTCGTTGATCCGGATTTGCGCCACCAGGGTGAATCGAACATCGCCGGCCACGTTGCCTGGGCTTTTTTGCTGCGCCTGATTGAGCCGTATCGCTTCTCAGCGCATCAATTGGCGGTCGCCAATCGCGCGCTTGGTCGCTGGCGTGAATTGGCCAATTTCCAGACGATTCCGGACAGCGACCCCAAAGCCCAAGCAATAATGCTTGATCAGCTGTTTGGTGGACCAATTCCCGAAGCCCTGCCTGGCTACCTCGACGTGCGCCCCATCATCCGTAAAATCCGCAACCGGATCGAAGCCTTGCAAGCCGGCGAATCACCCGAAAACCTGAAACTCGGACGCGAACTTTCCAGCGCTGCCTGCATTCGGCTCCTGCACGACATGCACATCTGCCTGAGCCAGCGCAACAGCACACCAGCGACTGAAGTCGGTGAACTGGCACTGACTTTTGGCAGCGAAAACGCCTACACCTTGTTTTCAGGCAAACCACTCAACTCGCAGGGACTTGGGGCCAAAAGCGCGACAATCTCTCACCAGCGAGTTGCCATGTTCGGGTTTGACCGCCTCTCTCATCTGCCCAATGCAGTGCACAAAGTCGACGTCCCGAGTGA
The DNA here is from genome assembly GCA_039797825.1 of Pseudomonadota bacterium. Lineage (GTDB taxonomy): Bacteria > Pseudomonadota > Gammaproteobacteria > Burkholderiales > Rhodocyclaceae > Azonexus. Next base: position 5,831 of record JBDKHF010000012.1, on the reverse strand, counting down.
AGCATGGACCTTGCTGGATGGCCTCGCCATGCGCCCCCTTGAGGCTGGTGAACGACACCTGAGCCCCTGCCTGGTCGCCACCGCCAGCGAGAACGGCCCGCGCCTGGGTGTGCTGCTCGGTCTGCGCTCAGCCAGCGATGGCGCCTTACGGGCGCAACTTAGCTGGTATCCGGAACAAGTTAGCGCGGGCACCATTAAACGCGCCAGCGGCCCCCAATCGAGCATCCCGGTCTTCACGCTGATTCGTGGCGAGAAGACTTACCTGATTGCGCCAAGCAACGCCGGGATCAAACTCAATGTCAGTCTGAACCTGGAAGAAACCAGCCCAGCCCAACTGACGCCGATAGAGGTCAGCGAACGCGGCACGGATTTCGTGCGTTATCTTTGCACTGACACTTGAGCCAAAAAAACCCATCCGGAGATGGGTTTTTTGAAAGCTTGCGGTCAACCGCCAAATTTAGTTAAAAATTCAGCGGCTAACAGGCTTTATTCAAACTCGATGATGATCTGATCAACGGTCAAGCTCTCACCTGCGGCAGCGGAGATTTTCTTGACCTTGCAGTCCTGATCCGCCTTGAGGATATTTTCCATCTTCATGGCTTCGATCACCGCCAGCTTTTCACCGGCTTTGACTTCCTGACCGACCGTAACCGCGACTTCGCGCAGCAGACCGGGCATCGGCGAAATCAGGAACTTGGAAAGATCAGGCGCCTGCTTTTCGGGCATCAGAGCAAGCAATTCAGCAGCACGGGCGCTCATCACCATGAAATCGGCACGGGTGCCCCAGTGGAACAGGCTATAGCGAGTCTTGTGACGCTCAACCTGCAACGTGAAATCCTGGCCGTTACAAGTACCGACAAACAGCGACTCACCGAGTTTCCAGTTGGAGCGCAGTTCGTAGTGCTTGCCCATGTACTCGATGTCGTAGCCACCAGTAACCAGCGTCGCCATCACCGGGTGATGCTCATTGCCTTCAGGATTCAGGCGAACCACCATCCATTTGTCGCTGACCAAACGCTCATGGCCCTGCAACTGGCCGGTGATCGAGGCTGAACGATCGGTGAAGGCGCGATAGACATAAGCGGCGACGGACACCAGCAGGGCCGGATCATCATGCGGCACCATCGAAGCATCAAAGCCGGTCGGGTACTCTTCGGCGATGAAACCGGTGTTGAAGTTGCCGGACTGGAAGCGCTTGTGCTGCATCAGCGCCGCCTGGAACGGAATGTTCGAGGAAATACCACGGATAACGAAGCCGTTCAGCGCATCGCGCATACGCTCAATGGCGCTATTGCGATCCTTGGCATGGACGATCAGCTTGGCGATCATCGAGTCGTAGAACATCGAAATTTCGCCACCGTCGTAAACACCGGTATCGACGCGGGTCGTGCCGTTAGCATCAGTGGTTTCCATTGGCGGCTGGAACTTGACCAGACGACCGGTGGAAGGCAGGAAGCCGCGGAACGGGTCTTCTGCGTTAATCCGGCATTCCATCGACCAGCCGTTAAGCTGAACGTCGTCCTGCGTGATTGGCAACTTTTCACCGTAGGCAACACGGATCATCAGTTCGACCAGATCAACGCCGGTGATCAGTTCGGTCACCGGATGTTCCACCTGCAGCCGGGTGTTCATTTCCAGGAAGTAGAAGCTCTTGTCGGCACCAACCACGAATTCAACCGTACCGGCCGATTCGTAATTTACGGCACGGGCCAGGGCAACAGCCTGCTCGCCCATGGCCTTGCGCATGGCCGGATCAACGAAGGGCGACGGCGCCTCTTCGATGACCTTCTGGTGCCGGCGCTGGATCGAGCAGTCACGCTCGTTCAGGTAAACGTAGTTGCCGAAAGAGTCACCAATCAACTGAATTTCGATGTGGCGCGGTTCCAGCACATACTTTTCGATGAAGACGCGGTCATCACCAAAAGCGTTCTTGGCTTCATTGACGCAGGAGGCGAAGCCTTCAAAGGCTTCCTGGTCATTGAAAGCAACACGTAGACCTTTGCCACCACCACCAGCCGAAGCCTTGATCATCACCGGATAACCGATGCCCTTGGCAATTTCAACCGCCTCTGCCGGGCCGGCAATCGCCGCGTTGTAACCAGGGATGGTGTTGACCTTGGCTTCGAGTGCCAGCTTCTTGGACTCGATCTTGTCGCCCATCTTGCTGCTCGAATAATGCTTCGGGCCGATGAATTTGACGCCTTCCTCTTCCAGACGACGCGAGAACTCGGAGTTCTCCGACAGGAAGCCATAACCGGGATGCACCGCTTCAGCGCCGGTCTGCTTGCAGGCGGCAATGATCTTGTCGGCGACCAGGTAGGATTCCTTGGAGGCCGCCGGGCCGATACAGACGGCTTCGTCAGCCAGATCGACGTGCAGCGCATCCTTGTCGGCTTCGGAATAAACCGCAACCGTCAGGATGCCCATTTTGCGAGCGGTTTTGATAACGCGGCAGGCAATTTCGCCACGGTTGGCAATCAGTATTTTCTTAAACATAGTATTTTTCTCCCTGACGCTTACAGCGGAATGTTGCCGTGCTTGCGCCACGGGTTTTCGAGTTTCTTATCGCGCAACATGGCCAGCGAACGTGCAATCCGCTTGCGCGTTGCGTGCGGCATGATGACGTCGTCGATGAAGCCACGCGCACCGGCGACAAACGGATTGGCAAACTTTTCCTTGTACTCGGCTTCACGCTCGGCCAGCTTGGCCGGGTTATTCTTTTCCTCGCGGAAAATGATTTCAACCGCGCCCTTCGGCCCCATCACCGCGATTTCAGCCGACGGCCAGGCGATATTGACATCGCCGCGCAGATGCTTGGAGGACATCACGTCGTAAGCGCCACCGTAGGCCTTGCGGGTAATGATGGTGACCTTTGGCACGGTGCACTCGGCGTAAGCGTAAAGCAGCTTGGCACCGTGTTTGATGATGCCGCCGTATTCCTGCGTGGTGCCCGGCATGAAGCCCGGGACATCGACGAAGGTGACGACCGGAATATTGAAGGCATCGCAGAAGCGGACGAAACGAGCGGCCTTGATCGAGGATTTGATATCGAGACAGCCGGCCAGCACCAGCGGCTGGTTGGCGACGATGCCGACCGGGTGACCATCAACACGGCCAAAGCCGATGATAATGTTCTTGGCGTAGTCAGCCTGCAGCTCGAAGAAATCATTGTCGTCGACCACTTTGACGATCAGTTCCTTCATGTCGTACGCCTTGTTGGCGTTGTCCGGCACCAGCGTGTCGAGCGAGTAGTCCATGCGATCGACCGGATCGTTGGTCGGCGTGACCGGCGGCTTTTCGCGGTTATTGGCCGGCAGGAAATTCATGAAGCGGCGCAGCATGGAAAGCGCTTCGACGTCATTCTCGAAGGCCAGATCGGCGACACCGGATTTGGTCGTGTGGGTCACGGCACCACCCAGCTCTTCGGCGGTCACATCTTCGTGGGTCACAGTCTTGACGACTTCCGGACCGGTCACGAACATGTAGGAAGAGTCTTTCACCATAAAGATGAAGTCAGTCATCGACGGCGAGTAAACCGCGCCACCGGCGCAGGGGCCCATGATCATCGAGATCTGCGGCACGACGCCGGAGGCCATCACGTTGCGCTGGAACACGTCAGCGTAGCCACCGAGGGAGGCAACGCCTTCCTGAATCCGCGCACCGCCCGAGTCGTTGAGGCCGATCACCGGCGCGCCAACTTTCATCGCCTGATCCATCACCTTGCAGATTTTCTCGGCATGGGTTTCCGACAACGAACCACCGAAAACGGTGAAGTCCTGCGAGAAAACAAAGACCAAACGACCGTTGACCGTGCCATAGCCAATCACGACACCGTCACCGGGAATTTTCTCGGCCTGATCCATACCGAAATCGGTACAGCGATGCTCCTTGAACATATCCCATTCTTCAAATGAATCCGGGTCAAGCAGTAGCTCAATACGTTCACGGGCGCTTAGTTTGCCCTTTTTATGCTGGCTATCGATGCGCTTCTGGCCACCGCCGAGGCGGGCCATTTCACGCTTTTTTTCCAGCTGGCGGATGATGTCATGCATAGAAAACTCCCTTAGTGGTGCGGGTAATTCAAAGAAAATCAGTGTTTCAAATAATCGAGCAAGGCATACGCGGCAGCTGCCGGGGTCGTATTTCCTTTTTCGACAGAAAGGGTCAGCGCCGGCAGGTTTTCCTGCACCTGCGGGTGATTACGAAAATGTAGGCGCAAGCCGGAGTCGATCATTTGCCACATCCAGCTCAGCGACTGATGCTGGCGCTTGGCGGCAAATTCGCCGGTCGGTTTCAGCGCAGCCTGGTATTTCTCAACCTGCTCCCAAAAATCGACAATGCCTTCCTTGTGCAAGGCGGACAAGGCAATCACCGGTGGCGCCCAATTCGGTGAGGCCGGGCGCAGCATGTGCAGCGCATTGCGCCACTGGGCGCGGACGACAGCGGTAGCCTGCTTGTCGATATCCGCCTTGTTGATAACCACCATATCGGCGATTTCAACAATGCCTTTTTTGATCGCCTGTAAATCATCGCCAGCATTCGGCAATTGCAGCAGGCAGAACATGTCGACCATGCCAGCCACCGTCGTTTCCGACTGACCGACGCCAACGGTTTCAATGATGATCACATCGTAGCCAGCCGCTTCGCAGAGCAGCATGGCTTCACGTGATTTTTCGGCAACACCGCCCAGCGAACCGGAAGACGGGCTGGGGCGAATGAATGCCTCCTCGCGTTGCGCGAGCTGTTCCATCCGCGTCTTGTCGCCAAGAATTGAGCCGCCGGAAACCGAAGAGGAAGGGTCAACCGCCAGAACCGCCAGCTTTTTCCCTTGCTCAATCAGCCAGACACCGAGCGCTTCGATAAAGGTCGATTTACCGGCGCCCGGCACACCGGAAATTCCGATGCGAATCGCGTTACCAGTACTTGGCAAAACGGCATTCAGCACCAGCTGCGCGCGCTGCTGATGATCGGCACGCGTCGATTCAATCAGCGTGATCGCCTTGGCCAGCGCACGGCGCTGACCGGCAAGCACGCCGTCGACCAGCGACTGATCGGCAGACGAAAGCGTATGGACCAAAACCGGTACCTCGCTCAGCTTCATCCCTGACTTAGCCGCGCGCCTTGCGAATTTCTTCCATCACCTTGCGCGCAGAATCCTCGATCCGCGTCCCCGGCCCGAAGATGGCCTTGGCACCCGCTGCATAGAGATAGTCATAGTCCTGAGCCGGAATCACGCCGCCAGCAAAGACGATGATGTCGTTGGCACCCTGTTCCTTCAACGCATTGACCAAGGTCGGCAACAGTGTCTTGTGACCAGCGGCCAGTGAAGAAACGCCAATCGCATGCACGTCGTTTTCAATAGCCTGACGCGCCGCCTCTTCCGGCGTCTGAAAGAGCGGGCCCATGTCGATGTCAAAGCCGAGATCGGCGAAGGCGGTAGCGACCACCTTGGCACCACGATCATGGCCATCCTGACCGAGTTTAGCGATCATGATGCGCGGACGGCGGCCTTCTTCTTCAGCGAATTTGGCAATATCGGCCTTGATCACTTCCCAGCTTTCCTGACCTTCCACAACGCCTCCGTAAACACCGGAAATGGTTTGGTTGTTGGCGCGGAAACGCCCAAAAATCTTTTCCAGCGCATCGGACACTTCACCGACGGTGGCGCGCAAACGCATAGCCTTGACCGCGAGATCGAGCAGGTTGCCGTTGCCGGACTCGGCTGCTGCGGTCAACGCCACCAGAGCCACATTAACGGCAGCGCTATCACGGCTGGCGCGGATATTCTTGAGGCGGGCAATCTGCGAATCACGCACCGCATGGTTGTCGAT
>JBDKHF010000011.1:0-9588 GCA_039797825.1 Pseudomonadota bacterium | reverse complement strand
TCGTCGTTTGAGTCGTAAAGCTTGGGTAGCTGAACAGAAACAAGCTGAATTTTTTGCAGACTCTAAAAAAGTGGCTGAAAAAGGCTATCAAGCTGGTTACAAAAGAGGAAAAGAGAAAGTTCAGATTGAATCTGATATTAAATTAAAAGAAGCCGAGGAACTCGGTAATAAAGTTGGGCAATTTTTTTCAGGTTTATTGGGTGGATTACATCAACCAACTGCCGAAGTTCTAAAAGAAATGGCTAACGCCGAGAAAAAAGCAGACGATGAAAGAAAAAAGCGCGAAAACGCCATCAAAAATGCAAAAAAAGAGGCTGATCAGCGTGTTGTAAAGGTAGCCACTGAATTACAAGAAATAAAGCGAAAAAATGAAAATTTGGATAGGGAAGTTGAGAAATTAGCTGAACAGTTGGAAAAAGCCATAGCAATTATTCATTATCATGAAAAAAAGCATGGAATAAAAAACACAACTTCAAATGACAATGGATTGCGATAGCAACAGGCCCAGAAGGCGTACAGCCTTCCTGAAGTATGAGGGCGTAGACCTTGGAAAAATGGCTGTGGAGCGTGCTAGAGTTCACTGGTAGCACTTGTGGTAACGAGATTTTTCAATAAATTTTATTAATAAGCTACCAACCAATTGAATTTTAAGGTTTGTTTAGAGTGGGATGATTTCTCCCGTCCACTCCGCCAACATTGAAAACCCTTATAAGTCAAATACTTATAAGGGTTTTTTATTTCGGTCATCCTGCTGGGTCTCCAGTTGCTGCTTGGCTGTAAAAACCACGTTGCCGGTCAAGGAGTGCCAGTATGCTGACAAACAATGCAGCCGCCGCCTCGCTGGCATCAGGCAGTTGTTCCGGTGGGCAAATATCCGCCGCAAAACCCCAAAACGCTTGCCACATGGGGATGGTCTGATCGCCATTACCCGCAAAAAAACGGCCACCCGTTGCTTCGTCAAGTTTTAATGCGCTTTGCAACTGCTTGAAAATCACCCGTCCGCCCAGCGTAGAACCTTCCAGAACATAAAGGCAACCAACCAACTGGCCTGGCGAGTGAAGATCAGGGCCAACCCATGCCATTGGTGGAACGCTTAAGCCGAGGTAAGCGAGATCGCTCAGCAGGTCGGGCATGCGACAACGGGCGGCGTAATTGAAGGGTAGCCCCTGCGCATCAATATAGTCAGAAATAGCTCTTTCTGTAGGCGCGTTAATGGCGTACAGCGCCTGCAGGGCCAAGCCGTAATCGGCCATAGACAATCCCGAACGAACCAAAGGCGCCAGTAAGGCATGGTGATCAAGCCGATGATGCAGATCGCGCGTTGCGGCGCGCAACTCCGCCTGTAGCATAGCTACCCTGTTGTTATCATTGGCCATCAGATGATGGATAGCAGCTTGCATAATCGCCCCCTCGATTTGGCCTCTGGCCAATTTTTTAAAACGACAAGTTTCGGCGCCGATTGAGGAGGCCATAAATCAGTTCAAACAATGCCTCCGGGTTGACCGGCTTGGTAACAAACTGATCCATGCCGGCCAGATAACAGGCTTCGCGGTCGGCGGCAAAGGCATTGGCGGTCATTGCCACAATCGGTGTCGTTTCATAGCCAGGCATCCGTCTCAGCTCATGGGTTGCCTCCAATCCATCAACCACCGGCATCTGCATGTCCATCAAGATCAGGTTGTAGGTGTTTTGTGCCGCCATGCCGATACCCACTGCTCCGTTTTCTGCGACATCGACAACAAACCCGATATCGGCCAGCAACTCGGCAATAATCTCCTGATTAATCGGATTGTCCTCGCAAAGCAGCACTCGCGTTCCCTTGAAGTCGCGTTCCAACAAGACATCGGCTGCCAGTGCAGAAATGGCAGGCAAAACTGCGGCACTGTTAGCAACAATAGCCTCCGCGCATTCAAATGTTGCGGTAAACCAGAATTTGCTGCCTTTTTTTGGTTCGCTTTCCGCACCTGTTTCACCACCCATCATTTTGGCGAGATGCCTGGTGATAGAAAGTCCGAGTCCGGAACCGCCAAATTTACGGGTGGTTGAATTGTCGGCTTGCTCAAAATTCTGGAAGAGACGGCCCATTGCCTCTTGGTCAATGCCCACACCGGTATCGGTCACCGAGAAGCGCACACTGATCTGTTTTTGATCTGCGGCTAATTGCTCAAGCTGCAGGACAATTTCACCCTGCTCGGTGAATTTAAGGGCGTTACTGAGATAGTTGAGCAATGCCTGGCTAACCCGAGTTGCATCGCCACTGACCTGAACCGGCAAGACTGGATCAATCAGTATTCTGAGTTTCAAGCCTTTATCCGCCGCCTTGGCCTGAATCATGGTGATCGCCCGCCCTGATATTTCGCGCAGTGAAAACTGGCTTACCTCAAGGCTCAGTTTGCCAGCTTCAATTTTCGAGATATCGAGAATATTGTTGATGACGGCCAGCAAGTGTTCTGCGCAGTCCACCACTTTGCTCATTTTGTCCTGCTGATTGGGGTTGAGCGGCGTTTGCATCAGTAGGTGCGTCAGCATCATCACGCCATTCATTGGCGTTCTGATTTCATGGCTCATATTAGCCAGGAACGCGCTCTTGGCGACATTTGCCGTTTCGGCAGCATCTTTGGCATGGGCCAGCTCAACCGTCCGACTAGCGACCATTTCTTCCAAGTGTTCGCGATAGGCATCAAGTTCCCTGGCTATCCGCATTTTCTCGGTAACATTTTCTTTTACCGAGACGTAATTTGTCACTTGGCCGTCGACATCACGAATCGGCGCGATTCGCACATGCTCATAAAAAATTTGGCCATCCTTACGCCGATTACAGAATTGTCCAGCCCAGGGTTGGCCTTGGCCCAGCGTTTCCCAAAGCCGAGCGAAAACCTCCGGGGCGGTATTGCCGGAATTGAAAATTCGCGGATTCTGGCCGATTAGTTCGGCTTCCGTATAGCCAGTCGATTTGAGGCAGGCGGCATTGACGTATTCAATGACTGAGTTGCGGTCGGTAATCACAATGCTTTCCGGGCTTTGCGCCACAGCCTGAGACAGTTTGCGCAGAGATTGCTCAGCCTCGACACGGTCAGTTATGTCCAGACAATGGCCGATGTAGCCAATAAAGCGCCCCTCACTGTCGTAACGTGGCGTGCCGTTGTCGCGTATCCAGCGAAATTCACCATCATGGCGACGCAGGCGGTAATCCATGCTGAATGCCTTGTGCTCATCAAAATGCTGCTCATAAATTGCCAGGCAACGCCCAATATCATCGCTATGAACCCCCTCAGCCCAGCCATTACCCCGTTCCTCTTCAAGCGTGCGGCCAGTAAATTTGAGCCATCCCTTGTTGAAGTAATAACAGAGCTTGTCGGTGCCAGCGGCCCAGATTAGCCCCATGCTACTGTCGGCCAGACTGCGCAGATTGTGCTCACTTTCGCGCAGTGCCATTTCGGCACTCTGGTCGACAAAAAGCAGAACCGTTCTCCCTTCCGGGGACGCTTCTTCATGCAGGTGAATAACGTGCACATCACAAACGATGGTTTCGCCACGGACACGCAAGCCAAGCAAGGGCAGCGTCTGAGCCGCTTCATTCGAGCGGTCACGCAGCAGCCGGTAAATTGAACTGTGACTGGCTGTCTCAAAAAGCTGAACAACGGAGCGTCTCTGCAGGGCAGCGTTCTGGCTCAGGCCAAGAAATTCGGTCGCCTGCAGATTGGCATCAATAATGAAGCCTTGTGCATCAACAATCACCGCCGGCAGTGGCAGGTAAGCAAACAGGGCGCGGTACTTTTCCAGCGCCAGCGAGATTTCGCTTTGTGCACTAACCAGTTCCTGGTTCTGAATCTCCAGCTCGGTCTGATAGACGCGCAATTCTTCGACGAGATGCTGATTATCCAAGTCGGCCTTGCTACCCGAGTTATCGGCAAAAACGGCATGGTTCTGCTCTATCGCTTGTAAAGCGCGTTCGCGGAGTTCGCTCAAGTTAACCTTGGGGTTGCTCATGATATTTTGCTCAGGTGACGTGCCGTCACATTGACGTGACTAACAACGGCGCCAAAATCCTGGCCAATAACCGGCGCCGCGCTCATCACAAACCAGCGTTGCTCTGTCGGCGAGTGGCAGGTGTATTCCAGCGAGAACATTGGCGAGCTTCCTTCAAGCACATCGCGCAAACCAATGGCCACCGTACTGGCGACTTGGTCGTCCTCATGGCTGCCCGCCCGACATGCCTCAAGATAATTCGCCCCGACCCCTGAATGTTTCAGATCAATATCGCCATTGGCCATGGCAAAACGACGCCAGGCGGCATTGACCATGATGATTTTGCCAATCACATCGACGACGGCGATGTGCTCTGGCAAGGCATCAATAATCGCCTGCAAACGTTTTGCATCATGGTAAGAAGTGACATCAACGAAGGTTGCCACGACGCCACGCACGGTACTTGAAGGCACCTGGTAGGGCAGCATGCGAACCAGATAGGTTCTCTTGTCATCCAGGGAAACAATCTCGTGCTCTGTCATGCGCTCGGTTCTGAGCGTGTTTTCCATGTCGCTCATCAGATCCGGATAACGCAAAATATGCGAAAAATCTTCCAGTGGGCGCCCGACATCGGAATCGCGCAATTTGAAAATCTGGCAGGCGTCCGGGCTGAAACGGGTAATCACCATTTGGGCGTCGACGAAGACTGTTGCCACCCCAGCCGCCTTGGCCATGCCGTCGAGATCGGCATTGACCCGACTGACGATCAACATTTTTTCCTGAAATTCGGCGTTGACCGTACTCATTTCCTCATTGACCGACTGCAACTCCTCATTCGAGCTCTGCAATTCTTCGTTGGATGCCATCAACTCTTCATTGGTCGCCTGCAACTCTTCATTGGATGTTTCCAATTCTTCAATGGTTGCCTGCAGGCTCTCGCGCGTTGCACCCAGCTCGCGTTCGAGAATGTTGATGCGCGCCACCGTTTCAGCATCGACGTTGATTGCCTCAACCGCTTCGACATCACGCGTCGATTCGACCTCAAAACAAAGCAGGGTCAGGCGCTCTTCACTCTCGCTTTCAATCGGATGCACTGACAAGCGCAAGCGGCAATGCTGACCATTACGTAGCTTGACATCAACCAGATCAGAAACCAGCGAACATCGATCACGCGCCGCCTTGTAGAGCAGCGCCGAAGCCACCGGTGTCAGCGAATCCGGCAACATGCGATTAACCTGCAGGCTGGCCGCACCTTCCTTGCTATGCAGGTAAATATTGACCTCACCATAGAGGTGGACCGCTTCGTGGTTTTCATTGACCAGTATGGCTGGCGGCGCAAACTTGGCCATTAGTGCAGCCACCCCTGCATCGGCAATATTGTGGTCACTGGGCCGACGGCGGCTCTTGACGCCTTGCGGCGCCTTATCGAGCACCGGATGTGGATAATTGGCCAGGCTCTTGCGGTTGAGGAAAGGCGCAGAGGCCGCACCCTTGCGCCGGAATAGCTTGTGTTTGGCGTTGATCGTTTGCAGGCCTTCGGTCATCGCCGCGAGCGATTCGCTGGAACCAAGCAACAAGGCGCCGCCCTGATTGATGGCGTATTGCAGGGAACGCAAGGCGCGCTCCTGAGCGACGGACTTGAAATAGATCAGGGTGTTGCGACAGGTGACCAGATCCATTTTGGTAAAGGGCGGATCAGCCAGCAAATTGTGGCGGGCAAACACCACGCATTGACGCAACTCGTTCTTGATCAGGAAGGTATCGCCCTTTTTGGTAAAGAAACGCTCAAGCCGCTCAGGCGAGAGTTCCGCCGCTGCCGATTCGGGATACTGACCAATACCGGCGGTTTCAACACATTGCAAATCGACATCGGTCGCAAAAATCTTCAGGTTGGGCCAGCGCCGTTCGCGCTCGAATGCTTCCATGAACAGCATGCCAATGGTGTAGGCCTCTTCGCCGGTTGCCACACCGGCAACCCAGACCCGTATCGTGTCGCCAGCCAGTTTTTGGGCAACCAGCGGCGAAATAACCTTTTCAGCCAATTCATTGAAGGTTTCCGGATCGCGGAAAAAACTGGTCACCGAGATCAGCATTTCCCGGCGTAGGGTAATCACCTCACCACGATCGTTTTCCAGCAAATCCAGATACTGGTAAAGCTCGGGGGTGTGCCGCACCTGCATGCGCCGTTCAATGCGTCGCATGATGGTGGCTGGCTTGTAATCAGAGAAGTCGATACCGCCAATTTGATGCAAGAGTTGCAGGCAAGCGGCAAGCACATCTTCGTAGCTCATCGTCGCATAGGGAATGACTTTGGCTTCGACCTCTAATTCCTTGTAAGGCAAATTCAGGATGTGCGCGACCAGGCGTAAGGGCAACTCCTCTGCCGGCAAAATGGCATCAACGATCCCGGTGCCGATGACACTGCGTGGCATGCCATCAAACTTGGCTGACTCCGGCTCCTGCGCCATCAGAAAGCCGCCGGCGGCGTTGATCGCTACAGCACCGCGTGTGCCATCGGTGCCAGTGCCCGAAAGAATAATGCCGAGCGCGTGCTTGCCGTACACCTCAGCCAGTGAGAAAAGGAAAATATCGATGGGCAGTGTCAGCCCACGCGGGTTCTTTGGGGTCAGGTGCAGGTGGCCGGCCGTGACATGCATGATGGTGCCGGGCGGGATCAGATAAACCTGGTTGGCTTCGATCACCATGTCGTCCTCAACCATGATCACCGGCATGGTTGTATGCCGTGCCAACAGGTTGTTCATCATGCTCTTATGGTCAGGCGAGAGATGCTGGACCACGACAAACGCCGCCCCGCTATCGATCGGGCAGGCCTGGAAAAACTTCTCCAGCGCATCAAGCCCCCCGGCAGAAGCGCCGATACACACCACGTAGCCATCAAAATTCTTGGTTTCGGCGGTCGCTACGGTTTTTTTGGGGGATGTTGTTTTTTTCATCATGCTACTTTCTGCTTCAGGAGCGTTTTCTCTCCCAATAATTCAAGGGAATCACAAGCATCCCTAAGCTCATACATAGACGCAAAGACGGTCACGCCAGATGGAATCTGAGAAACCTTATTCAACCCGGAACCACCAAACCAGAGCGCAACATGGGTTGGAAGCGCGTTGCGCAAGGAACGCATGAATCCTGACAACATTTTTGGCGGATAAAGACAGGTTGCCGAAACACCAACGACTCGCACCCCGTAAGCCTCCGTCGCTGCCACAATTTCAGAAACAGGCAATCCGCCGTGCAGGCGCAGGCTAGCGATGCCGGCCGCGCCAAGCACCGCACTAACCATCGACAAACCGAGGGTGTGATGCTCTCCTGCGGGCGTCGTCAGTAAAACAATTGGTTGCGCAACGGCATCTTTCGCGAGGCTGGTTTCGCGCATCAGCAAACTATCGAGAACAGCCGAATAGAGATGTTCGCTGTAAATTGGCAATTCGCCACGTGCCCAGTATTCGCCAATCAAGCGCGTCATTGGCCCAGCAATTTCTTCAATAAATGCAGCCATGCTTCGGGTGCAAAGTGCCTCATCCAGCGCCAAGCGTAAAGCCGGCACGTCGTGCTTGATAAGCGCGGCCAGGGAGATCTCGATTGCCTCGCACACCAGAGGCGCTGGCGATTCCGTGCCAGGAAAAGACTGGCTGGCAAGAAAAGCTTCATTCAATTCACGAATTACCTTGCCTGGCCGCTCACCGGCTACAACCCGGCGAACCACCACAAGCAGTTGTTCAACCTCGCTGCCAAGGTAACGGCGCTGCCCGGAATCAAGACGAACCGGTTTGGGAAAGCCATAACGTTCTTCCCATTTACGCAAGGTACAAATTTCCAAGCCTGCTTGTCTTGCTGCTACACCAATTGAAATCATTGGCGCAAATCATCTGTTTTCATAGCGGCGGATGTTAGTCCACGTAAACGCTAGACAGTTGACCCATGTCAAAAGAGCTATAACTTAAGGCCTATTGATTGTATTTTTATGGTGCAATACTTGCTTTTTGCTCAGCGAATACCGTTATCGATTGCCTTAAATGCTTCGATTTTTCCGAAGCCTCAGTCCGGCAGGGCTTGCTTTTCGATAAGTATGCCCCCAAATAGAGTTGCACCACATTGCTAACGGAGGAATAACACCATGAGAACAGAAGCACGCGTCATCGACCTGAGCAAAACTGAATACGGCACATTTGCCGCACCGGATACCAACCGTGTTATCCGCAATACCTATAAATTACTTGCGCTCTCTACCGGCGTTGCAGCGCTTGGTGCTGGTATCAGTATCCTCGCTGGATTTGGGCCTTTGCTTGGCGTTGTGTTCACCCTGCTCGCCCTGGTTCCTCTGTTCTATTTGAGTAAGCACCGGAATTCGGCTTCCGCTGTACCGGCGATGCTGACTTTCACTGGTTTGAGCGGCCTTGGCCTGGGCCCGACATTGACTCATTACCTCAGCCTGCCTGGTGGCAGCGGTACGGTCATGGCAGCGGCCGTGCTCACCACTGCGGTTACCTTGGCACTGACCGGATACGTCCATAAAACCGGCAAGGACTTCACCCGCATGGGCGGCTTTCTGTTTGCCGGCCTGATTGTTGTGCTGCTAGCCAGCATTGCTGCGCTCTTCATTCCGGCTATGCAGGCAGGTGTCTCGGCTGTAGCAGCCCTGCTCTTCTCTGGTTTCATCCTTTTTGATACCAGCCGCCTGATCCGTGGCGAAGAAGATAATTACGTAATGGCTGCATGCAGCATGTATTTGAACGTGTTGAATCTGTTTTTGTCGATTCTGCAATTACTCGGTTTTTCGACCAACGATTAATCAACCGGTTGCCAACAGGTATTCACTATCTAAGGCCGCGACAGGCTTTCGAGCAAGCGGCTAAGCTTTCGGTGAACCAATTTTCCAGATGCAATACTCGCTGAAATAAAATCATCAGCTGCTTAACCAGACGAAGGAATTGCCAATGGAACTTACAACAACCCCTTCAATGGAGGGCCGTAAAATCACACGGTACTGTGGCGTTGTCGCCGGTGAGGCGGTTCTCGGCGCAAACGTATTTAAAGACATGTTTGCCAGCATCCGCGATATCGTTGGTGGTCGTTCTGGCACCTACGAAAAAGAGCTTCGCAAGGCACGCCAGATAGCCCTTGATGAACTATCAGAGCAGGCACGAGAATTGGGCGCCAATGCTGTTGTAGGCATCGATCTGGACTATGAAGTGCTGGGCGAAAAAAACGGCATGCTCATGGTGTCAGCCAGCGGTACCGCTGTGATCGTCGAATGAACTACCAAATTTGGCATCAATTTTCTGCATAATTCACAACTCAACCACAATGGAAATACACAATGGAATTGTCTAACCTCTCTCTGGCCGAACTGAAAAACCTTCTTCAGGAGCTACCAGACGAAATCAAACGTCGCGAAAAAGATGAGAAAGCCAAGGCGCGGAGAGACCTGGACGCTTTTGCTGCCGAACGCGGGTTCACGCTTGAAGAACTACTGGACAACCCTAAGGAAACTCTGCATAAGTAAGCGTCATTCCGTGCAATTTGAGAAAATAGCGGCATTGTCATAGCACTCACGAAACAGATGAAATCGATGAAGCAACTCAGTCTTGCCGAAACAGGTTT
>JBDKHF010000010.1:0-24148 GCA_039797825.1 Pseudomonadota bacterium | reverse complement strand
ATCTGGGCTGGCGCCGCCTGCTTGACCGCTTCAAGGACAACCTCACGCCCCAGCAATTTCTGTTTCATGCGCTCCGGACTTCATACCAGTGACATTGAACACGGTTAAGGCTAACTCAGCCAAAGATCCAGCAAAGGTCGCATCTCTGAAAATTAGAGCTACTAAACTTGAACAGCAGATTGGCGCAGCAGTGGAAGCTGATCGAATTAGAAAACTCAAAGAATCAGAACGATTCAGTGGCATCAAGAAAAAATATTGAATACTTGGCCAACAAAAAAGCACCCGAAGGTGCTTTCTAGGTTAAGTTAAATTCATATGAATTTAACTAGCATTAGCCCAAAGTTTTGCGCCAATGTCACTATGCCTTAAAGTGGCATATCGTTTCAAAGTTCCCAACTCAATATGACCTGAAATTTTGCTAATCTCAATGTCAGTCAAGTTTGTGTTCACAAAATACCAGCTAACTGCACAATGCCTTAAATCGTGAATTTTGAAATCAATTACTTTGGCATTTTTGCAGATGACTTTAAACCGAGCAGCAAGAACAGAACTTGTAGTCCAGTAATCACCAAACACCAATGATTGACCATCCTTTTTCAACTTCATAAGACGGTCTTTAATGAAGTGGTAAAACTCTGGCCTTAGTGGAACTTTACGATCTTCGGCATTCTTTTTATCAGCAATTTTTGTGTTCTCTTTAGGAACAAAAATGTATGAGTGACTTGGATTTTTTTCATCCAAATGAATTTCATCCCACTTGATAAGTAGACTTTCACCAACGCGCATACACGAATAGTATTGCCAAAGAATAAGACACCGCAATTCTTCGCGCTTCACATACATTTTTTCTGTAGCTGCCAGCAAGCTATCTAACTCACCTGCTTCAAGAATTCGATCTCTTGGAGTCCATGCCTTTGGAGGCGAATTCTCATCAAATGGCTTACGGTCAAATGTGTAATCGTGGTGCTTGGCGTGCCACTTCAAAGAAGTCCTGATGGCATAGTAGAGCTTGCGAATGGTGCTTTCACTGTAGGTCTTTGTGACCAACTCACCAGTTTTTACATCCAAAATTTTATGACCAGCATAAAGCGGACTAGGTTTCTTTTTAGTCACTTGGTCAGGAATGACCTGTTCTAGTTTGGCCTTCAAGTAGAGGGCAAACGTTCCAGATTTGAAATTTCCAAGTGGAACTTTTCCAATCTCTAACTTCAATTTTTCAAGGTCGTAGCGCTTGCCCGGTGCCACAGTGTTGTGCTTTAAATACTCAGCAAAAATTTGAGCCAAAGTCATTTTTTTGATTTTGGTGATGTCTACCGACTCACCACGATCAATCTTGGACTTGACTTCACGAATGAATTTTTCAGCTTCTTTTTTGGCCTTGCAGGTTTTGCTGACAGCAACACCTGCTTCTCGAATGCGCACCAAGAACGACACATCGCCATTCACGCCAACACGTTCAGTTATCAACTTACCCGCCATCTTCGCCAATCCTTTCTAGTCACCAAGTTGGAACTTGGAACAAATTTGGAACATTTCAGCAAGGATAGCGCACATAATCGCTGTAAGTGGTTGCTGTGTAACGACTTTTTAAACTTGTTTGTGTTGCCTCCTAAGTGACAGCTACAGGTTCGATTCCTGTCGGGGGTACCAGCCCGGTTAGCGCCGTGGCTGTTACGGTCAACGCCAAAACCAGCCTTATTTCTTCAGTCGCTTACTTAAGCAGCTTGCTTGGTACAACAACCGGTAAACCACCTTTGATATCGTTGGCTTTGGCGACTTGCGAAACCCGCTCATTGTCCCAATAGACATCGTATTGAACCGTTGAGTTTTGCCAGTAACGCCAGACATTGGAATCGAGATTCGGCGTGCGGGTGGGCAGCGGGTAACCCAGCGCAACAATCGCCTGCTCCTTGGTCATGCCAATCAAAACCTTGCCTTGAGCAATCGCCTGACGAACTTCAAGCGCCCAGGCCGCGTTATTGATGCGCGGATCTTCGCGCAAAATAATCGTACTCAGCCATTGCTCGGTTCCCTGAACAGCACGACCGTAATCCAGCCCAAGGCGGAAGGGGCGACCGCCTATCGTGGCGTAGGCGCGGTTACTGTCCCAGACTGGCTTGGTCACCGAAATCGGGGTGCCGGCGGGAATAAAGGGGAGATCGGCGTAGTTGGCGTCGCTAATCCAGTCGCCGTCGTAATGAAGATTGCAGCACGTATAACCAGTTATCCACGGGGCTTGTTCTACCACGGGCTGGGTATGGCAACCGGCCAACGCGCCCGCCAGGCTGAGTGCGGTGACTGTACGGGCAAGGAGTGTTCTGCCGAATTTCATGATATTTGCCTGCAATCGAAAATGAACCCAATCTTACCCTGCGCCTGCCAGCGCTTCAAATCAGCACCTCGGATCGCAGTAAAATCGCGCCATGAAATCGAGCAAAACTTATCCCAGACACTCCGTCGACATCAGCGAAGAATCCGGTGTCCGCTATCTTCACTTCGGTTCCGACTGGGTTCAGGGAGCCATGCGCATCGCCCGCCCCTGGTCGCTCGAACTCGCCTACACGCGCGAAATGATGGCCGCGCTGCTGCTGCGGGAAACCGGGCGCTGGCCGCGTAATGCCCTCCTGATCGGTCTGGGTGCCGGCTCGCTGGCCAAATTCATTTACCGTTATTTGCCTGATTGTCGAATCACGGTGATCGAAATCAACCCGCAGGTGGAATATATCGCCCGCCAGTATTTCAAATTGCCCGATGACCCGCAGCGGCTCAGGGTGCAAATTGAGGATGGCGCCGACTACATGCTGCGTGGCGACAGCCGCTTTGACGCCATTTTCCTTGATGGGTTCGATGATCAAGCCAAATCGGGTGCGCTTGATACGCTACCGTTTTACCAGGCCTGCCGCGCCCGGCTTTCGGATGATGGCCTGCTGGCGGTCAACTTGCTCGGCCATGAGCGTGGCTACAAGGCCAGCGTCGAGCGGATTCGTCTCGCCTTTGATGGCCGCTATGTGATTTTTCCCTCTTGCGAGAGCGGCAACACGATTGCTTTCGCTTGCGCCGGAACGCCGGTCGATACCAGCCTGGAGGTAATGCGCGAGCAAGCTACCGCGCTCAAAAAAGCCAGCCGACTCGACCTGCTGCCAACCATCACTCGCCTGCAACTGGGGCTTTCTTTGCCGGATGGTCGCTTACATATCTAAGCTTGCCTTATCGGCCAAATCAACTAGAAATAAAGAAGTCCTCTACCGACAATAACGACAAGGCGGACAAAATAACGACAGCATCAATCAGGGGCTTTCCGCAATTGTTTCCCCAATCAAAATCCAAAGGAGTTAATGATGCTCTCCATTCAGGATGTAATCGATTACTGCGATCTTGAACGTGGTGAAATCGAAGCTATCGCCGAACATGAACACGTTCCTGTCGTCGTTGCTGCCGAACTGAGCGAACAGTTATTGTGCTCGCCACAAGGCGTCTGTCGTCTGCATTCCATGATTATTGAAAACATGGAGCATGCGCTGGAATGTGGCGAATACCAGCACGTCAAGGAACTTTCCGAAACCTATCAGCACCTGCAACGAACCCATCCCATTCCGTCGCAGATGAATTAGAAAAACCGGCCTATAAACGGCCGGTTTCTGCTGGTTTTGCGTGTTGACCGAAACCATGCTCAACCGCATAAAGCGCGACCTGCACACGGCTCGTCATGTTCAGTTTCTTGAAAATATTCTGCACATGAATCTTGACTGTGCTCTCAGCAAGATTAAGCGCACGTGCAATTTCCTTGTTGCTTTCGCCCTGCGATAGACAAATCAGGATATCGCGTTCGCGCGGTGAAAATTTATCGCGCTCAACAGTGACATTGCTGGTCTTGACCGGGCTGCGCACCCCCTGAATCAACTGCGCTGTCATTTGTGGGGAAACGACCGACTCACCCTTGGCGGCACGCCGAATGGCGTCAAGCAAGGCATCTGTTTCAATATTTTTCAACAAATAGCCGCAGGCACCGCCACGGAGTGCATCCATCAAATCCTGCGCGTCTTCAGACACGGTCAGCATCAGCACGCGAACTTCCGGCAGCTCTTCAGCAATCACCTTGACCGCTTCAAGCCCTGAAACGCCGGGCATGTGCAAATCGAGCAAGACCACGTCCGGCTTGTGCGAACGGGCGCGTTTGATGCCTTCGAGGCCATCACCGGCTTCATCGACTACTTCAAACTCTTCGCTACGTTGCAATAGCGATTTGATGCCACTACGAAACAAGGTGTGGTCATCGACCAGCAATACGCGAATTTTTTTATCCATTTTCAGGCTGCTTCCTTTTGTAGCCGTGGCAGGTTGAGCACAACCCTTGTTCCCTGGCCTATTTTTGATGAGATCAGGCACTCGCCCCCAACCCGGTGCGCGCGCTCACGCATAATTTTTAGTCCGACATGACGATCCGAGAGGACACGCGGTTCATTGACCACATCAAAGCCCTGCCCATCGTCGACTACCTCAACCCGCAGTTGGCCCATGCTCCGGAAAACGCTCACCGTGACCGTTGTCGCCTGAGCGTGCTTGCGAATATTGGAGAGCGATTCCTGAACGATGTGCATCACCTGAATTTCGTCAGTTGGCTGCAAGGGGGCGCCTTCGCCAATTCGCTGGAATTCGGTATTGATCGTCGTTTGCCCCTCAAACTTGGCCAAGGCGGAACGAATCGCTGTATCGAGATCGGACTGGTGCACGCGGGTCCGGAAATGAACCAGCAATTCGCGCACATCGTCGTAACTTTCCTGCACCCCCTCACGCAATTGCCCAGCCGTTTGCATCGCTTCTTCAGCCCGTCCTTTGCGCAGCGAGTCCTGCAGCAGTTGCACCTGAATATTGAGGAAGGCCAAGCCTTGGGCGATTGAATCGTGTAATTCCTGCGCCAGCAGGTTGCGCTCTTCGGAAACCGCCAACTCTTTTTCGCGTGATTTCAGGCGCTGGTTTTCAATCGCTACGCCCAGATGCTGCCCCAGAGTTTCAAGCAACTGCATTTCCGGCTCGTCCAACTCATGCTTCTGGTTAAAGTAGAGATTAAAGACCCCCAGCCGCTGCTTGTCGTAAACGATGTTGAACGCGGTCGCCGTTGCGAAGCCTTCGCGAACACAGGTGAACAATTTCATGCCTTTGGGCGGGTTGACCGTATCAAACACCACCGGCACGCCACCCAGGACCAAATCACCGCACAGGCAATCACCGCAGTTCATGGCGGCCTCACGCTCAAGAAAACCCGGTGAAAGGCCATCGTGCGAAATCAGGTAAAGCACTTCAGTTTCCGGCGAATAGAGGCGTACCGCCCCCCCATCAGCGCCCAGCGTGTTTTTGATGCTCTGCAAAAAAATGTCACACAAACTTTCTATCGGCGCCGGCTCACTCAACAAAGCCGTCACTTCGTAGAGCATGCCCAGCTCCTGATTGCGCTCAGCCAGCGTTTTGGTTTTGGCTTCAACCCGCTCCTCCAGCGTGCTGTAAACCGCTTGCAAATGCTCGGCCATCTGGTTGAAACCGATCGCCAGGCCGCCGAGTTCATCATTGCTACTCACCGGCAAACGTACCGAAAGATCGCTACCGGTCATGCGCCGCATGCCGCTATGCAGAATTTGAACCGGTTCAATAACCAGTTTGATAAAGAAACGAATCAGCATCGCCGTGCCGAACATTGCCAGCACAATCAAAGCGGCCTGCACGGTGCGCAGCAGGTTGGTATTGCTCGCGTAGTTATGCTCCATGACCAGCACGAGATGGTTGATACGACTGACGAAGCCATCCAGTTCAGCATCGTAGCGGTCGCTCAAGCCAGCTCGATCTTGTTCTTCTGCTGCCAGAAAAGCGACGACCAGTGGCCGCACTGAAAGTCGCCAGCTTGCCTCAACGGCCAACAATTGCTGCTGTACCTCGTCGTTGCGCGGCGGCGCCATTGGCCGCTGCGGGTCACCGTTCTGCAAATCGTTGAGGACTTTGTCGAAAAGTTTGACTTCGTCAGCCAGAAGCGCCGAAACCTGCTGGCTACGCAGCTTGTCTTCGCTGACTCGCGACATCAGATGACCGATACGATAGCTGCGCATGCGCTCACTGCCGGCATCGTTAATTGCGGCAGCAACGCCCTCCAGTTGCCATGAGATGGCGAGCGTCATACCGATTGCGCCGAGTGCAACCAGAAAAAAAACAAAGAGCGTGCCGATAATCTTGCGCGACAGCTTGCCCGGAGTAATCAGCATTTCAGCGGTTTTCAAATCAAGGAAGGCAACCTTAGCGCTGCGGGGATCAAAAAATCAAGCATTTAGATCAAATCGCAAAAAAATGCCCACCGGAATGACCCGGTGGGCAAATGTCGCTTGCGGAGAGAGGGCGCGCGACGATGGAGATAAATCGGTCAGGCCGCCAGTTTTTCGACGTGCGCCTGTTTTTCGTAGAGGAATTCGAGGACTGCAGCGCGATAGCCGATGTAAGCCGGATCATGCGCCAGCGTCAGACGATGGCGTGGGCGCGGCAAATTAACCTGAAGGATTTCACCGATGGTTGCCGCCGGGCCGTTGGTCATCATGACGATGCGATCTGACAAAAGCACCGCTTCATCGACATCGTGCGTCACCATGACCGTCGTTGCCTTGGTCGCTTCACAGATTTTCATCAGTTCATCCTGCAATTTGGCACGGGTCAAGGCGTCGAGCGCACCGAACGGCTCGTCCATCAGCAAAACCTTCGGCTGCATCGACAAGGCACGAGCGATGCCGACACGCTGCTTCATGCCACCGGAAATTTCGTTCGGGTACTTGGCACTGGCGTGATCGAGGCCGACCAGATTGATTGCTGCCGCTGTGCGCTCCTTGAGCTTGGCTTTGCCTTCCTTCTCGCCAAAAACGCGCTCAACCGCGAGATAAACGTTTTCAAAGCAGGTCAACCAGGGGAGCAGGCTGTGGTTCTGAAAAACCACGGCGCGCTCCGGGCCGGGGCCGGCAATTTCGCGGTCTTCCAACAGCAGTACGCCAGAGGTTGGCTTGGTCAAGCCAGCAATCAAGTTAAGCAAGGTCGATTTTCCACAACCGGAGTGGCCGATCAGCGCAATGAACTCACCTTGCTTGATGGTCAGATCAATGTCGCGCAGGGCGACAAACTTGCCTTTTTTGGTATCGAAAGTCTGGCCAACACGTTCAACTTGTACAAATTTTTCCATGATTTTCTCCCGGATCAAGCCGATTCTTTGGTCAGTTTCTTGGCGAGCAGGATCAGCGCCTGTTCAAGAATCAGACCGACAATACCGATGACGAAGATGGCGATGATGATGTGTTCAACCTTGAGGTTGTTCCATTCGTCCCATACCCAGAAGCCGATGCCGACGCCGCCGGTGAGCATTTCCGCTGCAACGATGACCAGCCAGGCAGTGCCGATGGAGAGACGGATACCGGTCAGCATGTAAGGCAGCACGGCTGGGAACAAAATCTTGGTAACCACCTTCCACTCGGAAAGTGCCAACACACGCGCTACATTGAGGTAGTCCTGCGGCACGCGCTGTACGCCTTGGGCGGTGTTCATGATCATCGGCCAGATTGAGCAGATGAAGATGGTGTAGGTGGCAGCCGGGTCAGCCTTCTGGAAAACCAGCAGACCAATCGGCAGCCAGGCCAGCGGCGAAACCGGGCGCAGCAGGCTGATGATCGGGTTGATCATCGCCGACAAAAAGGGCGAGCGCCCAAGAATGAAGCCAAGCGGAATACCAACCAGCGCGGCAAAACCGAAACCGATGCCGACGCGCTGCAGCGAAGACAGAATATTCCAGCCGATCCCCTGATCGTTCGGCCCGTTGCGGTAGAACGGATCGGCGAAAAGAACGGTGGCGGCATCCCAGGTTTTGATCGGCCCGGGAATGCTGCCGCCTTTCATGGTGGCGATGTACCAGATACCGAGCAGGATCACCATACCCAGCACCGGCGGCAAAATTGCGCGCCCGAGATTGGCCAGTTTTTCGGCGAATGGCGTACCGATTTCACCGGCGGGTAGCGTTGCGACTTTTTCCATTTTGATTTCCTTGGCAGGCTCAGTGACGACCTCAATCACCGGCAGGCTGCATCTATTACGGTCGACTGGCTTTTTCGTGCCAAAATCTCCGTCCATCGTTACTGCGCTCATAGGTTTCTCCTTGACGTTGCGTCACTCCCGGCCAGGCCAGGAATGACGCGAGACAGTCGATTAAGCCTTGATCTTGAAACCGTCGGCGTATTTGGCAGGGTCTTTACCATCCCAAACCACACCATCGATCATCTTGCTGCTGCGCATGTCGCTCTTGGGCAGCGCAACGCCAGCCGCAGTCGCGCCCTGCTTGTAGATGTCGATGCGATTGACCTGCTTGGCGACTGCCAGATAATCCGGATGGCTCTTCAACAAACCCCAACGTTTGTGCTGGGTCATGAACCACATGCCATCACTCAGGTACGGGAAATTGACGTTGCCTTCGTTAAAGAACTTCATGCAGTTCTTGTCATCCCAGCTCTTGCCCAAACCATTCTGGTAGCGACCAAGCATGCGGGCAACAATCACATCCGTATCGGTATTGACGTAAGCCTTGCTGGCAATCACTTCTGCCGTCTTCTGCTTGTTGGCAATTGAGGCGTCGATCCACTTGCCGGCATCAAGAATGGCGGCAACCACAGCACGCGCCGTATTCGGGTTTTTCTGCACCCATTCAGCGGTGGTGCCGAGGATTTTTTCCGGATGATCGGTCCAGATATCCTGCGTCGTTGCCGCCGTAAAACCGATGTTGTCGATAATCGCGCGGTTATTCCACGGCTCACCAACACAGTAGCCATCCATGTTGCCGACGCGCATATTGGCAACCATTTGCGGTGGCGGCACGGTGATCGTCTTGACATCCTTGAACGGGTTGATGCCCTGCGCTGCCAGCCAGTAATACAACCACATGGCGTGCGTGCCAGTCGGAAAGGTCTGGGCGAAGGTGTATTCCTTTTCCTTCTTGGCGATCAATTTGGCCAGACTGGGGCCGTCGACCGCACCCTTCTCCTTCATCTGGTTGGAAAGCGTGATCGCCTGACCGTTGTGATTCAGCGTCATCAGATTGGCCATGTCCTTCTTCGGGCCACCGATCCCGAGCTGTACGCCATAAACCAGGCCGTACAACACGTGGGCGCAATCCAGTTCGCCATTGACCAGTTTGTCGCGCACCGAAGCCCAGCTGGCTTCTTTAGTCGGAATAATTTTGATCCCGTATTTTTCATCGAACTTGTTGACCGCAGCCATCACGACGGAGGCGCAATCAGTCAAGGGAATGAAGCCAATACGAATTTCTTTTTTCTCAGGGGCGTCAGAGCCAGCAGCCCATGCGCCGCTGCGCACACCGGGGGGGACCATGGACATCAAAGATGCTCCTAATGCAGCTGAAACAAAATCACGACGTGAAAAAGATGGCTTGGTTTCCAGCGCCAGTTTGGTGTCTTCCATTGCCTGCTCCTTAGACTCTCGAATCGAAAAAACAAAATGGGCGCCGCACCCGCACCGCTCATGGCAGCTCGGATGGACGCCCTTGTCCCGTGAACCTTTTTGGTTCTCGCCCGGCCGCCGTTGACCGTGCGTTACGAGATAGCTATTGCAATGGCCGTGCCAGCTCACCAAAAAAGGACTAATCCTTTTGAACTACAACGAATTAGTCCAATTTAGAGCACCCGCCAAGCGGCAGAGCCAACCCACCACGCACTGTTGCAGTGCAACAATCAACCACGTCGCACAAGAAGAGGGATTTAATTTCCCGCATTTCAACGCTGGCATGATTACGGGTATGCTTTCCCAAACCCCAAACACACCAAAAGGAGAGAGACAATGTTCAAAGGTATTTTGATCACCAAAAACGACACCGGCTACCAGGCGCAAGTACAGCAGATCGACGATGCCGTGCTGCCGGAAGGCGATGTCACCGTGCAAGTCACGTGGTCTACGCTTAATTACAAGGATGGACTGGCGATTACCGGCAAATCCCCGGTTGTCCGCCGCTTCCCGATGGTGCCCGGTATCGATTTCGCCGGCACGGTGATTGAAAGCAGCAACGCCGCCTGGAAAGTCGGCGATAAAGTGATTTTGAACGGCTGGGGCGTCGGCGAAACACACTGCGGTGGCCTGGCTGAAAAAGCACGGGTCAAAGGCGAATGGCTGGTGCCGCTGCCGGCAGCCTTCAGTGCTCGGCAGGCGATGGCAATTGGTACGGCTGGCTACACGGCAATGCTCTGCGTTCTGGCTCTGGAAAAGCACGGCATCAAACCGGGTGATGGCGAAATTCTAGTCACCGGCGCCAACGGGGGCGTTGGTAGCGTGGCAATAGCCCTGCTCGCCAAACTGGGTTACAAAGTGGTGGCTTCAACTGGCCGCCCGGCTGAAGCCGAGCACCTGAAAGCACTGGGCGCCAGCGCAGTCATCGACCGTGCCGAACTTTCGGCACCGGGCAAGCCAATCGGCAAGGAGCGTTGGGCCGGCGTCGTTGATACCGTCGGCAGCCATACCCTGGCCAACGCTTGTGCCACCACCAAATATCGCGGCGCGGTTGCTGCCTGCGGCCTGGCTGGCGGCATGGATTTCCCGGCAACCGTCGCCCCCTTTATCCTGCGTGGGGTAACGCTTTATGGCATCGACAGTGTGATGGCGCCGTTGGCGGTGCGCCGCGAAGCCTGGGAACGCCTTGGGCATGATCTTGAAATCGCCAGACTGGATGCCATCACGCGGGAAATCGGGCTGGCTGAAGCGCTTGGCGTGGCCGCCGAACTGCTTGAAGGCAAGGTACGCGGGCGTGTCGTGGTCGACGTAAACCGTTAAAGCAGCACGCGCGCCATGTCGATGACGTCGCGCGCGACCTTGGCCATCGTCTGGCCACGCTCCATCGCCAACTTGCGTATCGCGTGGTAGGCCGCATCTTCATCCAGGCCACGAGCTTTCATCAGCACGCCTTTGGCCTGATCAAGCAATTTGCGGTCAGAGAGCTTTTTGGAAGCCTCGTCGAGTTCGCGGCGCAGGGCCTGCGACTCCTCGAAGCGTGCCTGCGCCACGTCGAGAATCGGTTTAATCCGTTTCGCGTCAAGCCCATCAACGACATAAGCCGAGACACCCGCCTTGACCGCATCACGAATCGCTTCCTTGCCATCCTCTTGCGTAAAGATCACCACTGGGCGCGGCATGTCTTTATTCATGGCGGCCAGATGCTCGAGCGTGTCGCGGCTCGGGCTATCGGTGTCGATCAGGATCACATCCGGCTGCAGCTTCTCCACTTCCGCCGTCAGGTTTTCTGAACCGGCCAGAATGGCAGCAACCTGATAACCGGCGAGTGCCAGCCCGGCACATATTTCGCCAGCACGGGTACGAGATTCATCAATGACTAGAACAGTAAGCATGTTCTGACTTACGCAAGCTCCGTACCAGCAAACTTCAGCGTCGCCACAGCCATTGCCTGAACCACCGATTCATCCTCGCCGATCGCGCCACCCAAAGAAAATTCGACCGCTGGATAGGTTGACCGTAACACTTCAATAATCCCCGGCAAATCATTCTTCAAATGTCCACCACGAGCGATGAACATTGGCATCACGACAATTTTGTCAGCCCCCTGCACCACCAGTTGCGCGACGGATTCCGGCAAAGTCGGCGTCAGGAACTCAAGAAAAGCCAGTTCCACCGACATGTCGCTGACGCGCTGGCGTATCGCCGCCTGCACCCGACGCATCGGGTTGGCCCATTCCGGGTCACGAGCGCCGTGGGCAAAAAGGATGAGGGCTGTTGTCATTGATTTACTCTCCGTATGCGGCGACCGATTATCACGTTCAGTCGACTGAATAAATAGTCAAAAAATCAAATCGCGAAAATTTCATACGAATCGGCAAAACGACCGGGGTGAAGATTTGAAAATGTGCAAGCACTCAACCAGTCGAAGCTTAGCCCCAAGCCAGCCGAAAAATAGCCCTCGAGAAAGGAAAAAACCCACGAAATCAATTGATTTACGTGGGCTTTCCTCTTTACAGTTTTTTGGTCGGAGTGACAGGATTCGAACTTGCGACCCCTGCGTCCCGAACGCAGTGCTCTACCAGGCTGAGCTACACTCCGACGTCAGAAAAACCTAATGATTTCTCTCAACTGCAAAGAGCGTCAATTGTAGCAGAGCTTTTTTGAAATTTGAATCCCCCAGGCACTGAATTGATGCTCTTGCTGCTTCAGCCTCCTTAGCTGCCTGCGTGCGAGTATGCGCCAAGGCCCCGCTGGCATGGATGGCTTCAAGCACTGCAGCGAAGTCATCACGCCCACCTTCTTCAATTGCGCGACGAACGCATGCGGCCTGCTCAGGCGTGCCATGCAGCATGACGTAAATAAGTGGCAACGTCGGCTTACCTTCGGCCAGATCATCACCGAGGTGTTTGCCAGTATCGCCTTCATCGCCGGAATAATCCAGCACATCATCGACCAACTGAAAGGCCGTTCCCAGATGCATGCCGTATGCCTTCAGGGCTTGCTCAACCTCGGGCGTTGCCTGGCCGAGAATGGCACCGAGCTGTGCCGCAGCCTCAAACAGCTTGGCTGTTTTGTAGCGAATGACTTGCAGATAGCGCGCTTCGTCAACATCGGCATCGTGGCAATTCATTAACTGCAAAACTTCGCCCTCGGCAATAACGTTGGTGGCATCTGACAGGACACGCATGATGCGCATGTCGTCCACTTCCACCATCATCTGGAAAGCGCGGGAATAAAGAAAATCTCCGACCAGAACGCTGGCCGCATTGCCAAACATGGCATTCGCGGTATCACGACCACGCCGCAAGGAAGACTCGTCAACCACATCGTCGTGCAGCAAGGTGGCGGTGTGGATGAATTCGACCACCGCAGCCATTTCATGATGATGCTTGCCTTGATAACCCAGCGCGCCAGCCGCCAGTAGCACGAGTGCCGGTCGCATACGCTTGCCACCGCTGCTGATGATGTATTCGGCCACCTGCCGAACCAGGACGACCTCGGAGTGCAGGCGATTACGGATGACCGAATCGACGGCCTTCATATCTGGCCCGATCAGGGCATAAAGCTGTTCAATCGTCACGTTAAACCTGCCTTTGGTGAAGCGCAGGATCTTAGGCGTCAGTGTTGACCTAGTCAAGATCACCAAATCAAAGCTCGGCGTTCTGATTTGCTCGCGCTTTCAGCTAAACTTGTCGAATTAGAAAAATCCGCAGGGGAGATTGTCATGGATATCCGATCTATCATCGCACCTGTGATTCAGGATCGTGAAGCGCTGGAGGAGTTTGCTGAGTCGCTCAACGACCGCGCTCCCGAGATTGAGCGCGATGTTGCGCGGCTGAGAAAATCGCCTCATGACCGGGAACTGATCTCCGATCTGTTCCGTGCGGTTCACAATATCAAAGGGGATGGTTCACTCTGCAAATTTGAGTTGGCAGTTGCCATTACCCATCCGATTGAAACGCTGATGGCGCGATTTCGTGAAGGAGCGCTGCCATTTTCTGATCTTCTCGCTGAACTGATCCTGCTTACCGTTGATCGACTGGAACTGGCCACCGAGGCATTGCTCGCCAACAAACCGGTAGAAAACCTGCGCCTGCTATCGATGATTCAGGGGCTGGAGCGGCTGGCGACTGCCACTGCTGAAGAAATTGAAACACTGGGCGCGGACCTGATTGAAGAAGTCACCGGCTTTCGGCCCGCCGCCGGCAATGCCTCTGGCCGTACGCCGCGCGCCACCGCGCCCCGCGATGACAATAAAGACACGGCCAACGATCTGCAATTTTTCCGCTCGCTGGCACAGCAACTGGAGAGTCGCTCCCCGCTTTTCAAGGGCCGTACCATGCGTATTCTGCGCCTGGCTCAGGAAACCAACAAAGCGAGCGGCAATCTGGTTGATCCGGTTCAACTGGAAGCAGCTGTCTACATTCACGATGTCGGCATGATGCTACTCCCCGAAAGCATCTGGCTCAAAGTTGGCCGGATGACGGAGGAAGACAAACTCGCGCTACGCAATCATCCCGGCTTTGCTGCTGGCTTGCTGGAGCGCATGCCGGGCTGGGCAGGTGCCGCTGAAATGGTTGCCCAGCACCACGAAATGCCGGATGCGGGTGGTTATCCAAATAAGCTGTCTGCAACATCAATCTGCCCCGGCGCAAAAATTCTGGCGATTGTCGATGCTTTTGAGGCGGTTATGCTCAAACACATCCATCGCGGTAAAAATCGTTCTGTGTTGCGTGCTATTGCTGAAATCAACGCTTGCGACAAGCAGTTTGCGCCGGAGTGGATAGCGCCGTTCAACAACGTCATCCGCAAGACCATCGAAACCTGATGAGTGCGGATTACGCTAGACGCTTTGGCGGCGTTTCCCGCCTCTATGGCGAAATCGGTGCGTCACGACTCAGAAATGCTCATGTTTGTGTAGTCGGCATCGGCGGGGTTGGCTCTTGGGCACTGGAGGCTTTGGCGCGCACCGGGATTGGCCAGTTGACTGCGGTCGACCTGGATATGGTCGCGGAATCCAACACTAATCGCCAAATTCACGCGCTGGGTGATATTTACGGAAAAGCCAAGGTTGATGCGATGGCTGAGCGCATTCGCGAAATCAACCCGGAATGCCGGGTGACCTGCATCGAAGATTTCGTTACCCATGAAAACCTGGGTGAGATTCTTCACTCCGGCTTCACTGTCGTTATCGACGCGATTGATCAAGTCAAAATCAAGGCGGCGATGATTGCCCACTGCCGCCAGCAAGGGACGCCGATTGTTGTGGCCGGGGCAGCAGGTGGTCAGCTCGACCCGACACAAATTCGCCTTACCGACCTCACGCTAACCGTGCAAGACCCGCTGCTCGCCAGAGTTCGTTCGATTTTGCGCAGAGAATATGGCTACGCCCGTGAAGGCAAAAAGAAATTCGGCGTCACCGCCGTTTTTTCTACCGAACCGCTGCGTTACCCAGACACTGGTGAGGCGTGCGCTACCGATAGCGGCCCGACCGGCCTCAACTGCGCCGGATTTGGCTCATCAGTCTGCGTCACCTCGGTTTTTGGCATGGCCGCTGCCGCCCATGCCATTCAGACGATTATTGCTACCGACCAGGCTTGATTCACTCACGCGAATCAAGCCACACCGCCAAGCCCTGCGCGTTAAGTTCAAGATCAGTGGCCCAAATATCGAGCACCACAGCCTCTGCCAAAGTGCAGCCATGTGCCTTTAATTCGGCCAACAAATAACAGGTGATCGCCGTCTTGATCTGCTCATGGCGCAGTGGGCCACTCAACTGACTTGCCGCTTCAGCGATGGCGACCAGCGCAGCAAGCCGCCGCAGCAGGTCTTTGCCCAAAACAGGCACATCGCCAACTCGGCTGTAATGCGTCAAATACATCGCATCCGGCTTGAACGCTAACAAGCGGTTAATTGATGCACGCATTTCTTCCGGCTCAAACTGGGTTGGCGTCGTCGTCGGAAAGATAAACGGACGACCAGCGACATCGTGTTCGCGATAAGAAAGGCCAAACATGTCGCCGGTAAAAATTCCCCCGGTTTTTTTATCGACAATGCAGATATGGTGCCGAGCATGGCCCGGCGTATCGAGGCACAGCAACTCTCGCCCCGCCAGCGACACCGTAAAACCATCCGCCGCCTCAATAATGCGCTCAGCCGGGATCGGCAAAATCTCACCGTAAATCCGGCTGACGTATTCCGCCCCATAAACCGCCGTTACCCCG
Source organism: Pseudomonadota bacterium (assembly GCA_039797825.1). Classification (GTDB taxonomy): domain Bacteria; phylum Pseudomonadota; class Gammaproteobacteria; order Burkholderiales; family Rhodocyclaceae; genus Azonexus. The sequence goes on along the minus strand of JBDKHF010000010.1, from coordinate 8,402 downwards.
GCAACCAGTTTGGACGGCTCGGCCATGTGCCGTGCACCGCGGGGATGAACAACCAGCCGCGCATTCGGGAAAGCCGCCATCATGCTGCCGGCGCCGCCTGCGTGATCAAGATGGATATGGGTCAGGATCACATAATCGACAGCAGTAACATCCAACCCCAGCCGCTCAAGCGCGGCCAGCGCATTGGGCAGCGCATCGTTGCTACCGGTGTCGATCAAGGCAACCCGCCCGGCTTCAAGCACAACATGAATCGCGGCCAGAATGGGCCGGACATAGCCCGCATCAAAGGCGTAAATCCCGTTGCGGTAATCTCTCCAGTCAAACATTTTCACTTACCCTTTAGTCAAAATTCACACGATTCGAGCAGTCAAGGTGCCAACGCCCTCGACACCCGCCGTCAGCAGATCACCCGGCACAATCGGCCCAACCCCGGCTGGCGTGCCGGTGTAGATCAAATCACCGGCCTCCAGTCGCACCATGGTCGATAGATTGGCGATGATGTCAGCCACTTTCCAGCCCATCGCGGCGAGATCACCGTCCTGACGGGTTTCACCATTAACCTTGAGCCAGATGCGCCCGCTCGCAGGATGAGCAACCGCGCTGACCGGATGAATTTCAGAACACACAGCAGACTGATCGAAACCCTTGCCCATATCCCAGGGATGTCCTTTCTCTTTCGCTTTTCCCTGAATATCGCGGCGAGTCAGATCGAAACCGACGGCATAGCCAAAAATCAGCCCTTTTGCCGCGTCGACCGTAACATTTGCCCCGCCAGCCCCCAGAGCAACCACCATTTCGACTTCATGGTGCAAATTTTTGGTGATTGGTGGGTAACTGACATTAATTTCACCCTCACCACCAACCACGGCATCCCCCGGTTTCATGAAGAAAAAAGGCGGCTCCAGCCCGGAGGCCTGATCAGCCGCCCCCATTTCACGTGCGTGGTCGGCGTAGTTGCGCCCGACACAAAAAATACGCCGCACCGGAAAGCGTGCTTCGCTGCCAGCAACCGGCAAAGAGGGCTGGGCGTGCGGAAGGAAAACGTAAGTCATGCAAAATCCTTTCAGAAAACCGGCTACTCAGACCGGATTATCAATATCAACAAATTCACATTCAAGACCAAAGCGCTCGGCAAGATGGCTGGCCAGCGCCTGCACCCCCAAGCGTTCAGTCGCATGATGGCCAGCCGCAAAATAAACTACGCCGCTTTCCCGCGCCAGATGCACCGTCTGTTCAGAAATCTCACCCGAAACATAAGCATCCAGCCCGAGCGCGATAGCTTGCTCGAAATACCCTTGCGCACCGCCAGAGCACCAGCCAATGCGCCGTATCGGGTGCTCAAGATCACCGATCATCTGCGGCTGGCGGCCCAGCAGTTGTGCTAATTGCTCGCCCAGCGCACTCGCCGCCAAGATTTCTGGCAGACGCCCATACCAGGCAATATTCTGCTCACCAAAACGACCTTCAGGCAGCCAACCAAGCGACGCGGCAAGTTGCGCGTTGTTACCCAATTCGGGATGGGCATCCAGCGGTAGATGGTAGGCCAGCAGGCTGATATCGTTGGCCAGCAAGGTGCCCAGACGCTTTTTACGCAAACCGGTAACTCGCCCATCCTCGCCTTTCCAAAAATAACCGTGATGCACCAGCAGTGCATCGGCACCGCGCGCCACGGCCGCATCCAGCAAGGCCTGGCTGGCTGTTACGCCTGTCACCAAGCGACTGATCTCGGCTCGTCCTTCCACTTGCAAGCCATTTGGGCAATAATCACGGAAATTCGCCGGCTGCAACAGCCCTTCCAGATATTCCACCAATTCTTCACGTTTCATTGATACGGTCTTTCATGCATAGGTTGTGGCTGATTTTTGCACAAACAGTAACGGTTGCGTTGGCCATGCTGTTTGTCGTGACGACTTTGAAACCGGAATGGTTGCCCAACAAAACGGCTGCCGTCACACTGCACGAAGCGGCATCGACGACCAGCAGCGGCGAACAACGTAACCCTGCCTCCTATCGCGACGCCTCGCGAGCCGCCTTACCAGCAGTGGTTCACATCTACACCACCCAGCAAATCAAAGCCCAGCAACATCCGCTGTTCGACGACCCAATTTTCCGTCACTTTTTCGGTGACCGCCCCGAAGGCGGCAAACAGCAGCGCAATTCCGGCCTCGGCTCCGGTGTGATAGTCAGCGCCAATGGCTACATTCTCACCAATTTTCACGTCATCGAAGCCGCTGACGATATCCAGGTTTCGCTCAATGATGGCAAAACCTACAAAGCCGCCGTGATTGGCAGCGATCCGGAGTCCGATCTGGCAATTCTCCAGATCAAGGCCGAAAAATTGCCGGCAATCACTTTTGGCCAAATGGAAAATATCCGGGTCGGCGACGTTGTTCTCGCCATCGGCAACCCATTCGGTGTTGGCCAAACGGTCACCATGGGCATCGTCTCGGCGCTTGGTCGCTCGCACCTCGGCATCAACACCTTCGAGAACTTTATTCAGACTGATGCCGCGATCAACCCCGGCAATTCGGGCGGCGCGCTAGTCGATACCGACGGTCACCTGGTTGGCATCAATACCGCCATTTATTCGCGCACCGGCGGTTCGCATGGCATCGGCTTTGCTATTCCGGTCTCCAGCGTGCGCAGCATCATGGAACAGATCATTCAGACCGGCACCGTCACGCGTGGCTGGATTGGGGTTGAAGCACAGGAAATCACCCCGGATCTCGCCGAGTCCTTCGGCCTGCCCAGTGTTGAAGGCGCCCTGATCGCCGGCCTGATGCGCAACAGCCCGGCTGATGCAGCGGGTATCAAGCCGGGTGACGTGCTGCTTGCGGTCAACGGCAAAACGGTCAAAGATCCACAAGTCATGCTTGATCTGATCGCGGCGCTAAAACCCGATGAGCGCGTCAATTTCCGCCTGCGGCGTGACAAGAACATCATCGAAGTTCAAGTCAAGATCGGCAAACGGCCGCCACTCCAGCGCGAACGGGAGTAAACCGTGTGCCAGCTTCTCGGTATGAACTGCAATGTACCGACCGACATCTGCTTTTCGTTCACCGGTTTTCAGGCACGCGGCGGGGCGACCGATGTTCATTCCGATGGCTGGGGCATCGCCTTCTTTGAAGGCAAGGGAACCCGGATTTTCCTCGACCCGCAGCCCTCCTGCACTTCGCCGGTCGCTGAACTGGTTCGTAACTATCCGATCCGCTCGAAGAACGTCATTTCCCACATCCGCAAGGCCACACAGGGCGCCATCGGGCTGGAGAACACCCACCCCTTCATGCGCGAACTCTGGGGCCGTTACTGGATTTTTGCCCATAACGGCAATTTGCTCGATTTCGCGCCAACGCTGGACGGCAGCTTTTTACCCGTCGGCCTGACCGATAGCGAGCGTGCCTTTTGCTGGCTTTTACAAAATTTGCGACAGCGTTTCGGCAGCACAGCACCGGCACGCACTGATCTTTTTTCTGCCCTGCATGAACTAACGCTGCAGGTAGCAAATTATGGCGAATTCAACTTCCTGCTCTCCAATGGCGACTGCCTGTTCGCCCATGCTTCCAGCAAACTGGCTTATATCGTTCGCCAGGCACCCTTTGCCGAGGCGCACCTGAATGACCAGGATGTCACGGTTGATTTCAGCGAACTGACCAAGCCGGAAGACCGCGTCGCGATCATTGCCACCCTGCCGCTAACCGACAATGAACCGTGGACCGTGATGCAGCCGGGAACACTCTGGCACTTCGAGGAAGGTGAGCCAGTTAAAACGCTCGTGACGCGAGCTGCGCCACCCAAAAAGCCGACCTGATTATTTACCGGTGAGATTGCGGAATTCAGCTTCCGCCTTGTCGATCTCGGCATCCATTTCTGCCGAGTTTTGGGCGTCGACCGCAACATCTTCTTTCGGCGCCGGCTTACTGACCAGCCGGCAAGCCAAAATACCCAATTCGTACAAAATGCACATCGGGATTGCCAGCGCCAGCTGGGAAACGACATCCGGCGGCGTGACCACAGCCGCCACGACAAAAGCACCGACGATGAAGTAGGAACGCCACTCTTTCAGCTTCTCGACCGTCACCACACCCATTTTGACCATCACCACCAAGGCAACCGGTACCTCGAAAGCCAAGCCAAAGGCGAGGAACATGGTCATCACAAAGGACAAATACGCTTCAATATCTGGCGCCGGGGTAATGCTCTTGGGGGCGAAACTGTTAATAAATGAAAACACCTGACCGAAAACGAAGAAGTAACAAAACGACATGCCCATGATGAAGAGCAGGCAGCTGGAAATAATTAGCGGAATGCCCAAGCGCTTTTCATGCGAATAAAGCCCAGGCGCAATAAATGACCAAACCTGATAAAGAATGTAGGGCAAAGCAAATATGAAAGCCACCATGCCGGTTACTTTCAGCGGCACCATGAACGGGGTAATCACCCCGATCGCCACCATTTTTGTCCCTTCTGGCAAAGCTTTGGTCAGCGGCGCAGCCAGAATGTCGTAAATCTCGCCTGGCCCCGGATAGATACAGAGCACACCGAGCACGACACCAATTGCAATCAGGCTATGCAACAAGCGATCCCGCAACTCGACGAGATGCGAAATAAATGACTCTTCCTGTGCGGTGTTTTCGTGGCTATCGCTCATGCGGCAGGCTTGAGCGGGACATCGGCAGTCACTTGCTTAGTGACCTCATTCAGTTCAGCCACCGCTGATTGAGCGGGTGCCTCAACAGCCGAACGAGCACTATCAAACTCCTTGCGCACCGAATCTTCCATTGAGCGCGCGGAATCAGTCACCTGCGTCTGGAGCTTTTTCAACTCGTCGAGCTGCATTTCACGATTGATATCAGATTTAACATCATTGACGTAACGCTGCGCCCGCCCCAGCAAATGCCCGAGCGTACGCGCAACCTTCGGCAATTTTTCCGGCCCGATAACAATCAGGGCGACGATGCCGATAACCATGAGTTCAGAAAAACCAATATCAAACATAGTAGTAGTCGTTAGATGCCAGTTATTAGTTGTTAGCTAGCGACCAACAACCAATAGCTCGCGACTAGCTCTTGGTCTTTTCCTTCACTTCGACATCGATAGTCTGGCCACCAACCTGAGTGGGCGGCACTTCTTCCGGTTTGTCGGCGCCGCTGGCGTCCTTCATGCCATCCTTGAAGCCTTTGACGGCACCACCCAGATCCTGACCGACATTACGCAATTTCTTGGTACCAAAAATCAGCATGACGATGACCAGAACGATCAACCAGTGCCAAATTGAAAAGCTTCCCATGTTTGTCTCCTAGATTCGTTTAAGCATGGGACCGACAGGGTCGGACCCGCCCACGATGTGTGCGTGTAGATGCGGCACTTCCTGCTGCCCGACACGCCCTGTATTGATAATTACACGGAAGCCATCCGGACTACCTTGAGCCACCGCAATTTCGTTGGCTTTGGCAAGAATCTTGCCCAGCACCAAAGTATCTTCCGCTGAAGCCGTCGCCAGCGAGGCGATGTGCTTTTTGGGAATTACCAGCACATGTACCGGGCGCAATGGATTGATGTCATTGAAAGCGAGAATGTCCTCATCCTCATAAACGACCTTGGCCGGAATTTTCCCCGCAACGATCTTGCAGAAAAGACAATCGCTCACTTGCCTCGTGCCGCCTTTTCGTCAATGCCGGAAATACCTTCGCGACGACGCATTTCCTGCGAGACATCCTCGATGCTCAAGCCGTAGAAGGCGAGCAGAACAAGTACGTGATAAATCACGTCAGTTGATTCCCAGACCACCTTGAGGCGCTTGCCTTCCTTGCCAGCCATAATCAATTCGGCACATTCCTCACCGATTTTTTTCAGGATGGAATCAGGACCATCGGCAAACAGCTTTGCCGTATACGATTTTTCCGGGTCCGCATTGCGGCGCGAAGCGAGCGTCTCGGAGAGACGATGCAGGATGTCATGCGTGCTCATTTTGCGTAAATTTCCTTAGGTCAATCAAAACTTCTTTGCGAAGCTTGCCAATCAAGAGGTTAAAACACCAATTTCAAAGCCTAACTATCAAGCCAGCCACTCAAATACATTCACCGAACAAGATCTCATTTTACACATTCACCGTCAGCTCCGCTGAGCTTCTACACTAGCAGCCTGCCGGGCGTCGTCGAACCCATGCCCGGCATCACCAAGTCCGCACGGGGCTTTCGCCAACTTTCCTTGCGCAGTCCGAAGAAAGTGATGGGCGAGTTGGCACCTGCCCGTCGTCAGATCAAGGGGCCGAAACAACCCTGTTTTTTCCTGTTTGTTTAGCTTTGTACATTGCCTCATCAGCGCGCTTTATTACAGTCGCCTGGGTGTCCTTCGGTTCCATTTGGGTTACGCCAGCGCTAAAGGTAATTAGTACTTTTTCATTGCCATTGAGGAAGAATTTTTTGGTAAGTTCACGCTGGAGTCGCGTTAAAGCAATGATCCCATCTTCAAGTGGCGTTTCGGGCAGCAAAATGATGAACTCTTCGCCGCCAAAACGTGCAACAGTATCTTGGGGGCGCAGCGTTTCGCGGCAGATGTTGGCGAGGTGGATGAGGGCTTGATCGCCCACATCATGACCGAGCGAGTCATTGAGTTTTTTGAAATTATCGATATCAAGCAAGCCAACGCAAAGTAGTGTGTCGTGACGTTGGGCGCGAGCAACCTCTTTGTTGAAAGTATCTTCAAGACCACGCCGGTTGAGAACGCCGGTTAGTTGGTCATGGCGGACGAGGTCGCTGGTGGTTTCGAGTTCAATTTCCAGTTCATGAATACGAGCTTCGGATTTTTTGACCTTTTCCTGCGTTGACCGTAACTCATCGCGTGACTGTTGCGCATTGAGTTGGATAGTGCGGGTTTCGCGCATGACTTCGCCGAGTACGTTGCCTAGCTCTGAAATATCATTCGCCGAACTGATTTTTTCGGCGCACCCCTCAATTTTGTCGTGGTATTCCGAAGTCGCATCGGCAAAGTCAGCCAAATGATCGACAAAACCCGCAAGCATATGTTTGATCGCATCTCTTGCTTCAAACAGGTTGGCTTTAAGTTGGCTTTGTTTGTAGAGAACTTCCTTGAGGCGTCGCTCGGCATCATCTACCGTACGTTGCGATAGCGGCCTTTCGATAATGTCACGCACGACGTCTATTTGACCGTGCAGCCAGCGATCATCAATAACCAGCTCTGTAATATTCTCGACAAGAAGGCGCAAAAGACTTAGCAGGCTGCGGCGGAGTTCGGCCTGATCCTCAGCCAGTAGTTCTAGTTTGAAGGCAAAGCGCTTGAGGCGGACGAGAAAGTCCTGCATTTGATCAAGCTTGGTTGCCCCACGAATATCGGCAGCAAGCAACTTGGCATCGTTAGATAACGGAGGACTCTCAATCAGTTGGGTGGCTATGGCCGTTTCTAGCGTGAAGGCGAATAGCTCTCTAAACTCCGGGAGCAGATCTTCCGGTTGCGTGGGCTTGGACACGATGGTGGACGGGGATGTTTCGACCAGCGCAGCCCCTGATTGGGCATCCAGCGCTGATTGAATCTCGTTTTCTTTGCCCTGCCCCCAAGAACGCATTAGCCCTTGCAGGCGATTGAACAGCGTTTCGGGGTTGGCGCTTGCGCCAGAAAGTACGTGGTCTAGCGATTCCCGCTTGCGCGCAGCAGTAAGACCCACGTGCTTTGCATCCCACTGGCGAATCAGGTTGCTGATAAGTTCGGACCAAGCCAGTTTTTGTGACTCAACAAGCACGCTGACAAATTGAGCAAGATGCTCGCGGAAATTATCCCAACTACCCGCTTTGACGGCTTCTTCCAATTGCCGAGCTAGCCGCAGCTGTTCCGGTGTGCTTTTAGGTAGCGCAGCGGCTAACGCACGTAGCTGTTTTTCGGGAAACGCTTCTTTCGACGGGTTAGTGCCAGATATCTCATGATAGAGCGTTAGGTAGTTGTCCGGCGTCGGCGGAATCCGACGTGTTGCCAGCAAGCGTAGCGTTTCGCGGGCTATTTCAAATGGGTTAGTTAGTGTTGTCATGTGGAAAGAGGTTCCAGTCAGGCTATAATACTACCCCGTTGCCTAGGGCCCCCGTAGCATGAAGGTCGTGCAGTTGATTTGTAATCATCAGGTATCAGTTCGATTCTGGTCGGGGGCACCAGTAGAATCAAACAGTTAAGCCACTCTTCGGAGTGGCTTTTTTGTTTTTCAGAGTCCATTGTTCCTTGGTTGCTCCTGTGGCCATCAATTCCATGTTGGACAGATTAATCTTAGTTCGTGATGTGAGGTTCCCTCGGTTTTTCGTCTGCCAAAGGGTGGGTTTCATGCTACCAGTTTTTCCTTCTGCTGCTCACTGAGCCAGTTCTCCATGAACTGAATCGGTGATCTGTAACCCAATGTTGAA
>JBDKHF010000009.1:0-122238 GCA_039797825.1 Pseudomonadota bacterium | reverse complement strand
TCAACCCGCTCGCCTTCATGGACCAGAATTTCCCGCACGATCCCTGACTCTGCCGGTTGAACGATTTTCAGATAAGTCGCCGGAATCAGTTTGCCTTCAGCCACCCCGACAATATCGAGACAATGCGATGGCTACATTTTCATAACTAAGCTGTATGTCGTGCTTCAGTCTGGTAATCACCGAGTCCGCCGGAGTGATGTCATTCGAGGCTTGATGCGTGACTGTCAGGAGCAACGTAACTGATGGCCCATTGCAGGCCGTCATCCACATAGCTGTACACCACCGGGATAACGAGCAGGCTGAGGAAGGTCGAGGTGATCAGCCCACCGATGACGACAATGGCCATCGGTGCTCGGAAGCTCGGGTCGGCGCCCCAGCCGAGGGCAATCGGCAGCATGCCGGCACCCATGGCAATCGTTGTCATGACGATGGGACGAACGCGTTTGCGGCAGGCGTCGATGATCGCGTCTTGGCGATCCAGGCCATGATCGCGGCGGGCGATGATGATGTAGTCGATGAGCAGGATCGAGTTCTTGGTTGCAATACCCATCAGCATGATCAGCCCGATCATCGAGGGCATCGACAGCGCCGATCCGCTGATGAACAAGGCCAGGAATGCGCCCGGAACCGAGAGCACGAGCGCGGCCAGAATGCTCACCGGCTGCACGAAATCCTTGAGCAGCAGGACCAGTACCATGTAGATGCAGAGGACGCCGGTCAGCATCGCCAGAGCGAAGCCGGAGGCCAGTTCTCCCATCATTTCGGCATCGCCTTCGGCGCTCTGCACCACGCCCGTTGGCAGCTTGCGCAGGCTGGGCAAGGCCAGGGCGGCCTGTTCGACGACCCCCAATTCACGGCCGTTCAATTCGACCTCGATAGTGACGTTGCGCTGGCGGTCGTAGCGCGTGATCTCGGCAGGGCCGCTGGCGATCTCGAGCGTTGCGACGTTTTCCAGCGCCACCGGTCCGCGTGCACCAGGGACTGGCAGACGCTTGATCGTCTCGAAATCCTCGCGGCCTGCATCGGTGAGCCTGACGACCACGGGCACCTGCCGTTCGTTCAGGTTAAGTTTGGCGAGTTCCTGATCGTAGTCGCCTATCGTGGCGACGCGCAGCGTTTCGGCGATTGCCGCCGAGGTGACGCCCAGATCGGCCGCCCGCGCAAAATCGGGGCGCACCACTAGTTCCGGTCGCACCAGACTGGCGCTGGAGGTGACCGCGCCAATGCCGGGGATACTTCGCAATTCGCGCGCCACCTGTTGTGCATGCTGGGCGAGCACCCGGCTATCGGCACCGGCCAGCACCAGCACATAATTCTCGCTTGAGCCACCCATGCCGACTTTCACCCGTACGCTGGGTAACCGCGCCAAGGCATCGCGCAACTGGGCTTCAATCTTCTGCTTTCTCAAGCCGGGACGATCTTTTCGCTGGGTCATGCTGATCGTCAGCACCGCCGTGCGGACGTTTGCGGCAGAAGCGCCGACCGATTCGGACGGGTCGGCACCGGTACTGCCGCCGCCGATTGCCGTGTAGACCATCTTCACATGGTCGTTTTTCTGCAAAATATGCCGTGCCCGCTCGGCGAACGCCAGCGTATCGGCGAGCTTGCTGCCGGGCGGCAGCGTTAGTGTTACTTGTGTTTGCGCGTCGTCATCCGGCGGCATGAAGGAGCCGGGAAGCGTTGCGGCGAGCCACAGACCGCCGACGAAGAAAGCCGCAGCACTGGCCACGACCGAGGCGCGATGGCGCAGGCACCAGCCTGCCCACGTCAGGTAAGTGCTCATCCATCGTGGTTCGTGTGCCGAGTGCTGCTGCGGCGCACGCAGCAGGTAGGCCGCCATCATCGGCGTCAGCAGGCGGGCGACGACGAGCGAGAAAAACACCGCAAGCGCTGCTGTCCAGCCGAATTGCACGAAGAACATGCCGACCGTGCCGCTCATGAAGGCGGTCGGCAGAAATACAGCAATCAGGGCGAAGGTCGTTGCGATGACCGCCAGGCCGATCTCGTCCGCCGCCTCCATCGCCGCCTGATACGGCGCCTTGCCCATCAGCAGGTGGCGCTCGATATTCTCGACCTCGACGATGGCGTCGTCGACCAGGATGCCAATCACCAACGACAAGGACAGCAGCGTCACGATATTAAAGGTGAAGCCCAGCAGATACATTACGGCGAAGGTCGGGATCACCGATAGGGGCAGGGCAACCGCCGACACAAAGGTGGCCCGCCCGTCGCGCAAAAACAGGAAGACCACCAGTACCGCCAGCGTCGCCCCCTCGTAGAGCAGCCAAAGCGAGCCTTCGTAGTTTTCGATGACGGGGTCGACGAAGTTGAAGGCCTCGCTGACCGTGAGGGTCGGGTGCTCTTCCTTCAGCTTTTCCAGCGCAGCACGCACGCCGTTGGCGACATCGATTTCGCCGGCGCCGCGCGCCCGCACGACCTCGAAACCGACCACATGGGCGCCGTCGAGAAGGGCAATCGAGCGTGGCTCGGCCACCGTATCGGCGACCGTGGCCAGCTGATCGAGCCGGATGTTGCGGCCATCGCTCAGCGTGACTTCGAGCGCCGCCATCTCCTCGGCCGTGTGCACGGTGGCGATGGTTCGTACCGAATGTTCGATTCCGCCGAAATCGGCACGGCCACCGGAAGCATCCTGCTGCACCTGGCGCAGCTGGCGCGAAATGTCTGCCGCCGTGGCATTCATGGCGAGCAGTCGCGCCGGATCGAGGGCGATACGCAACTCACGGCTGACACCGCCGACGCGCGTGACGGTGCCGACCCCGGGCACCGCGAGCAGGGTTTTGCTGATCTCGTTATCAACGAACCACGACAGCGCTTCGCCGTCCATTTGCGTTGATGCAAGCGTATAGGTGAGGATAGGCGTGCTGGCAAATTCAACCTTCTTGATCACCGGGTCGCGCAGGTCTGCCGGCAGATCGGCGCGAATGCGGGCGACGGCGTCGCGCACGTCGTCGACGGCCTCCTGCACCGGCTTTTCAAGGCGAAACTCGACCGTGATGTGGGCATTGCCGTCGGTCAGCGTACTCTGGATGTGCTTGACTCCCTGTATTGCCGCGAGCGCGTTCTCGATCTTGCGTGCGACATCGGTTTCCAGTTGCGCTGGCGACGCGCCGGGCAGCGAAGCCGTCACCGTGACTTCCGGCGGCGTGATGTCCGGAAAGTTCTGGATCTTCATGGCACGGAAGGCTAGCAGGCCGGCGAAGGTCAGCAGGATGAAGAGCAGAATGGCCGGCGTCGGATTGCGGATCGACCAAGCAGAGACATTGAAACTCATCGCGCTCCCCCGATGCTTGCATTGCCGTCCAGCGTAGTATCTTCAACCACACGCACCAGATCGCCGTCGCCGAGAAAGACCACCCCGGACGCGACCACCTGGTCGGAGGCCTTGATGCCGCCGATGATTTCGACAAGGTCTCCGGCCCGACGACCGGTCGCCACCTTGGTCTGAATGAGCTTGCTGCCCGGGCCGATGCGCATGACGTAACTGAAGCCGTCGAGCAGCAGCAGCGCACTTTGCGGCAAAGCCATCATTCGTTCCGTGCCTATCTCGAACTCGCCGCGTGCGAACATGCCGACGCGCGTCGGCGTATTCGCCGGCAGGTCGACATAGACCAGAGCGTTGCGCGAGCGCAGGTCAACCGTCGGCGCCAGCGCCCGCACCCGGCCTTTGATCATCTCGCCACCGACCGGCGTTACCTGCGCCAGTTGGCCGGGGCGCAAGCGGGTGAGATCGGCGGCAGCCACCTCGGCGCGCCATTCGAGCCGCCCCTGCCGGATCAGCCGGAACAATTCTTGCCCCGCCGGCAGTACCGCACCAACTGTGGCGCTGCTGACCGAGATCACCCCATCGTCCGGTGCCAGTACCTGTGTCTGGGCCAGCCGCAGTTGCTGCTTCCTTTCGGCTGCCTGCGTCGCCACCAGTCGCGCCCGGGCTGTCCGTTCGGCGATCAGGTAGCGGTGAATCTGCTGGGCCGACATGGCGCCCGTCATCTGCAACTCTTCGGCACGCTGCGCACTGTCCCTGGCTTCAGCAAGCGCAGCCTCGGCCTCGGCGACGGCGGCACTGCTTTGCACGAGTTCGGCAGTCACCGTCTCGGCGGCAAATGTGGCAAGCACCTGGCCGCGCTGAACGACATCGCCAACGTTGACCTTGACGCCGATCAGGCGCAGACCGTTGGTCTCGGTGCCGATGCTGGCTTCCTGCCAGGCTGTGATATTTCCGTTGGCGGATATGCGGATCGGCAAGGTAGTGGGCTGCGGCGTTATTGCCACGACCGCCAACGCAGGCCTGGCAACCATTACAGCGCCATCGCTGGTGGTCTGTCTGGCCAATACGACCGTCACGGTGAAGATTGCGGCAATTGCCACAGCGAGTATCAATGAGCGGGGTTTTTTCATCATTTTGTTCCTGGCTTGGTGCACGGTGCCAAAAGGCTGCCGGCGGGGGGTAGATCGGGTTAGGCGCGTGTTTTCATGAACGCGCCGCTGCATCGGGCGCCGGGGTGGCAGACCAGCCACCGCCCAGTGCGCGGTACAGGGCTATCCAGGCAGTGACACGCTCACGCTGCAGTTCGATTTCGGCAACCTGGGCGACAAGCAGGCTGCGCCGCGCATCTTCCAGCTCGAACAGGCTGGCCGTACCGGCGCGGTAGCCGGCCTCGGTGGCAAGGTAGGAGCGTTTGAATCCGCTGCTGGCGTTCACGGCGTCCGGGCTGCGTTGCGCCGTGCTGTCCAGCGTGACGAGGGCGATTTCCACCTCGCGGATCGCTTCCCGCAAGTGGGCCAGATAGACGGTGGTCGCCGACGCGTAGCGGATACGGGCCGCTTCCGCGTTGGCGCGGCGTGCGCCGCCGTCGAACAAGGGTAGCGTTACGGTCACCGGGCCAATGCTCCAGACCGTACCGTTCGTGCTGACGCCCATGTTGTCGATGCGTGTCGTGCCGATGTTGCCGGCCAGTGCAATGCGTGGCCAACGCTGCGCCTGCGCCTGGTCTGCATCGGCGCTCGCTGCGATCACGTCGCGCGCGGCGGCGTAGATGTCGGCACGCTGTGCCAGTAGTTCAGCAGGTAGCGCGCTGATGGTGAGTTCGGCTGGGCGTGGCAGCAAACCGCTGGCGCTGGCGAGATCGCGGCGCAGCGCTGTCTCATCCTCGGCGGTCAGGGCGGACAAAGCCTTGATCAGCAGATCGCATTGCATGCGCTTGCGGATCAGTATGAGTTTCCCTTGGGCGGCGCTAGCGTTCGCCAAATCTGTTGCGGCAGGTGGCTGAAAACCGGCATTCGCCGCCAGTCGGGTGATTTGAGCGGTCCGGGCACGCGATTGGGCATCGCTTTCGGCCCGCCCGACCCGCGCTTCGCAAGCGCGCAACTCGACATAGGTCGTCGCAACTTCGGCAGCGACGACTACCCTTGCCTCATGCCAGCCGGCCTGGCTGGATTCCAGCCGCGCTTGTGCAGCATCGGCGGCGGCGCGACCAGCGCCGAAGAGATCGAGATCCCAGCCCAACAGCAAGCCGACCGAGGATGCCGTGCCCAGCGGCATACCCAGTTCCGGGCGCCCCCGGCTGGCCACGACGCTCGCCTCCAACGAAGGCATCAGTGCAGCGCTTTGCACAACAACAGCCGCACGGGCATCGGCAATGCGCGCGGAGGCCTGCGCCAAGGTCGGGCTGACCTGCTGCCCGGCCTCGATCAGGCGCAGCAGCAGAGGATCATCGAATTGGGCCCACCACTGGCTGAGTTCCGCGAGTTGCCCACCGTGCGGCAAGGGTGCGTGCCACTGGGTGGCGACGGGTGCGGCAGGGCCGCCGGGCGTCAGATCAGGAACGGTAGTGGCGCACCCGGCGAGTAGCAGGGCAGCCGCGATGCCGCTCCGGATTGCAGGCAGCAGCAGGTTTGCCGCATGGCGTCGGCCAGGCATGCGGGTAACTGGTGTGAAATTGGTGGATGGAAACATGCGCTGCCCTCGTCTCTAATAGGGCGGGATTTTCCGGCAATACGACTTTCCAGATACTTACCAGTGGACGAGATGATCAATGTGGCGGTCTAATCCCGAGCGATGGACATTTCGCGTGGCCGATGACGGACACGAACAAAGTAAACGCGGTAAGTATTCAGTAAGAAGGTGGCTTCGACAATGGAACCCATTCAACGCCACCGGAGAAATTCACATGCAATCTAATTCGCCTCGTCTGCCTGCCATGTCCATCCTTGCCATCGCCCTGTGCGCTTCAGTCACGAATGCCGCCGCACAACAGCGCGGCCCGGGAGAGCCCGAGGGGACAACCTGGGGCTTGGGGCTCGGCGTGATCAGCAACCAGAAACCTTACAAAGGCGTTGATCGTGAGACCCAGTTGCTGCCTTTGATTCAGTTCGAAAACAAATATGTGCAGGTGTTCGGTCCCGTCGTCGAAGCGAAGCTCCCCAGCCTTAAGCTTGGCGGTTCACAACGCATCGATTTCCGCCTCGTGGCCCGGATGGACCTTGATGGTGCCGGCTACGAGGCCGAGGATGCCACTATCCTTGCCGGCATGGCTGAACGCAAAGGGGGGTTCTGGGCTGGTGGCAAAGCAAAGTGGCGCAACGAAGTTGCCAATGTCAACGTTGAGTGGCTTGCCGACGTATCGAACAACAGCAAGGGCCAGCGCTTCAGTCTGGGCCTGGAGAAGACCTGGCGACTGGGCGAGAAGCTGATGCTCACACCACAGGTTGGAGTCGCCTGGGTGGACAGTAATTACGTTGACTATTACTTTGGCGTGCGCGACAGCGAGGTAATGGCCGGGCGACCTGCCTATGCCGGCAAGTCTGGCATCATCCCCGGCGCCAGTGTGCGCGCCGTCTATCGCTTCGACCCACATCATTCCATGATGTTTGATGCCCGTGTGGTGAGCCTCGCCGACTCGATCAAGGACAGCCCGCTGGTCGATGCGTCGACCGAGAACCGCGTGCTTATGTCTTATATCTACCGTTTCTGATGAGCCGGATACTGCTGGTCGAAGACCACGAACGACTCGCCCGGCTAATCTGCACGGGGCTGACCAGCGCCGGCATCGCTACCGATCTGGTCAGTCGTATCGATGCCGCGTGGTCCGCCATCCAGCAGATGTCCTACGGCGCACTGATTCTCGACCGAGGGCTGCCTGATGGCGATGGTTTGCTCCTGCTGCAGCGTTTGCGCGCCGCCGGCCTGCGTATTCCCTGTCTTGTCCTGACCGCCCGCGACGCGTTGCACGACCGCATCGAAGGCTTGGAGGCCGGGGCCGACGACTACCTTCCCAAACCGTTTGCCATGGATGAGATGGTGGCGCGGGTGCGGGCATTGCTGCGCCGTCCGGTAGAATTTCGCTCGCTCGCACCGAGTCACGGCGATCTGACGCTGCATCCGGATACTGGCGTTTTGTGCTGTGGAAATGAAAGCCTTAGCCTCGCCCCGGCCGAGATGCAGATCGTGCTGCTGCTTTTGCACAAACATGAGGACATCGTGCGGCGTGGAGCGCTTGAGGCAGCGGCATGGGGGCTAAGCGAGGCGGTCACCCCGAATGCGCTGGATGTCGCTCTGCACCGTATTCGTCGCAAGCTGCTCGCTATCGGGTCGAATCAGCGGATCGTCAACGTAAGAGGTCTTGGATATGCACTGCGAGAAGACGATACGACTGAGTAGCCTGGGTCTGAAGTTGCTGGTGGCCTATGTGGTCGGTGCGCTTTGCAGTATCGCGCTGGCTGTCGCCGCTGCAGTATGGATAGTCCAGAACGACGTGCTGGCCGGATTGGAGCTGGCCGAGCGCGCCGAGAGTCTGGCGGGAAAAGTTAAATTCGACGCGAGCGGCAAGCCCAGCGGATTCGATGCCAGCGAGGCCGACCTAGACTGGCTTTACGACAGCCTTGAGCAGGAAACCGCTTATCGTGTGCTGGATGCGGCGGGTAACATGGCACTGCTCTCGAAGGCCGGCGAAGCATTCTGGCCACCCAATGGCAGCAGTTCCGGCAGCGGTCCCCGGCTGGTGCGAGGTGGTTTCGTCTTCGAACGGAACGGGGTGACCCTGCACGGCGCCACCGAACCCTTCGTGCATCAGGGGCAGCAGTGGTATTTGCAGCATGCCGCCAGCGCACGACTCATGCACGTCATTCAGCATAAGTTCGCCCTGCCGTTTATGGGGGGTGGCATCGGCATCTTCAGCGCAGTGCTGATCATCGCCTTCGGTTTCTGTGCTTACCTCACGCTGGGCTATGCGCTCAAGCCGCTGCGCAGGATTTCGGAATCCGCAGCGGCCATCTCACCCCGCTCGCTGCATGCACGCCTTGAAACCGAAGCCGTCCCTCTGGAAATCAGCCCGCTTGTAGATAGCTTCAACCTGGCACTGGAGCGGCTTGAGCGTGGCTATCGCCTGCAACAGGAGTTCATCGCCAATGCTGCGCACGAACTGAAGACGCCGCTCGCCTTGATCCGTGCGCAGATCGAGCTGTCAGACAGTGACCAGAGCACCCGAGATGCGCTGCTAAGTGACATCGAATACATGACACGCCAGGTGCAGCAGCTATTGCTGCTCGCCGAGGCCAGCGAGGTCCATAACTACGCTTTTAGTCTTGTCCGGGTGCTAGACGTGGTCGGCGAGGTCGTCTCCTATTTGCAGCGTATGGCGGAATCTGCCGAGGTGCGCCTGAAGGTATCGGCTAGCGCTGATGACGTGACTTGGAAGGCTGATCGCGGCGCCTTGTTTACGCTGCTGAAGAATCTGCTGGAGAACGCCATTCAGCATGCGCCCGCGAAGACGTCGGTGAGTGTGGAGATTCGCGGCGGTACCTTGACCGTGCGCGACTGGGGTCCGGGCGTCGATGTTGCACAGCTTCCACTGCTCTTCGAGCGATTTTGGCGCGCCAAGCATCGGCGAGACCACGGAGCAGGACTGGGCTTGGCAATTTGTCAGGAGATTGCCCTGGCGCATGGCCAGTGTCTCACGGCCGAGCGTGCCGAACCTGGATTGCGATTCCGTTTATCCGTTGAGATGAGGAGTGATGTTTGAATTGACTAAGCTTTCGTAGTCAAGTCCGAGCGTATGTTTGACGACGTACAGCTGTCGCGTAGCGCAGGATAGTAGTACAGCAGTTTTGGTCGATTATGCAGTGACATCTTAATAAAAGATGCAGGAGGGCCGATGCCGAAGGATCGGCTGGGGTGGTGGGGTAACCAAAAGTTAGCGTTGCTGGGGTTCGATTGAATACAGGTGCGGTGTAATTTGCGAGTTCCTTGCAATCCGTTTGAATTGAAAAAATGGTGGGACGCGCTATGGCGTTTCATACCAAGTTTTGGCTAACTTTAGCCAAACAGCGTTATCACAATCAATAATCAACCATTATCGTGTCTTACAATTTGTATTTCTACCGCCTTGAATTTCGTAGAATTAGTATGTAATATCGTATTACGTAATACGGTACGTAATTCGAGGATGCCATGGCCAGAGCCGGAATCTACAAATCAGAAGTCGTCAGAGCGCGTAACAACCTGTTGGCGGTGGGGCGCTATCCATCGATCGATGCCATTCGCAGCGAATTGGGCGATACCGGCTCGAAAGGCACGATCCACCGCTACCTGAAGGAAATCGAGGAAGAGGAAGGTGGGAGTAACGGCACCCAAGTTGCGGTCAGTGAAGCCATCCAGAATCTGGCCGCCAGGCTTGCCGAACGCTTGCATGAGGAAGCTGATCAGCGTTTGGCGACTCTAACCGACAAATACAAGGCGGAAACTACTGGGCTGAACGACACCATCTCCGCATTACGTAATGAAGTGGAATCGTTCCGCAGTCAATCTGAGCGTCAGGCTGTAGAGTTAGCGTCAGAAAAATCGGCCCTTACCGAAACCCTGGCCACGCTTCAGGAAGAGAAAGTAGTTCGAGCACAAATGGCTCAGCACATCCATGACATGGAAGGGCAACAGGCGAAGGAGGAAGCGCACCGTATCTCGTTGGAGGAAAAGCACCAGCATGCCAGAGAGGCACTGGAGCATTTCCGCACTGCGGCGAAGGAACAACGGGAGCAGGACCAACGGCAGTTCGAGCAGCAGATTCAGTTTTTGCAGGGCGAACTGCGTGCAGCCAAGGAAACGGTGAACGCGAAACAGCAGGAACTCATCCACAGCCATCAGGATAATGCCCGTCTTTCCAGCGAGCAGGCCCATCTTCGTAGCGAGTTACATCGTTTGGAGTCTGAGATTCGTCCGCTGCGTACAGCCCGGGAACATCTGGCTGTTTCTGAACTGAAGAATCATCAGTTGGAAGAGCGCCTGACCCAGAGTGCTGCTCGCATAGATGAGCTGGTCGTGCAAAACAAAAGCAGCACAGAAAAATTACAGGATGCGAACCAAGCCGGTCTCCGCCTGGAGACAGAGTTGTCCGCAGCAAAAGCGGTGTTGGCCAGCCACGAACAAATCCTGCAAAGAATCACCATCAGTCAGACACCAGCAACAAAAGGTAGCGGGCACCGCAAGGAAAGCGCTGAAAACCAAGAGTCGCTTTTTGACCCGGAGAAATAATCAGGGTAATCAGCCCGCGTGGCTGTTCAGCGAACTAGACAATAGGGGGATACATGGAGTCCAACGAGTACATTCGACCACCAGGAACCTACTACGACATCGTTGCGCATCCGGTCGATAGGCGGCAGGCAATCGAAGTGGCGATCGTTCAGGATCATCGTTTCGCTTTCTTCTATTGGCTCAAGTGGCGGAACAAGCAAGCTGAGCAGCCCAATCCGCCAACACTGATTTCGCTAGATTGGCATCAAGATCTTGCTCAACCCTGCGACCTCGAATGCGAGTGGCTCAGCGCACTTGATACGGCCGACTACAAGGCTGTCGGTTATTTTTGCTGGGATAAGCTACACGCCTTAAACGATGGTCACATCTTGGCTGCGGCTTACCTCAATCTGATTGGTGACATCCACGTTGTGCAAAAGCAACGTGATGAATGCCAGGAGGATTTCATGGATTTTGAAGGGCGGAAGCACCTGATCCGCTGCTATGAATCGGTGGAGGAACTAATCAAGACAATCTCGGGGCAGGAGCACAGTTCGGTTATTCTCGATATCGACTTGGACTACTTCACTGAAAGTCCGGACCCGTGCGGAGGAGGCGAGAAGCTTCAACTGGTCAGCGACGACGAAATCCGAGCATGCTTCGATCCTGCAAGTCCGCTCATGTCTTGGATTCTCCCGCGAATGGTGGGAATGACCATCGCAACCGAGCCAGAATTCTGTGGTGGGTTAATAAACTCAAACCACTTGTTCAACGTGGTGTGCGGTACGTTGTTTGATCCGCCGCTCTTGAGTCATAGGGCTGCCTGGCGCCATCAGTCGAAGTAGGTGGCACCTCACTCATACGCCAAATCAGTCGGTTAGCAGAGTTTTTTGAGGATTTGACATGAATCCCGGCCGACCCTCTTCAAGTCGCTCAACGATACGCACGGCCACGGGATAGGCGATCAATTGCTGATTCAGACGGCACAACGGATTACCGCCTGCGTGCGTGAAATGGATACGGTAGCGCGCTTTGGCGGTGATGAATTCGTTGTCGTGCTGGGCGAACTCGATGGAGAAAAGGCCAAATCAATATCCGACACCCTGATCATTGCCGAAAAAATACGGGCCGCGATTGCCGCCCCCTACCATCTGACAAGCACAAGCTCAGAACAAGCCATGCCCTGCATTACCCACCATTGCACGGCAAGCATCGGCATCATCCTGTTCATGAACCATGAGCAAAGTGAAGAAGAAGTGCTCAAGCTGGCCGATATCGCGATGTACCGCGCCAAGGCAGCGGGACGCGACACAATTTATTTCTATGCTGCAGCAGAGCAAATGGATGAATGAGTCATCCAGACCGCCCTAACCATGTTCGATACCGCACATAGTGAAAAGTCATTCGGCCTCATGCTGAACACAACAAGCATCACACTTTGCCTTGAAATTTCATGCTTCAGCCAGTTTCGGAAGTGAGTCATGTTGGAAACCCCTGCAAGCAACAACCCGAAACAGAATCGAATTCTGGCTGAACTGGTCACCAACGAATATGCCCGCCTTCAGGATGACCTTGAACTGGTCACCCTGACGCTGGGTGCGCAACTTTGCGATGCCGGCGACACGCTGGATTATGTCTATTTCCCAATCACCGGCATCATTTCACTAAGTTTCACCACCCGTAATGGCGCTTCGGTCGAACTGGCCATGATCGGCAACGAAGGTCTGGTCGGCATGCCGCTGGTGCTCGGCGGTTTATCCACCAATCACCGCGTTGTTGTGCAAAGTCCCGGGGCGGCCTATCGCTTGAAGGTTGAAGTCATACGCTGGGAACTGGATCAGGGTGGCGGATTGCAACACCTCGCGCTGCGCCATACTCAGGCGCTGATGACGCAGATGGCGCAAAGTGTCGTTTGCAACCGGCACCACAGCATCGATCAGCAGCTTTGCCGCTGGCTATTGCTCAGTCTGGACCGGCTGCCCGGCTTGCAGATTCACATGACTCAGGAATTGATTGCCAGTTTTCTCGGTGTGCGGCGTGAAGCGATCACCGAAGCCGCTGGCAAATTGCAGTTGTCCGGCTTGATCCAGTATCGCCGGGGTTACATCAACATTCTTGACCGTGCCGGCCTCGCGGCCCGCGCTTGCGAATGTTATGGCGTGGTCAAGGCCGAATATGACCGACTGTTCCAGATCGTCCCGGAAAACCGCCTGCGCAGCCGCACCCGCCCCAACCCGGAAAGCGTCCGCAGCCGGGCCGAAGCACGCTGGCGGCAAACGCCGCCGGAAATCGCCAAATCGCCGTGGGATAACGCCCAACTGCTGCACGAACTTCAAGTCCATCAGATCGAGCTGGAAATGCACAATGAGGCGCTGCGCCATGCCTATGACGAAGCCGATGCCCTGCGCGACCGTTATGCCGATATTTATGACTTTGCCCCTGTCAGCTATTTCACGCTCAATCGCGACGGGGTAATTCTTGACCTGAATTTAAGTGGCGCCATCTTGCTCGGCGTCAAGGGCTCGCAAAAAAGCCGCCATCGCTTTGCCGCTTTTGTCTGCCCCGGCAGCCTGGATGCCTTTAATCAATTTCGGGAAGAGCAACCGTGTCCAAAATCAAGCCTTTTTTGGGTTCCATGCTGCATTATTTTTCAGCATTGCATTCATGATAGTCAGGAGCTTTCGCATACAAGCGACGATCACCACTTTGGCTGGTTTTCCGGCCTGTTTCAAGCGATCCGCAAAGGTCTTAATCGTATCGTTGCACCGCATAGCCGAGATGGTCGCCATATACAACACCGCCCTTACATCGGCCCGCCCACCCCAAATGAAGCGCTTACCCCGATGTTTGCCACTGTCGTTCGCCAGTGGCGCCACGCCCGTCAGCGCTGCAATCTCGCGACGATTGAGTGCGCCCAGTTCTGGACACTTCGCCAGCATCGTCAGACTGGTCACCGTACCTACGCCCGGGATGGCGCGCAGCAAATCGTCCTTGGCGCGCCAGACATCAGATTCGCGCAGCTGCTGGTTCAAATCACCATCGACTTCAACAATCTGTTTGTCCAGCCAGACAATGTGTTTTTTCAGACTCTTTTGCAGCGCCTTGGAAGCCGCCGTACCCAGTCGGAGCGTTTCTTGAACCCGCATCGCAATCAGTTGGCGTCGCCGGCTCACCATGTCGTCGAGCGCACGGGTGTCCGCGTCTTTAAGCGGACGCACTTGCGGACGAATGGCGCGAGCAAAGTCAGCCAGCATGGCGGCATCCACTTCGTCTGTCTTGGCCAGCCGTCCGGTGGCTTTGGCGAAGTCTCGCGCCTGGCGCGGATTGATGATCGCCACCGGCAAATGAGCGGCGGCCAGTTCGCTGGCCAGATGGACCTCCAAGCCACCAGTGGCTTCCAGCACGATCAGGGTCGGGCAGGTCTCTTTCAGCAGCGCGACGATCTGACTGACACCGGCGTCATCATAGGTCACGTGCATGGCCTGTCCAGGGGGCGTAATGCAGATGTCCAGGGTGGCTTTGGACACATCAACGCCAACAAATTTTTCCACCGTGCTCTCGTTCATACCCATCCTTGCAAAATGCGGGCTTATTGGCCCAAGCAACCGTTCGGGTTGTTAGTGAGAAACCAGCTCGACGCTCCTTGCTCTCCCACGGGCTTGGTGTCCCAGAGGGCCATCGAGCTGTCGAGCCGGGCCAAACAAAAAACCAATTTTTCTTCGCTCTTGATTGGCAAAAGAAGCATACAAGGGTTAGGGAGAGGGGGCTTTTAAACCCAAAATCACCCCCTCTCCCCAGCCCTCTCCCCCAACAAGTTGGTGGAGAGGGAGTGTCTCGGCTTGAATCAACTGCTCCGCGTATAAGCAACCATCGCGTTGGGGATTTGATTCAAGGGCAGTGTTTGATCAACACAGCCAAGCTTGATTGCTTCTTTCGGCATACCAAATACCACGCAGCTTGCCTCATCCTGAGCAATGGTTTTGGCACCGGCGTCGTGCATT
The DNA here is from genome assembly GCA_039797825.1 of Pseudomonadota bacterium. Classification (GTDB taxonomy): domain Bacteria; phylum Pseudomonadota; class Gammaproteobacteria; order Burkholderiales; family Rhodocyclaceae; genus Azonexus. Next base: position 107,715 of record JBDKHF010000009.1, on the reverse strand, counting down.
TCCTTCATGCCGCGGGCGCCGTCATCGCCCATGCCGGTCATGATGATGCCCAGCGCGTTGGCGCCGGCGAATTTGGCGACGGAGCGAAACAGCACATCAACCGAAGGCTTGTGGCGATTGACCAGTGGGCCGTCAGCGACATCGACGACATATTGCGCGCCGTTGCGTTTGAGCATCATGTGCTTGCCGCCGGGGGCGATCAGGGCGCGGCCAGGGATCACGCGGTCACCGTTTTTGGCTTCCAGCACTTCAATCTGACACAAGCCGTTCAGTCGCTCAGCAAACATCGCGGTAAATTTTTCCGGCATGTGCTGGACGATGACGATGCCCAGACAGGTGGCCGGCAATTTGGTCAATACCGCCTCCAGCGCCTGGGTGCCGCCGGTTGAGGTGCCGATGGCGATCAACTGGTCGGTAGTGCGCTCCAGGGCGCGATTGCTGGCCGGGGCGAGCATCACATCCGCCGAGTTTTTGGGGCGATTGAAGGCGGCGGGCGGCGCCGAGGTGGTGCTGCGCATCGCCCGCATATTGGCGCGGGCGGCACTGCGCACGGCTTGCACGATGTCGTTCGAGGCATCTTCAAGAAAACTTTTCAGGCCGAGTTTGGGCTTGGTGATAATTGAAACCGCGCCGGCTGCCATCGCCTCAAAAGTGGCCTGCGCGCCCTGTTCGGCGAGTGAGGAACAAATCACTACTGGCGTTGGGTGCTCGGCCATCACTTTTTTGAGGAAAGTGATGCCATCCATGCGCGGCATTTCGATGTCGACGATCAAGACATCCGGCCAGCGGGCTTTCATCTTTTCCAGCGCAAAAATCGGGTCCGAGGCCGTCGCAATCACCTCTATGCCAGCATCTGCCGCCAAAGCCTGCGAAACCACCTGACGCACCAGCGCCGAGTCGTCGACGATCATTACCTTGATTTTTTCAGCCATATTTATTCCTGGTTTCCTGCGCCCCTGAGCCTTGTGGGAAAGCGAGCAAAACGTCACCACTCCACAGCTCAAAATGCAATTTTCTGCGCCCGCTGCCGCCAACATGCTCGGCCATCAAGGCAATGTTTTTGGAGGCTAAAAGCTGTCGACCGTACTGAATGTTGCGCGGGCCGATGTCCATTTTGCCACTGCTGCCGCCATCAAACATATTACTGCCACCGAACAGTTTGGCCTGGTACTCGCTGGGGCGCGTCCCGGCAGCCTCAACGTGTTGCAGAAAAAGGGCAAAAGCCTCGAAAGCATAGCGCCCGTCGAGGGCAACATTGGGTGGGCGGATGTTCTGCGCGTTGCGCTCGGTCAGCATGTAGTGACACATGCCGCCTATCCGCTTGCGTGGGTGCCATAGGCTGATCGAAATACACGAGCCAAGCAGGGTGGAAATGCGCGTATGACCGCCGCCGAAGTAGAAGTCACCGGGGTCGAGAACCACCGTTTTTAACGGCTCACTGCGCTGCGTCATGGCTTGCGGTAAATGGTCGGGCGAACCGTGTCTAGCGGGCCAATTTTCAGGCCATTGAGCGTTTCGGAGTGGCCGATGATCAAATGGCCACCGCTCTTGAGGCGCGGCAGCAGGTTGTTGACCACTTTTGCCTTGGTATCCAGATCAAAATAGATCATCACGTTGCGCAGGAAAATCACTTCAAATTCGCCGATTTCGGCGTCGACCGGCTGGGTCAGGTTGATCTGATAAAAACTGGTGCGCTTGCGCAGTTCGGGGGCGATCAGGAAAGTGCCGGCATGCGAACGGACGCCCTTGAGGCAATATTTCTTCATGAACTCAGGCGGAATGCCCTCGGTGCGCGCCAGCGAATAATGCCCGGTCGCGGCCTTGGCCAAAACCTGGGTGCTGATGTCAGAGCCAACAATTTCCCACGGCGAATTCGGCAAGCTGTCGGCAAGCACCATCGCCAGCGTGTAAATTTCTTCGCCGCTCGAACTGGCCGCGCTCCAGACGCGGAAAGTGGCGGGGCTGGTGCGCTTGCGGATAATTTCGTCGCGCAGAAAATCAAAATGCTTGGGCTCGCGGAAAAAATAGGTTTCGTTGGTGGTCAATAAATCGACCATCGTTTGCAGTTCTTCCGGATGATCGCCAGTCGCCAGCATGCGGTAATACTGGGTGAAAGTGCCAAATTCGTACACCTTCAGGCGCCGCGTCAGGCGGCCAACCAGCAGGATTTTCTTGGAATCGCCGAGGCTGATGCCGGCAATCTTGTAAATCAGGCGCTGGAAAAGGGCAAATTCCTGGTCGGTAATGGTGGCTTCTATCATCAGAAAAGCTCGACTTTGTTTTCAATCGGTTTTTGTTTCTGCACCAGCGTTTCGGCGTAAGCCTTTTCTTCGCGGGCAATCACGTCCGAAGTTGCCATATTGGTCACCATGCGTCGCGAAAAAGCGTCGCCGGTATTCGGCAAAAACAGCACTTTGCGCGACCACGGGCCGAGAAAATCGGAGGCAGTCAGCGGAATACTTTCGCGATCCAGCCATTCGCGGGTGAAATTGGCATTGCGCAAACCAATGCTTAGCGATTCGCCGGTGGTGTTGATGATGGTGCCGCCGCCAAAGGCCTTGGCCTGCAGGCGGATTTTCTTCGCGCCCTTCATCAACAGTGCATTAAGCAGCGATTCCATTGCGTACGAACCGGAGAGCAGGGTGTCGACATCGTCGTTGCTGCTACGCCGGATGCTCGGCAACATAAAGTGATTCAAGCCGCCGACCCGCGCCATCGGGTCGAAAAGACAAACCGCAACGCAGGAGCCAAGCAGGGTGGAAAGTGGGCGTTCTGGTTCGATAGCCCAGGCACCGGGGTGAATATTACGTGCCAGGCGTTCGATTTCCTTGGACGGGAGTTTGCTGTAATCCATCAATTAATCTGGTTTCTGCTGGCTATTGCCAAGCTCGAAGAAAGTCATTATCTGTTGCAGTTCCTGCGCCTGTGAACCTAACTCGGCAGCGGTGGCGGCCAGTTGTTCAGAAGCTGAGGCGTTTTGCTGCGTTGCCTGATTCAACTGGCCCATAGCACCATTGATCTGGCCAACGCCTGCTGATTGTTTTTGCGAAGTTGAGGCGATTTCCTGCACCAGTTCCGAGGTTTGGCGGATGGCCGGTACCACTTCAGTCAGCAACTTGCCGGCGCGTTCGGCCTGCTTGACTGACGACGCCGCCAGATTGCCAATTTCCTGCGCTGCCACCTGCGAGCGCTCGGCCAGTTTGCGCACCTCGGCAGCCACCACGGCAAAGCCTTTGCCATGCTCGCCGGCCCGCGCTGCTTCAATTGCCGCATTGAGCGCCAGCAGATTGGTCTGATAAGCGATGTCATCGACGATGCCAATCTTGCTGGCAATACTCTTCATGTCATTGACTGTTTTGTTCACCGCCTCGCCACCTTCAGCCGCTTCAGTCGCCGCTTTGGCCGCCATCTCATCGGTGATTTTTGCATTCTCGGTATTCTGCGTAATCGAGGCGGTCATCAGCTCGATTGACGAGGTCGTTTCCTCAACCGAAGCCGCTTGCTGGCTAGAGGATTGCGACAGTGATTGAGCTGTGGCTGAAACCTGGCCAGCAGCATTGTTCAGTTTGTCTGAAGACGCAGAGACCTGGCCCATGATGCGGGTCAGGTTGTCGATCATTGCCTGCATGGCAAACAACAGACTGCTTTTGTCCTTGGGCTGCAGCTTGATATGTACCGAAAGATCACCTTCGGCGACGCGGTGAGTAATATCAACCGCGTAATCCGGCTCGCCGCCCAGCACGCGCAGCACGTAGCGGCGGACGATGAAGCCGAGGACGGCGATCAGCGGTAATGAAAAAAGCGCGGCAACGAGCAAACTTTTCCACATGAAGGCGTCGACCGTCGCATCCACTTTCGCCAGCGAAACTTTCATGCTGACCAAGCCCAGCGGCGTGCCCTCCGGCACCGTGTGGCATAGCGTGCAATCCTTGCCGAGATAATTTTTGGCCGCCAGGATCGGTTTGATGACACGCAGGAAGTGGCCATGTTCGGCATTCTGTTCGACGCGAATCAATTCCTGACTGTTCGCCAGCACATCCTTTTCAACTTGCTCAAGCACCGGCACGGGATGGCCGCCATTGCCGTATTGGCCGCTCACCCCAGCGGCGCGGATGACCTGTAAATCCTTGAGGATAGAAAGCTCCTTGATCTGGTCAAGAAATAACTCACGCTGGCCGATGGTGCCGGTCAGCATCATGCTGGTCAGGCCGGCCATCGTCATTTCGTGAATGCTGTTGGCGAAATCACCCGCCTGCTCAATGCTGGTATCGCGGCTGACCTTGGTTTCCCAGGCGATCATGCCACCGAGCGCGATGGCAAGCATTAGCCAGACTGCCAGAGTCAGGCGTAGCCAGGTGGGGGTGGCAGACAGATTCAAGGTTTGCTCCATCTATCTGGATTGAGGTTTCACAACGAGGCTGGCTCGGGGTGATTGTTTTTGATGCTTTTTTGCGGTTGACCGTAATAGATTGCTTAAGGGCAACTTCACCCCCCCCAGCCCCCTTGTCAGGGGAGGGCCGGGGAGGGGTTGGGTTTTAACCAGCCGCCGCCGCTTCCGCGACGCCTTCCGCCCCGGTCAACAAAGCAATTTCCTCAACCGACAACACCTTGTTGATGTTGAGAATAATCACAAACTTGCCGGCCACCTTGCCCATGCCGAAGATGAAATCAGCCCGGATTTTGGCGCCAAACGCTGGCGGCGGTTCGATCTCACTACCCGGAATGTCGAGTACCTCCGACACCGCATCGACCATGATGCCAATATCGTGCTTGGCATCGTCATCCTCAACTTCAACGATGACGATACAGGTACGCCGGCCCACTTCCGTCTGGCTACCGCCAAAACGCGCTGCCAGATCGATCACCGGCACGACGCTACCGCGCAGGTTGATCACGCCGCGAATGAAAGCCGGCATCATCGGGATTTCGGTCAGGTTACCGTATTCGATGATTTCTTTAACGTTGAGAATGCCGACCGCGAACATCTCGCTGCCCAGCGCGAAAGTCAGGTACTGGGAGGGCGCTTCGTCGACCTTGACGGCCACCGCGCCTCCCTTGGCTTTAACTACTTGTCCCATGATGACTCCTTGGCCGTGGCTCAATAACGCTCGAAATCACCTTCATTAACCTGCACGGCGGCAGCGCGGGCACTAACCTGAGCCTTGGGCTTGCTGCCACTGGAACGGGTCGGCGGTGCAAAGTTACGGGCACTGCTGCGCTGGTTGTCATCCAACTGGAAGAAGGTCATGGTTTGCTGCAGTTGCTCGGCTTGTGAGCCCAATTCTTCAGCCGTTGCCGCCAGTTCCTCAGATGCCGACGCGTTCTGCTGCGTCGCCTGATTCAGTTGGCCCATCGCGCCGTTGATCTGCGCCACACCGGTTGATTGCTCAGAAGAAGCCGAAGCAATTTCCTGAACCAGATCCGAGGTTTTACGAATGGTCGGGACCATTTCGGTCAGCAAGGAGCCGGCACGTTCAGCCTGTTTGACGGAAGACGAAGCCAGATTGCCGATTTCCTGCGCGGCCACCTGCGAGCGCTCAGCCAGTTTGCGAACTTCAGCCGCCACCACGGCAAAGCCCTTGCCATGATCACCGGCGCGTGCTGCTTCAATCGCCGCGTTAAGGGCCAGCAGATTGGTCTGATAGGCGATGTCGTCAATGATGCCGATCTTGCTGGCGATGCTCTTCATGTCTTCAACGGTTTTGCCGACTGCTTCGCCACCTTCAGCCGCTTCAATCGCTGCCTTGGAAGCCATGCCGTCAGTGACTTTAGCATTCTCGGTGTTTTGCGAAATGGAGGCGGTCATCTGCTCCATGCTCGAGGTGGTTTCTTCAACCGAAGCCGCTTGCTCGCTGGAGGATTGTGAGAGCGACTGGGCGGTGGCAGAAACCTGGCCAGCGGCGTTGGTCAGGTTGTCGGCAGCGGTGCGTACTTCGCCGATGATCTGGGTCAGCTTGGCGATCATGTTCTGCATGGCGGCCATGAGCTGGCCGACTTCGTCCTTGCTGTTCGATTCGAGTTTGACAGTCAGGTCGCCTTCGGCCAGACGGCTGGCGGCATTAAGCGCTTCGTTGATCGGTCGCGTAATACTGCGCGTGATAACCCAGGCAAAGACAATTGTCAGCAGGGTGGCAATAACACCCAAGATCATGATCAAGCGGATCGCGCCATTCACGGTTTCTTCAGCATCCTTACCTGATTTTTCCATCGCTTTGGTCTGAAAATCGATCAGCGCATTGACCGCTTTAATATATTCACTTTGCGCTTTGCGCAAATCGCCTTGCATCAAGGTAACAATGTCCGCCTTCTTGTCGGCCTTCAAAAGTTCGATGAATTTGTCTTGTGTAACAACATAGGCTGTTCGCGAGGCATGAATATTTTTGAGTATTTCCTTGCCCTTTTCGCTACGGATGGTTTTGTCGAGCTTTTCAAGGTTGTCGGAAATGATTTTCCGTTCAGCAGGAATCGCATCCAGCGATTTTTGCTGCTCGGCACCCGAGTAAATGTAGGCATTACGCAACTGGCGTGCGATGCTGTTAAGTGCGTCAATCATGCTGTTGGCTTGGACGGTTTTGGGAAACCGGTCATTGACCATGGACTCAACGTTTTCACTGAGTGCGTTCATCCGCAAATAGCTGACGGCGGCAATGGTGATCAAAAGCGCGAGTGTGATGGCAAAGCCCAAGCCAAGACGAACGCCAATTTTAAGGTTGTTAAACATGAACATATCTCCCTTTGAGGGTTGTTTCGAACGTTATTGAACTACAGAAATTTTGTGTTGCGCGGGGCGGGCCAGTAGGCGATGTTCTTCATGCTGACTGACGGCATGCACCAGCGCCGAGACGTCAAGAATCAAGGCCACTTCGCCGCTACCGAGTATCGTCGAACCGCCAATCCCACGCAGATGCGGGAACATCACCCCGAGCGGTTTGATCACCGTCTGGAATTCGCCCATCAACTGATCAACGACAATCCCGGCGCGTTGCCCGGCAAATTGCACAACCACAATGCTTTCACGCGGCGGCGCTTCACCCGGCACTTCAAACAGATCACGCAGACGAATAAACGGCAGCGCCTCGCCGCGCAGGTTGAGGAAGTTGCGGTCAGTGGTCAGGTTCTTTTGCTCGATACATTCAACAACCGCATCGAGCGGAATGACGTAAGCGGCTTTGCCGACACCGACCAGAAAACCGTCAATAATCGCTAAAGTCAGCGGCAGACGGATGGTAAAGGTGGTGCCTTCGCCTTCGGTGCTGGACACATCGCAATTGCCGCGCAGGCTTTGAATATTACGGCGCACGACATCCATGCCAACGCCGCGCCCTGAAAGATTTGTGACCTGATCGGCGGTAGAAAAGCCCGGTTCCCAGATCAGATTGATGATTTCCTGATCGGAGAGCGATTGGGTGGGCAGGACCAGCCCTTTTTCGATGGCTTTCTTCAAAATCTTGTCACGCGGCAAGCCGCCGCCATCATCAACGACTTCAATGACGATGCTGCCGGAGTCATGGTAGGCGTTGAGTTCGACCGTGCCGTGGCGTTCCTTGCCATTGGCTTCGCGCACGGCGGCGGGTTCGATGCCGTGGTCCATGCAGTTACGCACCAAGTGCATGAGTGGGTCGCCGATTTTTTCGACGACGGTTTTATCCAGTTCGGTTTCAGCACCGGTAATCACAAGATCGATTTCCTTGCCGATTTCCTTGGACACATCGCGCACAACCCGGTTGAAGCGGTTGAAGGTGTCGCCGATCTGCACCATGCGCAGTTGCAGGGCCGAGTCGCGGATATTTTCAACGAGGCGCGACAGTACCGAAGTGGCTTCGATCAGATCGCCTTCGCCACTGCGTGTGGCGAGCAGGTTGGCGGAAGCGCCGGCAATCACCAGTTCGCCAACCAGATCGATCAGCTGGTCGAGCTTGTCGGCTTGAACGCGGATCAGGCGGGCTTCAACGGCTTTCTTTTCGTTGACTTGGGTTTGCTTGCTGACTGCGGCATCGACAACCGCTTTGTGCACCACCTTGTTGTCGATCAGGATTTCGCCAATTTGCGGGCCGTGAGCGGCTTCTTCGCCTTCTTCAACGGCGGGTACGGGGGCGGCTTGTTGTGAAACCAGACCGTGATCGAGTTCGCCCTGGGTTAGCGCACCGCAACGGACGAGCATTTCGCCGAGGCGCATGTCGTCTTCCGGCAGTTCGCGGATCAGCTTGAGGTATTCAGCCAGCTTGCTGTCCGGCGGCAGAATGCGCAGCTCGCAGTCATCGGCGCAGAAATTGAAGACGCGCTCGATGTCGGCCTTGGAGGCGCGGGTTTGCAGGCGGATTTCAAAGCCGAGGTAGCAGGATTCCGGGTCCATGTCGGCGGCTGGCGGCATCGCATCCGGGATGGTTTCGAGGCCAAGAATTTCGCCGAGCGAGGCCAGGTAGCGGATGAAGGAGAGTGGGTCCATGCCGCCGCGCAGCACGTTCGGGCCAAAACGCACGGAAATGTGCCAGGCATCGGTAATCATCACGCCGCCACCGGAACTGTGAATTTCGACTTCGCTTTCGATCATCGCGCTGCTTGGCGCGGCGCTCGGTGCCATGTAGCCGGTCAGTTCAACGAGCAAGGCATCGCCGGCGGCTTTGGTGTCGGCGTCCGGGTCCGGCTGGCCGGCTTCCAGCACATCCATCAGGCGGCTGAGTTGGTCGCAGCAACGCAGGAGCAGGCCGGTGAGGTCGCTGGAAACCTGAATCTCGGTGTTGCGCAGGCGGTCAAGTACGTTCTCGACCTTGTGCATGAAGCCTTCAATGAAATGGCATTCAATGACCCCGGACGCACCTTTGACGGTGTGGGCGGCGCGAAAAATGGTGTTGATGTTGTCGAGGTTGGTCGGGTTCTGCTCCAGTTCGAGCAGGCCGTCTTCCATGGCCTGCAATTGCTCGCGGCCTTCCTGGATAAATACGCTGGTGAGTTCGTCCATGTTTTGCCTCAGGCGTGTTCGTGGGCGGAAATGACGACCGGGTCGCCAAAGAAGGCGGCCAGGTTGCAAAAGTCGAGTGTCTGGCGCACGTTGGGGCTGTGCGCGACGATGTCCAAGTCTTTATTCAGCCGCGCTGCTTCGCGCTTGGCGAGGAGTAGCAGTTGCAGGCCGGCGGTGTCGATTTCGGCGACTTGTGAGAGATCCAGTTCGAGACGGCTGGTTGCACTCAACGCGTCGAGCAATTGCTGCTTTTGCTCCAGCGCGTTGTAAATGGTCAGGTCTTCGAGGATGGTCAGGCGGTTGTTGGCACTCATGGGGCCTCCGTCAGAACAGTTCTATTTTTGCGGATGCGGCAGGCTTGGACGCACCGGCTTTGGCCGGTTGATGTGTGGCTTGCTGGTGGCTGACGCGCTGCGAGTCCATCACGTAAGAGCTGTAGAGCGTGTCGAGATGGTCGGCCAGCGGCGTGTAAGCGAAATGTGGGTCTTCCGAGGCCATGATGCGGCGGGCCAGGGTTTCGGCGTGGTCGTCGAGCTTGCTCATGGCCTTGAGGACGATTTCGATCTGTTGCCGGGTAATGTCCTGAAATTGCACGCTGGCCAATACATCCATGAACATGCCGGCGAGTTCGGAACTGGATTCCTTGACCGTTTGCAGGGTGTTCATGTCATGGGCGAGCAGGGTTTGGTAGCCGTTGCCGAGATTGGTCAGTTGGGTTGAAAACTCGGTCAGTGCAGCGCGTTCGGCATCGACATTGCTGTGCGCGAGCTTGTCCTGGAACTGCTGGCGGATATTCTCGGCGACTTGATTTATGCCCTTGTTTATCTTGTTGACCGCAGCATCTGTTTCGGTGGACAGCTTGCGTACTTCGTCGGCCACCACGGCAAAGCCACGCCCAGCCTCACCGGCGCGGGCGGCTTCAATCGCCGCGTTGAGCGCTAGCAGATTGGTCTGACCGGAAATATCCTTGACCAGTTGCACCAGCTTGCCGAGATCCTGAGCATCTTTGACGACCTGAGCAATACGCGTCTGGTCGCTGCTGGCTTCATCAATGCGGCGCTTGATGTAAATTTCCATCTTGCCGATCAGCGTCTGATTGCCGGCAATATTCTGTTCTGAATTATTGGCAATCTCGGATGAATCGACGGCGGTCTGGGCGACAAAACCATCAAGTCGAGTGACCACTGCATCAATCGCCAGCAGGCGGTTGGTGATGTCAAAAGCAGCTTTTTCGGTCGCTTCAATAATGCCGTTCAACTGCTGGCGCAACACGTCGTTGTATTTGCGAACGCCTTCAAGTTCCTTGGCAACTTCTTCGCCGACGGTTTCCACATCGTTTACTTTACTGGAGACCTGCTTCTGCTCATTGGCCATGCCGAACATCAGGTCTTTGTAGAAGGCCAGAGAGACAGCCCGCTGCCCCAGAAAGCCGACGATGACGATAATGACTGAGCCAAGCGCATCGGTGGTTGGGTTGCCTAAACCCAACCACGGAGTGAATACAGTGTGGAACCAGTCGTTAAAGAGATAAACCGTCGTGAATGCCCCGACAGAAACCAGAAGGGCAACCAGCAGGGTTCTTTTAAGCAGATCGTTAACCGGCATGGCGCGCTCCTAGCGCACAACAAGTTTGATGGTATTGATCAACTCATCGGCGGTTGCGGGTTTGACGATCCAGCCTGAAGCGCCAGCGGCCTTGGCTTCCACCTTGCGCGATTGCTGCGATTCGGTGGTCAGGAAGAGGATGGGTACAAATTTGTAAGCGGGTAGTTTGCGGACTTCCTTGATCAGTTCGATGCCATTGATGCCGGGCATGTTGAGGTCGGTGATCAGCAGGTCAATCTTGATCCCGGCCTGAAATTTTTTGAGGGCTTCTTCGCCGCTGCTGGCTTTTTCGGTGGCGTAACCGGCCTTGGCCAGAATGTTGGAAATGCTGAGGAGGATGGTGGCCGAGTCGTCGACCAGAAAGATGGTTTTCATGAAAATCCCTGTTTAAGGCTTATTTGCATATGTACTAATGCATGGTTACACGTCTATGTTGCATCGTATTGACATAGCTCAACTTGTCGCCGAATTTTACGGCATGTTGTCCATTGCTGCTTGTGTCAGCGCCAATGCCGCCTCGAAGTTGTAATTGTTCAACTCACTTTCAAGGCGCTTGGCTGAGTGGCCGAGAGCTTGGCGCAAGAGTGTGTTCCTTTCGCGCCATAGGGTAAGTGCCAAAATATCGTCTTCGGCGAGTAAATTGATCAGGCGCTGCAAAACTTCACGCGTTTGCGGCGGATCAATGCTAGGCGTCGCTGAGGGCGGATGAACCGCCGTTTCAGCCGTACCAAGCGGCTCATGATGGCCATCTGTCACACCCCAAGGGTGCTTCTTGCAGGGCGCGGTCAACGGGATTTCAAACCAAAAATTGCTGCCTTGGTCGATTTCACTCTCGACGCCAATTTTGCCGCCCATCATGTCGACCAGGCGTTTGCTGATGGCGAGGCCGAGGCCGGTGCCGCCAAAGCGCCGGCGGGTGGTTGGGTCGGCCTGTTGGAAGGGTTGAAAAATGCCGCCGAGTTGATCTGGTGCAATGCCTACACCCTGATCGCGTACAGCACAGCGTAGTTGTATTACGTTGTCAGCTTCGCTTTGGGTGAGGGAAAGTTCGAGGGTGATCTCGCCTTCAGCCGTAAATTTGATGGCGTTGGACAAGAAATTGCTGATGATTTGGCCTATCCGCACCGGATCACCGTGCAATAGCGTTGGCATCCTGCACGTTTCACTAATTTTGAGTTGTAATCCCTTGAGTTCGGCGCGTGCCGTCTGCGCCGCGACGGCATGCTGGACAACGTGGCGGATATCGAAATCAAGGGGTTCGAGCAACAGTTGCTCGGATTCAATGCTCGACATATCCAGCAAATCATTGATGATCGATAACAACTGTTGGGTTGCGCTACGCACCTGCTGCAACTTGCCCTTTTGCAGCGGGTCGGTGCTTTGCTCGTGCAGCACCCAGGTCAGGCCGACAATGGCGTTCATCGGCGTGCGGATTTCGTGCGACATATTGGAAATAAAGGCGCTCTTGGCGCGGTTGGCTGATTCGGCAGCGTCGCGTGCCAGTTCGAGTTGTCGCGTGCGTTCCTTGACCTGATCTTCGAGATGTTCGCGGTGTTCCTGCAACTCGTGGTTCATCTCCAGCAAGTGCCGGTTCTGTTCAGTCATCAGGGCGTAGAGGTCGATCAGCGCCTGGGTCAGCGCATCGTTGGTCGGGTCGTTGCGGCAACTGTCATCGTGCTCGAAAGCCGCGGCGGGCGTTGCACCGGCTTCAATCGCCTGAATCTGGCGGGCCAGCGACTGATCTTCGCCCAAAATATGGAAAACCAGCCAATTGGCGAGAAAACTGAGCAGGGTGCCGCCGGTCAGCGTTTCGCCACGCTGGTAGAGCGCGCGCATCGAGACGACGGAGTCGGCAAATTCCTGATGGGCCGAAAAGTGGTGCGTGGTGTGGCGCGGGTCGATGGCGTATTTCCGGATCAAGTCGCCTTCGGTTTTGAAATGGAAAACGGCGTAATCGGTCAGCATGTCGAGCAACTTGTCGGCATGGGCTGGGTTGCGCTTGTAGGACAAGGCCAAAATCGGGGCGCTATCGTTAATCATCTTGACCAGCCCAAGGTGCTGGCTGTCAATTATTTCTATGCCGGTAACGAAGTGCTCGTTCCAGTTCATCAAGGCCATTTGGCTTACTCCGGGCGGTATTCTGGGTGAGCGGCGAGGACCGCTTGAAGTTGCTCAAGCGCCGCTGGAAAATCAAAATTGTCGATTTTTTGCTCAAATTCAGCAAAGGCCGGGCCAAAGGCGCTGACCAGTAAATCATGTTGCTGGCTAACCAGGTCACCGGTGCGCATGTCGTCATTTTCAAGCAAGGGCAACAGGCGGGTGATTAAAGCTTGAATCTCGCCGGCATCACTGGCAGCAGTATTTGGGGTGGGGGCGAGCAGCTTTTGCTGCAGAATTGCGCTGAGCTTGCCGTGTATTTCGGCCAATTCGGCGAGCAGCGGTTCGCTTTGATGGGCCGGGCTATTTTCACGCAGCGCTGCTTCAAGCGCGGCGGCGGCGCTGCGCAGGCTGTTGAGGCCAAGCGAGCCGGCAGCTCCCTTGAGTGAGTGGGCCTGACGCAGGGCCGTTGGGTTATCGCCATTGGCGATGGTGGTCCGCAACTGGGCGGGGGCGGCACCGTGGTGTGTGAGGAATTTTTCGAGCAGGCTGAGATATTTCTCGGGTTTGCCACGCATCGCGGCCATGCCGGTTTTGATGTCGATACCCGGCACCATGCCCAGTTCGGTGACAATCGATTCGGCGGCTGAACTGGTCTGAACTGAAAGTTGTTGAATCTGCGCTGTGGCCTGCTCTGAACCGATATTGCGCGGCAGGTTGTTGAGTAGCACAGCGTAAAGGATGGCCGGGTCGACCGGTTTGGCGATGTGGCCATTCATACCGGCCAGCAGGCAGGCGTCGCGGTCTTCGCCAAAGGCATTGGCAGTCATTGCAAAAATCGGGGTATTGGCCCAGCCGGGCAACTGGCGGATGCGGCGCGTTGCTTCGAGGCCATCCATGACTGGCATCTGCATGTCCATCAGGATCATGTCGAAGTGCTGTGTATTGGCCAGTTTGACGGCTTGCTCGCCATTTTCCGCGAGGGTTGGGTAGAGGCCGGCGCTGGCCAGGATTTCAACGGCAACGGTTTGATTGATCGGGTCATCTTCAACCAGCAGTAATTTGGCATTGCTGCGGGTGCGCCGAATTTCTCCTTCAAAATCAATGATGACCGTAGCGGTTCCCAAACTTGGTGAGTTGGCGGCGATGGGCAGGCAAACCGTGATCCAGAAGGTCGAGCCTTTGCCAACAGTACTGCTGACGCCGGTTTCGCCACCCATCAAGTGGGCAAGCTGGCGGCTGATGGCGAGGCCGAGGCCGGTGCCACCGAAACGCCGGGTGGTCGAACTGTCAGCTTGCTCGAAACTCGAGAACAGGCGCTGCATTTGTTCGGCGTCAATACCGATACCGCTATCTTCAACCTCAAAGCGCAGCAGCGCTTTATCGTCGCGCCATTCGCTGACCTTGGCACGGAGCAGAATTTGGCCCTTTTCTGTGAATTTGACGGCGTTGGAGAGGAAGTTAAGCAAAATTTGCTGCAAACGTACCGGGTCGCCACGGACGGCGGCGGGCAGTGCCGGGTCAAGATCGGCGAGCAGATTGAGGCCTTTTTCGCGGGTCTTGAATTCAACCATGTCGAGTACATCGCCCAGCATCCGGCCCAGGGCGAAGTCGGTACTTTCCAGTTGAAGCTTCTCGGCTTCAATTTTGGAAATGTCGAGAATGTCGTTGATTACCGAAAGCAGATGCTGGGCAGAGTCGTGGACCTGGCCGAGGCGCTCTTTCAAACGGCGCTCAGTGGCTTCGCGCTGCATCAGGTGGGTGAGGCCGATAACGGCATTGAGCGGGGTGCGGATTTCGTGGCTCATATTGGCCAGGAACGAACTTTTGGCACGGCTGGCCTGTTCGGCCAGTTCCTTGGCCAGCATCAATTCGCTGGTCCGCTCGTCCACCATCAATTCAAGGCGGCGCTGGTATTTTGACAACTCCAGTTCGTTACGGCGTTTTTGCGTGACGTCGGCAATAAAGGCCAGCACATGCTCGACGCCGTTGATCTCGAAGATGGCGGCAGAAATTTCTACATTGTGCGGCTTGCCGGCGCGATCCAGCCACAGCGCATCTTCATTGATGACGGATCTCATTTTTTGCAACCGGGCGATCCATGCGCTGCGGGTATCGCTATCGGGCCACAGGCCAATTTCCAGCGAGGTTCGACCGATCAGTTCTTCTCTGCTCCAGCCAAAATCACGCTCGAACTGGCCATTGACATCGACCAGTTGGCCGTTGCCGGTGGTTGCAATCGACGTAGCAATCGGGCTGGCCTGAAAGGCCAGCATGAAGCGTTCGCGCAATTCACGAGCAGCTTCTTCGGCGGCATAGAGTGATTTATAGCGTTGCAGGCCGTGCGACTGGTAAATAAATCCGAAGATGCCAGCAGCGGCAAGCAGCAAGCCGATGGTAACGGCGATGATCAGATACGAGGCAAAGTGCCAGGTGGCGAGTGCTTCAACGCGGGAAACCTTGGCGATCAGTGACCAGTTGGCGTCGGGAACCCGTGTTATGTAGGCGAGGACCGGGGTGCCGTCATAGCCTTTACCCTCGACGATGCCTTGTTTGTCGCCAAAAATGGCCATGACGGTTGGTACGTCGCTTTCACTGCTCGGGATGCGCATGTTGAGCGCCGAGTTTTTGCGAAAGCGTAGCTCGTTGAGAAACAGCACATCGTTGCCGTCCCGGCGGAAAAGGAGGGCTTCGGCAGTTTTGCTGGGCAGGGGCCATTTTTCCAGCGTCGGGTACAGGAAAACATCGAGATCGATCTGCAGCAGGACGATCCCAACTTGCTTGGCGTTGTTTTCTTTGCTGCTGAACAGCGGCACAACGACATCCATGTGTGGTTTGCCGGTTTCGGGGGAGCGATGGATGTCGCTGAGGACGGGCAGGCGAGTTGTTTTAGCTTGTTCAATATCAGCAACAATCTCACTGGAGAGGGGCTTGCTACGCCCGCTGACGCTGATCAGAATAGCACCGGCCTGGTCCATCAAAATTACGTCGTGATAGCGAAAATTGTTGCTAAAACTGCGTAGGCGATCCAAAACATAGTCTGGTTTTGCTGCCGGATTTTTACTGATGACGCGCTCTATTTCGTTGATCAGGCCCCTGCTTTCTCCCAGGGTTTTCCCGTCGGCATACCTTTCCTGGCGCCAATTGACGATTTCGCGGTTGAGCAAGGTGGCGACTGCTTCGAGTTGTTCGCCAGCCGCATTGAGGGCGCGGGCTTTTTCGTGTTGATAAAGCCAAATGCCGCTGCCGGCAAGTAGCAGGAAAACGCTGGCGAATACGGGTAGCAGCCAGCCGGGGAGGGCGGCGCGGGTTTTAGCCGGGCGCATGGCTATCTCCCTTGTTCTGGCTGCGCTCTAGTAGCGTTAGTGCCATTTCAAAATCGAAGCTGTTCAGGCAGTTTTCAAATTGTTTTTGATTGTCGCCGAGCAGTTTGCCAAAAAGATCCTGATGCTTGGCCAGCGTTTGGGTGGCTGAAAAATCACTATGGATCAATTGCTGGCGCATGTTGCTGATAATCGCCAGAACGGCACTGGCATCCAGCGTATTGCTTGCCCTTGCGGTGCTGTTTGCCGGTTTTAGCCGGGCAATGTCTTGTTGCAGGCGAGTGTAGAAGGCGGCGGTATCTTCAATCAGTTGGGCTACTTCGGCGGCGGGGTGGCTTTCCTTGATCGCGCTTTCCAGCGATGCGGCGGCGTGTTGCACGGCATGGGCGCCGAGTGCCCCGGCGGCACCCTTGAGTGAGTGGGCAAGGCGCCTGGCTTCGTTGTTGTCGCCAGCGAGCAGGCAAGCGCGGATCGTTTGAAAATCAGCACTGTGGTTTTCAGCGAAATTACCGAGCAAGCGCAGGTAGCTTTCCATCCGGCCACGTACTGATTTGAGACCGAGTTCAATGTCGAGGCCGGGAATCCGGCCTGTATCCGGCAGGGCTTGCACGCTGACTGGCGGGCGCGGGTTTGTTGCCGCGGCCTGATTGTTGGCCAAAGCGGCGGCTGTTTGTGCCGGTAGCCATTTGAGCAGTGCTGAAAACAGAATTTCAGGGTCAACCGGCTTCGGAACATGGTCATTCATGCCGGCTTGCAGGCAGGCATTGCGGTCTTCAAAAAAGGCGTTGGCGGTCATCGCCAGAATCGGAGTTTCTGCCCAGCCGGGCAGGGCGCGAATGTGATGAGTGGCTTCGAGGCCATCCATAATCGGCATCTGCATGTCCATCAGCACCAGATCGAATTTTTCACGGGCAGCAAGCGCCAGCGCCTGCGCACCGTCACGCGCAACGACTACCTCAATGCCGGCACATTCGAGCAATTCGGTGGCGACTTCTTCATTGGTCGGGTTGTCTTCGGCGAGCAGAACGCGCGCGCCGCTGTGCAGTGCGGCAACCTGGTATTCGTGATGTTGCTGTGTGCCATGGCGAATAAGCGGTGTGCTACCGGGGGCAGCGATGCCGAGCCGGGCGGTGAACCAGAAGACGCTACCCTGGCCGTCTTCGCTAGTAACGCCGATTGCTCCGCCCATCGCTTCGGCCAGACGCAGGCTGATCGCCAGTCCGAGGCCGGTGCCGCCAAAGCGGCGGGTGGTTGAGGTGTCGGCCTGTTCAAAGGCATGAAACAGGCGGGACTGAATTTCCGGTGTGATGCCGATACCGGTGTCGCGTACTTCGCAGCGCATGTAGAGGCCATCGCTGCTGCGGTGGAGCAGGCGAGCCGCGAGCGTGATGCGGCCCTGTTCGGTAAATTTGATCGCGTTGGAGAGAAAGTTGAGCAGGATTTGTTGCAGCCGCATGGTGTCGCCACGGACAACGAGTGGCAGGCTGGGGTCAATTTCGATATCGACCGGCAGATTTTTGGCTTCGGCCCGTTCAATGATCAGGTTGCGGACGTTGACCATGACATCGGCGGGTGAGAATTCAGCGTTTTCGAGCACCAGTTTGCCGGCTTCGATTTTCGAGAAATCGAGAATGTCGTTGAGCACCGCCAGCAAATGCTGCGCGGCATGGCCTACCTTGCTTAGTCGGTCGCGTTGCGCCGGGGTTTCTGCATCACGCTGGGCGAGATGGCTGAGACCCATGATGGCGTTGAGCGGGGTGCGGATTTCGTGACTCATGTTGGCCAGAAAAGCGCTTTTTGCGCGGCTGGCGGATTCCGCCTGATTCTTGGCGACGATCAACTGGGTGGTGCGTTCCTCAACCAGCGTTTCGAGGCTTTGCTGCATGCTTTCCTGAGCGTTGCGCCGTTCGGTGATGTCCTGGATGGTGCCGATCATTTCTAGCACATTGCCCGCTTCGTCCAGCTTTAATTTGCCGGTGCCGAGCATCCAGCAGGTGACACCGTCGTTATGGCGGATGATGCGGTATTCGTTTTTGAACCTTTGCTTTTTGCCGAGAATGTCATCTTGCGTATAAGCGGTTAATGCAGCGCGGTCTTCCGGGTGGATCAGCGCTTGCCAGCCGGCGAAATCGTGCGGGTAGCTGTTGTCGATACCGAAGAGTTCATTGAGAACGGGTGAGCATTCCCAATGGTCCTGCGTCGGGTTAAAGCGGTAATGCCCCAGCCGGGCAATGGTTTGTGCTTCAAGCAGTGCCGCTTCGTTTTCCGCCAGCTTCTTGATTGCCTGCAGGCGGCCTATGCCGGCGCCGATTTCTCCCGCGATGTCTTCGAGCAGGCTGACTTCCGCATCATCGAAAGTATCCGGATGCGCGCTGTAAAGATTGATGCTGCCAATGATTTTTCCGGACAGCCGCAGCGGCATGGCAATGGTGGATTGATAACCGCAGTGCACTGCCACATCGCGCCAGGGGGCGTAAATCGGGTCGTTGAGTACATCACGACAAACTACGGGAATGCCGCTGCGAATGGCACGACCGGTTGGCCCCTGGCCAAACTCGTCGTCGGCCCAGGATATTTTTACGCTGCTCAAATAATCGGGATCAAAACCGGCTTCGGCAAGCGGACGGATAGTGTGGGCTGCATCGCGCCCGGCTTCGGCAATCCAGGACAGGCGATAGCCGCCGACTTCGGTCAGCAGAATGCAGATTTCGGCGAGAAAGGCGGCTTGGTCGTGATTGCGGCTGATCGCGTGGGCGACGCCGCTGAGCAGTGTGAGTGCGCGGTTTTGGCGGAGGATCTGTAGGTGTTCGGCGCGGCGTTTGGAAATGTCGGTGAACACGCCAACGCTAAGTCGCGGTGAGCCGTTCGGCATTTTTTCGACAATCAGGGCATTGGTTTCTATCCATAACCAGCTACTGTCATGGCGCTGTACACGGCATTCGATTGGCCCGGTCGTTATGCCGTGAGTTAGCCGGTCGACCGCAGCCTTCATTGCCGGGAGATCTTCCGGGTGGATGCAGGAGAGCCAGTCACCCATGCTGAGCGGAATATCGAGCGACAGGCTGGCCAGCAGGTGGGCCAGTGGTTCGCTGACGATAAATTGGTCGCTCTCGTGGAAATATTCCCAGGCGCCTGCGTTGAGGGCGCTCATGGCCAGTTGCAAATGGCTTTCAAGACGGCGTTGTTGGTGCTCCTGGCGCGCTTTGGTGAGCGCGGCTTCCATTTGATGCAGGGCGAGTTGTTCAAACAAGCGGTGCTGGCTGATCACGCCAGTGATCAAGCCTTGCTCATCGAGCACCGCCATGTGGCGGAGCCGATGTTTCGTCATGATCTCGAGTGCCGTCGTCACCGACTCATTCTGGGCGATGCTCAGCACCGGGTGGCTCATCGCCTGGGCCACGCTAATCGCGTGCGGGTTAGGGTGCTCGTGCAACAGGCGTGGCATGTCGCGTTCGGTGATGATGCCGAGCGGGGTGCCGACGCTGGTGATAATGACGTAATCCATGCCCAGCGCCAGCATGCTGGCAATTGCCGCTTCAAGTGGCGCTTCCGGCGGCAGGCGCGGCATCTGCCGATCCATCACGGTTTCCAGTGTGCGCAGATTGCGGAATATGCTGATGCCGAGGAAGAGGCGGAAATCGGTATCGCTGACGATGCCGACAGTTTTGCCTTGATCGTCAATCACGACCAGGTGGCGGATGCCGTGGCTGTCGAGCAAATGGCGGGCGCTGAGCAGATCCAGATCGGCGCGGGCGGTGATCAGCGGCTGCGACATGATCTCGGCGGCGCTGGTTTGCGGCGTGCAGCGCTGATGCAGGGCGCGGGTGATGTTGCTTTCGGTGATGATGCCGACTGAAATACCATCGCGCTCAACCAGCAGGCTGGATATTTTTTCTGCCGACATCAGCCGCGCGGCGTCCTTGAGTGACGTTTCGGGGGCAATGCTGTGCACCGCATGCGTCATGATTTCGGCAAGGAGGGTGGAGGTAGCGAGTGGCATGGTCAGGGCGCCGGTTGGGTGCTGAATAACTGGTTGAGCGCGCTGTTTGTCTGTTCTAACTGAGCGGCGAGCAGCGCTTGCTGGCAGGCAATTTGCGACGCCGGCAGATTTTGTCGAATCGCCGCTTCGAGTGCCTTGGCCGCTTCGTGAATGTCGCACAGGCCAAGGGTGGCGCTGGCCCCTTTGAGGCTGTGGGCGAGACGTTCAGCATCTGCCATCTGGCCCAGCTCAAGCGCAGTTGCAATCGCTGTGTTGTCTTTGCTGTGGGCGGTGAGGAAGGTTTGCAGCAAGCGGATGAACAAAGGCAGTTTGTCGCGTACCGCCTTCAGCCCTAGTTGCAAATCAAGGCCGGGAATCCTGGCCAGCGTGGCGTGACTGATTTCCGCCGGGCGTGGCAGGCTGGCCGGGATCGTTGCGGCTTGTGCCAAATTGAACAAACTGGGCGCTGGCAACCATTTGATCAGGGCTGCGTAGAGATTTTGCGGGTCGACCGGTTTGGCAATGTGGTCATTCATGCCGGCATCAATACAACGCTGGCGATCTTCGCCAAAGGCGTTGGCGGTCATCGCCAGAATCGGCTGCCGTGAGCCGCTGGCCCGAATTGCACGGGTTGCGGTGATGCCGTCCATGATCGGCATTTGCATGTCCATCAGGATCAAGTCGTAGGTTTTCCCGGCAGACATTTTTACGGCCTTTTCGCCGTTGACCGCAAGATCTGCCTGCAGGCCAACGGCAGCGAGCAGTTCAAGCGCGACTTCCTGATTGATTGCGTTGTCTTCAACCAGCAGGATTTGCGTGCTGCGATAGGCGGTGGTGAGCAGGCGTTCGGCGTCGTCCTGAGTGAGCGGCAGGCTGAGGTCGGCGGCGTCGCTGCGACCGATGCCGAGCCGGGCGGTGAACCAGAAGGTGCTGCCGGTACCGGGGGCGCTGATCAGGCCGGTTTCGCCACCCATCAGTTCAGCCAGGCGGCGGGCGATGGCGAGACCCAGGCCGGTCCCACCAAAACGCCGGGTGGTGGTGCTGTCAGCCTGTTCAAACGGCGAGAAAATCCGCGCCTGCTGTGCCAGTTCGATACCTGGCCCGGTGTCGCGCACGGCAAAGCGCAGTAGCAGGCCATCTTCAGTTTGGCGCAAGAGACTGACGCTGACATTGATTTCGCCGCGTTCGGTAAATTTGACGGCATTCGAGAGAAAGTTGAGCAGAATCTGCCCCAGGCGTAGCGGATCGCCGTGCAGTACCGGTGGCAGATTGGGGTCAAGTACGCAGTTGAAGGCGAGGCCGTGCGAATGCAGGCGGTCGATGACCAGCGAACTGGCGTTATCGACGACGCGCCGTAGCGAGAAATCAACCGGCGATAGCTCAAGCTTGCCAGCCTCGATTTTTGAGATGTCGAGAATCTGGTTGATGATCGCCAGCAGGTGGTGCGCCGCATCACTGACCTTGTTGAGCCGGCTTAGTTGCGCGCTATCACTGGTATTGCGTTCGGCGAGGTGAGTCAAACCGATGATGGCATTCATCGGTGTGCGGATTTCGTGGCTCATGTTGGCCAGAAAAATACTCTTCGCTTGGCTGGCCTGTTCTGCGGCCAGTTTGGCTTGTTCCAGCTCGATTGTGCGCTGGGCAACCAGTTCTTCGAGGTGGTTGCGATGTTGAAGCAGCTCGGCTTCAGCTTGCCGCTTTTCGGTCAGGTCGGCAATAAAAGCGACAAGGTGCGGTGCGCCATCCATTTCAAAAACTTCAGCCGAAAGGCTCATCGGTCGCCGGCGACCATCGCGGCTGACGCCAATGCTTTCAAAGTCGTTGATGCAGCCATCGCGGCGGATGGTTTCGACCATTTTCAGCCGATCTGCTTCAACGCCCCAGAGCCCGGCTTCAAGCGTTGTCCGACCGAGCAGATCTTCACGCGTCCAGTTGTATTCCTTGAGCAAGCGGTCATTGGCGTCGACCACTTTGCCGTCGGTCAGGCGGGTGACGCAGGCTGCAACGGGGGCGACACGAAAAGCGGTGGCGACGCGACGCTGCAACTGGCTGACTTCTGCTTCAGCCTGCCGGCGTTCGCGGATATCGAGAATAAAAGCGACCACATAGCTTTTACCTTGAAACTGAATGATTTCACCCGACAGACTGATTTCAATCGGCGTGCCATCGCGGTGCTGCCAGATGGTTTGGTAGTCGCGCAGCAGATGGTTTGATTTGAGCTTTTCAATCCAGGTTTGGCGCGCCTCGCGATTCGGCCATAGATTGACGCTGGCTGAACTATTGTTGAGTAATTCGCTACGTTGCCAGCCGAGCATTTCGGCATAACGCTGGTTAATGTCGAGATAAACCCCGGTATCGATTTCGGTAATGGAAATGGCGGCGGGACTGGCGTTGAAGGCGACTTCAAGGCGTTCCTGCAATTCGAGTTGCTCGGTGAGATTGCGGCTGATACCGAGCACGCCGATCAGTTTGCCCGATTCATCACGCATCGGAGCTTTGGTCGTGTGCAGGAATTCACGATGGCCATCGCTGGCAAAAGTGACCCACTCTACGTTATCGCGTGGGGCGTTGGCGGCGAGTGCTGCGCGGTCGTTGGCGCGGAAGGATTCAGCGAGTTCACGGTCGACGAAATCGAAATCCGTCTTGCCGCAAATGGTGGCTTCACTGGCTCCGAAGAACTGTTCAAAGCGTTTGTTGCAGCTGAGGTAAACGCCTTCCGGGTCTTTTAGCCAGACGAGGTCAGGCAGGGTGTCGAGCAGGCTGCGTAATTGGGCGCGCTCATTGGCGGCCCCCTGATTTTTTTCCATATTCATGCGTTGCGCCTCCCCAGGTCACGCGCCTAAATTTGCCTATTCTCCGTAGGTCTCGGCGATTGCCTTGAAATGCTCAAAATTATCGGTAAAGGCTTGGACAATATCCGGGTCAAAATGGCTGCCGCTATCGCGGGTGATGATCTCCAGCGCTTCGCCAAAGGTCATTGCCGACTTATAAACCCGTTTGCAGATCAGGGCATCGAAAACATCGGCCAGCGCCATCAGGCGGGCCGCAATCGGAATCGCATCGCCAGCCAGGCCATCCGGGTAACCGCTGCCATTCCATTTTTCGTGGTGATGATGGGCAATTTCCTTGGCCAGCGCGAGAAATTCAACTTGTCCGGCCGCATCCAGTTCGGCCTGAGCGATCGCGTCGCTGCCGAGTTTGGCGTGGGTACGCATGATCACCCACTCTTCCGGCGTCAGCGGGCCGGGCTTGAGCAAAATATGGTCGGGAATGCCAACCTTGCCAATATCGTGCAGGGGCGCCGATTTGGCGAGGGCGATGATCGTTTCGTCATCGAGGAAATGCGAAAAGCGCGGGTGCTCGCGCAATGAGTTGGCCAGGGTGCGAACGTATTCCTGTGTGCGGCGCAGGTGGTTGCCGGTTTCCGGGTCGCGCGTTTCAGCCAGGCGGGCGAGAGCCAGAATACTGATGTCTTGAATCAACTGGTTTTCGGTCATCCGGCGGGCGACTTCGGATTCCAGATAGGTGTTTTGATTGCGCAGTAGGTCGCGCGCCTGCTTCAGTTCAAGTTGCGAGCGGACGCGGGCGAGGACGATGGCCGGACGAATTGGCTTGGTAATGTAGTCGACCGCACCACAATCAAGGCCGCGCTCCTCATCTTCGGTGCCGTCCATCGCCGTCACGAAAATCACCGGAATGTGCTGGGTGGCCGGGTTGCTGCGCAGTTCGGCGAGGACGTCGAAGCCGTCCATTTCCGGCATCATCACATCGAGCAGAATCAGGTCGGGGGCGGGTGTGCCGTGGGCAATCTGCAAGGCGCGCCGCCCCGAATTGGCCGCTCTTACCCGGTAGCTGGACTGCAGCAATTCACCGAGAACACTGAGGTTTTCCGGGGTGTCATCAACAATCAGAATGGTAGGCAGGCTGGTTGCCATGAATTTCCTTTGTAAGCCACTAACGGGCTGGAACTTAAACCGATTATCGTTCGTCCGCGGGAAGAATGCTATGCCTTTAGCAACTCAGCGAATCGCTGCGGCGATGCGGTGGTAAATGGCAAATCGTCTTTTATCGATATCCCCGGCGTCGACCGCAGCAAGCAGGGCGCAGTTGGGTTCGCGGTCATGGCGACAGTCGCGGAAACGACATTGGCCAACGTAGGGCCGAAATTCGCGGAAGGCGTATTCAATTTCCTGGCGATCCAGGTGGCCGAGGCCGAATTCCTGCAGGCCGGGCGAGTCGATCAACTCGCTTGCGTCATCAAGGTGATAGAGCGTGGCGTGCGTTGTGGTGTGCTTGCCGGAATCAAGTGCTGAAGAAATTTCACGGGTGGCGGCATTGGCTTCGGGGACCAGCGCATTGACCAGCGTCGATTTGCCCATCCCGGATTGACCGACCAGCACGCTGGTCATGCCTTGCAGGGCGGGGCGCAAATCGTCGGCATGTTCGAGCGCCGAGAGTTCAAGAATGCGGTAGCCCAGTTTGGCAAAGATGGCGACGCGTTCGCGGGCGTTTTCCAGTTTGTCGCTGAGGTCGCATTTGTTGAGGACGATGAGCGGCTCGATTTCTTCGCTTTCGGCGGCCAGCAGGGCGCGGGTGACCAGTTCATCGGAAAAGCCGGGTTCGGTGGCTACGACGATGACGACCTGATCGACATTGGCGGCGATCAGTTTCTGTTTAATCTCGTTGGAGCGGTAGAGCAGGCTGGTGCGCGGTGAAATGGCATTGATCACGCCCTGGTTGTCAGAGGTTTGCTCAATTTCAACTCGATCACCGCAGGCGACATCACTGCGCTTGCCACGCGGCACGCAATTCAGCCGTGATCTGTCCGGCAGTTCAACAATGTATTGGCGCCCGTGGGCTGCGATAACTCGACCGTCCATTAGTTTTTCTGGTGGTTGTGTTGCAGGTGAAGTGGCGCCATTTTCATGCTGATTGTCCCTGCAACCGGGCAATGCGTTGTGCCGCCGGCGGGTGGGAATCGTAGAAAAGGGAATGGAGTGGGTCCGGGGTCAGGGTTGATGCATTGTCTTGATAGAGCTTGACCAGTGCCTGAACGAGATCGTTGGCGCTGGCGTGTTCCGCCGCGTAGGCATCGGCTTCGAATTCGTTGCGCCGTGAGAGATAGCTGCTCAGGGGGCTGAGCGGGAAGGTGAATACCGGGATGACGAGGAAAAAGAGGATCAGCGCCAGCGCCGTGTTTTGCGCCGGGACGCCCAACCCGTTGTAGAACCAGGCTGTGTCGATCAACTGGCCGAGCAGCCAGAGGAAGCCAAGCGAGGCGACGAACATCAGGACGATGCGCTGGATGACATGATGGCGGCGGAAGTGGCCGAGTTCATGGGCCAGCACGGCTTCAATTTCGCTGGGGGCGAGGCGCGCCAATAAGGTGTCGAAGAAAACGATGCGCTTGTTTTGACCAAAGCCGGTGAAATAGGCGTTACCGTGGCTGGAGCGCTTCGAGCCATCCATGACGAACAAGCCGCTGGAGCGGAAGCCGCAACGCACCAGCAGGGCTTCGATGCGCGATTTCATTTCACCGTCTTCCAGCGGCGAGAATTTGTTGAAGAGTGGCGCAATCCAGGTCGGGTAAACAAAAAGAATCAGCAGGTTGAAGGTGCACCAGAAGAGCCAGACGTAGAGCCACCAGAAACTACCCATGGCACCCATCAGCCACAATACGGCAGCAATAACGGGCGCACCGATGACGATGCCGACCAGGGTGTGCTTGAGCAGGTCGGCAAAGAACAGGCCTAGCGTCATGCGGTTGAAGCCGTAGCGGGCTTCGATGACGAATTGTTGATAGAGCGAAAAGGGCAGGTCGATGATGGCGGAGATCAGCATCAGACTGAAAATCATCGCCAGGCCGTAGGCGATACCATCGAGTTGCGGCGACCAGAAATCGTCGAGCCAGGCAAGGCCGCCACCGAGGGTCAGGGCGAGCAAGAGCGCCGCATCGACCAGAATGCCGCGCAGGGCGAACTTGTTACGGTCAACGGTGTAATCAGCCGCTTTTTGATGCGCTTCGAGCGAAATATGTTCGGCAAAATTCGCCGGCACCGCCTCGCGGTGAGCAGCAACGTAGCGAATATGGCGCAATTTGAGCCACAGGCGGATGCCCAGGGTCAGTGCGAAGGCGAGAAGAAAGGCGGTACTGAAGGTCGAAGTCACGAAGATGGGCGGCAAGCTGTGAGAAAATTCGGGTTTTAAAGCAATCAGGCAATTATATGGCAGGCAATGCAAACAACCTCGTCTGGCTGGACATGGAAATGACCGGTTTGAACCCGGATGGCGACCGAATTATTGAAATGGCGATGGTCGTTACCAATTCCGAACTGGAACTGGTTGCCGAATCACCTTCCTGGGTGGTCCATCAGTCCGATGAAACGCTTGCGGGCATGGACGATTGGAACCAGAAAACGCACGGGCGTTCCGGTTTGATCGACAAGGTCAAGGCATCAACGCTGGATGAAGCGGCGGTGGCCGCTGCGGCGATGGAATTCCTCAAACGCCATTCTTCCAAGGGTCATTCGCCGATGTGTGGCAATACCATCGGTCAGGACCGCCGTTTCATGGCGCGCTACATGCCGGAGCTTGAGGAGTTTTTCCACTACCGCAATCTTGATGTCAGCACCTTGAAAGAGTTGTGCAAACGCTGGCAGCCGGAGATTTACAAGGGTTTCAAGAAAAAGGGCCGGCACACGGCGCTGGCTGATATTTATGAGTCGATTGATGAGCTCAAGTATTACCGCGAGCACTTCCTGAAGGGCTGAGCCCTGATCAGGCCCGGCTTTTTGCCAGCCATTTGAGCAGGCTGGCGAAGAGCAGGTCGGGATCAACCGGTTTGGCGATGAAGTCGTTCATGCCGGCTTCAAAGCAGCGTGCCTTGTCTTCGGCAAAAACATTCGCCGTCATCGCCAGAATTGGAATGGTTTTGCCATTCGGCAACCGGCGAATTTGCCGGGTTGCTTCCAGGCCATTCATATTGGGCATTTGCATGTCCATCAGAATCAGGTCGTAGTGCTTTTCTGTGGCGAGGGCCAGGGCTTTAAGGCCATCCTCGGCGACATCGATGATCTGGCCGGAATCCTCAAGCAAAATCAAGGCAATTTCGCGGTTGACCGGCTCATCTTCGGCCAAAAGGATCCGCGCGCCCCGGTAATCTCGGGCGAGGATGGTTTCGGCTGATTCGACCGGCTCGCTGGGCTGGATTGTTTGAAGCGCGCCGTGCCCCTTGTTTAGCCACACCGTAAACCAGAAGGTGCTACCCACGCCCGGCGTGCTCTCAACGCCGGCATCACCGCCCATCAGTTGGGCGAGTTTTTTGGTGATTGCCAGACCAAGGCCGGTGCCACCGTATTTGCGGGTCATCGAATTGTCGGCCTGTTCAAAATTCGAGAACAGTTTGGCGCTCGTCTCCGGGCTGATCCCGATCCCGGTATCCACAACTTCAAAGCGCAACATGATGCGGTCAACGCCGTTTTGTTCAACTTTTGTGCGCAGGGTGACGCTGCCGCTTTCGGTGAATTTGACCGCATTGGTCGCAAAGTTGAGCAAGGCTTGCTGGAGTCGGGTTGGATCACCGAGCAGGGCTTGCAGTGGAACCTGATTGTCGACCTGCAATTTAAGTTGCTTGGCCTGTGCCCGCTCGAAAAGCATGGAAACGACATTGCCGGCAATGCTTTCGATACTGACCTCGGTTTCCTCGAGGTTGAATTTTCCGGCTTCAATTTTTGAGAGATCAAGGATGTCGTTGATGATCGCCAGCAGATGTTGCCCGGCTTTGTCGACCTTGGTCAGTCGTTCGCTTTGTTCAGGGCTGATGCCTGAGCGTTTGATCAGATTGACCATGCCGGTGATGGCATTGAGTGGCGTGCGGATTTCATGCGACATGTTGGCCAGAAAAGCGCTCTTTGAAATGCTCGCCGCCTCTGCCGCCTCCTTGGCTTCGGCCAGTTCCCGGGTGCGCTCGATGACCATTGATTCGAGTTCGTGACTGGCGTTTTCGGAGGACTCCTTGGCGCGCCGCAAGGCGTTCATGTAAAGCAGGGTGGCCGTCACACCCAGGATCAGCATACTGCCGGCCAGTGCCAGCAGGATAAAAATCCCGACCCGCTGATTTGTCAGACGAACAATCTCCGGTACGGGGTGCGGCAGATAGATTGAGATGCCGTTCATTGCGCTGGTTTTCGACGGGAGGATCAACGGGGTGTTGCTCTGGTCGAAGCGAATCAGGCCCGGTCGTTCATGCTCCGGCCAAAGGCTGATCTGGATAGGCTGAAAAATTTTGCGCTGGTAGCGTTGCTGGCGTTCTGTTTCATCCATTTTCAAAACGGATGCGCCGGGCATGGCGCGCATTTCAAGCGATTTATCCTGAGCCAGAATGATCACACCTTTGTTATCGGTAATGATTGCCGCTGAATTTTGCATCCAGTGGGCGTCATCCTTGATGTCACGCTTGGTGGCCACAGCCCCGGCAAAAAGCCCATCAATGAATATCGGGTAGGCGTAATAGAGGCCGGGAACCTTGGTTGTTTTCCCGACCGCGTATTGTTGCCCAAGCCGCCCGTTGCGCGCTTCGATAAAGTATTCCCGGTGGGCGTAATTGCTACCGACAAAACTGTTTGAATTTTCCCAGTTGCTGGCAGCGATGCAGTCTCCTTCGCTATTCATCAGCCAAACGACTTCGGCATTCAGCGAGGTGGTCGCGGTCAACAGTAGCGCATTGATTTTTTCCAGTTTTGGGTGGGTCGTCAAAAACTGTTTTTTGTCTTGATCACGGGCCTTGCTTGAGTGCTTGCCTGGCTTGAACTGTTCAACTGCATTCTGCAAGCTGCTGTCTTTGGACAGGAAGAGAGGGATGCCGCGCAGGGTGTCCAGTGAGTCTTCGATACTGTTGTTCAATATGTCGAATTGGACTTGAGCGGATTGGTTTTCTTGCTCAAATGTTTCTTCAATCACGGTATTGACATGATGCTGTGCGGCAAACCAGGAAATAATTATCCAGAGAGCGATGAGGATCGCCGCCGGACGCATGTTTCTGCGTAGGGATAGTGATTGTGAACGGGCCAGGTAGGTCGCAACCAGCGTGATGGTGATGATGGTGCCGGTTACCGCCAGCACAATGGCCGCTGTAAAGTTTGGTGCCAGTGAGGATGTCGAGGCAACTGCCGAGCCGTCGCGCACAAAATAGGCGGCAGCCATTGCGGTGTAGTGCATGCCCGAAACGGCAAGGCCCATGATCAGGGCGCTGAGTAAGGAGGAAAGGTGCCGGCCTTTTAGTCGGCTCAGGCCCAGTCTGAATTTGATCCACAAAGCCAATGTGGCGAGCACCACAGCGACCACAATCGAGAGCACAAACAGCGTCAGGTCATAGCGAATGAAACCGTCCATCCGGTAAGCCGCCATCCCCATGTAGTGCATCGCACCGATCCCGATACCGAGCAGCAAACCGCCCGCGAGCAGTTGCCTGTGGCTGAGCGATGGGCGGCTGATCATGGCAATTGCCAGTGCGCTGGCCAATACACCGGGAATCATCGAAATCGCTGTAATGGTCGGGTTGTAAGTGCTTGAGCAAGGCAGGCTGAAGGCAATCATGCCAACGAAATGCATGGCCCAGATGCCGGCGCCCATTGCCCCGCCGCCGATTGCTATCCACAGGCGGCGTTCGATTATTTTTTCAGTTGCCGCGACCCGCTGGGAAATCTGTAGTGCGGTGAATGAGGCGAAAGTCGCCACCATGATCGAGAGTATGACGAGGAATGGGTCGTACTGCCCGGCATAGAGCAGGCTGCTATCCGGTGCCGAAGCGACAAATTGCAAATAACCTGTCATGGTTCAAACTCTTGCGGTCAACGCTTGAAAAGGCGGAATTTTTCTTTGCGATCACCGGGGCGGTTACCCTCCCAGACCAGTGACCACTTGCCACTCGGTGCCGCCAGTTCTGGTCGGCTATCGCCGGTGACCAGCAGCCAGTTACATTGCTTGCCGGCGGTCGAATCGGCAAGTAAAGGCTCGATTTCGACAAAATAGGCGAGCGAAGCGCGATGCGTGTCAGTGAGGCCGCGTTCGGCAACGCAACCCGGCGCACTCGGCAAAATTCTGGCGATTTCCTGCGCCACTGGGCGGTAGCTTTTACCGTAGTCGAACCACGGCAAAATCAAGGTTGTGGCGAGTAACCACAGGGTGGTGAAGCCCATCGTCCAGTGCGTCAGGCTGCGATAAGGGGAACGTGGCGCGGTAATGATCAGCCAAATCCACCAGCCGGTGGCAAAAACGCCGATGGCGAAGGCGATCAGGTCGAAATGACCAACAAATCCGGGGCGCAAAACAACCACACGGCTGGCGAGCCGGGTTGGCCAGCCGAGCGCCATCGCTGACCAGCCAAGCCAGACGATGCCGACAAAAAAGGTAAAGGTCATCATGCCGAACCAGTCGAAGGCATTGGCCGCGCCACGGCGCAGGGTTAGCGCACCGGGGGTGGCGAGCAGCGCCAAGGGCGGCAGCATGAGTAACGCAGGAATCTCGCGTGGCCGATAGGCCAGGGCCAGCATCAGGAAAGTCAGTAGCAGAAAGACCAGCGGCAGTAATTGCGGCATCTCGGCCAGTGATTTGCGGCGTGTCCACAACGTCCAGCCGGCCAGTGGCAAGGCCGGGAAGGCAAACCACGGCAATATGGCGAGAAAACGCCCGGCGCCAGTAAATGAAAATGAGGTTTTGAGCGGGACCAGTTCAGTGTTTAACCAGCCGTGAAAACGTGCGGGTTCAAGCACCAGTAGCAGGATCGGCCAAGGGAGTGCCAACAGGGCGGCAATGCCGAGGCCGATTGCCAAGGTTTGCAAGGCTTTGGGCCGATCCGGCGAAAGCCACCAGGCGAGTGGCGCAATGGCCAGCAGTGGCAGAGTAGGGGCAATGCCGGTACCGAGCAGGCAGCCGGCGACGGCAATACCGTAGAAAACGCCGGTCAGGCGTGGTCGGCGGCCCATTGCCGCCAGTGCGCCGAGGGCGCCGCTATAAGCGGCCAGGCCGATCAGCATTGGTTGCGCGTCGTGCGCATGCAAGATCAGGCCGGCGCAACCAGCCAGCAATAGCGGGCTGGCCGCTGCGCTGTCTTGTCCATAAATTTCGCGGGCGGCGTAGTAAAGGCCCATCAAGGTCAACATGACCCAGACGCCGCTGGCCAGGCGCAGCGCCTCGTGCATCGGCAACAGCCAGCCGAATAGCTTGCCGGTGAGTGCCGCGCTCCAGTAATAGAGCGGGGGTTCGTGAAAGGCGCGACCAGCAAGATCCGGCGAGAGCCAGTCGCCATAGGTCAGCATATGCCAGGCGGTGCCGATGTGAATCGCGTCCTCACCCTTCCAGGGGTCGCGACCGAAAAGGCCCGCCAGGACATAGAAAGCGAGCATGCCGGCGAGCACCCAGCCGACCGGAGGCAAGCGGATGCCGCGCTGCAGGCGGGCTTTCAGGGCTGATGGTTCAGACATGGTCGCCAGAAATGAAAAAGGCAGCCCGACGGCTGCCTTTCCTGGGAGGCATCAGGCAGATCAGGCAGAAGCCTTGCTGCGCATCATGCTGCCAAACTTCTGGTTGAAGCGCTCGACACGGCCAGCGGTGTCAACGATCTTCTGTTTGCCGGTGTAGAACGGGTGACACATGGAGCAGACTTCAACGTGAAGTGCTTTTTTCATGGTCGAACGGGTCGTGATAACGCTGCCGCAGGAGCAGGTGACCTGGATCTCGTTGTACTCGGGATGGATGTTTGCTTTCATTTCGTGTCCTTTCGTTACGCGATCGGCGGATGTGGCCGATCTGGAAAACGCAAGATTATCCTAGAATAATCACGCATTAGCAATATAAATCGGTAGTTTAGCCGCGACGCATGGCATCAAAGAACTCGGCATTTCCCTTGGTTGACTTGACCTTGTCGAGCAGGAATTCCATCGCGGCGAGGTCATCCATCGGGTAGCAGAGCTTGCGCAGGACCCACATTTTTTGCAAAACGTCGGGTTTGAGCAGCAGCTCTTCGCGGCGTGTACCGGAGCGATTGACGTTGATTGCCGGGTACATGCGCTTTTCGGCCATGCGGCGATCAAGGTGAATTTCGGCGTTGCCGGTGCCCTTGAATTCTTCGTAAA
The DNA here is from genome assembly GCA_039797825.1 of Pseudomonadota bacterium. GTDB lineage: Bacteria > Pseudomonadota > Gammaproteobacteria > Burkholderiales > Rhodocyclaceae > Azonexus. Next base: position 75,621 of record JBDKHF010000009.1, on the reverse strand, counting down.
TCACTTCGTCCATGCGCGAGCCGGTGTCGATCAGCGCGGTGGCAAGGATGGTCAGCGAACCACCTTCCTCAATATTACGGGCCGCACCGAAGAAACGTTTTGGCTTTTGCAAGGCATTGGCATCAACGCCGCCGGTCAGCACCTTGCCGGAAGCTGGTTGCACGGTGTTGTAGGCGCGCGCCAGGCGGGTGATTGAGTCAAGCAGAATGACCACATCGCGCTTGTGTTCAACCAGGCGCTTGGCTTTTTCAATCACCATTTCAGCCACTGCGACGTGGCGGGTAGCCGGTTCATCGAAGGTTGAGGCAACCACTTCACCTTTGACGGTGCGCGTCATCTCGGTCACTTCTTCCGGACGCTCGTCGATCAGCAGCACGATCAGAATTACATCAGGATGATTCGCCGTGATGGCATGGGCGATGTTCTGCAGCATGACCGTTTTGCCAGTTTTCGGCGGAGCAACCAGCAAACCGCGCTGGCCGGCGCCCACCGGGGCAATCATGTCGATGACGCGACTGGTAATGTTCTCTTCCGACTTGATATCGCGCTCCAGGCGCAACATGCGCGTCGGGTGCAGCGGTGTCAGGTTCTCGAACATGATCTTGTTCTTGTTCGCTTCCGGCGGGAAACCGTTGATGCTCTCTAGTTTAGTCAGCGCAACGTAGCGCTCGCCTTCCTTGGGGGTGCGGATTTCGCCGGCAATCGTATCGCCAGTGCGCAGATTGAAGCGGCGCACTTGTGAAGGTGACACGTAAATGTCGTCCGGATTGGCCAGGTAGGAGGTGTCCGGCGAGCGCAGGAAACCATAGCCATCGGAAAGCACTTCCAGTGTGCCGTCGCCATAAATGGTCGCGCCGGTTTTGGCTTCGTGCTTGAGGATGGCGTAAATCAGTTCTTGCTTGCGCATCCGGTTGGCATTCTCGATGCCGGCGGTGGTTGCCATGTCGAGCAGTTTGCCGACGTGATGCGTCTTGAGTTCGGAAAGTTGCATGTGTTCTAGGTGGGGGGCATCAGCAGGGGGCCGGGTGGTTTCCGGGGCCGAGGGATGCGTATTGCGATGGGTGGGGGGATGACGCCGGCGGGTTGCCGTTTGCGTCGGCCTGAAGATTTTGAAAACCTTCAGGCCGGGAGAGTACGGAGATTACAGGTTGCTGTCAATAAAGGCAGCGAGTTGTGATTTTGACAGCGCGCCGACCTTGGTGGCTTCGACATTGCCGTTCTTGAAAATCATCAGGGTCGGGATGCCGCGGATGCCAAATTTGGCTGGCGTGGCTTGGTTGTCGTCAATGTTAACCTTGGCGACCTTGAGTTTGCCGGCGTAATCCTTGGCGATTTCGTCGAGGATGGGAGCGATCATTTTGCAAGGACCGCACCACTCTGCCCAGTAATCAACCAGAACCGGCTGCTGCGATTGCAGCACTTCGGATTCAAAGGTGTCATCGGTGACGTAATGGATATGCTCGCTCATTGAGATGCCTCGTGAAAATGGGTAACGCGAAAGGGTGTGCGCGGTTAAAAATCTGGCGTCCAAAATGACGCAGGAGTGTGTCGCAAGATGCTAGCGAAAAAAAAACGCTTAGGGAAGGGTTAGCGTGCAGGTTTGAGTAAATTTACCAAGTCAACTGCGGTTTTTACCTGCATTTTTTCGAAAATATTGGCCCGATGCACCTCAACTGTGCGCATGCTGATGTTGAGTTCATAGGCAATTATTTTGTTCAGCTTGCCGGCCAGGACAAAATCCATGATCTGCCTTTCCCGCGTCGTCAAACTCGACAGGCGGCGATTGACTGAATCAGTAGATGCATTGTTTTCGCGTTGCTGGGCGTGGTTTTCTATGGCTTCTGCAACACGATTGGCCAACTCATTGTCGTTCAAGGGTTTTTCAAAAAAATCGAAAGCGCCTTTTTTTAACGTGGCAACCGCCAGGGGAACGTCTCCGTGACCAGTCAAAAAAATTACCGGCATTTTCGATTCGTTTTTCTGCAAGCGCTCGAAACAATCGAGGCCGGTCATGCCGGTCATGCGCATATCGAGGACAACGCAGCCAGCGAGTTCCGGTGTCCAGGCCGCTAGAAAATCCTCGGCGCTGGCGTAGGTGGTGCTTGGAATGCCGCGCGATTTCAAGAGCCAGGAAAGCGCATCGCGGATGGCTTCATCGTCATCGACCAGATGAGCTTGCGGCGTGTTCATGTGTTCTCCAGCGGCAGGGTGATGTGAAATATCGTACCGCTTCCCGTCGCACTTCGGGGATTGTCTTCGGCCCACAGGCGGCCACGGTGAAATTCAATAATCGAGCGGCAAATCGACAGGCCTATGCCCATGCCGTCGGGCTTGGTGGTGAAAAATGCGGTAAACAACTTGTCCTTGACCTCGGCGGCAATGCCGCAGCCCTGGTCGCTGACCTGAATTTCCAATTCATCGGCACGGCAGATCACCCTAATGTTCAACAGGCGCTCGGCTTCGGCAACCTCGCTCATCGCGTCCATGCCGTTGCGGATCAGGTTGAGCAGTACCTGTTCCAGCATCAGGCGATCCGCTAGCACGTCAGGCAATTCAGGGATCTTGTATTCAATGTGTACGTGGCGTTTGCGGGCGTCGGCCTCAACAAAGCTGAGGCAATCATCAATCACTTCGGCAATTTGGCAAGGGGCGCGTTTCGGTTCGCTTTTGCGCACAAAGTCATGTACCCGGCGAATGATCTTTCCGGCGCGCTGGGCTTGAACAGCGATTTTTTCCATGGCCGGGCGGATGTCATCGAACTTGCAATCAGCATTGTTCATCAAATTCAGGCAGCCGGTGTTGTAACTGGCAATTGCTGCCAGTGGCTGGTTAAGCTCGTGGGCAAGGGTTGAGGCCATTTCGCCCATGGTGACGAGGCGGGCGGTAAATTGCAGTTGCTCCTGCTGTTGGCGGGCCAGTTCTTCGGTGCGTTTACGTTCGCTGATGTCGAGTACCGAGGCCATCCAGCCAGTGTGCTGGCCGTTGCCGTCGATCAGCTTGGCTTCGTATACCAACGCCTCAAAATGTTCACCATTTTTGCGCTGGAAAGTGATTTCGAACCCGTCCTTCGGTGCATTGCCGGCCAGCACCGCCTGATGCAGGGCGAAGGTTTCATCGATTTGTTCCGGCACCCAATAGGCCATCGGTGGTGTGGTGCCGACCAATTCACTCTGGCTGAAGCCGGTGATTTTGCAGAATGCGGGATTGACGTAAATAACGCGCCCCTGAAGGTCGCGGGCGCGCATGCCGACCGTTAGTGAGTCTTCCATCGCGGTCCGGAAGGCGTGTTCGGCGCGCAAAGCCTGCTCGGTTTGCGAACGTTTTTTCATCAGGTCGCGGACGATCCACAGGCTCCAGAAAACGCCGGCGGCAAGGATAAGAATGGCGGCGGCGAGCAGCCTCTGGACGGGATTGACCGCGCTTTTGTAACTGGTAACGCGCAGCTTGAGGCCGTAACCGGGCGGGTCGAAGGGCAGGTCGTAGGAAAGGCTGGGCGTCCCTTCAATATTTGATTTGGCGGCAAACTGAGTCTCGTTGTCGTCGACCACGACGACCCGGTACTTCTCGGCAAACCACCAGGGCACATGGTCGTTCAACAGGGTTTGCAGCGGGTAGATGGCAATCAGTTCTCCAACAAAGTTACGGTCAACGTAAATTGGCAGCGCAATTTCAAAGTGGGCCACATTGCCGCTGAGCAGGAAGGGCTCGCTGTAAATGCGTTTGCCCAGGCGTTGCGCCAGCTCAAAAGTTTTTTGGGTGATCGCCGGGCCGAAGGTTTCCATTTCGCTATCCGGCGACTCTCCTGCGGGCAGTGAATCGATGATGGCGCGTTTGGCGTCGAGCCAGAGAATGTGCGAGATTTCCGGGTTGTTCGCCAATAAATGGCCGGCACGCAGCCGGAAGGTGCGTTTGTGGTCGTTGTTGCTGCCCAGATCGGCGGCAAGTTGCTGCAGGCGCTCTTCGTTGCCATTGAGTTGAAAGCGCAGGTTTTGTTCGAGCCAGAGTACATCCTTGATCAGGCCGGCGCGTTCTTCATCCAGCTCGTTCTGGTGCAGCATCCAGAGTAGAGCAATGACCGCCGCGAGCAAGAGGACGATGCCCAGCTTGGGCAGGGCAAGAAACCAGCGCAGGTGGCGGGCATTGGCGGGGCGGGGGATCAGCTGCATGGTCGAATCCTAACCCAGCACACTGCCACTTTCTCGCCACTTGTGGAAAACCACAATACGGAAAGCCACAATGGTTTTCAACTCGCCAAATCCCGATACTGCCGCCTGTTTTCCGGATATTCCACAGGTTGCCATTAAAGGAGCTCGTCGCGATGGCTAAAAAAGCAGTTTATAAGAGTCTATATTTTCAGGTCATTGTGGCCATTGTGATTGGTGTTTTGCTCGGGCATTTTTACCCCGATACCGGTGCCGCCATGAAACCCTTGGGTGATGGCTTCATCCGCCTGATCAAAATGATCATCGCCCCGATCATCTTCTGCACCATCGTTGTCGGTATTGCCGGTATGGAAGACATGAAAAAGGTTGGCAAAACCGGCGGCCTGGCTGTGCTTTATTTTGAAATTGTCAGCACCGTTGCGCTGATCATTGGCCTGGTCGTCGTCAATCTCTGGCAACCGGGGGTTGGCATGAACGTCGATGCCTCGACGCTCGACGCCAAGAGCATCGCCAAATACGCCGAGCCGGGCAAGATGCAATCAACGGCTGATTTCCTGATGAACATTATTCCGACCAGCGTGGTGGATGCCTTTGCCAAGGGCGACATGCTGCAGGTCTTGTTTTTCTCGATTCTGTTCGGCTACGCCATGCATGCCTTTGGCGAACGCGGCAAACCGGTTTTTGATTTGATTGAAAAGCTCTCGCATGTGCTGTTCGGCATCGTTGGCGTGATTATGAAAGTGGCTCCGATTGGTGCTTTTGGGGCGATGGCTTACACCATCGGCAAGCACGGCCTGGGCAGCCTGACGCAACTGATTAGCCTGATGGGTGCTTTCTACACAACCTGTTTGATTTTCATTTTTGGTGTCTTGGGGTCGATTGCTGCGGTCCACGGCTTTTCGATCTGGAAATTGATCAAGTACATCAAGGAAGAGTTGTTCCTGGTGCTCGGTACTTCTTCCTCTGAATCGGCCTTGCCGCGTTTGATGGCCAAGATGGAAAATGCTGGTGCCGAAAAGTCGGTAGTTGGTTTGGTGGTGCCGACCGGCTATTCCTTCAATCTTGATGGCACGGCGATTTACCTGACGATGGCTGCTGTATTTATTGCTCAGGCGACCAATACACCGATGGATCTGACGCAACAGATCACCCTGTTGGCAATTCTGCTACTGACCTCGAAAGGTGCGGCGGGTGTGACGGGTAGCGGTTTCATCGTGCTGGCGGCCACCTTGTCGGCTGTAGGTACCGTGCCGGTTGCTGGTCTGGCGTTGATTCTTGGTATCGACCGCTTCATGTCCGAAGCTCGCGCGCTGACCAACTTCATTGGTAACGGCGTAGCGACCCTGGTGGTTGCCAAGTGGGTCAAGGCGCTCGATACGGATCGTCTGTCGGCCGTGCTTAATAACGAAACCCAGGATGAGGCGGATTTTCCTGAACTGGTGCTGGATGATGCGCCGGATATCGAAATCCCGCATAGCCCGCGACCGATCGTTGAGCATCACTAAGTCATCAACTACTCCCCCAAAAAAACCGCCAGCAAGTCTGGCGGTTTTTTGCATTTGAGGCACATGATTTGCCTGCCTGTGGTAAACCACAATATGAACCACTTACGTCTTTAGTAATAATTTCACTCAGTCGTAATCCAAGTCGCGACGCACATCTCTGGAGGAGAAAAAATGAAAGTTTCCAAGCTGCTGGTGGGCCTGTTTGCCGGTGCCCTATCTTTTGCTGTTTATGCCCAGCAACCGATCGTAATCAAGTTCAGCCACGTCGTGGCCAAGGACACCCCGAAAGGCATGGCTTCTGAATTCTTCGCCAAAAAGGCTGAAGAGCTGACCAAGGGCAAGGTCAAGGTTGAGGTTTACGCCAATTCAACCTTGTACAAGGACAAGGAAGAAATGGAAGCGCTACAGCTCGGTGCTGTCCAGATGCTGGCGCCGTCGCTGGCCAAGTTTGGTCCGCTGGGCGTCAAGGAATTTGAGGTATTCGATCTCCCGTATATTTTCGATGACTACAACGAGCTGCATAAAGTGACGCAAGGCCCGGTCGGTCAGCAACTGCTGCTCAAGCTTGAACCCAAGGGCATTCGTGGCCTGGCTTATTGGGACAACGGCTTCAAGTCTTTCTCCTTGAATACACCGATCAAGACGCCGGCTGACCTCAAGGGCAAGAAGCTGCGTATTCAGTCGTCCAAGGTGCTTGAGGAAGAAATCCGCTCATTGGGCGCGCTGCCGCAAGTGATGGCTTTCTCCGAGGTTTATCAGGCCTTGCAGACGGGTGTGGTCGACGGCACCGAGAACCCGATTTCCAATCTGTACACCCAGAAGATGCATGAAGTACAAAAGCATCTGGCGATCACTGATCACGGTTATCTCGGCTATGCCGTGATTGTGAACAAGAAATTCTGGGATGGCCTGCCGGCGGATGTGCGTGGCCAGCTGGAAACCGCAATGAAAGAGTCGACAACTTTCGCCAACAAGATGGCCAAGGAGCAGAACGAAAAAGACCTGGATGCGGTAAAGAAGAGCGGCAAGACAACGGTTTACGTTCTTACCAAGGAAGAGCGCCAGGCGTTCAAGAAAGTCCTCGCTCCGGTTCATCAGAAGATGGAAGGTCGTATTGGCAAGGAAATCATCCAGAGTGTTTATAAAGAAACGGGTTTTGATCCCGGTAACCTGTAATTCGCTAAAAACATAAGAACATCGGGGGCCACGGCCCCCGAATTACACCGAGGAGACTCTCGTATGATCAATAAGGTACTCAATCACCTGGAAGAGACGCTGGTGACCTTCCTGATGGGGGCGGCCACAGTCGTTATCTTTGTGTCGGTGATGCATCGCTATCTGGCCGGGGTAAATATTCCCATACTGCAGGACTGGTTGCTGACCCTGAATTTCGGCTGGGCGCAAGAGCTCTGCATCATCATGTTTGTCTGGATGGCCAAATTTGGCGCAGCCTATGGCGTGCGAACCGGCATCCACGTTGGCGTTGACGTGTTGATCAATCGACTCGGCGACAGTAATCGGCGCAAGGCTATTGTTTTCGGTTTGCTAGCTGGGGCCTTATTTACTGGTGTTGTGGCCACTCTGGGGGCGCATTTTGTCTGGGAAAACGGCGCCCATTACGCCATCTTCAAATTCTTCGGCATTGATACCGGCGACAACTACGAAGGGCCGACCACGCCTGATCTGGAATGGCCGACCTGGATTGTCTACAGCGCCATTCCCCTTGGCTCATCGCTGATGAGCTTCCGCTTCCTGCAGGTCACCTGGACTTTCCTGAAAACCGGCGAACTGCCGCATCACGATCACGGCCACGTCGACGGTCTGGAAGATGAAATTCCGCCTGTTGATTTCGACCCCTATGGCATGGATGACAACCTGCACATGCACGATTTGAAACATTCGATGGTTGGCGACCGTCGTGCCGGAGATCGTCGCAAACCCGATGAGTCGGCCAAGAAGGGAGATCAGCCATGAACGCACTGGTAATTTTCAGCCTGCTGGCTGTCCTCATGCTGACCGGCATGCCGATCTCGATTTCGCTCGGCCTGACGGTACTGACTTTCCTCTTTACCCTGACCCAGGTTCCCCTTGAATCGGTGGCTTTGAAGTTATTCACCGGCATCGAGAAATTCGAGATCATGGCGATTCCGTTCTTCATTCTCGCCGGTAACTTCCTGACTCACGGCGGCGTGGCGAAGCGCATGATCAACTTCGCGACCTCAATGGTTGGGCATTGGTACGGTGGCCTTGGCCTGGCTGGCGTGCTGGCCTGCGCCCTGTTTGCTGCGGTGTCCGGTTCCAGTCCGGCCACGGTCGTGGCGATTGGCTCGATCCTCTTGCCGGCAATGGTCAAGGCGGGTTTTCCGAACAAATTCGGGGCGGGCGTCATTGCCACCTCGGGCGCGCTCGGCATCCTGATCCCGCCCTCCATTGTCATGGTGATGTACTCGGTGGCGACCAATACTTCGGTCGGCGCCTTGTTCATGGCTGGGGTGGTGCCGGGTCTGGCGCTGGCTTGTGTGCTGGGCGGCGTCACCTGGTATCGCGCTCGCAAATTTGACTATCCACGTCAACCCAAAGCCACCTGGGGCGAGCGCTGGAAGGCATTTCGCGCCTCGGCCTGGGGTTTGCTCCTGATCGTCGTGGTGATGGGCGGTATTTACTCCGGCATCTTCACGCCAACCGAAGCGGCGGCAATGTCTGCGGTCTACGCCTTTATTTGTGCGGTTTTCATCTACCGCGACATGGGCCTCAAAGACGTGCCCAAGGTGCTGCTCAACTCCGCCAACATGTCGGCGATGCTGCTCTACATCATCACCAATGCCGTCCTCTTCTCGTTCATCATGACCAACGAGAACATTCCGCAGGCGCTGGCCGACTGGATGCTGGGCAACGGGCTGGGCATCATTACCTTCCTGCTCGCGGTCAACGTGATTTTGCTGCTTGCCGGCAACTTCATGGAACCGTCCTCCATCGTGCTGATTTTTGCGCCGATTCTCTTCCCGGTGGCAATTGCACTTGGTATTCACCCGGTGCACTTCGGTATTTTGATGGTGGTGAATATGGAGGTCGGCATGTGTCATCCGCCGGTGGGCCTCAACCTTTATGTGGCATCGGGGATTACCAAGATGGGGATTACCGAGCTGACCATAGCCGTCTGGCCGTGGTTGCTTTCCATGTTGGGCTTCCTGATTGTCGTCACTTACTGGCCGGATCTGTCGCTCTGGCTGCCACGGACGATGGGCATGTTGTAAGGCTTCGGCTAATTAGCCAAAGTAAAGCCCCAGCCAATCAAGGTTGGGGCTTTTTTGTTGGGGGTTTGAATTGTCACGGTCGACCGGGAAAACACCCTGATTTTTGCCCGGCGCTCAATCCGGGCTAGTTATCCGCCGCCAGTTTTTCTACCCAAATATGGCGAGCAACCGCATGTTCCAGCGCCAATTCAACCTCTTCGGCGAGGATTACTGTCATCGGGCGCTGTTGCAGCACCTTGATCGGGCGATTTTCGGCCAGCCCGTAGGCGATCAGTTGCTCACGCTGGAGCGGATCAATTTCATCGCCAAGGCTGGCCAGGCGCACCGTTTTGCCGGGGGTGATGAAGGCAAGGGGCAGGCGGGCTTCGTGTTTGGTCGGCATCTTTAGATCCAGAGCGCGCGCAGCACGATATTGAACAGGCCGCCGATCAAGAAGGCGAGCGGGACGATCACGGCCACCATGGCGAGTGCGACCTTGGCGCCTTGTTCCTTGATCATCATCATCAAGCTGGCAAAACAGGGAATGAACAGGGTGATGGTGATCATGCCGACTACAGCCTGAATTGGCGACAGGCTGTGCGCCATCGCAAACAAACCGGTGGCCCCGAAATCGCGGCGCAGAAAGCCCATGACAAAGGCCGCGCTGGCTTCCTTGGGCAGGCCGAGCCAGCCGGAAACCAGCGGTTCGCCAGCGCGGATGATCAAGGGCAGGGCGCCGGTTTTATCCAGCGCGTACATGATGAAAGTGCCGAGCAGAAAGAGCGGGATCACTTCGATCAAATACCACTTGAGCCGCCCGCCGGTTTTTTTGAGCACGTTGCCGAGGATGGGCAGGCGCATCGGTGGCAATTCAGTAACCAGCGGGATGCGCCGACCGGGGATCAGCTTGGCGGCCAAGTAGCCGGCCAGCATCAGGACGATCAGCATAGCGACGACCCAGATCAGCACGGCAGAGAAGGAGATGCCGCCGAGCATGCCGAGGACGACGCCGAGTTGCGCCGAGCAGGGAATAGCGAGGGCGAGCAGGAAGATGGTGATCATCCGTTCGCGCGGGCTGTGCAGAATGCGCGTGGTGAGGGTGGCCATCGTCACGCAACCGAGGCCAAGAACCATCGGCAACACGGCGCGGCCGTTGAGGCCGATCAGCGCGAAAAGGCGATTGGCAATAACGGTCAGGCGCGGCAGGTAGCCGGAATCTTCGAGTACACCGAAGGCGAAGAAAAAGGTGCTGACAATGGGCAGGATCAGGGCCAGCGCGTAAGTCATGCCCATGGTCCACAGGCCATATTGGCCGACCAGCAATTCGGCCAGCCAGGGGAGTTTGATCACCGAATTAACAAAATCGCTGAAGGCCGGGTTGAGGATGCCCTCGAACAAGCCCTTTTCCAGCAAGCCAACCAGAACCGTTGCGCCAAAAACGCCGACAAATTCGTAAACCACAAAGAGCATGCCCAGCAAAATCGGGATACCCCAGAGCGGATCAACCACATATTGGCCGATGCGTTGGGCGAGGAGCGGGCTGCTCCGGGCGGCACGGCGCAGCGCACTGGTCGCCAGCGCATCGGCGGCTTCGGTGCGTTCGCGGGCGAGCAGGGCGGGCAGTTTGCCTTGATTGGCTAGATCGGCCTGTTGGCGTAGCGCAGCCAGTTCAGCAAACTGTTCGCCGGCTTGTTCAGCCAGCCAGGTGGCGACTTCAGAGTCGCCGCCGAGAAAAAGAATGGCCAACCCGCGTGCCGCCAGTTGCGGGTGCGCGGCAAGGCGGGTGATGGCGGTGCTGGTCGCGCTGATTTCCTTTTCGATCGTTGCGTCGTAGCGCAGCAGCACTTGTGGTGGCTGGGCCTGGCTCAGGCTGTTAGTTAGTTCGCTAATGCCCTCGCCGCCGGTGGCAACGGTGGCCAGGACCGGCGTGCCAAGCTCTTCAGCCAGCGCGGGAATATCGACAATCACGCCACGCGCAGCGGCTTCGTCGTGCATGTTGAGCGCCAAGACCAGCGGCACGCCGAGTTCGGCAAGTAGTGCGGTCAAGGTCAAAGTACGACGTAAATTCTTGGCGTCGCCAACCTGTACCAGGCAGCGGATGTTTTCGTTAAGCAGGGCGCGCATCGTGGCGCGTTCATCGTCGCTGCGCGAAGGCAGGGAAAGCACGCCGGGCGTATCGAGCAGCATTGCCTGCTGGTCGAAGCGGGCACTGGCACGGGTCACTTCAACCGTCGTGCCAGGGTAATTGGAGACGTTAACGTAAGCGCCGGTCAGGCGGTGAAAAAGCACCGATTTGCCGACATTGGGGTGGCCGACAAGGAGGATGGCGTTGGCTGCGGAGGAGGTTGCGGTCACTTTTGATGGTTTTCTGGTGTTGCCAAATAGCCGGCAAGCGCCGTACCGGGCAACACTTTACGCCGGATTGGGTTGGCGATTAATGATCCGTGCAAATTATTGGCCGTTTTTGGCGGTTGACCGTAACCCTTGCCGGCAATGGCATTTGCTTACATTGATATGGTTTGCGGTGCATGCTGCGGCAAACGATAAACCGTCGTTTCGGCATTCGGCGCCAGTGAGCCGAGGGCCATGCTCAGGATGGAAATAAACAGGCTGGCAAAAAAAGCCGTCCAGAACCCGGAAATCTTGAAGCCGCTGACCACTTTGGCAACCAGCAGCAACATCAGCGCGTTGATTACCAGCAGGAAAAAACCGAGGGATAACAGGGTTAAAGGCAAGGTCAAAATAACCAGCAAGGGGCGCAGGACGGCATTGGCGAAACCCAGCAGCAGGGCCGAGATGATCAGTGCCGAGGTGCTGGAGAAACGAATGCCGTTGAACAGCAGGCTGACCACCCACAGGGAAATTGCGGTGATACCCCACTGGATGAAAAATCCCGCCAGATTGTCGAACATGCTTTTGCCTTTGTTGAAATGAGTGCTGCCTGATCGCTAGCCAAGGTGGAGTTTAAGCGAAGACGAGCGATAGCTGCGGCGAGGGCGCTTCTTCAATCACCGTCTCAATCAATAGCGTGTGCCGTGAGGGGGTTTGTAGAATTTCCGCAAACTCGTCATCGGGAAACTCGGTGTGTTCCTCCAGCCAGAAACTGCTTTCCTCGCGCCCCAGAATGAGTGGCATGCGCTCGTGAATCCGGCTGATTGATTCATCCGCAGCGGTTGTCAGAATGGCGCAAGTGGTTCCGGCGTCTGGATGGTGGTCAAAAATGCCGGCCAGCATCAGCAATTCCCCATTCGGCTGGCTGATCCGCATTTTCTGTTTGCGGCCTTCGACGGGCTGCCATTCAAAGAAGGCGGTGGCCGGGATCAGGCAGCGGCTGCGCTTGAGAATTTTGCTGTAAAACGGCTTGGCGGCGAGGCCTTCGCTGCGCAGGTTGATCAGCGGGCTGCGCGGCGGTTGGTCGAGAAAGCTGCCGACTAGCCCCCAGCGCGCCATGCCACCCAAATGCCCGTTGTTGTGGCCGGTAATCATCAAGGCCAAATTGGTGGGGTAGATTTCCACTGACTGGGGCATCTCGCCCTGGCCAAGATAAAGCTGCGGAAAATGCCGATTCAAGTCCCGGGCTTTTGCCTTGAGTTCGTAGCGTCCGCACATCGCGGCATCTCCTGTGATGCGATATACAGTAGTTTATACAGTATTTGTCCGGTTCACAAGGATGGTTTGGGTGCCTGCCTATCGAGCGTGTTTGTTCGCTTGGCGCTTAACCCAGCGCGGCATCAATCAAGCGCCGCGAAATACTGATCGCTTCCGGCAGCAAGGGCAGCGCATCCGGCGCAAACCAGTCAGCCGCCTCGATTTCATTCGGATCCGGCGTAATTGTTCCGCCGGCATAATCGGCAAAAAACGCGACCATCAATGAATTGGGAAATGGCCACGGCTGGCTATGGAAATAACGCAGGTTGGCAATCTCGACGCCGACTTCTTCGCGCACCTCGCGCACCGCACATTCCTCCAGCGTTTCTCCCGGCTCGACAAACCCTGCCAAGGCACTGAACACCCCTGGCTTGAAATGTGGGCTGCGCGCCAGTAACAGCTTGTCACCATCGCGCACCAGCACCATCACCGCCGGCGAAATCCGCGGGTAAGCCAACAAACCGCAACTCGGGCAGTGCAGCGCAAGCTCGCTCGCTTTCTTAGTCGTGGGGGTGCCGCACTTGCCGCAGAAACGGTGATGATTTTGCCAATCGAGTAACTGTGTCGCGCGTCCGGCCAGCGCAAACAATTCAGCCCCTGCCAACTGGAAAATGGCGCGCAAGGGAGTTGCCTCGCCCAATGGAATTTCGGGAAATTGCTCAACATCCGCCGCGTAGCAAGGCCGCCCCTGCCATTCACCAAGCGCCAGCACGTTTTCAGGATGACCAAAATCAGCCGCCAGACCGCTGGGAAATAGCCCTTCCTGAAAACTTCCGCGCACCGTCAGCAGGCGATGTTGGCAACGCAAAATCCAGAAACCGGGCTGACTCATGATGCATCCTGAAACGATTGAATGGAGGCTGAATGATAAAGGTCAAATTGCTTGAATCAGCCGAGGAATGCCATGCGTGTTGCGTGCAAGTAAATTTTGCCGGGTTTTTGGTGTCGACCGCTGCAATCAAAAGCAGTAATGATGGTCACCTGAAACCTGGCCGATATCCAGTGTTGGCTTGGTTTGAATAGTTCAAGTTTCATTCCCCGACCACCACCCGCTCATTTGGCAGCTCGCCAAAAACATCCGGTGCATACATTGCTTCGACCCGCGTTGGCGGTAGCGCGAAGTTGCCGGTGTTGTTCAGCCTGATGGTGTAATCCACCGTGTAGCGGCCCTTGGGCAGCATGGCGTAATAGGCGCGGTAGGCGCTGAAGCTGCGTTCGACGTAGGTGGGTGACAGGCTGCGCTGGTTCTGGTTTTCACCGAGGCTGGCAATTGAGGAATCGCGGCCATCGCCATCGCCCATGATTTTCGCGCCGGCGGGAATCGGGTCAGTCAGGGCGACCCAGCTCATGTCGTTGTCGGCATCAATGCTCAGCGTGACGCGCCAGAGATCGCCACGGCTGATCTTGCCGGCGGTTTTTTCCTGAAGTGGCGTGACTTTGCGGCTGATGCGATAGCCGGCATTACGGGCCGGGCCGTCGGGGATGGCGGCGAGCACTTGCACAGTAGCCCACGGTTTGCCGCTGCCGGCGTGCTTGATCGCCAGTTTATCGTCTTTGCTTGCTATGGCCGGCCAGGGCAGGGTGAGCGGGGCGCTGGTGGCCTGCTGCCAGTCAAATTCGGCCTTGGCTTTGCCCAGCGTGGCGAGGGTGTTGCCGGCGACAACTTCACGCTCGAATTTCTCGGCGAAGCGATCCAGCGTGACGCGCGCCCAGGCGTTGGCGGTGGTGGTCAACCAGCGGCCACGCACTTGCCGCTCCAGCGCGCCTTGCATCAGGCGGGGCAGATCGTCCTGCCATTCCGGGCTGTCGAGCATGGCTTCGATCAGGCGGAAGGCGTTGGCGTCGGCGTTAACCATCATCCACCACCAGTAATCTTCGCGTTCGGTGGTGAACACCAGGCGGCTGCCGGCGTAGCTCAGGCGGTTGCGCAGTTCCTGCTTGGTCTCGGCGAGTTTCTTGTCGCGTTGCGGCAAATCGCTCAGGCGTTGGACGACCAAATACCAATCGATCAGTGTTGCGGTCGACAGGCGCAGCGGGTCGATTTCCAGTGCTGCTGCGGCACGGGTTGGCTTGTTGCCTTGGCGGGTCAGGGCTTGTAAAGCATTCAGGCGGCGCGGCAGCAGGCTATCGGTTGGCGCCCATTCGTTGGTCTTGATGCGCCCTTCAACATAGGCAGTGAGACCTTGCAACATGCGCTGGCGGCTGTCTTCGGGGATGGTGAAGCCGGCCAGCGTGACCAGATCAAGGATATAAGCGGTCAGCGTCGCGCTGCCGGGACTGCCGGGGAAATAGCTGGCCAGCCCGTTGCCGTCGAGATAGCCGGGCAGGGTGTCAGCGATTTGCTGCCAGCGCTTTTCATCGTGCAGGCCGACGGCGATCGAGGTTTTTTGCTCCAGACAGCCGAAGGGGTATTCCTCAAAAAAGCGCTTGAGGCCGGGCGGCGGCGTGGCGAGTTTGGGCGACAGACTAATTTCCAGCCCGCCTTTGCCGGGCAGCGCGCCGGTTGGCTGCGTAACCGCCATTTCGTACTTGCCGGCAATGCGGGTAAAGCTGGCTTGCTGGACGGTGATCGGCACGGCAGGGGTGATTTGCTGGGTGATGTGCAGGCTGTCCTGCCCGTTGCCGCCATCTTCTTTGGCGCTGAATTCCCATTCTTGACTGCTGATGCCTTCAGCGGCCTTGAGGTTCCAGCTCAGTTCGCCAGCGCCTTCCGGCGCCAGCGTCAGCTTTTGGGCAGCCAGTAAATTGGGGCCATTTTTGGCGTTGACCGTAACCGTCATCTGGCGTGCCGTGCCGTTGCGCAGGGTGAGCATGGCTTTGAAACTGTCGCCCTCGCGGACCAGCGGTGGCAGGCTGGAGATGATTTGCAAGTCCTGCCTGGTTTTGACCGAGGTACTGCCGGTGCCGAAAAGCGCAACGCCCGAGGTGGCGATGCCGACCAGCTTGAATTCGCTTAATGAATCGTTCATCACCAGCTTGAGCGTGGCGCTGCCGTTGGCATCAAGGACGACGCGCGGGTTCCACTGCAACAGCGTGTCGAACAGTTCGCGAGCCGGGGCGCGGCCACCACCGCCACCGGGCGGCAGGGCTTTTTTGCCGAAGTGGCGCTTGCCGATCACCATAGCCTGCGCGGTGGCGGTTTCGACTTCATAGCCGCGTTTTTGCAGCAGGGCATCGAGCAGGTTCCAGCTGGGATTCGGGCGCAATTCGAGCAGCGCCTGATCAACTGCGGCGAAGGCGACTTCGGTACCGGCCGGGGCGGGCTTGCCGTCGGGCGTTGTCACCTTGATCTTGACCGTTGCCTCTTCGCGTGGCCGGTAATCGCTCTTGTCGCTGCTGATTTCAACCTTCAACTTGAAATCATCGATGCCGACGGCGATTTCACCCAGGCCGAGGCGATAGGCCGGTTTAGCCAGGTCGACCATCGCCGTTGGCTGCTGCGGATTCCACCATTCCTTGAACCAGCTCAGCGGCTCACGCCAGCCCCACTGGAATAGCGAATACCACTTGAGTGGCTCAACCCGACCGCGCACGGCGAGCACCGAAACAAACACGTTCGGCCCCCATTCGGCCTTGACCGGGATTTCTATCGTCGGCTTGAAGCGCGACAGGGGCTGGACGAAAGTTTCGATAATCCCGCCAGCTTCGACGGAAATCAGCGCCGAAGCTTCGCGGAAAGGCGTGCGCACCTGAAAGCGCGCCGTTTCTCCGGGGGCGTAGGTTTTCTTTTCCGGGATAACGTCGATACGATCCTGATTGCCGGCGGCAAACCACAGGTCGCCGCCGTTGCTGACCCAATAGCTGGTGCCGGCGCGGGCGATGTTGCCTTGCCCATCCTTGGTTTCGGCGAGCAGGTAAATCGAACCGGATTCGGCGGCTTTCGTTTCGCAGAGCAGCAGGCCGCGACTGTCGGTGGTGCCGGCGCAAACTTCGCCAATTTCCTTGTATTCAGTGCTGTTCTCATAGGCATAAAAACCGCCGACGATGCGCCGGCGATGGCTGCTATCAATGCGCCGCTTGGCCTTGACGCTGACCGCCTGGCCGGCGAGCGGTTTGCCGGCGGTATCAAGCACCACAATTTCAATCCGATTCTTGCCGGTGGACGAAGCCCAATCCGCCACTTTGATGCCGACCGTAACATTCGCCGGCGACAATTCGACACGCCCATGCAGGGTCTGGATTTCACCATTCGGATCGCTGAAACTCATCTCGGCATAGACCTCGCTCGGCCCTTTCGGCTTGCCCGGCAGCGTGACCTCAACTTGCCCGGCACCGGCCTTGTCGAGTTTGACCGGCTGTTTATCGAGGATCAGCGTTTCTTCCTCGCGGCCACTCTCAACCTTGAAAGCAGCCTGCGCCTCTTGATCAAAATCGATCTGGAAGCGGTAAGCCTCGTAATTTTTGTAAACCGGCCAGCGCGGGCGCAGCGTGGCCGAAACCTGCACCTCTGCATTCTTCGCTGCACCGCCGTTGAGGAAGGCAAGGCCCAGCGCCAGCGGCACCTTGGTCGGGGCCACCTGGCGTGTCGGCACGCCCTGCACGCTGCCGGTAAAGACCGGCAGACGGAAATCGCCAATGCGGAATTCGCCGCTGTAAATCTCGCCGCGCTGGCCGCCGCTCAAGGCAATTTCGTAAGTGCCGAGCTTTGCCGATTCCGGCACTTTCCAGCGGTTGACCGCAGAAGCCTGAGCATCCCAAACCACCGCCTGGGTAAATTCGGTGCCGCTCTCACGGTGGCGTATGACCAGCTTGTCGGGCAGTGTCGCCAGATCGGGCAGGGCAAAACCCTTGCTGTTCCGGCTGCGTGCAATGTGCTTCAGGGAAACGGTTTGCCCGAGGCGGAACAGGCTGCGGTCGAGGATGCTGTGGATCTTGAATTCGCCGGTTTCGCCCCAGGTATCAACCCCAAAACGCCACGGCTCGATGCCCTCATTCCAGTCGGAACGGACGAAACTGAAATCGCCATTCAGCCGGGCGCTGGCAAACAGAAAATTGCTGCTGTCTTTACAGTTGGGGGCGTTGAGCGCCTTGTCGATCAGGGCGCGGCCCAGGCTGTCAGTTTTGCCTTGCCATAAAGACTGGCCCGTGCAGCCGGAAACACGTACTTCGGCATCGGCCAGCGGCTTGCCGCTATCGAGGGCGGTAACCCAAACCAGCGCGTTGTCCTTGCCGACTTTCAAATGCACGGCGAGATTGGTGACCAGTGCGGCAGTCCGCACGTACATCGGCTTCGGCGTCGCGAGCAGCGCATTGCCGAGCAACCGGCTTTCGATTTCAACGATGTGATAACCGGGCTTGGCGAGGGGAATGCCGACCACCTCAAACTCGCTGCTGCCACCAGGTTTAGGCAAATCCTGCTGGCTGACGCCGGGGCGTTTGGCGAGGAAGGAGAGTTCGCGGGCAAAGTAGGGGTCGAAGCGTTCTTCGCTCACGCCGTTAATGGTCATCCTGACCTTGCCGGTTTGCTGCTCGAATTTGCTCAGCGCCTGCATGGCGGCGATCACATCGGCGTCTTCGGTTAATCGTTGCTCACTGAAACGATGGCTTCCGGGCAAGCTGAGGCGGGCGGTTTTAAGCGCCGGCTCGACATTGCGCAAAGTGACCGGCAACAGGCCGCCTTCCTTCAACTCAAGAATGCCAAAACTGCCGGGAAATTTGGCCAGCGGCGGCAGATTGCCGGTGCGCGTCTTGAGCGGAAAACTGGCCGCATTGCTCAGCGGGCGACCGGCTTCATCCTTGAGGTCGGCGGGAATGGCGAGCGTCAGTTCGGCATTTTGCGGAAAGGGCGCGGTGAATGTGACGGACTGGAAAACGGCTTCCTTTTCGCTATTTTTTTGGTTCGGGTCAATTGGGTTACGCGGGCCTTCTGCGGTCGACAGCTTGAATTTGCCTAAAAGCTTGGCTTCAAAAGCGGCATTGAAGCTGAGCGTGATCGCGGAAAGCGGCGAGCAGGGCGCCCCGGCTTTTTCGCGTTCGCAAGTCAGCGTGGCCTTGAACGGCTCGCGCACTTTGTAGACGAAACTTTCCTCCTTCTCGGTCGGCGTGCCGTTGGCCGCTTGAATTCCCTTGCCCCAAACCAGCTTCATCTTGCTGCCGGCGGGCAACTTTTCGCTGCAAGTGACGACCAGCGCATCCTGGTTCATGCCGGATTGCTCGAGCACGGCAGCGCGGATTTCCTTGCTCACCGGGCGCGCTGGCAGGCGCTGGCCGACGCCATCGGCTTCGCACCACAGATTGTTGTCGAGCGATTTGAGATTCAGCGGGCCGCCCGCGTTGATGATGAAAGCCTGATCTTCCTCAATCGACGAGCCGGCGCCCGGTTGCAAACGCCAGGGGCGCGGCGCGGCGCCGAAAAATTCGAAACGGTTCTTGCCGGTGACGGTTTCGCCATTGCTTGCGGTCAACCCGCTTTTCAGCGTGAAAATGCACCGCTCGCCGGCTTGCAGCGGGCGGCTCATCTGCCATGACCAACTGCGTTCATCGCTCCAGCGCCCTTCACCGGTGATGCTGCCGCAGGCGATGTCGAAGGGCGCGGCGGCTGTCGCGTCACCCAGCTTGACCATCGCCGCGCTGAACCGCACGGTAGGCCGACTTTGCTCGACCACTCGCCCCTGCGGCTGAAATTGCTGAATCGTCGCCGACTGGGCGCTGAAGGTGGCGAGGAGAAGGGCGAACTGGAGTAGTTTTTTCATCGCTTTTTACCAAAAATGAAGATGCTCAAGGCGTCCGTAAAGTGTGCCACAGATGGGTGGCAATCGACATTGCCGGGTACCCCGGCTATCCTCCGCGCTTTAATCAATCATCCGGGGAATCTGATGGGACAGGCAAAACAACGCGGTAATCAGGCCGAGCGCATGGCGCAGGCGCAGGCAAAAATCGAAGCAACCCGTCCGGAAAAGCTGGTGTGCAATGGCTGTAACGCCGATGTAACGGCGATTAACCCGGTCAGTACGCGCGGTTTGCGCGGCATTGACGCAATCTGGGTTGGCCAGTGCGAATGTGGTCAAACGACGTTTGCCGCCTCCGGCGAGCCCAAGGCGGTCGAGGCTTTCTTCTTCGCGCTCAGTGAAAACACCGAACTGACGCTGGGTAGCCAGAATAAAGAGGGCGGCCAGCACGCAACCCTGGTCAACGAAGATTAACGCGGCTGAAAATTGCCCGGCGGCGGTGTGTAGGCGCTATTGATCTTGCCGGTTGGGCTGCGCGGGCGCACTGGAGTCGCCGGCGCTGGTAAAGGTTCTGGCCTGGTTTGTGGCGGGGCCGGGTGAACCGGCCTGACGTAAGTCGGCCCAACGTAATAGGGAACCGGGACATAAACCGGTTCAACCGATCCTTTACTCTGGCAGGTGGCTTCCAGTTCCTTCCGGCGGCTTGCCTCGAGCGCAAGCCGATCCAGCGTGCGCAGGCAATCCTCAATCGCGCTGGGCGACGGCCCACTGGCCTGGCGTTGTGCTTCCAGCTCTTGACGTTCAAGCGCCGCGTCAGCCCGCCGAGTCGCTTCCAGCCTTTCCGCGTCAATCCGCATTTGCTCGACATGGCGTTCAGCCTGCCGGCGGCTTTCTGGCGAGATGACCTCATCGGCCAATGTTTTGACGGTGCTGCTGCCGCCAGTGCAGGGCGAACTTGAAATCTCTGTGCTGCCGTTTGGCTGGCGGCATTTATAGACATCAGCCGTGGCCGAAAATGCGAGCAGGGCAAGCAACAGGGTTGTCCAGAGTTTCATCAGTTCAGAGTTTCATCGGGGCGGTTGATTGAAAATTGCATTCCAGGCTTGAATCCCTTGGTCGAAATAGTAATATCTGCGCCAAATAATTGATATTTGTTTAGAAACGTCAGCGGGGGGCCGTTAGATCACGTTTCTGGGCGATCAAAGAATTTCCCGAAAGAAAAATAATGTTGAAGCTGCAAGGGGGCGGTGTCCTGATCAAAGGCATCGGCAGGGGTAGAAACAAGCTGCAGGCACTCTATCTGGCACTTTGCGTGATGAGCTGCGGGGGGCTGGCGCAGGCGGAAAACTCGACCGATATTGCCGACGCCAGCTTTGAAGAATTGGCCCAGCGCGAAGTCGTTTCGGCCTCCAAGATGGCCCGGCAGATCAGTGATTCGCCCTCTGCCGTAGCGATTGTTACAGCCGCCGATATTCGTGCCTTCGGCTACCGCACGCTAGCCGACGTCATCAACAGCATGCGCGGCCTCTACACCACTTACGACCATCGCTATCAATACATGGGTGGGCGCGGTTTTGGCAAGCCGGGTGACTACGCTGGCCGCATCATGCTCTTGATCGATGGCTATGCAACTCAGGACAGTCTGTTTAATCAGGCCTATATCGATGAATCCGGCCTGCTTGATCTGGAATTGGTCGAGCGGGTTGAGTACGTGCCGGGAACTGGCTCCGTCACCTATGGCAACAATGCCATGCTCGGCATCATCAATGTGATTACCCGCAAGGGCCGTGATTTCAATACCACCCAGTTTTCCAGCGAAGTGGCCAGCCACGGCGCGACGAAGCAGCGGGTGACCTTCGGTCAGCGTTTTGAGAACGGTGCCGATCTGTTGCTCTCGGCTTCGGCGCTCGACGTTAACGGCCAGAAAAACCTGTATTTCCCGAATTACGATACGCCGACAACCAACCACGGGATGGCGGTCAATGCCGATGGTGAAAATAGCAAACGCGTCTTCGGCAAGTTGTCTTATGAAGGCCTGACGATTGAAGGTGGCTATGTCGACCGCCAGAAAAATGTGCCGACCAATCCGGCGAAAGCTACGGCATTCAATGCGCCTTTTCAGATTGAGGATGAGAACGCCTTTTTGAATGCCAGTTACGAAACCGACCTGAGTTTGCACCTGCGTTCGGCGACGCGCTTTTATCACGGCTATTACGCCTACGATAATCAACGCGAGTTTGCTGATTACAGCGATGGGGAAAAATTCGGGCAACGCCAGTTCAAGGCGCAATGGTGGGGGTTGGATCAGAAATTTGTCGGCAACTGGTTTGCCGGTCATTCAATTGTCTTCGGTTTTGAATTCCGCAATGACTACCAGCAACATTTTGACTGGACATACTTTTCACCAGATCGCAAGCCGGTGCGTAATTTGCAGGAATCCTATGCGCGTACGACCACCAGTTTTTACCTGACTGACGAATATCGCTTCAATGAACAATGGCGCCTTAATCTGGGTGCCCGTTACGACAACGCCAATGATCTGGCCGGCAACCTCAGCCCGCGCCTGGCCCTGATTTTCCAGCCTGATTTCAAAACGACCATAAAGGCTTCATACAGCGAGGCTTTCCGCATGCCGAATGCGGATGAGCGCTCCAACTACGCCAATGCCGCGCTACCTGAATACGTTGCCGCCAAGGAACTGGTCTTGCAGCACGACTTGACGCAAGGCCTGCGTTTCGTCGGGTCGATCTACGAATACCAGCGCAGCAAGCAGCGGGTTTATAGCGATGCACTGGGTGATTACGTGGCCAATGGCTCAAGCCAAACGCGTGGCCTGGAGCTGGAGCTTGAGGGCTCCTGGGCAAACGGTATGCGCGCCCGAACCAGTGTCGCCTTCCAGCGCGCCCACGATGTTACGGGGGCTGATCTGGTCAATTCGCCTAATTTGCTGGGCAAGATAAATATCAGCGCACCGCTGCCGGGCACTGCGATCCGCGCCGGTTTTGAAGCGCAATACATGGGTTCCCGGCTAACTTTGGATCGCCGCGAGTTAAGCAGCGTTGCGCTGGCCAATCTGACCTTCTCCAGCGAACGCAAATGGCACGGTATGTCGGCCATCTTGAGCATCAAGAATTTGTTTGATCGCGAATTCGAGGTGGTTTCCCCCTTCGACTGGCCGACGCCGGGGACCGGTGCCGCGCAGGACAGCCTGCGCATGGATGGTCGAACCTACTGGTTCCAGCTCAACTACGATTTTTGAGCCAGCCACGATGCGACTTTTAACCCTTCTTCTCACCTTCTGGCTCAGTCTGGCGGCACACGCCCAGACTGCGGTGTCGGAGCCTGAGATGAAGGCGGGTTATCTCTTTAATTTGGCCTTGAATACCGAATGGCCGGAGAACCAGCGGGCCAACTTCAATATTTGTCTGCTCGGTGATGAAGACGTTGGCCAGGCGATGCGCAAGTACGATCTGCGGCGGATCAACGATCAGCGGGTGGTGATCGCCCGACTGACTTCAATGACGCCGATCCGCCAGTGTCAGGTGCTGTTTATTGGCGCCAGCGAAATCATCAATCTACCGAAGATGCTCAAGATTTTGGAGGATCTACCGGTGTTGACCGTAACCGATGCGCCAAATATAAAAACGGTCAGCATGGTGCTGGCGCTGGAGAGTGACCGCATGGTTTTTGACCTGAATCTCGAACAATGCCAGCGGGTGAACCTGAAACCGCAGGCTAAATTGCTGCGTATGGCAAGAAATCTCAAGAAGCCTTGAATTCTTTGGCTAATAGAATAGCTATTAACGAATTTAATAGCTATTCTATTAGCCATGACGCGCTCAACGAACAGTATTCTCGCTCTCCCGCCCGAGTCTTTGGCGGCATTGAAAAATCTCGGGTTGCGCCTGCGCGCCCGGCGTCTTGCGCAGAACATGACGTTGGAGCAATTGGCCGAGCGTCTGTTGTGTTCACCGACCACCTGCCGTGCACTGGAAAATGGCAAGCCGACGGTTAGCCTGGGTTTGCTCGTGCAAGCCTTGTGGCTGTTTGGGCGTTTGGAGGATGTGGCCCAGCTCAGCCCACTGGAGCTGGACATGCTGGTTGGCAAGCGGAGTCAACGCGCCCGCCCGCTGGTGAAGGGGATTAGTGATGACGAACGGGACTTCTGAAAGCTCGCTCTATCTCGGGCTTTATCTGCCGGGGGAAGAGGCGGCGACGGCGGCGGCGCTACTCAAGCTTGAGCGCAACAGCTTGCAGGAAAGCGCTCATCTGGCTTATGGCCTGACTTATCTCGATAACCCGAATGCGTTGGCACTCAATCCACTGCATCTGCCGCTGCAACGTGAAGTTTTCAGTTTGCCGGCGCGCCTGTTACGGGATGGCGGTGCGCTCCCGCTCAGCCTCAAGGATGCTTTGCCTGATGCCTGGGGAAAAAGGGTCATTGCCCACGAGTTGGGCGGGCGGCTTCCCGGTGAGCGCGAAATGCTGTTGCTGACCAACGAGGACCGCATCGGTGCCATGGTCTTTTCCGAAAGTCGTGCGATGCCAGCGCCGGCTGAATTGCCGCACCATGACTTGGCGCAACTGGCCGATGCGGTCCGTCGCTTGCAATACGACATGGATATCCCGAAGCCGCTCAGGCGCCTGCTGCTGCGTGGTGGTAGTTTGGGTGGGGCGCGCCCCAAAGCTTCGTTTACCCATGACCAAGCCCTGTGGCTGGCGAAATTTCCCGCTGCCGGTGATTTGCTTGATGTTCAACTGCTCGAAGCCAGCGCGCAGAGACTCGCTGCGCACTGCGGAATTCGCGTGCCACAAATGATGACCCTGCCGGTCGGGCGTGGCGAAACGGCTTTTTTATCGCGCCGTTTCGACCGTTTTGGGCCAGAGGCACGGCAGCGCCTGCACTATTTGTCGGCGAGCGCTTTACTCAATATTCCCTACGAATCGAGTGCCGGGAGTTATATCGAATTTGCCCGCGTCCTGCGCCGCTTGAGTAGCGCGCCGGCGGCTGACCTGGAAGAGCTTTTCCGGCGGCTGATTTTCAATCTGCTGATCGACAACAGCGATGACCACCTGAAAAATCACGGCATGCTTTACGCCGGCAAAGGACGTTATCGCCTGTCGCCAGCCTTCGACATCGTGCCGCAACTGACCAACCTGGGTTACCAGATGCTTTCAATCGACGGTAAGACGCAGGAATCCAGTCTTGAATTGGCGGTTCAGGTGGCCGGGCATTTTGACCTTTCAGTTGATCAGGCGCGGTCCATCATCCAGGCAATGGCCGCTGTCGTTTACCGCCCGTGGTCGCTGCAAACCGGCATGCCGGATGTGCCAGATAGTTTCCGCAAACGCCTGGAAGGTTGCCTGGCGCGGCAAAAGGAAATCATCGGGGCTGGGGTATTTACTGGTTGAGGGCTTGGCTATGAAAAACGCCTCCATTGCGGAAGCGTTTTGATTTTTGGCCGGTTGTTGCGGTCGACCGCAACAAGGCCTACAAAATCATCCCCGCGCCAACCTGGTTTTGAGGGGCGGTCAGAAATTGCTGAATTCTGAGAGAGACTGTTCCAGTCTTGCATTTGTCGAGGCGACTACAAATTTACAGCCCGAATGCGTGTCGGGTATCTCGCCTGAAATTCAGAAAGGCTCTTCGATCACTCGGTGTGCTTGGAACGCTCAAGGTGATATTTCCTGCCGGGGACTGTAGTCGCCCGTGCTTGCTGCCTCGGTGGAATGACCATCCCTCTCTAATCAACTGTCGGACCAATTGATCAATCTCCTTCGCAGAGCAATATTTCATACGATGGTCTCGCAAGGTTTTGTCTTGTATCTGGACTGGAACCTATCCGCCTGCCAGCTAATTTGTCGGAATGCCGCTTCGGCGCCGACCGCAAGGATTTCCTCGCTGTAGCGGTAGCCGCTTCCATTCAGAGAGTTCTGGAAGAAGCGACCGTGCGGATCGATCATGATGTATGACTCGATCATGTCGCTGTTGTCTTCCGCCGCCATGATCCTGCCAAGCTGCTGGTGGCGGGCAACAAATTCGGCAAATTCATGGTCGGCAATGGCCAGGTCGCTGGTGATCGTGGGCAGCATGCGCAGCACCTTCCATTTGTCCGGTGCTAGTTGTCGGATCGGTTGGTTCATGTCTTCTGTGAAATTAAGCGCATTGACCACGGTGTTGATCTTCACGCGCAAATCGGGATTCAGGCGTCTCCCGGAATCAACGATGGCCACCAGATTGCTAAAGGAGAGAACCTGCTCGTTTTTGTCTGCTCGTCCGATTTCACGGTTGATCGAAGCCTTCGCCGAATCCAGGCTGAGGCCGAGGATTGAAAGCTGCGGCGCCAGCGCCGCCATTAAGGGCTCAGTCAGGCGGCTGCCATTGGTGATCAGCGAAACCTTGAAGCCGAGTTTTCTTGCCAACGCGACGACACCGACAACTTCCTGGCTATACAAAAGCGGCTCACCACCAGCCAGACTCAGACGCACCGAATCCCATTGCATGCCCAGGCGAGCCTGGCTACGCGGGTTGTCCGGCGAAAAATGGCGAAATATTTCCGTCAGCATCGCCGCACTGCCTTCCGGCGAATGAATCAGCTCCTTGCCGGCCCCCGCGTGCCATTTTGAATAGCAGTAGCGACAGCCGTAATTGCAAGCCTCGGTCAGGTGCCAATTGATGACCAACTCGCCGGGTCGGTTGTTGTGGAAAGTCACAGCCATTCCCCCCGCTTATTGATAAAGCCCCACTTGCCGTTTTGACGAACTGCAGCTTTGCCACCCTGAAATTCTTTGGCATCCTCGAATCTTGGCTGGATAACCCAGTCCTGTCGTTCATTGATGAATCCCCAGCGCCCGCCTTGCGTCTGAACGGGGGCGAGACCTTCGCTGTAGGAGCGAACGTTGCGGTATTTGGGGCCGGGGCTTTCGCAAGCGCTGAGGGTGAGTAGCGACAGGGAGAGCAGTGCGGTGATGAGTTTTTTGAACATGGGGCAGACCTTTCTGACGATGGCGTTTGGTACGGGCGCTCCGACTGGAGCGCCCGTGGTCAGAGTTACTTACTTCTTGGGGGTGGGCGGGTTGTTGCCGCGACCGGGGCCGGAAGGGTTGCCGGTTTTGCTGGGGCCGTTTTTGAGATGAGTGGTCATGGTGGTTCTCCAAAAGTGCCCCGGAAAAAAGGCGTGCGCGGGCCCGGGGCGTACCTCGCGGACGCTTATTGCAAGACTGAAAGGATGGAGCGCTTAAGGCGCTATACAGGCGGCGCCATCATGGTTCGGCGCTGTATGGAGTGAACGCGCGGCGTGGTTCGTTGGTCGCCCACGCTGGATCGTTGGGGTCGTCGAGCATCTCTTGAATGCTTACTTGCAAGGATTGCCTGTCCTTTTCTCGCCACGGAACAGGTTCAAATTGCTCTCCAACCTGTTCAACGAGTTGGATGCTGTACTTCGCTCCCCAAAAACGTTCTAGCAATGGACGTTTTCGATCTTTGGATTTGTTTTCGTCCAACTGAATACGGAGACCGCTCATGCTCCAGCATTCACGCGGGTAGTCGTTGAGGAATGGGGCTAGGGAGCATTTCAGGTCATTGGTGAGCAGCCTTTGGGCCACAGAATGTGTCTTGTCTTGTTCTCGCAAAGAGGCTACCAGTTCATCATGCATGTCTTCGAGATTCCCGGATATGACCATTCTTCCCGTTTGGTAGCTAATGCATGGGCTGCTTTGGTTGTATTCCGTAACCAGCAAGCGGAGCTGGCAGACGTCGCCAGAAGGCGATTGCTTTCCATCAAAATCGCAGACGAAATTGAAATTTGCTTTGGCCCAATCGATAAGCGGTTCCCGGATCAGGTATTCATCGCGCCAAGTGGGTTTTATCCAGCGGATACCCTTGTTGTCAGGCTGGCAACGAACCAAGTCGATGCGGATCGTTATTCGTAATGGGAGTTTTACTTCAACCTTGTACCAAAACCCGTCCTGAGAAAGCTTCACGGACTGGTCGGTGCATTCAGCAACGCACTCAAGAGGGTCGCTCGAACTCTCCTTAATGGCTTTCTCGATTGATCTAATGGCCGAACTGGCGCGTTGAGTCACCTCGGATCGAATATTAAATTCGTCGGGAGGTGCGTTGGGGTCGGTTTTCCAGGATTCGAAAACATTAATAAACCAATGACCTTCAACGTTTGCGGGGCGTAACAGTTCTGCTTCGGCGATCCCGGTCAGTTTGACCAAGTCGGCGATTTCTTTTTTGTTCTGGACGAGTTGAACGGCTTCAATGCGTTGGGCGATGTCTTCAGCAAGATAGCGGATGGCATCTTCACGGTTTTCTTCGCTGGAACCGGACGTGAATCTTGTTTCTGCAAAGCTTTGCTGGAGAACTTGTTGAAGGAGTAAATTTTCGCCTTTTGCCAGTTCTTCCCGAATTTTTTGCTCGATCTGTTGCAGGTAATCCCGAGGGGCAGGGGCTTCGAGACCTTGTTGCAGGGCACCAACAGAAATGCCGAAGAGTTTTGCCAGCTTATCGGCGGTTTTAGGGCTAGTAGTTCCCTCCCATTCGATATTCTGGTAGCGAGTTAGATGGATTCCAACCCTCTCGGCGACCTCGGCTTGAGTTAAGCGCTGCTTATTACGGAGATCGCGTAATAGGTGACGGTCAACCTTGAAAGATGTTCTGCCCATATCGGAAACTCCAAAGCGTTTGTATAGCTCCGATTTTAGGCTTGGTTGTAAACAGTTCAAGACTTGTATTTAAATTGTTTATATTTTTGGTTTGTGTGTTCTACATCTTCCTTCTGTTGATCAACGAAAAACGCCTCCGGGTCGGAGGCGTTTTTGATTTTGGGCTTTTTTCCCGGTTGACCGTGGGAATCCCCTACAAAATCATCCCCGCGCCCACTGTGTTGTTGTTGCTTTCATCGATGATGATGAACGCCCCGGTGCCCCGATTTTCCAGGTAGGGATCAGCGAATAGCGGCTGGGCCAGTTTGAAGGTGACCTGGGCGATGTCGTTCATCGCCAGTTTTTCCGCCGGGACTTTTTCCAGCGTGTTGACGTCAAGGCGATGGTCGATAGCGGCCAGTTTGGCTTTCGAGTCGCGCGTCGTGTGGCGGATCAGGTAGGTGCGGGCGCGGTCCATCGGTGCTTCGGCCATCCAGCAGACGGTGGCTTCGATCTGTTTGACCGCCGCCGGTACTTCGCTTGATTTGACGATCATGTCGCCACGTGAGGTGTCGATTTCGTCGGCCAGCAGCAGGGTGATGGATTGTTCGGTGAAGGCTTCGCCGATATCGACACCGCCGAGTTGCACGGCTTTCACGGTCGACTCGCGACCGGAGGGCAAAACGGTGACGGCATCGCCAACCTTGATCGAGCCGGCTTCAACACGGCCCATGAAGCCACGGTAATCGTGCAGTTCCGGGTTAGCCGAATCTTGCGGTC
Source organism: Pseudomonadota bacterium (assembly GCA_039797825.1). Classification (GTDB taxonomy): domain Bacteria; phylum Pseudomonadota; class Gammaproteobacteria; order Burkholderiales; family Rhodocyclaceae; genus Azonexus. Next base: position 46,975 of record JBDKHF010000009.1, on the reverse strand, counting down.
GACAGACATATTGGACCGGAAAACGGAATTTCTCGGTGTGTTCGGTGTGTGCTGCTGGAGCGGTCTCGAGCATTTCAAGCAGGGTCGGGCCTTCGTACCAGTTCAGATTGTCGCCACGGTCGACAATCATGTCGCCGTTCAAAGCCGAAAGCGGAATGAAGCGGATGTCTTCGATGCCCACCTTGGCGGCGAATTCAAGGTAATCAGCCTTGATCTTCTCGTAGGTTTCCTGCGAATAATCGGCCAGATCCATCTTGTTGATGGCGACGATCAGGTGCGGAATGCCGACCAGCGAAGCCAGTTTCGAGTGACGCCGGGTCTGGGTCAGCATGCCTTTGCGCGCATCAATCAGGATGATGGCGAGGTTGGCGGTCGACGCGGCGGTGACCATGTTGCGCGTGTATTGCTCGTGGCCCGGCGCATCGGCGATGATGTATTTGCGCGTCCCGGTCGAGAAATAGCGGTAGGCAACGTCAATCGTGATGCCTTGCTCGCGCTCGGCTTGCAGGCCGTCGGTCAGCAGCGACAGGTCAACCGCGCCCATGCCGCGCTTTTCTGAGGTGCGGGTGATCGCCGACAGCGTGTCGGCAAGAATGGTCTTGGTGTCAAACAGCAGGCGGCCGATCAGTGTGCTCTTGCCGTCATCGACGCTGCCGCAGGTCAAAAAGCGCAGCAGGCCGTGGTCTTCAATCGTTGTTTGGGGTGCGGACATGGTTCAGTCTCTTAAGGGTCAATCCCAGATCGCTCTGGGGAAATGTTCACGAATTCTTTCATCGGCAGTCACCAGCCAACCGCCGGCAGCGAGTGCCTGGCCGACAATCAGGCGATCAAACGGATCGCGGGTCCAGGTTTGCGTGCCGGCTGCCTTGCTCACCGCATGAAACGGTGTTTGATCGATATGCAAAGGCAAGCCGCTCAAGGTGTTCAAAATCCCGTCGCTGCCCAGCTTGATGCGGCCAATTTCCTGCAAAAACTGCAATTCCAGCTCCACCATCGGCGAAATGGCCAACCAGCCATCCTCAATCGCCGCCCGCGCTTTTGCCGGAAAACTGCGCCGCTTTTCGCTGCACAGCCAGACGGCGATGTGGGTGTCGATGAAGGTCAGTCGAGGTTCTTGGTTTCGTTCCATTCGCTGACATTCAAAGTGGCCAGATCATCAGGGTTGCCAACGATGATGTCGAGAATCGGCAGACGGTCGATGCGGCTTTCGTGGCGCTCAGGCACCAGCCACAAACGTTGGCCATTGCGCTCAAGCGGCACCGGCTCACCGCTTTGCAGTGCGGCATCAGCAATCTGGAAAAGATTGGCGCGGAGGGCGGATAGACCATAACTGGCGCTGGTGGAAAGCATGGCAGGCTCCTGTTGTACATTGTCTGTATCAATAATGTACAACGCTTTCGCCTCTTCTACAACCAGCGGTTTAGCGACAGGAGCCTTTTTGTAGGCCATTAGAAATAGCCTTCCTTTTTGCGTTGTTCCATTGAGGCGTCACTGGTCTGATCATCGAGACGAGTTGCGCCGCGTTCGGTGATCGTCGTGGTGGCAGTTTCGAGAACAATTTTGCTGACGTTGTCGGCATCCGACTCAACCGGCGCCGTGCAGGAAATGTCGCCGACGGTGCGGAAACGCACTTGCAGGTCGATGATCTGTTCGCCGGGTTTGGATGGATTGGCGATTTCACCACTGACCAACGGCACATTGACCGGCACGATGGCGCCCTGGCGCATGACCACCGGGCGGGTGTGGGCGAAATAAATGCTCGGCAGTTCCAGTCCTTCGCGCTCGATGTATTGCCAGACGTCCATTTCCGTCCAGTTCGAGATCGGGAAGGCGCGGATATTTTCACCCTTGTGGCTGCGGGCGTTGTACAAGCTCCACAGTTCCGGGCGCTGATTCTTTGGATCCCACTGGCCGAATTCGTCGCGGAAGCTGAAGATACGTTCCTTGGCTCTGGCCTTTTCCTCGTCGCGGCGGGCGCCGCCGATGCAGGCGTCGAAGCCGAATTCCTCAATCGCTTCAAGTAAGGTCACCGACTGGTGCTTGTTACGCGATTCGCCTTCATGTTTGAGGACGACGGTGCCGCGCTTCATCGAATCTTCGACTGAACGCACGATCAGTCGCTCGCCGAGTTCGGCAGCGCGCTGGTCGCGGAAGGCGATGACTTCCTTGTAGTTATGGCCGGTATCGATGTGCATCAGCGGGAAGGGAAACTTGCCGGGGCGGAAGGCTTTTTCGGCCAAACGCAGCAGGCAGAGTGAATCCTTGCCGCCGGAGAAAAGCAAAACTGGGTTGGAGCACTGGCCGGCCACTTCGCGCATGATGTGGATGGCTTCGGCTTCGAGCCAGTCGAGGTGAGAGAGGATGGTGCGTTGATTCATGGCCAGAATATCCGGATAAATTTTACGAGTCCGGGCATTGTAATCGTGTCTTAATATTAAATTAAGAACGAATGATCATCTTTATATTCTAAAAGTGAATAAATAAAATCCCGGCTTTTTACGGTCGACCGTAACACTTGCCCAAATCGCGGCCTGAGTTAGCTTAGATGGTGCCAGTTCGCATTCCGCTACTCGGCTCAATCATTTCTGCCGGCACCACCCACAAATCGTATTGGTCGCCCGTCACGTAATCAAGTTTGAGCGCGGCTTGCTTGAGTGTTGAACCCGTTTGGCTGGCGTATTTGGCAATTTCCGCCGCCTTGTCGTAGCCAATATGTGGCGTCAGCGCGGTGACCAACATCAGTGACTGCTCCAATAATTCGCTAATGCGTTGGCGGTTGGCGCTAATCCCGCGCACACAATGCCGTTCAAAACTGTTCATGCCGTCAGCCAGAAGGCGGATGCTTTGCAAAAAGTTGTGGGCAATCAATGGCTTGAAAACATTCAGTTCAAAATTTCCGGAAGCGCCGCCGATTGTCACTGCCACATCGTTGCCCATGACCTGACAGCAGAGCATGGTTAGCGCTTCGCATTGGGTGGGATTGATCTTGCCGGGCATGATCGAACTGCCCGGTTCGTTTTCCGGCAGGCTCAATTCGCCGAGTCCGGAGCGCGGCCCGGAGGCCAGCCAGCGGATGTCGTTGGCGATTTTCATCAGCGCCACGGCCAGGGTTTTGAGCGCGCCATGCGCGGCAACCAGACCATCGTGCGCCGCCAGCGCAGCAAATTTGTTACTGGCGCTGGTGAACGGCTGGCCGGTTTGATCCGATAACTCTGCCGCAACGCGGGTACCAAATTCGGGATGGGTGTTCAAGCCGGTGCCAACCGCTGTGCCGCCCACCGCCAGCGGGTAAAGCGCGACCAGGCTGCTGCTGATCAGCGCCTCGGCAAGCTGCAACTGGGCAACGTAGCCGGAAAATTCCTGGCCCAGTGAAAGTGGTGTCGCGTCTTGCAAGTGGGTACGACCAATCTTGATAATTTCGGCGAATTCGGCTGACTTGGCTGCAAAGCTTGCGGTCAACCGGCGAATTGCCGGAATAATTTGATTCACGATATCGAGCACAGCGGCGACATGCATGGCTGTCGGAAAAATATCGTTCGAGGATTGCCCGAGATTGACTTGATCATTGGGATGGACCAGCCGGGCGCTGCCACGTTGGCCGCCAAGCAATTCCGAGGCGCGGTTGGCTAGCACTTCGTTGAGATTCATATTGGTTTGCGTGCCGGAGCCGGTTTGCCAGACGGACAAGGGAAATTGCTCGGCATGAAGGCCGTCGGTGATTTCCTTCGCCGCCGTGATGATTGCGCCGGCTTGGTCGGCGGGGAGCAGGCCAAGTTCCCGATTGGTCTTGGCGCAGGCCGCCTTGACCCTGGCCAGCGCATCAATCAAAGCAAGCGGCATGCGTTCGCTGGAAATCGCGAAATGCTCAAGCGAGCGCTGGGTTTGTGCGCCCCACAGGCATGCCTCGGCAACCGCTATGCTGCCGAGGGAATCCTTCTCCAACCGGCTCATGGCTTAATGAGGCGCGCGCAACACGGCGCTCAGTTCGTCGGTGATTTCGGCCCAGTCGGCATCGTCACGAATCGCTTCACAGAGAAAGCCGGCTTGTGAGGCGTTCCAGAAACTGGCTTGATGCAACGGCACACTGCCCGCTAACGGTTTGTGCGTGGCGATGAATTGGGCAATGGCTGCTTCGTCGTTGGCGAGACCGAGTTGGGCAAACAGGTTGCTCATAGTGTGGGTGGGGCGTTCCATTGCGGTATCTCCTTTTTTCTGGTGGCAAGGTGTTTGCCGGGTCAAGATGAAAGTTCGAGTCATTCATGGCTGTTAAGTTCGGGCTGATCTACGGCACAATCACGCTTTTCAAATCACAAAGGCAGAATCATGCAGAAACTGGCCATCACCGCCGCCGTCCTCTTTGCGTTTTCCCTCTCGGCCACCGCTGCCGAACCCAAGGAAGAAAAAACACAATCCGGCATTGGCATCACCATGCTCAAGGAAGGTAGCGGGGTTAATCCGAAGCTTACCGATGCGGTAACCGTCAATTATCGTGGCACGCTGGAGAACGGGCAGGAGTTCGATAGCTCCTATAAACGCGGCCAGCCAGCGAGTTTTCCGCTGACCCGGGTGATTCCGTGCTGGACCGAAGGTGTGCAGAAAATCAAGGTGGGCGGCAAGGCCAAGCTGGTTTGCCCGCCTAATTTGGCTTACGGTGATAAAAACATCCCCGGTATTCCGCCCAACTCAACCCTGATTTTTGAGGTTGAATTGCTCGGTATCACGAAGTAATCAGCGTAAAAACCGTAGTTAACGCCCGTTCATGCTTCGATACGTCTTGCGCGGCAAGGCTACTCGGCACGAACGGGCTTTGTTATTACGGGTGAAGCTTAGGTTCGCCCCGCTTCGACATGCTCAGAGCGTTCAACAGTTTCGCAACATCAATCGGTTTGGAAACGTAATCCTGCATCCCGGTTTCAATGCAGCGCTCGCGGTCATCAGACATGGCATCGGCGGTCATGGCAATAATCGGCAAGGTGTCAAAACGTGAGTCTGCCCGTAGGTGTCGGGTTGCTTCAAAACCATCCATGACTGGCATGTGGATGTCCATCAATACCGCATCGAAGGCGCCAGGCTCAGCTTCGAGAAGCTTGACCGCCTGTGCTCCGTCTTCGGCTGAGCTCATGATAATGCCGACTTTTTCGAGCAGCTTGATCGCTACCAATCGATTGATCGGGTTGTCTTCGACCAAAAGCACGCGCAGGCCAGCCAGTTCCGGGTGCGCATCACGCAAGGCCCGCTGGTTGTTTTGCAAAGCCTGATCAGAAAGCCCAAAAGGCAAGGTGACGCGGAAGTTGGAGCCTTGCCCGGCTTCGCTTTGCAGCTGAATGTTGCCACCCATCAGTTGGCACAGGCGCTGGCTGATGGCGAGACCGAGGCCGGTACCGCCAAAGCGCCGGGTGGTTGAGCTATCAGCCTGGCTGAAGGCTTTGAATAATTTACCTTGTTGCACGTCGGTCATGCCAATGCCGGTGTCGATAATGTTGAATTCAAGCAGCACCTGGTCGGCGCTGGGTGCGGCAAGCGGCGTAATGCGCACAGCAATGCTGCCGTGTTCAGTGAATTTGAGCGCGTTGCCGACCAGATTGGTCAAAATTTTCGACAGGCGTAATGGGTCACCAATCAGTCCACGCGGCACCTCCGGTGTTTTTTCGATGGTGAACGTCAGCCCTTTGCGACGGATCGGGTCGGCGAGCAGGGTATCAAGCTTGTGGATAACTTTATCCAGATCAAAAGGAATGCTCTCAATTGGCAGGCGCCGCGCCTCAATCCGTGAAATGTCGAGAATGTCGTTGAGTATGCCGAGCAGTGAATGGGCTGATTCGTGTGCTTTCTGGACATACACGCGCGGTACCTCCGGAAGATTTTCTTCCAGTGCCAACTGGGTCATGCCGAGAATGCCGTTCATTGGCGTTCTGATTTCATGCGACATATTGGCCAGAAACTCGCTTTTGGCACGATTCGAGGCTTCGGCAGCCTTTCTGGCTTGCTGCATACGGACGATCGCAGCGATGGCCAGTAGCAGCAACAGGGTCAGGGCGAGCAGACTGAGGTTCAATTCCTTTTCCAGAGACTCAAACAAGGGCGCATTGGTGTAAGAAACCAGGTAGCCGGCGTGCTTGTCTTCGACGTCACGTATGGCTAATAGAGAAATGGCATAAGTGTCACCATCAACCTCGGCTTTGAAAGTGGTGCTCAGGCCGGCCAGCATTGTTGCCTGCACACCACTGTTAACTAACAGCAGCTGATTGATTTTTTTGGCTTTAGCCGAGAGTGGCGGTTGGCTGTTGGGTAGCTTTTGCTCCGGGTCTTCAACAACGAAATCCTTGCTTATCCCTGCGCTGCCATAAAGCTTTTCCTGGCCGGTAAAAAGCTTGGGGCCGACGGCTGAACGTAGCACGACAAAATTGTATTCACGATTGGGTGCGACATCGGCGATGGCATCACGAATGGCAGAGAAAGTGACGCTGGATTCGACACTGCCAATGTGCTGCCCATCCAGATTGACCGGGTAAACATAGCGAAAGCCGGCAACCACCTTGCCGGTCTCAAAGCCGGAAACAATGCGCTTTTCCATGTTGGCCATGCGCACTGAGGGACGGGTCGCAAAGAGTGGATCGCCAAATTTATCGATCTGATGAAAGCGCAGGAAGCTGGTGCCGTCCGGGAAATGAAAGTGCAATTGGCGAACATTGCGCTTTTTCATTGCCTCGTAACTTGGCCCGAGCAATTCAAGCAATCGGGCGCGTTGCTTATCGCGCTCGCCGCCACTGGCGGCATTGCCCGCCGCAAGAATTTTTAATACTTCGGGGCGGTTGATGGTTTCCGTGTAAAGAGTATCCATCGTCAGCCGGTACATGTTCAGGCTGGATTGGTAGGCGGTGCTCAGCACCTCGGTAAATTGCGCGAGGTGCTGTTTTTCCTTGGCGAGGTGGTTCAGGTAAAGCAGGCCACCACCGGCTGCTTCAAGCAGCAAAAAGGCCAAAACCATCGCCAGGCGATTCATCGGATACTCAGTGAAAATATTTTCCAGTGATTATAGAAGATTCGACTTATGTGGCGTTATCAGGCGTTCAGACCGAATCGAAACGCCGGCGCAGATAGGTAATGATCTCGCCGGATTCGTACATCCATTGATGCATACCGACTTTGTCGGTGATGCGCAGGCAAGGCACCTTGGCTTTGCCACCGCCACGTACCAGCGCTGCCCGATTTACGCCTTCTTGCTGAGCATCGAATAATTCAATATTGAGCGAAAGCCGATGCATTTCCTGGCGCACCTTGATGCAGAACGGGCAGGTTTTGTACTGAAAAAGGGCCAGGCTGCGGCATTGCTGATCAACCTCAGCCTGGGCTTGCGAGGCGCGGGAGATGGCTTTCGGGCGGCTGATGATTTCCCAAAGCAGCATGAAGGGGCCAAGGATGGCGCGCAGGGTTTTGAAGAATATTTTCATTGGATGTGTGTTTGAAAAATTAACCGGTTTTAGCTGTTGACCGCAACAGAATGAGCTTTGGCGTATTCCTGCAGCAGGCGCTGGTGCAGATCGCAGCCTTCAAGGTTGAGGCCCGGTGATTTGAGGCCGAAGAAACGCACTTCACCGTCGATCAGATCGGTCGCGAGATCCAGAGTTTCATCACCGTAGAGGCCAACCAAGGCGGCTTCGTAGGCGTCCGGATCTTCCATTTCAAGCAGCATTTCAATGCAGCTATAAGTGCGGCGCCGGGTGGCGTCGAGTTGTTCAAACGAACGCACCCATTCGCAACCTTCGCGCACTGCATCCATATCGCCAGCAGCCAGCGCGAGCAGGGTTTTCAGTTCGCCAACGCGCAGGTCGGCCCACAGGGAACCGGCATCGGGGGCGAGGCCGATCAGGGCGGCAACCGGGCGTTCGTCGGCAATGTTGAGTTCGTTCAGGGTGTCGAGCAGGTCGCCACATTCGTCATCGTTCAAATCGGATAGCGTGAGGATGGCCGGGCGGACGACGGCGCCATTGCTGTTGTTTTCCCATTCCAGATCATCAATCGGGTAAATCTCCGACATGCCCGGCACCAGAATGCGGCAGGCGTAAACGCCGAGGTGGTCGAAATCGGCGACGTAAATGTCGTGGCCGTCAGCCTGAATGCGCTCGCACAGCCAGGCGTAGTCGTCGGCGGTGGTGCTGGTGAAATTCCAGTCGGCAAACTCGAAATCGGCGCTTTCGTTGAAGAAATTCCAATGGACGATGCCGCTGGAGTCGACGAAATGGATTTCGATATTCGGGGCGCTGGCGACTTCATCAAGATCGAAGCCGGGTGGCGGGAAGCCGTCGAGGGCGGCCAAAGCACGGCCTTGCAGCAATTCGGTCAAGGCGCGTTCAAGGGCGATTTCAAAGCGCGGATGGGCGCCGAAGCTGGCAAAAACGCCCTGGTCATGCGGGTTGAGCATGGTCACGGCCATCACCGGGTATTTGCCACCGAGCGAGGCATCCTTGACCAGAATGCCAAAACCGGCGGCGCGCAGACCGGCAATACCGGCGGCGATGGCCGGGTAACGGGCGATCACTTCATCCGGCACATCCGGCAGGCAGAGGCCTTCGCTGATTACCTTGAACTTGACGTGGCGTTCGAGAATTTCGGCCAGCGCCTGCGCGCGTGCTTCGGCTTGGGTGTTGCCGGCTGACATGCCGTTGCTGACATACAGATTGCTGATGATATTGACCGGGAAAAAAACTTCGGCGGCATCGCTTTGGCGAATGTAGGGAATGGCGCAAATGCCGCGCTCGAAGTTGCCGGTGTTGATGTCGATCAGCGCTTCCGCCGGAATGCTGCCTTCCGGGTTGTAGAAGGCTTGCAGTTCGGGCGTCAGAATTTCTGCCGGCCAATCGCTGTTGACCGTGGCAAACCATTGTTCACGCGGGTAATGGGCAAAATCGCGCTGGGCGACGGTTTCGCCGAGGTAGTAATGATTCCAGAAGTAATTGCAGGAGAGGCGCTCGAAATACTCGCCGAGCGCGCTGGCATGCGCTGCCAGTTTGGTTGCTCCTTTACCGTTGGTGAACATCAGGTGGCAGGCGCGGTTGCGCACATGCACCGACCAGACGTTGTCGACCGGGTTGAGCCAGGAGCATTCCTCAATGTCAAAACCACGCGCCAATAATTTGGCCTGCATGGAGGAAATGGAGTGTTCAAGTGAGGCATCTTTGCCCGGAATAAAGTGTTCGGTTTGCATCGGGCGTCCTGCCAAATAAGTTAGCCGCGCAGTGTACGCTATGGCGCTCCAAAGGCGAGCCGAAATCGCCCGGAACAACATGTGGAAATTCTGTTAGACCACCCCGGATCAAAGCGTTACACTGAAACAAAGCTATCCCAAACGTCCTATAAATAGGTAAATGTTCAGGAATTCCATGGTTTTGATTAGTCAAATCAATTTCGTTGTTCGTGCCGGGGTGATGTCATGAAGCGCTTGCTCAAAGCGCTTTTTGCTTGTCTGTTTTCCTTGTTGCTGGGTAGCGCACTGGCTGTCGATCAAGCACCAACGCGCCTTGTTGTTGCGCTGGATGATAATTATCCGCCCTATGTTTTTCGTGACGGCGATGGCGAAATCAAAGGCTATTTAATCGACCTCTGGGCTTTGTGGGCCAAAAAAACCGGTATTGAAGTCGACCTCAAGGCTTCTGACTGGAATGTGGCACAGCAGCGTTTTGCTGCCGGTGAGGCGGATGTGCTTGATACGGTTTTCATTACGCCTGAGCGGCAAAAGACGATGGAGTTTTCACTGCCCTATGCTGATTTGCTGGTGCCAATTTTCGTGCACCAAAGCATTCAGGGGATCGATAGTGCAAACACGCTGAAAGGTTTTTCGGTTGGCGTTAAAACCGGTGATGCCTGTGTCGATAAGTTGCGCGAGGCCGGTGTGACTCAGCTTGACTATTACCATAGCTACGAAGTGCTGGTGAAAGCAGCGGTGGATGGCAATGTGCGGATTTTTTGCCTGGATGAACCGCCCGCCCATTTTTTGCTGAATCGCGCTGGCGTCAGCAAGGATTATCGGGCGGCATTCAATTTTTACAGCGGCCAGTTCCATCGCGCCGTACTTAAAGGCCATAGCGATCTGCTGCTTGCGGTCAACAGCGGTTTTGCGGCAATTTCCAAGGCGGAACGTGACGCCTTGCACGACAAATGGATGGGGCGCCCCCTGCCGACCCATGCTTACGCTGAAAAGCTGGGCTATTTTCTGCTCATCGGTACCAGTTTTGGTTTGTTATTGCTGGTCTGGAATGTTTTGTTACGCCGTCAGGTTGCCAAGCGCACTCGTGAACTGGAGTCTGAGCGCGAACGCTTGAGCGCCATTCTGGATGGCGTCGATGGCTACATCTTCATCAAGGGACGGGATTTCCGCTTTCAATTCGCCAACCGTGCGCTCTGCGAGTTGCTTGCTTGTTCGGCTGAGGACTTTGTTGGCAAACGTGACGAGGATTTTTTTGACCCGGAAACAGTGGCTGCCTTGCGTGCCAAGGACAAGCGCGTGCTGGAGTCCGGCGAAAAAGTGCAGAGCGTTGAACAGCGGGTAGTTCGGCACGATGGCATGGCGCACAGTTTTCTGTCGATCAAGGTGCCCATGCGCGACAAAGCGGGCAATGTCATCAGCGTGCTTGGCATCTCAACCGATATTACCGAGCAGCAACGCAACGAAAAGGCTTTGCGTGAACTCGGCAATGAACTGAATGCCACCTTGCAGGCGATTCCCGACCTTTTGTTTGAGCTTGACGAAAACGGATGCTTTGTTAACTTTTGGGATAACGAAACCGATGAATTAGTCGTCCCGAAAGAGGGGCTGATCAATCATCAGTTGGCAGACGTTTTTCCTGCTGAAGCGGTTACCTCAATCATGGCGGCGCTCAAGGCCGCAGGCGAAAGCGGACATTCGGCGGGGCAGCAGATGCTTCTTCCCTTGACCAATGGCGCGCAGTGGTTCGAGCTATCGACGGTACTCAAGCCAGGTGACGCGGTGGCGCGTAATTTCCTGATTCTGGCGCGGAATATCAGTGATCGACTCGCCACGCAGGATGCCCTGCGCAAGCTCTCGCAAGCGGTTGAGCAAAGCCCGGAAGCGATTTTGATCTCCAACCTGAACGCCGAAATCGAATACGTGAATCAGGCATTTCTCGATTCAACCGGTTATGTTTTGAGCGAAGTACTGGGCCAGAATTCGCGCATCCTGCAATCCGGGCAGACCCCGCGCAGCACCTATGAGTCGTTATGGCGCTCTCTGGCGGCTGGTGAAGTGTGGCATGGTGAGTTGATCAACAAGCGTAAAAGTGGCGAAATTTATTACGAAAATGCGATTATTTCGCCAATTCGGCAGCCAGATGGTGTGGTAACCCATTATTTGGCGATCAAACAGGACGTTACCGAGAAAAAACACATCAGCGAAGAGCTTGATCGTCATCGCCATCATCTCGAAGAGTTGGTCAGTCAGCGCACCGTTGAACTGGCGTCGGCAAAGGATGCTGCTGAGACAGCCAATCGCGCCAAAAGCGCTTTTCTGGCCAATATGAGCCACGAAATCCGGACGCCGATGAACGCCATCATCGGGCTTACCCGGATGCTGCAAAACGGCGTGCCGGAAACCGAGCAGCAGGACAAACTGAGCAAGATCAGGGAATCAGCAGATCATCTGATGGCGGTGATCAACGATGTGCTCGATATTTCAAAAATTGAAGCCGGCAAGTTAGTGCTTGAATCACTGCATTTCGATTTGCAACAAGTCATGGCGCGGGCGGTTGCCCAGATTTCCGAACGGGCCCAGGCCAAGGGCTTGGCAATTCAGGTTGAAGCACCGCCCAAACTTGATTGCAACTTGCTTGGCGACCCGACACGGCTGACCCAGGCTTTGCTCAACTACCTGGTCAATGCCGTGAAATTTACCGAGCAGGGATCGATCAAGGTGCGCAGTGAGTTGATCGAACGCGACGCGGAGCGGCTTACCTTGCGTTTTGAGGTGAGCGATACCGGTGTTGGCATTCCGCCCGAAACCATAGGCCGGCTGTTCAAGGCTTTCGAGCAGGCCGACAACTCGACAACACGCCACTATGGTGGTACCGGCCTTGGCCTTGCGATTACCGGTCGTCTGGCCGAATTGATGGGCGGTGAAGCGGGGGTCAGCAGCACACCCGGTAGCGGCAGCAGCTTCTGGTTTACTGGCCGCTTTACCTGTACTGAAACTATGACAATCGCCGCGCCCTTGCCGGCTAGCGATGCGGGAGCTGCCTTGCGCAAGGGTTTCGCTAATTGTCGGCTGTTGTTGTGCGAGGATAACCCGATCAACCAGGAGGTGGCGCTTGCCTTGCTCCAGGATGTTGGCCTGCAGGTTGAGGTGGCCAACGATGGAACGCAGGCGCTGGAAAAAATTGGCACCAATCATTACGACCTGATCCTGATGGATGTCCAGATGCCGGTGATGGACGGGCTGGAGGCAACCCGGCGCATTCGTCAGCGGCCCGATCAAGCCAGCTTACCGATTCTGGCAATGACGGCAAATGCCTATGCCGAGGACCGCCAGGCATGTCTGGCGGCTGGCATGAATGATTTTGTCGCCAAACCGGTTGATCCCGAGACGCTCTATGCTGCATTGCTCAAATGGCTACCGACGCAGGCTGCCGATCAATCGCTTGGCGCGGCACCGGAGGCGGTAGCTGATTCGGTTTTGGCTGAAGCGCTGGGTGCGGTGGCGGGTATTGATTTGACGATAGGGTTGTCGATTACCCGCGGTCGGCCAGAACGCTATGTCCGACTGTTGCGCTTGTTTGCCAAGGATCATTCGGACGATATGCAAATCGTCCGCGAGCACTTGCTGCAAGGTGATCGGGAAGCCGCCGAGCGAGTCGTTCATTCGCTCAAAGGGGTTGCTGGTACGCTGGGGGTCAGCGAGGTTTACCCGCTGGTCGTTGAACTCAACAAGATGCTTCGTTCAACGGCTACGGTCGACGAGCTTTTGGCCGTAATTCCTGCACTTGATGTTGCCTTGAAAACGGTTTGTGTTGGGATTGATGCCCTGCCGGGCAAGTAATTAAAGGACATTCCCGCCTGCGCAGGAATGTCCTTTGTCGGCTTACCGCCGGCTCTGGATTTCTTCGATATAACCCAGCATACCGGTACGGATATTGGCGGCATTGCCTTCATCCGTATCAATATGCATGGCCAGGCGGAAAGCCGGATTCACCCGAACCACCACGTCGCCGAAAATCAGCTCACGCTCACCTTCAAGGCGGACGCGCACGACGTAGTTGTCACGCACGCGGAAGCGTAGGGCATCTTCCGGCGTCATGTGAATGTGGCGCTGGGCACAAATCACACCACGGTCGATGACGGACGTGCCGTAAGGGCCTTCCAGCGTAATGCCGGGGGTGTTGGTGAGGTCGCCAGACTGGCGGATCGGCGGCTGGATGCCGACCTTGAACTGCTCGGTCATGGCGATTTCAACCTGGGTTTCCTTACGCGTCGGGCCCAGCACGCGGACATTGGCGATCCGCCCCTTGGGGCCAACCAGATGGACCTTTTCCGCACAGGCAAACTGGCCGGGCTGCGAGAGTTCATGTTCCGGCGTCAGCTGGTGACCAGGGCCAAACAGTTTTTCGACATCGCTTTGTGAGAGATGGACGTGGTGAGCGGAAATTTCGACCGGAATCGGCAATTCAGCTTCGTCTTCCTTCATCGAGACCAGCAGTTGATTGCGTTCGATGGCGCGCAGCGTTTCCCAGGCAACCAGGCGTTCGTCGTCATTGGCGACGACGAGAATGGTGACCGGTGAATCATCTGTCGAAATAATCGCGTGCGAAGTCAGCGTCGTCAGGTTGCGGTTCTTTTCCTCATCGAGCTTGATGCCCATGTAGCCGAGGCCCTGGCAAGCCAGGCTGCGCACCGTGGCGCTGGTTTCGCCGATGTCGCCGGTGAAGGCGAGAACGTCGATCCCGCCCATCGCTGCCACGTAGGCGCCGATGTTCTTGCGCACCTGATAGCAGAAAGCCTTGTGCGCCAACAATGCGCGGTGATGGCCGTCGTTGGCGGCTTCCTCAATGTCGTGGATGTCGCTGGAAATGCCGGAGATGCCCTTGAGGCCGCTTTCGGTATTGATCAGGGTCGACAGCTGTTCCGGCGACAGATTGTGGTTTTGCAGCAGGTGAATCATCACCGCCGGATCAATGCTGCCGGAACGGCTGGGCATGATCAGGCCATCGGTTGGCGTCATGCCCATGCTGGTGTCGACCGAACGGCCGTGGTCGATGGCGCAAAGCGAGGCACCGATGCCGAGGTGGCAGGAAACGATTTCCAGCTCGCCGAGCGGGCGTTTGAGCACTTCGGCCGACTTCAGCGAAACGTAACGATGCGAGGTGCCGTGGAAGCCGTAGCGGCGAATGCCATCCTTTTTGTAAAGGTCGTAGGGCAGGCCGTAGAGGTAAGCGTAGGGCGGCAGGGTTTGGTGAAAAGCGGTATCGAACACGGCAACGTGCGGAATGTCCGGGAACTGCTTCATCGCCTCGCGGATGCCTTCGACATTGACCGGGTTGTGCAGCGGCGCAAAAACCGACAGCGCTTCAATATCGGCAATCACTGCCGGGGTAATCACAACCGAGCTGGAGAATTTGCTGCCGCCATGCACGACGCGGTGGCCAACGGCATTGACATCGCGCAACTGGAAGGCGAAGGCTTCGCCGAGCAATTGCGTTGATTCCTGCATGACCTTGAACAGATCGGCCAAGGGAAAGCGCGGGCGCTCAATGATCTTGACTTGCGGGCCAACCATGACGGTAATGCGGGCGCTGGCCTCGTCTTCGTTGTCGATGATGCCGTGCACATCGGAGCCAAGATCGTGCGTGTCGTACACCCCAAAATGGATCTGGCTGAGGCCGACATTGATGACGATAACTTTGCCATGCGTATTGGTCGTCAGCGAGAGGGCGTACGGGTCGTTGGACTTGGTGACGGCATGCGCCTGGGCGGTGACCAGATCAACCGACATCGCTCGCGTGCGATCAGCCAGCAGGCGCGACAGGTAACCGACGGCCTTGGCGTTGGTCAGAATATGGGTGTTGAAAACTTCTTGCGGGATCATCAGCACAAAGCAACGATTGCCGGCGATCACGTCGGCAATGATGCGGTCACCGGTGAGCAGCGACATGACGCCGAAAACGTCACCGGATTCAAGCTGGCTGATGACGTTGCGGGTGCCGGTGTTGTCGGTCATCGAGATTTCGGCATGGCCGCTGATCACGACGCCGATGAAGCGCCCTTCGTCACCGGTTTCGAGAATCGCCTCATTGCCTTCGTAAGTGGCAAGCCGCGATTTGATGACGATTTCCTCAACTTTGTCGGCTGAGAAATTCTCGAACAGACGTACCTGTTCGAGGAAGAAGCGTTTCAGGTCAATTTCACTCATGCTGGTTCTCACTTAAAACTGATTTTTATAAGTAAGAGACTATCACTTTGCTGCATTGCAGCAAAGGGGGTTTTTGTGACAATTTGGTGAATTATGCCTTGACGTGCAGACCGCACTCTTTAGATTCCGGGTCTTCCCACCACCAGCGGCCTGAACGGACGTCTTCGCCGAGTGAAATGGCCCGTGTGCACGGTGCGCAGCCGATACTCGGATAGAATTTATCGTGCAGTGCGTTATAAGGCACTTTATGTTGTTTGATATAAGTCCAGACTTCCTTTTCGGACCAGTCGGCGAGCGGGTTGAATTTCTCCAGCCCATTGCCTTCATCGTATTCACGGCTTGCCAGATTGCCCCGGGTGGCGGCTTGCTCGGCACGCATGCCGGTAATCCAGGCACGCTTGCCGGCCAGTGCCCGCTTCAGTGGCTCCACCTTGCGGATCGCACAACAGGCTTTGCGCAACGTGACCGATTCGTAGAAAGCGTTGATCCCCTGATTGCGCACATACAGCTCAACGTCGTCAGCACGTGGAAAAAATACGGTCAACTTGTGTTTGTAGTGTTTTTCAACCTCGGCCATCAGCTCGTAGGTTTCCGCCGGTAGGCGGCCAGTGTCCAGGCTGAATATTTTGATCGCCAGTTTGCCTTTGAGGATCAGGTCGGTGAGCACCATGTCTTCAGCGCCGAGGCTGTTGGCGAAGGTGGCCGGCGACCAGTTGGCGGCAATTTCGGCGAGCAGGGTTTTGGCCGCTGCCGTCTTGCTGGCGATGCTGGCAGTCAGTTCTGGTGTGATGTTGAGCAGGTTGGGGGTCATCGGTGGCTCAGGCGTTGCGGCGGCGGAAGTAGGGTTCCGGTTGGCCGGTTGAGGTCTGGTAAGTTTCGGAAAAGGGGGAAAAACCGGCTTGCAGCGCGTAGACCGCATCCTTGCCATCTTTCAGGGCATAGCTATCGAAACCGACGCGTTGCATGAAGAACAGCTGGTCGTGCAACACATCACCGACCGCCCGTAGTTCGCCCTGATATTGGTAACGCTGGCGCAACAGACTGGCGCTCGAATAGCCGCGACCATCAACGAATTTGGGGAAATTGACGGCGATCACGATGAAATAATCGAGATCGGCGGCAATCTCCTCAACCCGGTCGTCCGGCTCCAACAGCAGGCCGATGCGCTTGTGGGTCGAGATGATTTCGGTCTTGCGCGCTTGCCAGACGGCAAACGGGAAAATGATCTCACCCGCTGGCAGGGCGATGCTTTCCGGGGTTTCTCCCTCAGCAATTTCCAGCGTTTTCCAGGCGTCGACCGCGACACTTTGGTTTTTGATCAATTGGGCCATTATGCGGTTTCCTTTGCGGCGGATTTGGCTTTGCCGTGGGCGCGGCCTTCGTAAACGCGGTTCTTGAAAGGGTCGATGCCGATGCGGTCGAAAGTGTCGAGGAAGCGCTCGTCCGGGTGGCGGTTTTCGATATAGACCTTGATGATCTTGTCGACCACATCCGGCATTTCGCCGGCTGAAAAAGAGGGGCCGATCACCTTGCCGAGCTTGGCTTCATTGCCCTGACGGCCACCGAGTGTGACCTGATAAAACTCGTCATTATTCTTGTCGACCCCAAGCACGCCGATATGGCCGACGTGGTGGTGGCCGCAGGCGTTCATGCAGCCGGAAATGTTGAGGTCGATGTCGCCGATGTCGAAAAGGTAATCGAGATCGTCAAAACGCGCCTGAATTGCCGTGGCGATCGGGATCGATTTGGCGTTGGCCAGATCACAAAAATCACCACCGGGGCAGCAGATGATGCCGGTCAGCAGGCCAATGTTCGGCGTTGCCAGGCCAGCGGCCTTGGCCTTTTGCCAGACTTCGTAAAGGTCGGATTGCTTGACGTCGGCGAGGATGACGTTTTGTTCGTGGCTGATGCGCAACTCACCAAAACTGTATTGGTCGGCCAACTCGGCGACAGATTCCATTTGTTCTGAAGTGATGTCGCCAGGCGCAACGCCGTGTTTTTTCAGCGACAGGGTAACGGCGCTATAGCCAGCGACCTTGTGCGTGAAAGTGTTACGGTCAACCCAGTTTTTGAAGGCTTTTTCAGCCGGAAATTCGACTTCGCCCAGCGTTTCGTAAGCCGGTGCGCTGAAATGCGCGGCGACGCGGTCGAATTCGGCCTGGGTCAGCGTGGCCGGGCCATCCTTGCCGTGCGCCCATTCTTCTTCAACCAGTTGGGCGAAGGCTTCGACGCCGAGCGCTTGCACCAGAATCTTGATCCGTGCCTTATAGGCATTGTCGCGCCGGCCTTGACGGTTATAGACGCGCAGGATGGCTTCGCAGTAGGTCAGGATGTGCTGCCAGGGCAGGAACTCGCGAACGATCTGGCCGCGAATTGGCGTCCGGCCCAAGCCGCCGCCAACGATCACGCGGAAGCCAATTTCACCGTTCTGTTCCTGCAGTTGCAGGCCGATGTCGTGGAACCAGGTAACGGCGCGGTCTTCTTTGGTGCCGGAAATGGCGATCTTGAATTTGCGCGGCAGGAAGGCGAATTCAGGGTGGAAGGTTGTCCATTGACGGAGGATTTCAGCGAGCGGGCGCGGGTCGATCACTTCATCGGCGGCAACACCGGCAAACTGGTCGGTGGTGATATTGCGCAGGCAGTTGCCGGAAGTCTGGATGGCGTGCATTTCAACTTCGGCCAACTCGGCGAGGATTTCCGGCACATCTTCAATTTTCGGCCAGTTCAGCTGCAGATTGTGGCGCGTCGTGAAGTGACCATAGCCGCGGTCGTACTTGCGGGCAACCGAGGCCAGCGTGCGCAACTGGGCTGAATTCATCATCGCGTAAGGCACGGCAATGCGGAACATCGGCGCATGGCGCTGGATGTAAAGGCCGTTCTGCAAACGCAGCGGGCGGAACTCGTCATCAGTCAATTCGCCGGCTTGCCAGCGGCTGACTTGATCGCGAAATTGGGCGACGCGCTGGTTAACCAACTGGCGGTCGATGGAGTCGTATTTGTACATAAATGTCCTTAAGCAGCGATCAGCTTGGTGCCGATGAGAATAAGCATGGTGGCCAACAAGCGGCGCAATATGTGTTCCGGTACTTTGGCTGAAACCTGTGTGCCAAGCCAGATGCCGGGCAGCGAACCGAGCAGCAGGCTACCGAGCAGCGACCAATCGACGCCGCCTAGCATCCAGTGACCAAGCCCAGCAACCAGCGTCAGCGGCACCGCATGCGCCACATCCGATCCGACAATTTTGACTGGCGAAAGTTTTGGATAGAGGAAGAAGAGGGCGGCGACACCCAGCGCGCCGGCGCCGACTGAAGAAATGGTCACCAGCACGCCGAGAATGGCGCCAACTGCGACGGTAATCTTGCCCAGGCAGCATTTGCGTAGTGCGGATTCTTCATGTTTGGCGGCGTAATCGCGCAGTTTGCGGCCGAACAAGATGGCAATTGAGGTCAGCACCAATGCAAAGCCGAGACCGTGCGAAATGATTTCGCCAATCACGTTACTGCCCTTCGGTAATTGCGACAGCACGAAAAGCGTAATCGCCGCCGCCGGGATGCTGCCCAGCGCCAAACGACCGGTAATTGCCCAGTCAATATGGCCTTTTTTGCCATGCGCCACGGTGCCGCCGGCCTTGGTCAGGGCGGCGTAAAGCAGGTCGGTGCCGACTGCAGTGGCTGGCGGGACGCCGAAAACCAGCACCAGCAGCGGCGTCATCAGCGAGCCGCCACCAACGCCGGTGAGCCCGACAATGGCGCCAACGGCAAAGCCGGAAAGGGTGTATAGGTAATCCATGGCGTGCATCGTATCAGCGCTTATTTGAAACAAAAAGAATATTGAGTTAGATTGGTATATCATTTAGTTATTTGGTGTTGCCGTGAAACTTCAGCAACTGCGTTACATCGTCGAAATTCAGCGTCAGGGACTCAATGTTTCCGAGGCGGCGGAAACGCTATTTACCTCGCAGCCGGGTATTTCCAAGCAAGTGAAATTGCTTGAGGACGAGTTGGGAATTTCGATCTTCGAGCGCAGCGGCAAGCGTTTTACCGGCGTCACCGAGCCGGGCAAGGTGGTGCTGAACATCGCCGAACGCATTTTGCGCGAAGCTGAAAATCTCAAACGGGCGAGCGCGGAATTTGCCACCGGTGACACCGGTCGGCTGGTTCTGGCCGCAACGCACACCCAGGCGCGTTACGCGCTGCCGTTGGTGGTGCGCGATTTTGTTACGCAACACCCAACGGTCAAGCTCGAACTGCATCAAGGCAGCCCAACGCAAATTGCCGAATGGGTGGTCAGCGGCGAGGCGGATCTGGGCATCGCCACCGAAGCGCTCGACCAGTATCCGCAACTGGTCACTTTGCCGGTGCGCCAATGGAGTCACTGCGTGATTGCGCCTGAAGGCCATCCGATACTCAAATCGCAACCGCTCTCCTTGGCCGAACTGGCCAAATGGCCGTTGATTACCTACGACACCGCCTTTACCGGGCGCTCACGGATCAATCGGGCTTTTGAACGGATTGGTGCGGTACCTAATGTGGCGCTGACTGCTTTGGATGCTGACGTGATCAAAACCTACGTCAGCCTCGGCCTCGGTTTGGGCATCATTTCAGCGCTGGCTTTCGATGCCCAGCGCGATACCGGTTTGAGCGCACTCGATGCCTCGCACTTGTTTGAATCGAACACCACACGCCTGGCCTTGCGCCGAGGCACTTACCTGCGGCGCTACGACTACGATTTTATTGGTTTGTTTGCGACTCACCTGACCCGTCGGGTGGTTGAAATGGCGATGCAGGGCGGCGGTGCGGAATATCAGTTGTGAGGCTTCATCCGCGGCTTGTTGTCGCGTAACACGAGGCTGGGGCTGGAAAACGGCGCCAGGCGTTCGAGAAAATCGAGCAATTCCATGACCGGCGAATTACGGAAAAACTTGGCCATCGGCGTTTCGATCCAGATCCGGTCGGCGTAAGCGTAGATTTCGTGCGGCAGGTCACCAAAACCATCGTGATTGCGGTCAAACCCCTCGTAGGTGTCCCAACTATTGCCTGACCAGTAATCCTCCATCGGGTCGCCATCACCAATGATGGCTACCGGCCAGAGATTGCTTTCAAACGTGTTGTCGATCATCAGATGACCGCCCTTGGGACCATAGAAGTAGACGCCGGTAATGTTGTGGGCGACCCGGTTGCCATAAAAAACGATGCGATTGGTCGGGCTCATTGGTGAATCGGCCATGAAACCGTGTGCGCAATGGACGATCTCGTTGCCTATCACCAGCGCCGCCGAGGTTTCCTTGAGCGCAATGCCGGCGCCGGAGGCATCCATCGCGTGCATGATGCGGTTGTTGCGAATCAGGATGCCATCCGAATTGAGTGCGATGATGCCGGTCGAATTCTTGTTGAGCCGGTTGCCATCGATCAGCGTGCGATGCGCAAAAAGCAGGTTGAAGGCGCGCCGGCTGTCCTGAATCTGGTTGCTAACGAAGCGGTTGTGGGTTGAATTGGTGACAGTAATATCGCGAATCTGCGCAATGTCGTTGTTTTCGATGCGGTTACGCGTGCTGTACCAGAGGCGTAAGCCATCGCCACGATCTGCCGAATCGATGCCGCGTGAACGAATGCGGTTGTTGCGCACGACGCTATCGTTGGTCCGGTGCAGCGAAATGCCGAACAGAACGTCGTCCATTACATTGTCTTCAATCAGTAACTGATGGCCTTCCGCCATGATCCCGCCATCAATCGCATCATGCGAATCGCCGCTGCCACGCAGGGTGAGGCCGCGCAGGGTGACGTGGTCGGCCTTTATTGTCAGCACCGTGCCTTTGCCACCATTCTGGATGATGACTTTGCCGCCGCCTTCCAGCGTCAATGGTTTGTTGATTACTCCCGGACCGCTATATTCACCTGGGGGCAGGTGCAGGGTGGAGCCAGGCAAGGCCATGTCCAGCCAGGTTTGAATTGGTTGTGCGGCGCTGGCGGTGAGGCTGCTCAACAGGTAAGTGACAAGCAGGACAACAAGGCGGAGGTGGGAAAAGGGAGAAGCGGGCTTCATTCTTCAAGAATTAAGCCATTTTTTGGCGTTGACCGCAGCAATCTGGATCAATATCCGTAAATTTTTTGTCTATTCCCAGTGATCAGTCACTTCGCTGGCCCAAGCCGTCGCGGCCAGCAAGGCGCGATTGACCTTGTCCGCTTGCAGATTGGCGGCTTCTGCCATCATTGAAATGCGCTCCAGATCAAAGGATTCACTGGCCTTGGCCACCGCCAGCAAGCTTGCGTAAGGGCCGCTGGCGGTGAGCAGGGCATCGCGAACTTCATTGGGAATCGGCAGCATGGCGAGCGCTTCGGCCATCGGGCGGCGCAGCAGCCGGTCAAGACAGGAAAAAATGCCGGTTAAAAACAGGGCATCGTGGGCGCTGCCTGGCATCAGTTCGGCGCCCAGAATTTCCATCAAGCGGCCACGGGTCAGGGCGCTTTCAACCATCAACCAGTCGGCAAAATCCGGCTCACGGACCGAGAAAAGCAGCACCGCCAGCCAGCGCGTCAGGCGTTGCCGGCCAAGAATGGTGATTGCCTGATTGATCGATTCAATTTGGTGTGTCAGGCCCAGCGCCGGTGAGTTGAGGTAGCGCAGGATGCGGAAAGTGAGCAGCGGGTCTTGCTTGAGGCCGGCAGCAATTTCGTCATTTTCAGCATCGCCCTGAACCAGACGCATCAGGTTGAGCAACTGAACCTTGTGCGGGTCAGCCTGGGTTTGCTCCGGGCGAGGCGCACCTTTGGCGGCAAAGGGGCCATGAAAACCCTCGAAATGCCAAGTGTGGCAAAGATTGTGTTCGTCCAGCGTTTCAATGCCGAGGCCCAGCAACTCCAGCGGATGTGATTTTTCGTTGGCCCTAGCCGCCGCTGAAAAATCACGCACCGAACCGGCTTCGGTCGACGCAACGTCGATAATCGCAAAACCGGCCTGTTGCATGGCCGCCCCAAAACAAGGGTGTTGCGGCTGACGAACGATGCCGATGACTAGCCCGCGGCCACGCAGTTCGGTAAGGCGGGCAACGAGTTGATCGCTATCGCGCTGCTCCTCCGCCAAGTAAATGTTGAGTATTAAATTAGTCGTCGGCAGCCGGTCGACCGTAACATCCCACAAGGTGGCGGAGCTGATCGGCACAAACGCGCGCTGGGTGTTCCACGCCTCGCGGCTCGATAGCAAGGTGGCGAGCAGCATCCGGTCAAGCTTTTGCTGCTCCTCCGTCGGCGCATTGGCCAGGAGCGATTCATTTTGCAGGAAAAAAATGTGCCCACTGGGCCGGTTCTTGCGATCAAAAATTGCTTCGCGACAAATGAATGCGGCTGAAGCAAGGGGAATCGCCGCTTGCTCATCCGGAAATTCCCGAGATTCCGGTGCGATACGGGTCTTGCCAGCAAAGAGTTTTTTCAAGCCAAACAAAGCGATCTCCACAAACAAAAATGCCCACCAAGAGGTGGGCATTGTCGCATGCGTTAGCTGGGATCAGTTGACCTTGGCCTTGGAACGCAGATCCTTGACCAGCGCTTCAACCTGCTGTTGGCCGGCACGTTGTTGCAACTGTTGCTTGACCTGCTCGTAAGGCGGCGGGGTCAGCGGACGGCTGTCTTCAAGCATGATGACGTGGAAGCCAAAGTCGGACTGAACCGGCGCTTTGGTGTATTCACCTTTTTTCAGCTTGGCCAGTGCTTCGCCAAACGGCTTGACGTAGGAACTCGGTGAACTCCAGCCGAGTTCGCCGCCTTTGTCCTTGGAGCCGGGGTCTTTCGACTGCTTGGCCAGTTCGGAGAACTTCTCGCCCTTGTCCAGCTTGGCGATGATCGCCTTGGCGTCGTCTTCCTTCTCGACCAGAATGTGGCGAGCCTTGTATTCGGTGTTGCCCAGGTTGGCTTTGATACCCTCGTATTCAGCCTTCAACTGCGCTTCGCTGATCGGGTTGGCCTTGACGAAATCGGAAAGGAAAGCGCGGATCAGGACGGCCTGCTTGGCCAGTTCCATTTGACCGAGCATGTCAGATTTCTTGTCGAGGCCTTTCTTCTTGGCTTCCTGAACCAGGATTTCGCGGCGAACCAGTTCTTCCTTGACGGCGTTCTTGAGTTCCGGCGATTCCGGCGCGCCCTGAGCTTTTTGCTCGGCAGCGAAGGCATCGTATACATATTGCGGGATGGCCTGGCCGTTGACCGTGGCAAATGCCGCTTTGTTTTGGGCGAAGACCGGGGCAGAGGCGATAGTGGCAGCGACCAGCAGCGAGGCCAGACGGGAAAGCTTCAACATGGACGATTCCTTGGATAAAAGATAAAAACGGGGCTGATTATACTTCGCCGGGCGCCAATGCGCGGATGCTTAGCGCATGAATGCCGCGCTGCATCAAATCCCCGGTTGCGGCATAAATCATGCGGTGGCGGGCGACGGTGTTTTTGCCGGTAAAGGCTGCGGCGACGATTTGCAGATCGTAGTGACCGCCTTCCTTGGCGCCGGCATGGCCGGCGTGGCGATGCGATTCGTCCTCAATGATCAGCGACAGCGGTTGCAGGCTGGCCAGACGTTCGCGCAGCAATTCGACCATCTCTGCGCTCATGCCGGCAGGACTTTCTTGAACGGTTTGACCGTGACTTTTTCATAGACGCCAGCCGCGACATAAGGGTCGGCGTCGGCCCATGTTTTGGCGGCGGTCAGCGAAGCAAATTCGGCAATGATGATACTGCCGGAGAAGCCGGCCGGGCCGGGGTCTGGCGAATCAATTGCCGGGCAGGGGCCGGCGAGGATCAGGCGGGCTTCGGCTTGCAGGGCTTGCAGGCGTTCAACGTGGGCGGGGCGCGCTGCCATGCGTTGGTCTAGCGTGCCGATGCGGTCTTCACCGATGATGGCGTAGAGCATTATTCTTTTTCCTCAACATATTTGGAGAGCAGAAATCCCTGGCCGAGTACGAAAAGGAGCATCAGCCCCATGCCGCCAAAGAGTTTGAAATTGACCCAGACATCGGTCGGGAAATTGAAGGCGATGAGCAGGTTGAGGAAGCCCATCACGACAAAGAAGGCGATCCAGGAAAAATTAACCTTGTTCCACACCGGTTCCGGTAAGGTCAATTGTTCGCCAAGCATGGTCTTAATGGCGTTCTTTTTCATCACCAGCGCAGCAAAACTCATGCTGCCGGCAAAGACCCAATACAGAATGGTCGGCTTCCATTTGATGAAGGATTCGTCCTGGAAAACCAGAGTCATGCCGCCGAAGACGACGACCAACACCAAGCTGACCCAGAGCATCTTGTCCACCTTGCCGTGGCGGAAGGCGACCCAGATGATTTGGGCAATCGTGGCGAGGATGACGACGACGGTGGCCAATAAAATTGGCGCAATTTTCGGGTCGACCGCAGCCGAACCGATGAGTGAGGTAACCCAACTTGCCGCCAATTCCGGATTTTTCTCGGAGTATTTGAAGGCGACGAAGAAGAGAATGACGGGGAATAGGTCGAAAAGCAGTTTCATGGTGGCGCATTATATACTGTGCTCTTTGCCTCTCTGGCTTGCGGAAAACTCATGAATACCGTTCTTATCATTGACGATAGCGAAATCAACCTGACCTTGATTCGGGCGCTGGTGCTCAAGCAGGGGGAGTGCGAAGCGGTGCTTTTTGCCCATCCGTTGAAGGCGCTTGAGTGGTGTCGCAGCAATGTGCCGGATCTGGTGATTGTCGATTACATGATGCCGGACATGGATGGCTTGCAGTTCATCAGCGCGTTTCGTGGCCTGCATGGGCGCAACGAGATTCCGGTGTTGATGATTACCGCCAATGACCAGAAGGATGTGCGTTACGACGCGTTGATGGGCGGCGCCAATGATTTTCTTAACAAGCCGATTGATCGGGCCGAATTTGGTGCGCGTGTGCGCAACATGATTTCGCTGCGTAACGGCCAGAAATTCCTGGCTGATCGCGCTCAGCATCTGGAGTCCTTGGTTGAAGAGCGGACGGCTGAAATTCGTGATCGCGAGAAGGAACTGATTTTTCGCATGTCACGCGCCGCCGAGTTTCGTGATCCGGAAACTGGCGCGCACATTCAGCGTATGGCGCATTACTCGCAAGTCATTGCACGCGGCCTTGACCTCGGGCCGCAGATACTAAAACTGATACTTGAAGCCGCGCCCTTGCACGATGTCGGAAAAATCGGTATTCCGGATTACATCCTGCTCAAGCCGGGCAAGCTGACTCCGGAGGAAATGGCTGTGATGAAGGGGCATTCCCGTCTTGGTTATGAGTTGCTGCAGGGCAGTGGTTCCGAAATTTTGCGCGCCGGGGCTGAAATTGCGATCAGCCATCACGAAAAATTTGATGGATCTGGTTATCCCAACGGTTTGAAGGGAAAGGAAATTCCGCTTTATGGACGGATTGTGGCGGTGGCTGACGTGTTTGACGCATTGACGTCCGAGCGCCCCTACAAAAAAGCCTGGCCGCTGGAAGATGCAGTGAAACTCCTGGAGGACGGGCGCGGGTCGCATTTTGACCCGATGTGTGTCGAAGCATTTCTGGCGGGCTGGGATCAGGTGATTGAGATCCGTCAGCGTTTCCAGGATGAAATTGTTCCCCAGATTTAACCCAGTCCAGGTGCTTTTTCTCTTGCCTCGGCGCTTGAGTCATCAGCTGGCGCTGGCGATTTCACTACTTTTTGCACTGACGGTCGTTTGCTATACGGCTTATACCGTTTACGAGCAATCGGAAATCCGCGAAAGCATGATCGTCGGTCATGGCGAAGCGCTGGCGCGTGGTCTGGTGAAAATTGCGGCAAGCAATGGCCAGACGGATGGCGTTGCGCTCGGAAATAGTCTGGGGTTGGTGGCCAGCCATCCTGACATACGTTCGGTGCACGTGCTGAATGCTGACGGTACTTTGCGTGCCGGGGTGCGCAAGGCTGCGGATGGTCAGCTATTTAGCGAAAAAAGCGATGCGCGAAATTTTTCACCGCCGGTCAATGGCCAGCTGAAAGAGATCAGTGTGGAGGCGATTGCCTTGTGGCAGCCGCTGGCTGATCAGGCGGGCTGGGTGCGCTTGGAAATTGGCCTGGGCGGGCTGGCCGAGGCGCATCGCCATATGTGGGAAGACAGCCTGATTGCTGCGCTGCTGGCGATTGTGTTGTCAGTCGTGATGTTGCTTTTGCTGTTGGCGCGCCCGATGCGCGTACTGGCCCAGGCTGCCGAATTTGCGGCGGGTCTTGATCTTCGGCGTGGCGAGGTTTTGCCGGATTATCGCGGTAATCAGGAAATCAGCAGCCTGGTTACGGCGCTCAATCGGGCGTCGGTGCGCTTGAAGTTGCAGGAAGAGAGGATTGGCGAGCAAAACCGTTTTCTCAAGAGCCTGACCGATGCGCTGGGTGAGGGTGTGGTGGCGGCTGATGCCAACGGTATTTGTAATTTCGTCAATGCCGAGGCGGAGCGTCTGCTGGGCTGGCCGCGTGGCGAACTGATCGGGCGTGAAGTGCATGACACGCTGCATTTTCAAACAGCTTCCGGCTTGCGCGTAACGCGTGATGAGTGCCCGATGCATGCGCCGGTGGCGGCTTGCCATGTGTTTCGCTCCGAAGTGGATGGTTTTACGCGCAAGGATGGCCGGATTTTCCCGATTTCCGTGGTTTCGGTGCCGCTCTTTGAGGGCGATAAATTTGTTGGGACGGTGGCGGCCTTCCAGGACATCAGTGCCCGCAAGAGCGACGAGGAGTTTTTGCTGTCGACCAGTTCACGGCTTTCGGCGCTGATAGAAAGCATGCAGTCCGGGGTGGTGGTCGAGGACGAAAATCACCTGATGGTGCTGGCTAATCAGGCCTTGTTCAGCCTGTTTGGGGTTGAGGATATGTCGATGGATGCGATCGGCCAGCCAGCCCGGCAAATTCTCGATGAATGCCGCGCCAGCCTCCTTGACCCTGACGGTTTCCAGCAGCAAGTGCGCGAAATTTTGGCGCGGGGTGAAGCTTCATCGCACCATGAGTTGAATTTGCGCGATGGTCGAATTCTTGAATTCGACTACGTACCGATTTACGTTTCGCCGTTTAATCCGCATCCTGATGAGTGTCGTGGCCATCTCTGGCTTTTCCACGAAATCACTGAGCGCAAACGGGTGGCGGTCGAGTTAAGCCTGGCCAAGGAAAGCGCCGAGCAGGCGAGCCGGGCCAAGAGCGAGTTTTTGGCCAACATGAGTCACGAAATCCGCACGCCGATGAATGGCATCATCGGCATGACTTCGCTGGCGCTGGATACTGATCTGGATGCTGATCAGCGGCAATATCTGGAAATGGTGCGCTCGTCGGCGGATGCTTTGCTCGTGTTGATTAACGATATTCTCGATTTCTCAAAAATCGAAGCCGGCAAGATGGCGCTGGAGCGGATTGATTTCCGCTTGCCTACCCTGCTGCGCGATACCCTGAAACCGCTCGGCCTGCGTTGCGAGGAAAAGGGGCTGGAACTGATTCTGGAGGTGGCGCCGGATGTGCCGCTGTGGGTCAATGGCGATCCCAGCCGTCTGCGCCAGATTTTGACCAATTTGCTGGGCAATGCGATCAAATTTACCGAGCGCGGCAGTGTCATTCTTAAAGTGATGGCGGAAGCGTTGGACGCGACGCACAACACCCTGCATTTCGTGGTTTGCGATACCGGTATCGGGATTCCGCAAGATAAACAAAACAGCATCTTCGAGCCTTTCTCGCAGGCCGATTCATCGGTCTCGCGGCGCTTTGGTGGCACCGGGCTGGGGCTTACCATTTGCGTCAATCTGGTCAAGATGATGGATGGTGAAATCTGGGTCGAAAGTGAAGAGGGGCAAGGCAGCCGGTTCAATTTCACGATGCGTGCCGGCCTTGCTCAAGAGCAGGCCGGGCAAGCGGCGCCGATCAGTTTGCTGGGCAGTCGCATTCTGGTGGTTGATGATGTCGCAGCAAGCCGCAAGGCACTTGAGGTGTCATTGGCTCATTGGGGTGCCTTGGTGAGCAGTGTCGGTAATGGTCAAGCGGCATTGGACGCACTGCGGGCGGGCGCTGAGCGCGGCGAGCCGTATCACCTTCTGTTGCTCGATTCGGCGATGCCGGGGCTGAGCGGTTTTGATGTGGCCGCTGCTCTGCAACAGGGGGATGCGCCGCCGATCGGTACGGTAATGATGATTTCCGCCGCCGGCTTGCGCGGTGATGCACAGCGTTGCCGCGAACTGGGGGTTGCCGCCTATCTGATCAAACCGCTGCTGGAAGATGAGTTGCGCGAGGCAATTGGCTTGTTGCTTGGCCAGCAAAACGGTGCGGCGCAGCCATTGATCACGCGCCACACGCTGGAAGAGGCGCGCCACGAATTAAAGATCCTGCTGGCCGAGGATAATCTGATCAATCAAAAGTTGGCGGTGGCCTTGCTGAGCAAACAGGGGCACCGGGTAAGCGTTGCGGTCAACGGCGCAGAAGCCTTGGAAATGTCAGCCACGACGGAGTTTGATTTGATCCTGATGGATTTGCAGATGCCGGTGCTGGATGGCTTGGCAGCGACTGCGGCGATTCGTCAGCGTGAAGTGGCTAGTGGGCGGCACGTGCCGATTGTGGCGATGACCGCCAACGCACTGGCCGGGGACCGTGAGCGTTGCCTGGCCGCCGGGATGGACGGCTATGTTTCAAAACCGATTCGGATCAATGAGCTGCTGGCAGCTATTGCTGCCTGCGTAAAATAAAGAGCTTGGCTGCCAACGGTGGCTAGAGGGGAAAAAGATGATTGCTTATACGCTGGATAAATTGCTGATACTTGACCGTCTTGGTAACGATGAAGAAATCTTCGCGATGATGATTGACATGTATTTGCAGGATGTCGATAACAATTGCAGCTGTCTGGCGAGCGCCTTGGCGACGGGGGATGCACAAACCCTGCAGCGCGAGGCGCACACCGTCAAGGGTTTGCTGGCTACCTTTGCTGACGAGCCGGGAACTGAACTTGCTTTTATGCTTGAGCAGCAAATCAAGCTCAACGGCATCAGTGGTGCCGAGCCGCAGATTGCCATCCTGCAGGCGCGGATGCGCGAAGTGGCCGAGGTTTTAAAGGCCGAGTTGGCCGGGTAAACTTAGGTAATTTGCCGCAGCGCCGCTCCCGCTTGTTGGATCGTGCGGGACAACGCCAAGCAGCGGGGCGTCGATTAACGCTTTGAGCGTCGCCAGATTTTCCTCATAGCGCGCCATATTTGGGTCGATACGGTTGGCGACCCAGCCGGCAATTTTCAAATTTCGCGATGTAATCGCTTCGACGCTGAGTAGCGCGTGGTTGATGCAACCGAGGCGCAGGCCGACCACCAGAATGATCGGCAAGCCCAGCTCGACCGCCAGATCGGCACTGTCGCGGTCAACGCCCAAAGGCACCCGAAAACCACCGACGCCTTCAATAATGACCAGTTCAGCTTGTTGGCTTGCGGCGCGGCAAGCGGCTTCAATTTTGGCGAAGTCAATCGTAATGCCTTCTTCTGCCGCCGCAATATGCGGTGCAACCGCCGCCTTGAAGCAATACGGATTGATGATTTGATCCGGCAAATTCAGCGCATTGGCGGCCCGGATGTTTTCAACATCCTCATTTTTGCCTTCGGGGTCGGTGCCGGCAGCAATCGGTTTGACACCCACCGCCTTGATGCCCAGCTGCCTGGCGCGCTGGAGCAGGGCGCAGGTGATGAAGGTTTTGCCGATTTCGGTATCGGTGCCGGTCAGGAAATAGGCGGAATTCATTTTTTGGCGATCAAGGTGATGAGGTCGTAAGTCAGCGGTAAACCGGCGGCAACGCGCAGGCTCTCGAAGGCGGCTTCCGCCCGTTTGAAGTGGCTGCGACTCATCAAGCCGCTGCGCCGGCCAGCGCCGACTTGGTTGGCACCTATCGCTTTGACCGCTTTGAGCAGGCTTTTGAAATCCGGGTAATAGGTGATTTTTGGGCTGTTTTGTACGTTGACCGCAACCAACCCGGCTTGCGTTGCCAGCACCCCGATTTCCGTTACGCTGTGGAAGCCCAGCGTGTGCTGGTAATCATCAATCCCGGCAAAAGCGTGGCGCAATTCGTGGAAGGTCTGCGGCCCGAGTGTGGCGATGGCGATTTGCCCTTGTGCCTTAAGCACGCGCTGTGCTTCGGCCAGTGCTTGCGGCAGTTCGCACCATTGCACGGCCAGGCTGGACCAGTAAAGATCGAGACTGTTGCTGGCCAGCGGCAGGTTTTCGAGATCGCCGGCAATCGAGCAGCAAGGTGTGGCGATGCGTTGCAACATGGCCGGCGCCAGATCGAGGGCGATGGCCTGGGCGTTGGGGTAGCGTTCCAGCAACAAAGCGAGGGCAAATCCGGTGCCGCAGCCGGCGTCGAGCAGGCGGCTGACTTCCAGTTCTGGCGGCAAGGTGGCGGCAAGGTGGCTGCAGATGTGGCGCTGGATTTCGGCAGCGCTGTCGTAGGTTGAGGCGGCTCGCTCGAAAGATTGGCGGATGCGCACCTTGGATGGTCTATGCATGAATGAAGGCGCTGAGTCGGGCGTTGAAGGCTGCCGGCTGGGAAATGAACGGGGCGTGGGCGCAATCGGCGAAGGCGGCCAGTTCGGCACCGGGAATCAAGGCGGCGAGGGCTTCGGCGGCGGCGAGCGGCATTAGCGGGTCGTTGGCGCCATGGATCAGCAAAGTGGGTGCCTTGATTTGCGGGGCAAGCGGGCGCAGGTCGACATCGCGCAGCCAATCAAGGCCGGTCGCCAGGGTGGCCGCGGGGGGGCGTGGATCGGCCAGTTTGAGCAATTCCAGGGTGACGGCTTTGGCGCGCGCATCGCCGCGATTAAAGCCGCCGACAAAGCGCGGCAACATGGCTTCAATATCGGCGGCAACGCCGCTGGCGAAATCGGCCAGCATCTCAGGGGGCATGGCGTGCGGCCAGCCATCACGTTGAACGAACGAAACGGTGCCGGCGATCAGCGCCAGTTTGCCAACTTTTTGCGGGGCGCGGGCGGCAATGGCGATGGCCAGTTGGGCGCCGAGCGACCAGCCGATTAGCGTGCAATTGGCTGGCAGGCGGGTGGCTATGTCGTCAGCGGCGGCGTAAAAATCAGTGATCAGCGGCGCGTTGCCGTAGCCGGGCAAGTCAAAAATCAGCCCGTTTTGTGCGTTGACCGCAATATTCAAGGGGCCGCGCCCGACGCACCAGCCGGGGAGGAATACACAGGGAGCGCTCATGCCAGTTCCTTCAAAGCGGTGCTCAGAGTTTCAATATCTTCCGCCGTGTGCGCGGCGGAAAGGGAAATGCGCAAACGCGCCGTGCCTTTGGGGACGGTGGGCGGGCGAATCGCCGGCACCCACAAGCCGCGTTCCCACAGGGCTTTGGATAGCGTAACCGTCGCCTCGTTTGCGCCAACAATCAGTGGCTGGATGGCGGTGATCGAGGGCAGCAAGTGCAGCGGCAGGCCGGTCAGCTCATCGCGCAATTGGCGGATGCGGGTATTCAGGTTGGCACGCAGGGCATCACCGTTTTGGATCAGTTGCAGGCTTTTCGAGAGCGCACAGGCAATCGCCGGCGGTTGGGCGGTAGTGAAAATATAGCTGCGGCCTTTTTGCAGCAGGTATTCGATGGCAATTTCGGAACCGGCGACAAACGCACCGCCAACACCCGCCGCCTTGCCCAGCGTGCCCATCAGCAGAATGCGCCGGGCCGACGGTAGATTGAAATGGGCGAGGCTGCCCTTGCCTTGTTCACCCAAAACACCAAAACCGTGCGCGTCGTCGAGCACCAGCCAGGCATCGTATTGTTCGGCCAGCGCGTAAAGCAGGGGCAAGGGGGCGAGGTCGCCATCCATGCTGAACACGGTATCGCTGACGATGATTTTGTGGGCCGCCGTGCTGGCCGCCAGCATTTTTTCCAGCGCCGCCATGTCGTTATGTGGGTAACGCTGAACCTCGGCACCGTTGGCCTTGGCTTGCTGCATGGCGTCGATCAGCGAGGCGTGGTTGAGCTTGTCGGCAAAAACTGCATCGCCGCGCCCGGCAAGGCTTGGCGTTACGGCCAGATTGGCGAGGTAGCCGGTGGAGAAAGTCAGCGCGCGCGGAAAGCCGGTGAAGGCAGCTATTTCCTTTTCCAGCGCCTCATGCGGCGCCAGATGACCACTGACCAGATGCGATGCACCGCTGCCTGCGCCCCATTGCTTTGCGCCCACGGCCAACGCCTGTGAGATTTCCGGGTTGTTGGCCAAGCCAAGGTAATCATTGCTGGCGAAATTAAGCAGCTTTTTGCCGTCGACCGTAACCAGTCGCCCGCAGGACGATTCAAGCATGCGCCGGCGGCGGGTCAGGCCAGCGCTTTCGATTGCAGCGAGTTCCTTGCTCAGGCGTTGTTCAAGCATTGCTATCTACCCAATTTTCCACCTGCAAGCCGGGCACCCGAATGAATTCCCGCTCGTTGTTGGTGACCAGAATCCACCCTTCAGCACGGGCGTGAGCGGCTAGCCAAAGGTCGTTATTACCGATCGGTTGCCCACTGCGGTTCAAACTAGCACGAATCTGTCCGTAATGCTCGCCGGCAATTTCGGGAAGGGCATGAACCGGAATCAGTTGCTCGAGATGTGTGATGCCGGCCAGCGAGCGTTCGCGTGACTGGCTTTTCTCGGCGCCAAAGCGCAGTTCGCCAAGGGTGATCACCGACATGGCCAGTTCGCGGCTGGTATGCCGGGCAAAACGTTCGCGGACGGCTGGCGGATTATGTTTGGCGATGTAAATGCAAATATTGGTGTCCAGCAAATAACGCGTGCTCATCAGAGCGCTTCCCTTTCCTGCGGCGGCGTGTCTTCGCGGCCATCCGGCATGAAATCAGCGGGCAGGCTGGCCAGCGCATCGAAAATGGCCGTGGCGGCGAGCGGCGCCTCACGCAGGATGATTTCATCGCCGCGTCGGAAAATCTCGACCTGCTCAACATTCAGCCGAAACTCTTTAGGCAGGCGAACGGCTTGGCTATTGCCGGATTGAAAGACGCGAGCGTAGGTCATGGGAATTTCCTGGGTGTGTATACTAAAAGTATATACATACTGTGCGCAGCGATCAAGTGAGCGCTTGGGCTGATCGCATCAAACCAGCGTGAAGTGCTTGCGCCCCGGCAAGCGGTAGGTTTCAAAATCGGCCCGGTCCAATGTCCAGATTTTGGTGCAGCCGGTTTTGAGCGCAGCAATGACCAGTGAGGCATCGGCCAGATCCATCGGGCGATCAGCGTAGCGCTCGATCCAGTCAATCGCCGTCACCAGCTCTTCGCGGCCAAGTGGCATGAGTTCCAGTCCGCCGCGTTCGATCCAGTGATAGAGCGGCAAAGTGGCGTTGATTGAATTCGCCAAGTGGGAAAATTCGGTCAGCACGGCCCAGGTGGTCAGGAGACGTCCGCGATGATTTTTGAGCGTTGCCGAGCAATCAAGATGAAATTTGTCGCGTTTGTTGGCCAGCGCGACGAGTGGGCCGGTGTCGACGAGCAGCGTTTCCATTATTCGGGCTGGTTCACATGTTTGCTGGCGATGGCGGCGCGCACTGCGTTCCGGCTGTTTTCGGCAGCATTTTCATCAAGCGAGAGCGCGCCAACGAAACCTGTTTCGCAGGCCAGCTCATAAGGTGTTTTGAGCGGCGCCTCGGCAGTGAAGTGGTTTTGCAGCAGTTCAATAATCACTTCAGATTTGCTGCGATGCGTTTCCACGCAATAGCGGGCCAGCGC
Source organism: Pseudomonadota bacterium (assembly GCA_039797825.1). Taxonomy (GTDB): domain Bacteria; phylum Pseudomonadota; class Gammaproteobacteria; order Burkholderiales; family Rhodocyclaceae; genus Azonexus. Next base: position 12,856 of record JBDKHF010000009.1, on the reverse strand, counting down.
TTGTTCAAGGCGCTGGGGAATGCGAACGGTGGTGGTCATGTCGTGGCTCCTAAAACAACTTGTATTAACGGTAATACAAAGCTGATTTCGGTGCAAGTAGATAAATCAATGCGGCATTAACCGCACTTCTTCCACATCGCCGGCCAGCACTTCAAGCGCTGTTACCACGCTTTGCAGTTTCGCTTCGACTTCACCGGGCTGTGACCACAGTTCGGCCATGCGCTGGCGCAGGGTGACCAGTTGGCTGATCAGCTGATTTTCGATTTCCGGCATCAGCGCGAGGTGCATGAAAGTGTCTTCAAAATCATGCGTGACTTGCCCGATCATGTCGCGCCCGGCGGCGAGGTAGGCCAGCTGGCGCTGGTGAAGATTGGCGACGGAGTTGCGGATTTCGCTAACCGCATAGCGGATGCCTTGTTGCTTGAGCAGGTTGTCATGCTCCATCAGCAGGCCGGTAACGCGTGATTCCATCCCTTCACAGAGCATGGCAATGTGGTCGCGCAGGCGGCCACAGAGGGCGCTGTCATTAGGCATTTGCTTGATCAGGATGGTGCTGTGATCGTAATTGACGACGAGTTGGCCGTTCAGCTCCAGCAGGCGACCGAGTGGGCGCAGCTTGGCGATGTGTTCGCGGTCTGCCGGCAGGATTTCAACGCCATCGGTGCGGGCGATGTAGCTTTCGCCATCCCAGGAAAAATAGATGATGCTGTCGAGGTCGTACTGCTTGATGGTACTCAGCGCCAACTCGCCGACGGCCTGGATGGTCCGGCAGCTAAAACTTTTCGACATGAAGCCCATGACGATGCCGAGTTCGCCCATGCTCGACATGGCGGTCATCGCCACGCTTTGGGCGTAGGACATTTGTTCGCTGGCACGCTGGCGGTTTTCCAGCGCCTTGTTGAGCAGGCTGATTTTTCTTAAGAAGGCGGCATCAGCAAAGGGTTTGATCAGGAAATCGTCGGCCACAAAATCAGCGCGCCCGGCCTCGTCGGCGCTGCAGAGCAGCAATTGATAGACGTCGGAGGTATCGAAATCGTCGCGAATCGCCTGATGCAGGGCATAGGCATCGCCATCCGGCAGGCTGGTGTCGAGCAGCAGGGCGTGTGGCTGCTTTTTGCTCAGTGCGGCCTGGCAATCGGCGCCGTTGTAAAAAATGTTGAGATCGAAACTTCCGGTCAGCGCATCCTTGATCCGGGCAATAAATTCACGGTCGGCAGAGGCGAGATAAACGAAGGGTTTGTAGTCCATTTTGATTTCCGTCGGAAGTTGAGTTGGGGGGCGAGCCTTAGCTACTTTCGATGAGGGCTGCCGTGATTGCCTGGGCAAGGTGATTAATCTCGCTGTCATCAATGATATACGGTGGCATCAGGTAAACGGTATTACCGATAGGCCGAATCAGCGCTTCGTGATCCAGTGCGGCGCGATAAAACTTGCGCGAAAAGTACGGGTCATCGGTTTCCACATCAAACGCAGCAATCATGCCGCGCTGGCGCAGGTGCTTGACTTGCGGGTGATCGGCGAGCGGGGCGAGGGCGGCGGAAATTTTTAGGGCTTTTTGGCGGTTGACCGCAATAGTTTGGTCTTGCGCGAAAATATCCAGCGTCGCCAATGCGGCACGGCAGGCGAGCGGGTTGCCGGTGTAGGAATGCGAGTGCAAAAAGGCGCGGCTCACCGAATCGTCAAGGAAAGCGTTGTAAATCGTGTCGCTTGACAGGACGATGGAGAGCGGCAGGTAGCCGCCGGAGATGCCTTTCGACAGGCACATCAGGTCGGGCCGAATGCCGGCTTGTTCATGGGCAAAGAAGGTGCCGGTGCGGCCACAGCCGACGGCGATTTCGTCACAGATCAGATGGACTTCGTACTGGTCGCAGAGCTGGCGGGCGCGGCGCAGGTATTCCGGGTCATACATCGCCATGCCGGCGGCGCCTTGGACCAGCGGTTCGACGATCAGCGCGGCGATGTTGGCGCCGTGTTGTTCAAGGTGTTTTTCCAGCGCAGCGGCGGCGCGGCAGGCAACGTCGGCTGGCGTTTCGCCGGCTTCAGCCAAACGGAAATCAGGCGAAGGCACTACGTGGGCGGCACGCACCAGCGGCGCGTAGGCATCCTTGAAAATGGCGACATCGGTGACTGCCAGCGCACCGACGGTTTCGCCGTGGTAGCTGCCGGCCAGGCAGAGAAAATCAGTCTTCTCCGGTCGCCCGATATTGCGCCAGTAGTGAAAGCTCATTTTCAGCGCAATTTCGGTGGCCGATGCGCCGTCCGAGGCATAAAAGGCGTGGCCGAGGGTGCCTGCGGTCAACGCCGCTAAACGCTCGGAAAGTTCAACCACCGGCTGATGGGTAAAGCCGGCGAGCATGACGTGTTCCAGCGTTTCGAGCTGATCCTTCAAGGCGGCGTTGATGCGCGGGTTGGCGTGGCCGAACAGGTTGGTCCACCACGAACTGATCCCGTCGAGGTAACGCTTGCCGTCAAAGTCGTAGAGCCAGGCGCCTTTGCCACGAGCAATCGGCACCAGTGGCAAGTGGCTGGCTGAACCCGTTTGCGCATGGTGTTGCATTTGCGTGCACGGGTGCCAGACGGCAGCTTGACTGCGCGCCAGCCAGTCGGCGTTGGAGGTGTTAATCACGGCTTGTCGTCATTCCAAAACGTACACCTGCCGTCATTCCCGCCTGCGCGGGAATGACGGCTTTGGTTCCATCAATGCAGGGCCTGCGAGTTGGCCGTTGCCTGCTCCGGCATCTCAGCGTGCACCAATTCCGCTTCCGGGTTGGGGAAGAGCGGGGCGCCGCAGTCGTCGCAGAATTCCATCGGGAAATGATGGTCGAGGAAAACTACCTCCTTGACGCCGGCTTCACGCAAAACGGCTTCAATTTCACTGGCGGCATCGGTCGCTTCATCTTCAGCGCCGAGCAGCGGCCAGACGATGCCGTGGAAGGTGTCTTCCTTGTCCTTGGGGCCGAGGCCGACGCGGTACTCTTCCATGCGGCGGTCGTAGCAGGGGCCGACAACGGCGCGAATGTCGGCGGGCATCAAGCCGAGCATGGCTTGCAGGAAATCGACCGAGGACTTGAGCGAATAAGGCCGCGAGAGGCGATCAGCGTTGCGGCAGGAAGCGTGGTAGGAATCCGGCAGCAGCGGTTGCCAGGCGCAGCCGGTGAGCAGCGGCTCAAAATTCGGGCTGCCTTGCTTGATCCATTCCTTGAGCGCAACCTCCTTGTTGCCGTCCTTCTCGTTCCAGCGGAACAGCGGCTTGCCGCGCGGCACGGCAATGCAGCCGACGAGATAGCGAACGTCGGAGAGGAAGCGATTGGTTTCCGGCATGCCTTCGGTGTCGACCGCAAGATTCTGCCCAGCCAGAGCAACCGTGCCTAGCGCCTGGGTCATCTGCCAGGTATCGCAAAAACTGCGCGGCAACTGGTCGGGGCTGAACAGGTAATCGGCAAGGGCGACGCGCGCATCGCCGCCAAAAACATGGGCGCCGAGATGGGTGTTGAGGGCTTCTAAATTGCTTTTAGGCAAAACGCAGGCGGGAATCGAGAAGCGTGACCAGGCGAGAATGGGCGCGGCAAACAACTGGATGTCGAAGGCCTGGCTGTTGACGTCGAGGTGACCGGTTTCGGCACGCGATTCAACCATGTCGGCGAGTTCGTCATGGGCGCGCGGATTGGCTTCAAAAAGACGGTCGAGTGCGGTGTTGATGTCGTCTTCAGCGCCGTTCTTGAGCAGGCTGTCGACGAGTTCGGCAAGCTGGGCTTCCCAGTAGCTGTCTTCCAGTTTGCCGCCGGATTCGGAAAGACCGGTGGACAGGCGCTGGAGTTCAGCAGCATCGCGTGAAAGGCGGTCGCGCGAGCCGAAGCGGGTTCGTTTCATGGGTGTTCCAGAAAATACAAAGACAGGATTTTACCAGCCGTCCGGCCAGATTAAGATTCAATGGCAGTAAGAAGGAAGGTAGACTTGGCGCAACAGGAGAGAGTGCAATGGCCAACATCAATTTTGACTTGAACGATATTCAACATGAGCCTTCAGATGAGCAACTGGATACCCTGATGGAATCGGTTGCAGAAAAAGCGCGTCAGCGAGCCTTGCTGGCACGACAGGCATTGATGGAGCGTTTGCGCGCTGATATTGCCCGCGCACAACAAAGCTTGTCGGCTGCCTGAGTGGACATGGTCGCATCGGAAAAACCGCGTTTGATTGTGGTCGCCGGGCCAAACGGTTCTGGAAAAACATCAATTACTGAACAGTTGCTCCGGCATGCCTGGATGGACGGCTGTGTTTACGTTAATCCCGATTTCATTGCTCGTGATGAGTTTGGTGACTGGAATTCACCCGATATCGTCTTGAAAGCAGCGCAGCGGGCTGAAGAAATTCGAGAGAATTGCCTTCACCAAGGTCGCAGTCTGGCGTTTGAAACTGTACTTTCATCTCCTGACAAAGTTGCCTTTATGTCCCGGGCAAAGGCCGCCGGATTCTTTGTCCGCTTGTTCTTTGTTGGTACCGATGATCCCTCAATCAATGCTAAGCGGGTTGCTCTGCGAGTGATGGAGGGCGGCCATGATGTGCCGATTCCGAAAATTATTAGCCGCTATACCAAATCCATGGCGCAGTGCAGCATCGCCGCTGCAGTCTCTGATCGCGCCTATCTCTACGACAACTCGGTGGATAACGCTAAAGCCCGTTTGCTTTATCGGGTTTCCGATGCGTCAGTCGTCAAAACCTATGCCGCGATCAACCCTTGGGCTGAGGAAATAGCCAGTCAACTTAAGACGGAAAAATTCTAAACCTCATGCTGATCTTTCTCTCGCCGGCCAAATCGCTGGATTTCAAAACCCCGCCGCAGGTGACGACGCATACGCAGCCGGATTTTCTGGCCCAGTCGAAAACCCTGATCAGCCAGTTGCGCAAGCTCTCGCCGGCTGATATTGCCAATTTGATGGATCTTTCCGATCCGTTGGCGCAACTCAATTTTGGCCGTTACGCTGAGTGGAGCCTGCCTTTTTCGCCTGAAAATGCCAAGCAGGCGGTGCTCGCTTTTGATGGCGATGTCTATGACGGTTTGGCCGCCAAGGAATTAAGCGCCGCTGATCTCGATTTCGCCCAAAAGCAGGTGCGAATCCTTTCCGGGCTTTACGGCATTCTTAAACCGCTGGACCTGATGCAGCCTTACCGTCTGGAAATGGGTACCAAATTTGCCAATAAGGCAGGTAAGGATCTGTACGCTTTCTGGGGCGAACGCCTGCTTGATGCGATTAACGCCGAACTGGCCGAGATGTCGCGACCGGTTGCGGTCAACCTCGCTTCCGAGGAATATTTCAAGGCGGCGGTCGGGCGCAAGATCAACGGGCTTGTGATCCAACCGGTGTTTGAAGACTGGAAAAACGGTAAATACAAGATCATCAGCTTCTACGCCAAACGTGCGCGCGGCCTGATGACGCGCTATGCCGTGCTAAATCGCCTGACTGAGCCGGAGGGATTGAAAGAATTCGATGCTGACGGCTACGCTTTTGAGCCATCCGTGTCGGATGAAAAAAGCTGGGTGTTTCGGCGGCGGCAGGATTGAGTTGGATGGCTGCTGGTAGGGGGTATGTTAGGCCGGATTCGGCCACAACCCGTCACTGAGATTTTCTTTCCAATCCTGCCATTCATTTTATGGTGTCGCTTACAAGCAGCCATTGACCCAAAGTTGCTATTTTTTGCTTGGTGACAGGCTAGTGCGGTGGTTGCTGTCCCAGATAGCATGAAACCCCGTCGGCAAAATATCAATTAGGCCTTGTCATCCGATGGAAGGCAGAAATGACATGAAGCCTTTAAAATGCTCAGATCTACTTGATACAAGGCAGGCCAAATGGGGAAACAGATGGAACGCTTAAGTCAGATGCTTGCGAATCGCTGTTTTTTTCTGTTTTTGGCATTGCTTGGCTTATTGTTGGCAACCCCGTTTCTAACCGAAATCACCTACGGCATGAAACTGATTGGTCTCCTGAACGTACTTATCCTTATAACGGCAGTAGCAGCGATTCAGCGATCAAAACTCTCGTTTGTTGTCGCGTCTTTGTTAGGCTTGCCGACGCTGGCCTTCCAAATTTTATCGTCGCAATCGGGAGCGCCAGAGCACTTGGCATTAAGCTGGGGTTTCGGCGCAGCTTTTTACGCCTTCACCATTGCCCATCTCCTGCAATACGTGCTGCGCAGAGATGTGATGACTGCAGACAAGCTATATGGCGCGGTTGCCGCTTACATCATGATCGCCATCATGTGGGCATTTCTATATAGCGTGCTGCAGTATTTCAATCCCAATGCCTACCTTCACCTTGGTGCGCCAAAATACCTAGGTTTGACATCTGACTTGATCTATTTCAGTTTCATGGTGCTTACCAATACTGGTCTCGGAGACATAACACCTGCCGTGATCTATGCTCGTTACTTGGTTATGCTGGAATCCGTTACTGGCGTAATGTACGTTGCCATCCTGATCGCTCGCCTGACGGGCGTATATCCAGTCCATGGACGAAGTACTTAATACAACAAAAACATTGATAGTCGTTTTTTAGTAAATGTGAAGTGCCTAGGCGCTGGGTCATAGGCATGAAATAGCCTTTTCATAGCTCTCAACTAATCGGATAGTTCAATGAACAACAAATGTTTTCGCCCCTTACAAATTGGAGAGCAGCCCATGCAGTCAGCTTGTAGAAACTTTTTTGCCGCGATTTGCGCAGCAACCAGTGTCACGGCAATCGCAGCCCCGGTGCAGGAAACGCCACCCACAACCGTGCTGTTCGAGAATGTCCGTATCTTCGACGGCAAGAGCAAAGCCCTCTCGGCGCCTTCTTATGTGCTGGTGAGCGGCAACAAGATCGAGAAAATCTCCCGCACGCCGATCCCGGTTAATCGCAGCGCCGATACCCGCATCATTGCCGGTGGCGGACGCACGCTGATGCCCGGCATGATCGACGCCCACGCCCACGTCATGTTCGCGACCTTGCCGCAAGCAGCCGTGATGACCAGCGATGTCAGCTTCATCACCGTCAATGCGGTGAAAGCGGCCAACGACATGCTGATGCGCGGCTTCACCAGCATCCGTGACGTCGGTGGTCCGACCTTCTCGCTTAAGCGTGGCATCGACTTGGGCATGGTAGCGGGGCCGCGCATCTGGCCAGCCGGTGCTTTTGTTTCTCAGTCAGGCGGCCACGGTGATTTTCGCATGCCCAATGAACTGCCTGCGACGCCGGGGAGCATGTCCTTCAGCGAGCGCGCCGGGGCGGCAGCCATTGCCGACAGCCCGGATGCAGTACGTTTGCGCGTTCGTGAACAACTGGCGCTCGGTGCGTCGCAGATCAAGCTGATGGCTGGCGGTGGTGTCGCGTCCTCTTACGATCCGCTGGATGTCACACAGTACAGTCCGGCAGAAATGCGCGCGGCAGTCGAAGCAGCTGAGAACTGGGGAACCTATGTCACGGTACATGCCTACACGGTGCGGGCGACACGTCAGGCAATCGAGGCGGGGGTGAAATGTATCGACCACGGCCAGTTGCTGGATGATGCAACGGTCAAGATGATGGCCGACAAGGGCATCTGGTGGAGTCTGCAGCCATTCCTCGATGATAGCCACGCCATTCCGTTTAAGGAAGGTTCTCCCAATCGCGCCAAACAGATGCAGATAAATAACGGAACGGACAACGCCTACAAAATGGCCAAGAAATACAAGGTCAAGGTAGCCTGGGGCAGTGATACCTTGTTCGATCCCGAATTGGCCACCAAGCAGGGCGAGCAACTAACCAAGATGGTGCGCTGGTACCCCCCGGCTGAGGTGCTGAAGATGGCGACCGCCGACAATGCCGAACTTCTCGCGCTCTCTGGCCTACGCAGCCCCTATGCGGGCAAACTTGGCGTGGTGCAGGAAGGCGCGCTGGCTGATCTGTTGCTGGTCGACGGCGACCCAATCGCCAATATCCAGCTGATCGATGACCCTGTGAAAAACCTCCTCGTCATCATGAAGGACGGGAAGGTTTTCAAGAACATCGTTCAGTAATGGTTTAAGACGTGATGCCCGGGGGCGTACAGCGATCGCATCGCATCGTACCCCCCGCGTTTGCATGTTCTGAGTGGCCGCTTTCTCAGACAGACTACTTCCGCTTAGGGCACTTTGCAGTCACAAAAACAATAAAATTTATCCAGCAGGGCTTAATGATTCAGTTTCAGAAAGAGAACCGATCAGGGCCGAAGCTGCGCCTGGTTTCATGATCTGAAACCCCAACGTCGTCCGCCCGCGCAGTTTGAGCAGCGCCTTGTCCTTGCTGACCAGAATATTGGCCCCGCAACGGGCGGCTAATTCCAGGAATTTCTGGTCGTCTTTGTCCTTGCAACGTGGCAAGTGGGGCGCTTCACCGGCAGGAATCAACTGGACCAGACTGCTGTAGCGCTGATAGCGTTCGAGCATCATTGCCGGCGTCATCTTGAGTTGCGGGTAGGTTAAAACCCGCTGCAACTCATCCAGCGTGCGTTCATCGGCAAAGCATTCGATGCGGCCACTTTCAAGCGCTGCCATGATCGGCACGGCATCAGTATTGGCCCAATGGTAGAGGTCGAGAACAACGTTGGTATCAAGGACGAGTCGCAGCATGGCGCGGATTATAATGCCGGCCTTTGCTGCCCCAGTCCCGGAATCTGCCTCATGTCCCGCATTATTCTCGCCCCGATGGAAGGGCTCGCCGATGATCTGTTGCGCGGCGTGTTGACCCGTATCGGCGGTTACGACTGGGGTATTTGCGAATTCATCCGCGTCTCGGCCAATATTTTGCCGGTCAAGACCTACCAGCGCATGTGCCCGGAGCTGCTCAACAACAGTCTGACTGAAGCCGGCACGCCGATGCGCGTGCAATTGCTCGGTTCCGATCCTTATTTCATGGCGGAAAATGCGCGTCGTCTGGTGACTTTGAAGCCGGCGGGCGTGGACCTGAATTTTGGCTGTCCGGCGCCAACCGTCAATCGCCATCGCGGTGGCGCGGCGCTGCTCGGCGAGCCGGAATTGCTCAACCAGATCGCCAGTGCGGTGCGCGCAGTTGTTCCGGTCAACATCCCTTTTACCGCAAAAATGCGACTAGGTATCAACGACACCAGCCGTGCCGTGGAATGCGCGCAGGCCTTGGAGGCCGCCGGTATTGATGAGTTGATTGTGCATGGCCGCACCAAGCTCGACGGTTACCGCCCGCCGGCGCGTTGGGAATGGATCGACAAGGTGCGCGCCGCGATCAATATTCCGCTGATCGCCAATGGTGAAGTGTGGACGGTTGAAGATTTTCGTAACTGTCAGGCTGAAACCGGTTGCCCGGACATCATGCTCGGCCGTGGGGCGATTGCCGACCCGCTACTGGCGCGCCGCGTGCGTGGCGAGGCCGTCGGCGGCTGGGCGGAAGTGGAGCCTGGCGTTGCCGCCTACTGGCTGGGCGTGCGGCGCAAGGTGGTCGATGGCCATGCCGGGGGGCGTATCAAGCAATGGCTGGCCTTGTTACGCCGTGCTTATCCGGAGGCAGAAGTGCTTTATCAGCGCGTGCGAACACTCAAGACCGCCAGTGAAATCGATGCGGCGCTGCTTGCCGCCGGCATCCTGACTGAATCGCCGTTGGCGGCATGAGCGGCAATTCTCGTTTCATCAGCAGCGCCCAGACTGGCGTGCATCCTGATCTCGAAAAACTGGTGCTCCGGCACATGGCGCATCCTTTTCAGAAGCCGATTGCCGATTACAACCGCGAAGCATTTGCTATAGCTCTGGCGGCTCGCGAACAGTGGCAGCCAGATGCGCCCTTGATCCTTGATGCTGGCTGTGGCGTCGGCTGGAGCACGCAGCGCATTGCCGAGACTTATCCGGATCATTTCGTTTTTGGGGTCGATCAGTCGGTTGACCGCATCAATCGTGGCAAACCCTTGCCGATGCCGGCTAATGCCCTGCTGATTCGTGCCGATCTGGTCGATTTCTGGCGCCTGCTCGCCGAAAACGGTATCCGCCTGGCGCGCCATTACAACCTTTACCCCAACCCGTGGCCGAAGATCGGCCATCTCGCACGGCGCTGGCAGGGTCATGCAGTTTTTCCAATCTGGCTGGCTTTGGGCGGCGAACTCGAATGCCGCAGCAATTGGCACATTTACATTGAAGAAATGGCCCTGGCGCTGACTTTATTGACGGCTCAACAGGTGAGTTGCGAGCCGTGGCAAACCACCAATCCGATGACCCCTTTCGAGAAAAAATATCAGGAATCCGGCCACGAGTTGTGGCGCTGCCGGGTCAGTTTGCCATGAACGTTTGTCAAACCTGCGGCGCCTGCTGCGCCAGTTTTCGTGTTGATTTCCATCCGCTCGAACTGGCCGGCGGGGCTTTCGCCTGGGGGCAGGGCGTGCCCAGGGAAATGACCGTGCTGGTCACCGCCAACATCGTCCGCATGTTGGGTACGGATTTCAGCGAACCGCGTTGCGTGGCGCTCACCGGTGAAATAGGCCAACAAGTCAGTTGCAGCATCTACGCTGAGCGGCCATCACCCTGCCGAGAATTTGATACCGAACACGCTGCCTGCAACCGGGCACGCCAGCGTTGTGGCCTGGCGCGCCTTGCTTAAAATGCCGATAAGGTCGCCAGCACCTTGCCTGGCGCTATCCTGACCGACTTCAGCAGCCAGCGTGCCGTGGCTTCCTGTGGCGTGCCGTCATCACGCAATACGTAAAGCGGCTTGGCCTTGAAATAAGCCGAGATCAGGTTGTTGCTTGCCTGCCGGGCATTGGCTTCAGCCTCTTTCGGGATGGCCGGCGATTCAACACGATGCGCAACCGGATTTTCCAGAAAGAAAGCTTTGGCAGTGTCGTCGTAACGGATGCCGGCGGTAGCAGTAACGTCAACCGGCACGGCACGATTGCCGAGCAGCGATATATGAATGCGGGCAACGATGCCGACCCGGCCCTCGGGTGTGCCCAGCGTGATTTTTGGTGTTTCAAGCAAGGACACACTCAGCCAGCCGTAATTTCGGGTCTGCGGGCCGGACTTGGTGAGCGCTTCCTGGACTTCTGCTTCCGAAAAGCTGATTTCGCGGTCGAGCAGGGCTGCGCTACAACTCGCCGCGAAGCCGATCAGGGCGGCGAAGATCAGGGTTGGTATGGTTTTCATGGTAAAAATAATAATTTATTCAATCAATTAGCGATAGTTTCTGCTTGCTTGGCGAATTCTGCTTGAGTGGAAAGGCGACAGTCTAATCAGGCAGATGCAAGCTTGAAGCTTATCCCCGTTTAAGTCGGGTAAGTCTGTGGATAAGCTCTGGGTAATCATGGCAACTACTTGACGGCACAAGGGTTTTCGCGGGTTGCTCATTTATTGGGCGACTGCTCATGCAAATTGCCTACCCTGCGTTCCGGCGCTGGCAAAGTTGGCGAGATAACATATAATATATAAGACTTGCGAGCCGGCCTCGGGAAGCGAAAATCCGAACCATTTGGCCGTCGCCATTGTCGTAAAATATTCGTTTTCCCAGAGCAACCCCTTATGAAAGGAAGTCGCCGTGCTTGAAGCTTATCGCGCCCACGTTGCAGAACGTGCAGCCCTTGGTATTCCCCCGCTGCCGTTGTCCAAGCAACAGACCACAGAGCTGGTCGCCCTGCTGAAGAATCCGCCGAAGGGCGAAGAAGCTGCTCTGGTTGAGCTGATTACCTACCGCGTGCCGGCTGGTGTTGATGATGCCGCCAAGGTCAAGGCTGAATTCCTGGCCAAGGTTAGCAAGGGCGAAGAAGCCTGTGCCCTGATCTCCAAGGAAAAAGCTGCTGAACTGCTCGGCACCATGCTTGGCGGTTACAACGTCAAGCCTTTGATCGACCTGCTCGGTTGCGCCACCTGCGGCACTGTTGCTGCTGAAGGTTTGAAGAAGACCCTGCTGGTGTTCGACTTCTTCCACGATGTCGCTGAACTTGCCAAATCCACCAACGCTACCGCCGCCGCCAACGCCAAGGCCGTCATGCAATCCTGGGCCGATGCTGAGTGGTTCACCTCACGTCCGGAAGTCCCGGCTTCGCAGAAGTTGACCGTCTTCAAGGTCACCGGCGAAACCAATACCGACGACCTGTCGCCGGCACCGGATGCCTGGTCGCGTCCTGACATCCCGCTGCACGCTTTGGCCATGCTGAAGAACCCGCGTCCGGGTATCGAAGCTGACGAAGCTGGCTCACGTGGCCCGTTGAAGCAACTCGAAGCGCTGGCTGCCAAGGGCAACCTGATCGCCTACGTCGGTGACGTGGTCGGTACCGGTTCTTCCCGCAAGTCCGCTACCAACTCCGTGCTGTGGTTCACCGGCGAAGATATCCCGTTCGTCCCGAACAAGCGTTTCGGTGGTGTCTGCCTCGGCTCCAAGATCGCCCCGATCTTCTTCAACACCATGGAAGATGCCGGCGCGCTGCCGATCGAACTCGATTGCAGCTCGATGGACATGGGCGACGAGATCGAACTGAAGGTCGATGCCGCAACCGCCAAGGTCACCGCGCTGAAGAACGGCGCCGTGATCGCCGAATCGCAACTGAAGACCGCCGTGATCATGGACGAAGTCCGTGCCGGTGGCCGTATTCCGCTGATCATCGGTCGTGGCCTGACCACCAAGGCGCGCGAATTCCTCGGCCTGCCGCAAAGCACCCTGTTCCGTCTGCCGCAAAACCCGGCTGACGACGGCAAGGCCTACTCGCTGGCCCAGAAGATGGTCGGCAAGGCCTGTGGTGTGACCGGCATCCTGCCGGGCACCTACTGCGAGCCGAAGATGACCACCGTGGGTTCGCAAGACACCACCGGCCCGATGACCCGCGACGAACTGAAAGACCTGGCCTGCCTCGGCTTCTC
>JBDKHF010000008.1:0-26565 GCA_039797825.1 Pseudomonadota bacterium | reverse complement strand
GTTTTGAAACCCTGACCGAAGCTGGTTACGCTCCGGAAATGGCTTACTTCGAGTGTCTGCACGAACTGAAGCTGATCGTCGACCTGATGTACGAAGGCGGCATCGCCAACATGAACTACTCCATCTCCAATAACGCAGAGTATGGCGAGTACGTGACCGGTCCTGAGGTTATCAATGAGCAATCACGTGTTGCCATGCGCAATGCACTGAAGCGCATTCAGACCGGCGAGTACGCCAAGATGTTCATCCTCGAAGGCAAGACCAACTATCCGGCAATGACGGCTCGTCGTCGCTTGAATGCTGTTCATCCGATCGAAACCGTCGGCGGTGCTCTGCGCGACATGATGCCGTGGATCAAGAAGAACAAGTTGGTCGACCAATCCAAGAACTGATTTTGGTCTCGGCTCGGTAGCGCAGGCTTGTGCTACCTTCGCTTTAGGGCGGTGTGGTGATCCGCACCGCCCTTGTTATTTCTGGAAAATGCTCTTGTTGAAAGGGTGTATTCTTCACCCTCTCAAATAGCGGAATCGTCGCAATCCATGGCTGAACTCAAACCCCGCAAAACCCTCTTCAATCCAGAGCTTAAGCGGCGCGGCATTTATGTGCTGCCCAATCTATTTACGACTGCGGCATTGTTTGCCGGCTTTTTTGCCATTGTTCAGGCGATGCAAGGGGATTTCGAGCGTGCCGCCATGGCAATTTTCATCGCCATGGTGCTTGATGGTCTCGATGGCCGCGTGGCGCGCATGACCAATACCCAGTCGGCTTTCGGCGCGGAATACGATTCCCTGTCGGATATGGTCAGCTTCGGTGCGGCGCCGGCGCTGGTGATGTATGAGTGGGCATTACGTGATCTTGGCCGCCTCGGCTGGGTGGCTGCGTTTGTTTATTGTGCATGCGCTGCCTTGCGCCTGGCGCGCTTTAATACGACGCTGGAAGTGGTCGATAAACGATTTTTTCAGGGCTTGCCTTCGCCGGCTGCCGCTGCCTTGGTTGCTGGTCTGGTCTGGGTCATGATTGTTTCCGGAATTCCGGGTAGCGATTACCGCTGGTTGTCTTGCACAATCACGCTGTTTGCCGGGTTGACCATGGTTTCAAATATTCGCTATTACAGCTTCAAGGACTTCAATCTGCGCAAGAGCGTGCCTTTCTTTGTGATTGCGGCAATTGCGCTTGGTTTTGCACTGGTTTCGATCAGCCCTGAAATGACCCTGTTCGGGTTCTTCGTCCTTTACGGCTTGTCCGGTTACGTCTTGGCTGCGGTTAGCCTGTTCAAGCGCAAGACGGCCTGATCGTTCGGAGTAAACATGAAACAACACTTGGTAATTTTCGATACAACCTTGCGCGACGGTGAGCAAAGCCCCGGCGCATCAATGACTAAAGAAGAGAAGGTTCGTGTTGCCCGGCAGTTGGAGAAAATGCGTGTCGACGTGATCGAGGCGGGTTTTGCTGCCGCTTCGCCTGGTGACTTTGATTCGATTAACGCGATTGCTCAGGTCATCAAGGATTCCACCATTTGTTCGCTGGCGCGTGCCAACGAAAATGATATCCGCCGTTCTGGAGATGCAGTCAAACCGGCCAAGTCGGGCCGTATCCACACCTTTATTGCGACTTCGCCGATCCACATGGAGAAGAAGTTGCGCATGTCGCCGGATCAGGTGGTCGAGCAGGCAGTCAAGGCGATTGGCTGGGCGCGTGAATATACCGATGATGTCGAATTTTCGGCCGAAGATGCTGGGCGTTCGGAAATTGATTTCCTGTGCCGGATTTTTGATGCGGTGATCAAGGCGGGTGCGACGACGATCAACGTGCCGGATACGGTCGGTTACAACATACCTTTCCAGTACGCTGAAACCATGCGCCAGTTGATTGAGCGTGTGCCGAATTCCGACAAGGTGGTGTGGTCGGTTCATTGTCACAATGACCTCGGTCTGGCGGTATCAAATTCGCTGGCCGCTGTGTTGGCTGGGGCGCGACAGGTTGAGTGCACGATTAACGGTCTTGGCGAGCGGGCGGGCAATGCCTCGCTTGAGGAGATCGTCATGGCAGTGCGCACACGTAGCGACGTCTTTCCGGTTGAAACCCGGATTGATGCGACGCAAATTGTCCCGGCCTCCAAGCTGGTTTCGCAGATTACCGGCTACCCGGTGCAGCCCAACAAGGCGGTGGTTGGGGCCAATGCCTTCGCCCATGAATCCGGGATTCATCAGGATGGCGTGCTCAAGCATCGTGAAACCTACGAAATCATGCGCGCCGAAGATGTCGGCTGGTCGCAGAATAAACTGGTTTTAGGCAAGCATTCCGGGCGCAACGCCTTCAAGAGCCGCTTGCTGGAACTGGGCATCGAACTGCAGAGCGATGAAGCCTTGAATGCGGCTTTTGCCCGTTTCAAGGAACTGGCAGATCGCAAGCACGAAATCTTTGACGAAGACTTGCACGCGCTGGTTTCAGACGAGGTTGTTGCACCTGAGCATGAACATTACAAGCTGGTTTATTCCTATGTTTGTTCCGAAACCGGTGAAATGCCGCACGCCAAGGTGATTTTGAACGTTGGTGGGGTTGAGCAAAAAGGTGAGGCTGGTGGCGGTGGCCCGGTCGACGCGACTTTCAAGGCAATTGAAAGCATTGCCGCCAGCGGTGCCGAATTGCTACTTTATTCAGTCAATGCGATTACGACTGGAACCGATGCGCAAGGCGAAGTGACGACGCGCTTGTCGCGTGGCGGGCGCATCGTCAACGGTAACGGCGCCGATACAGACATCGTGATTGCTTCGGCGCGCTCTTATCTGAATGCATTGAACAAGCTGCATATTGCTTCCGACAAGGTACGTGCCCAAGGCGACGTTTAGCTCTTTTGTGAACCACCCAAGGCCGTGCTCAGCTCACTGAGGCGGCCTTTTCTTCTGGTGCTGGCCGAGTTGCGCGGACGAAGAGAATGACGGTTATAAAAAGAATGATGGCCAGTATGCTCTCGACGATGGCGAGTTGCTGTGACAGGCCGTGGTCGCTGGTGGCGCGGGTCAATCCCTCGAGGACGTAAAACTGGATGAACAGCGAAAGCCATTTGTAGGTGTAGCGCTTGCCGCGCAGAATGCCAAAAAGTGGGGCCAGCAAAAATACCGATTTGAGAACCAGCCAGGAGCCGCCTGGCTTGAGCGGTGCCCACCAGAGTTCCCAGCCGAGACAAAGAAATATCAGCGCAATCAGGCTGGCACTGGCAATGAATTGATAGCGGGAGGCGGTCACGGTCGACTCAGTTTTAGGGCTAAATTTGCCAAACGCTTACCTTGGGCAAAGGCAAGGCGACTTTCGGCATCGGATAGTAGTGGGTCGCCATTGTGTCCGGCAACATGGCTGGCGCCATAGGGCGTGCCACCTTTGTTCGTGCTGCTCAGGTCTGGCTCGGTGTAGGGGAGCCCCTGCAGCAACATGCCGTGATGCAGTAAAGGCAGCATCATTGAGAGCAGGGTGGCTTCGTTGCCACCGTGCTGGCTGGCACTTGAGGTAAAAACACAGGCAGGTTTGCTGGCGAGGGTGCCGTTTTGCCATTCAGCAATGGTGCCATCCCAGAAATATTTCATTGGCGCTGCCATATTGCCAAAGCGCACCGGGCTGCCCAGCGCCAGAGCGCTACACTCTGCAAGATCGCAGGCTTCAACGTAGGGGGCTCCGCTTTCCGGTACGCCCGACTCGCTGGCTTCACAAACCGTTGAAACGCGGGGCACTGTGCGCAAGCGTGCCTGCATGCCGGGAACCGATTCGATGCCGCGGGCAATGCGCTCGGCCAATGCACGAACCGAGCCGCGATGGCTATAGTAGAGAACGAGTATGTCTTGCATGGTGGGCTATTATACGGCCCCATGCAGACGCAATCCCGATATCGCCGGACTGTCACCAAGCCCGGCGTGATCCTCTCCATCATTCGCCGCTTTCGCAGCGAACACATGATGCAGACCAGCTCTGCGCTGGCTTTCACGACATTGATGGCGCTGGTGCCGTTGGTTACGGTTGTGCTTTCGGTAGCAGATGCGGTTCCCTATCTGAATTTGCTGATCAAGCGACTGGATCTTCTGGTTCAGGAAAATTTATTGCCGGCAGGCGCCGCCAGCACCATTTCCGGAAGTATTGGTCGCTTTTCTCATCGCGCGCAGCAGTTGACCGCAGCAGGCATCGCCATGCTCAGCGTTACTGCCTTTATTTTGATGTTTACGATAGAGCGTACTTTTAATCATCTTTGGCAGGTCAAGCCGCGCCCGTTTTTTGCGCGTTTGCGCCTTTATGTTTTCGTGATGGCCGTCTGGCCATTTGTACTGGCAGCGATTGCTGCCGTGATTTCATTTACGGTAACGACTTCACTGGGATTTTTTGATGAACCTGCCTGGATACGTAAATTCGTCCTGAAGGTCACTTCGATCGCGATGCTCTGGCTGTTTTTTTCGTTTCTTTATTACGCGGTACCCAATGTTCAAGTGCCGCGCCTGAATGCATTGGCGGGCGGCGCTTTTGCTGCACTGGCGTTTGCCGGGATGCAGAAAGTCTTTGAGCTCTATCTATCCAGCTCAGCGGTTCTGAAAAGTGTTTATGGCGCTTTCGCCGCTGCGCCGGTATTTCTTGTCTGGCTGCACATGTCCTGGGCGGTGGTACTGATTGGCGGTCTGGTTGCGGCTATGGCGTTTCGACCGGTGCGACATTGAATACCTCGATACTGGCTGTTTGTTCAGCCAGCTTGGTGGGGAAAACCTCACGAATCTCAAGATTTTCTTTTTCAATCAGCAAAACCAGTCGGCTTGGATTGTCAGGGAGCGATCCGGTTTGTACGACAATTCCGGTATGCGGGCGTAGCGGGGGCATTTTGGGCAAAATCAGTGCTGGAATGTGCTTTGAGTCGAGTTCGAATGGGCGTGCCAGTTCAGCGGCAATAACGTCAGAGGCAATCTGTTGTAACCCCAGTTCGATGTGCTCGGGATTTTCTGATAGCGCCCAGCGCACCAGGCAAACATGCCAGAGCGGTTTGAGTTCGGCGCGTTCGTCCTTGGCCTGTACCGCAACAATATCGCCAACCCGCACACTGGCGGTTTCTCCCGACATGTGCATCAACGAATAGCCATCCGGGCTCTCGTTGGTCACCATCCATTCGCTGATTTCGTTGGCTCGATCCGGTTCGCGAATCAAATGCCAAAGTTGCTCAAGACCAGAACACAGATTTATGCGGTAGGACTGACGCCGGCGGGGAAATTTACGTTTTGTCGGGTTGCCCCAAAGTGATTGAAGGCGGCGCAGAGCACCCTGGCCGGCATGCGTGTCGGCAAAAGCTGGCAAACCAAGGTTCGCGGCAGATGCGCCTTGTTCCAGCGCGGTCAGGTGTGCGGCGGCCTGGGCGGCTGAACTGTCGCCAGCAAAATACAGAATTGGTGCATCGCCGGGCGGGTTCCGGCGGACAAGTGCGTGGGCGGGAAAATCGCGTTCAAGATCGACCCAGAATACGCCGTGGCAATCGCACGGCGGAGTTTCAGAAATTTCAACAGGTTTGAGGCTGGATTCAACGTATTCAACAATAAATTCAAGCTCCCGGGCACAAAATGAGGCTGGTTGAGCCATTGCCGCCAGGAGCGTGCCGGCATAAATTTGTTCGACTGAAGGTTTGTTGTCCGGGCCGGAAATGTTGTGCACGCCAAGCCGACGTGCAGAGTGAAAGGCTGAGTGCAGCTTTTGCCAGAGCCCAACTGGATTGGGGGCTGCGGCAAGGTGGCTGATCCGGATATGCCAGGTCAGGCAGTGCGTAATGTGGATCAGCGTTGCTTGTGGTGTGGAGGATACGGGCGTTCCTTGTGGGTCAAAAAGCTCGGAAAGCGTATTGAAATATTCTTGAGTCAGCGCATCAAGGAGCGCTTGCGTAATGCGAACCCGCTGCCGAATTTTGCGAGAAACCGGGAGATTGACATCAAGCAGCCTAGGTAATTCGGCAAAAACTACCCGCTCTGTTTCCTTGTAGATCAGATCCAGTAACTTTATCCGCTGTCGGTTCGGGGCTGGTGTGTCGCGTAAAAGAAGAAGCTGCCTTAATATTTGTTCGGTGTCGTCGGCGCCTGATCGCTCGTGCGCCAATTGCAGCCATTCAAAAATGGCCAGCAGATTGTTTTCCGGCTGGAGAGCGGGGTTGGCTTCGTGATTCATGGGGTGGGTGAGGATAGCGAATATTTCTCCAGTTGACCACGGTTACGAAGCGCCGCAAGTGACGATTTTCACCTTATTTGTCGGGCGTGCTGCCGTAGACCCCGCCAATGCTGCGCCTTGCTTGTATTTCCTTGATTCCGCGATATAATCTCGGGTCTTTTTTCCAGCTAACGAAAGAATCACGATGGTTGTTATTCGTCTTGCCCGTAGCGGCGCCAAGAAGCGTCCTTTCTACAACATGGTTGTTACCGACTCCCGCAATCGCCGCGATGGCCGTTTCGTTGAGCGTATCGGCTTCTACAATCCGGTTGCAGCTGCCAGCGAAGAAGGTTTGCGCGTTGCTCTCGATCGTCTGACCTACTGGCAGGAAAATGGCGCTCAGTTGTCGCCGACCGCCGCTCGTCTGGTCAAGCAGTACGTTGCCAAACAAGCTGCCTGAGTAATTTTCAGCCTTGTCCAGTAGTGAGATTGTTGTTCTTGGTCGGCTAGCTGACCCTTACGGAATTCTCGGCTGGATCTGGTTGTTCCCCTTTGGCGACGATCCGCTGGCTTGGGCTGAAGCGCCAAGGTGGTGGGTTGCAAAAGAAGGTGAGCCGTGGCGCGAATGCGGGCTGAAAGGCCTGAAAGTGCATGGCAATGGTCTGGTCGTAGCGCTGGACTGTATTCCTGATCGCACGACTGCAGAGTCGATGAAAGGGGTTTTGGTCGGTATGCCGCGCAATGCGCTGCCTGCCACCAAAAATGATGAGTTTTACTGGGACGACTTGATCGGCCTGGATGTCATCAATGCAGCGGATGAGTGTCTGGGCAAGGTGGTTGGCTTGCTTGAAACGGGTGCCAATTCGGTTTTGCGCGTTGTTGCTGAGGGTCAGGCTGAGCGTCTTCTGCCTTTTGTTGCGTCGGTTGTACTGACGGTGGATAAGCAGGCCGGCCAGATCAGGGTGGAGTGGGGCAGCGACTGGTGATCCGGTTTGACTGCGTAACACTCTTCCCAGAAATGTTTGCTGCGGTAACGGAAAGTGGCATTACCCGTCGGGCGCTGGAAGAGCAGCGCTGGGCGTGGCAAGGTTGGAATCCTCGTGATTTTGCCGAAAACGCCTGGCGGCGGGTCGATGATCGTCCTTTTGGTGGTGGGCCGGGCATGCTGATGCAGCCGGGGCCGCTGGAAAAGGCGATTAGCGCAGCCAAAATGCAGCAGCGTGCGGCCGGTCTGGCCAAGAGCCGGGTCATCTACCTCTCGCCGCAGGGTGCTCCGCTGACCCATGAGCGGGTGATGCAGCTGGCGACTGGTGAAGAAGGGCTGATTCTTCTTTGCGGGCGTTATGAAGGAATTGACGAGCGATTGATCGAGCGCTGTGTTGATGAAGAAATTTCGATTGGAGATTTTGTGCTTTCCGGTGGCGAGTTGCCGGCGATGGCCTTGATTGATGCTGTTGTCCGCCAGTTGCCGGGTGTGCTCGGAGATGCCGCTTCGGCGGTGGAAGATTCATTTGTTGGTGGTTTGCTGGACTGTCCGCACTACACGCGACCTGAGGTTTATGAGGGCGCCGCAGTGCCGGATGTTTTGATTTCAGGTGACCACAAAAAAATTCGTCGCTGGCGGCTTAAACAGGCGTTGGCGAGAACCCGGAAGCGCCGGCCGGATTTACTGGCGCACCGCGTGTTAAGCGCGGAAGAAACGCAACTACTCACGGAAATTTCCGGAGAGGAGCAATGCGGTGAGTAAGTTTTTATAAATTAGAGGATCTCACATGAACCTGATTGAACAGTTGGAACAAGAAGAAATTGCCCGCTTGGGCAAGACCCTCCCTGACTTCGCACCGGGCGACACCATTGTCGTTCAAGTGAAGGTTAAGGAAGGTACGCGCGAGCGTCTGCAGGCTTACGAAGGTGTTGTTATCGCCAAGCGTAACCGTGGTTTGAATTCCGCTTTCACCGTGCGCAAGATTTCATCTGGCGAAGGTGTCGAGCGTACTTTCCAGACCTACTCCCCGCTGGTCGCTTCGGTTGAAGTGAAGCGTCGTGGTGATGTCCGTCGCGCCAAGCTGTACTACCTGCGCGAGCGTTCAGGCAAGTCCGCACGGATCAAGGAAAAGCTGGTCCGCAAGGTCAAGCCGGGCGTCGCTGCTTAAGCGACTGCTTGAGAATCAAGAAAACGGGTGCTTCGGCACCCGTTTTTTTTGCCAGTTATTTCTCGCGATTTTTCAATTCGGTTAGCGGGATGACATCCGGCATTTCGATACGCTTGCGATCTGCTTCGACTGCGCTCAATGGCGAAGTTTCAACCATCGTCGCCAGACAGCGCCGGGTCAGTTCTTGGTAAGTGCGTGTGCCGTCGGCCTTCCAGGCCATTTCTTCCTCGCTGAGCGGACGTATGACTTTGGCTGGTACACCCGCAACCAGGGTGCGGGCTGGCACAAGCTGGCTGGCCTTAACGAAGGCCGAGGCGGCGACGATGCTTGATTCGCCGATCACGGCGTTGTCCATGATCACCGCGTTCATACCGATCAAGGCATTTTTGCCGATGCGACAGCCATGCAATACAGCGCCGTGGCCGATATGGCCGTTTTCTTCGACCACCGTGTCGGTGCCGGGAAAACCGTGCATCACGCAGGTGTCCTGCAGATTGGCGCCGGCTTCCAGAATCAGCCGTCCGAAATCGCCGCGCAGGCTGGCGCAGGGGCCGACATAGCAGTGCGGGCCGACAATGACATCACCGATCAATACCGCACTTGGATGAACGTAGGCGCTGGGATCGACGACCGGGACGATGCCATCAATGGCGTAAACACGTAACTTTGACATAGGTGAATGATTTCCTTCGGGTTCCTGGATTATTATAAAACCAGTTGTGAATAACGGAATTCAGGGGCGGTCATGAGTGATGAGTTAGAGGGCAAGCACGGCGTCCAGTCGCTGGAAATCGGTATGGGTATTTTGCGGGCGATGGCCAATGGGCAGCGTTCGATGATGCTCAAGGATATTGCGGCGGCGGCGGATATGCCGGCTTCCAAGGCGCATCGCTATTTGGTCAGCCTGATTCGCGCTGGTTTGGTAGATCAGGATCCGATGACTTCGCGCTACGACCTCGGTACTTTTGCGCTCAATCTTGGTTTGGTGGCATTGGATCGGCTTGATCGTGTGCGGCTTGGTCTGAACGTCATTGCCGAAATGCGTGATGAAATTAATCAGACCACCGCGCTGGCAGTGTGGGGCGATCAAGGCCCGGTGATTGTGCGCTGGGAGCGGCCACGTCGGCCGATCACGGTCAACGTGATTACTGGCACGGTTCTCGATTTGCTGATGTCGGCAACCGGTCGTGTTTTTGCTGCCTGGATGCCAAAGAAGATTATTGCTCCGTTGATTGCCGAGGAGTTGAAACATGCCGCGTTGCCACCTGAGCTGAAGAGCAAGGCGGCGGTTGAGGAACTGCTGACGCAAATTCGCAACCAAGGCTATGCAGCGACCAATGGCCAGCACAAGGTGCCGGGAGTTGAGGCGGTGGCGGCGCCGGTCTTTAATTTCAAGAATGAAATCACCATGGCGGTGCTGGTCGTCGGGGTGCAAGGCATGTTCGATATCAGTCCCGAAGGTGACGTGGTCAAAGGGTTGATTCGCCATGCCCAGTCGCTGTCTTTGCGGCTGGGGGCAAGTGGTGAGCCGAAGCAGGCTTAAGTTAAATCCAGTTTGGTGAGCGTTTTTCAAGGAAGGCGGCAATGCCGTCTTTCGCTTCTGCAGTAGCGCGTTGACGCGCAATGCGTTGCGCGGTTTCTTCGCTGATGTTTTTGTCGATGGTTTTGCCGTTGACCGCAACAATCAGTTCCTTCGCGGATTTTTGCGCTTGCGGGCCACCCTGAAGCAAAGCATCAACCAGTTTGGCTATGCTGGCGTCGAGTTCGGCCAGCGCTACGACTTCGCCGACCAGTCCGATAGCCAAGGCGCGCTCAGCGCTGATTCGCTCGGCACTCTGGAAATAGCGTAGTGCGTGGCGCGGGCCGATGGCGCGCAGCACATAAGGGCTGATCGCCGACGGGATGATCCCAAACTTTACTTCCGAGGTTGAAAACACCGCATCGCTGCTGGCGATGGCCATGTCGCAGGCTGCGGTCAGGCCGGTGCCGCCGCCGAGTGCTGCGCCCTGCACGCGGGCGATGGTCGGCTTGCTCATTTCCGACAGGCTACGCAACATGCCGGCAAATTTGCGGGCATCCTCGACGTTCTGCTCGTCGGTGAACTGGGCGGCGCGCTTCATCCAGTTGAGGTCGGCGCCCGCCGAAAAATGCTTGCCGCGACCGGCGAGGACAACGACCCGGATGCTGGCGTCGGCATCGAGTTCCGCGCAGGCGGCAGCCAGTTCGGCGATCAGTTGCTCGTCAAAGGCGTTGAGAACGGCCGGGCGGTTCATCCAAATGGTGGCGATCTTGCCGGCGCGTTCGATTTCAAGGGTTTCGTACATGGCGGTGCTCAGCGATCGTCGAAGCTTACTGTCAGCTTCTTGGTCGTCGCGCGTGCCTGGCAACTGAGGATGAAGCCCTGGGCCATTTCATCACCTTCCAGCGTGAAGTTCTTGTCCATGATGACTTCTCCGCACATGACCTTGGCCCGGCAGGTGCAACAGACGCCGGCCTTGCACGAGAAAGGTAAATCGAGACCGGCATTGAGCGCGGCATCGAGCACGTGTTCGTCGGCGCCGATCTGCAGTTCGTGTTCCTTGCCGTCGAGCACGATGGTCAGGGCAATGTCCTTGGCGGCAGCAGCTCGTGTCGGAGCGGCATCGGTATCGGCCTGGATCTTGGCCGCCTGCGCCGGGCCGCTGGTGAAGCGCTCGCTATAAACCCGGCTGTCCGGCACGCCGGCGTCGACCAAGGCTTTTTCGGTGGCCTCGATCATCGCCTCCGGGCCGCAGATGAAAACTTCGTCCATGCTCGCCACCGGCAACAGGGCCTTGATCACGGCGCGGACCTTGTCACCATCGATACGACCCTGCAGCAGATCGACTTCCTGCGCCTGACGGGAGAGGATGTGGATCAGCGTCAGGCGGTTGGGGTAACGATCCTTCAGATCCTGTAGCGCTTCGTTGAACATCACGCTCGACATGCGGCGGTTGCCGTAGACCAGCGTGAATTTCGATTCCGGCTGCTCTTCCAGCGTACTGGCGGTGATGGAAAGAATTGGCGTGATCCCCGAACCGGCAGCAAAGCCGACGCGGTGAATGGCGCGTTGTTTCTTGACCACGAAGCGGCCATCGGGCGGCATGACACTCAGCGTATCGCCGGCCTTGAGCGATTGTGCCGCCCAGTTGGAAAAGACGCCGCCTTCGACCGGGCGGATGCCGATTTCCATTTCGCCAGCCTTGTCCAGCCGACTGCGCGGGCTGCTGATCGAGTAATTGCGCCGGACGTCTTCGCCATTGACCTTGGCGCGCAGGGTGAGGAACTGGCCGGGCTGGAAGCTGAAGGCGTCGCGGGCGTCGCTTGGAATGGCAAAGGTGATCGCCACCGAGCCAGCCGCTTCCGGGCTGACACGTTTGACGGTTAGTTCATGAAAGCGCAGGGCAGACATGGTGGTGCTCCTTGAAAGGCTGACTTAAGACGGCAATCGGATGAAGGAGAAAAACTAGCCCCCTCTCCCCAGCCCTCTCCCCCAACAAGTTGGTGGAGAGGGAGTGATTTTTTCACGCAACTAGCATTGATGCGGTTGCTAGTATTTACTTAGTACGGCTTGAAATAATCGAACGGTTCCTGGCAATCCCGGCACTTGTAGAGTGCCTTGCAGGCCGTTGAACCAAAATGCGAGGAAACCACAGTGTTGCTAGAGCCGCAATGCGGGCAGGGCACTGCTTCGGCCTTGGCTGGCTGGCTGATGAAACGTACTACGCTGCTGCCGGCTGGCGTCTGGTGCGGCGGGGCGATGCCGTAGGTGCGCAGCTTTTCCTTGCCGGTTTCGCTCATCCAGTCAGTGGTCCAGGCCGGTGCCAGGCGCGTCACGATGCTTGCAGAAATTCCCCGGTTTTTCAGGGTTGACCGCACATCATCCTCAATCTGGCCCATCGCCGGGCAGCCGCTGTAGGTTGGGGTGATGACCACCTCCAGCCCGTCGGCACCGCTGCGGACTTCGCGCAGGATGCCAAGTTCGCGCAGGGAAATGACCGGAATTTCGGGATCGGCCAGATCCTCCAGTGCAGCCCAGACTTCCTCGATAGTGGCGCTCATCGGCTTACCAGACACCTTGCGGATGGGCGCGGGCGAGGCTCTGCATTTCGGCGAGCAAAAAGCCGAGATGCTCGGAGTGGATGCCTTTCTTGCCTTCCGGGACGTAGCCGCCAAGCGCCGGGCGCTGTAGCGTGGCTTCGCTGAGGGCGGCATCGACGATGGCATCCCAATCCGCCTTCAGTGTATTGAGATCGACGCCAATGCCGGCGGCGATTGCTGCCGCTTCGGCAGGGCTGGGCGCCCAGAATTCCTGGGTGTAGGGGAAGAGATGGTCGAGCGCGGCCTGGCTGCGGGCATGCGATTCGTCGGTGCCATCGCCGAGGCGGACCAGCCAGTCGCGGGAATGGCGCAGGTGGTAGCGCACTTCCTTGAGCGACTTGGCGGCAATCGCGGAGAGATCGGCGTTAGCCGATTTTTCCAGCGCTTCCCAAAGCAGGGCCATCAGGGCGCTGTAGAGGAAGTTGCGGACGATGGTCGTGCCGTAGTCCAGACTGCTGCTGGCGTAGGCGGAAAGCGGGCCGTGGTGCGGCAGTTCGAGCAGGGTGTAGTTGCGGAACTCGTGCGTGTCGCGGAAGTAGGCCAGTTGATCCTCGGTAACCCCTGCGCCATTGAGCGTGGCGGCCAGTTGATAGAGCAGGCGGGCCTGACCGATCAGGTCGAGGCTGACGTTGGACTGGGCGATGTCTTCTTCCAAAATCGGCCCGTGGCCGCACCATTCGGCATTGCGCTGGCCGAGCACCAGCGCGTTATCGGCGAGGTGCAGCAGGTAATCGACGGCGGCGCTCATTACATGTGCCCCACGGCGTCCGGGATGTCATAAAAGGTCGGGTGGCGGTAGATCTTGTCAGCCGCCGGGTCGAACAGTTCGCCCTTTTCATCCGGGTTGCTGGCAGTGATTGCGCTCGACGGCAGCACCCAGATGCTGACGCCTTCCTGGCGCCGGGTGTAGACGTCACGCGCCATTTCCAGCGCTTGTTTGGCATCGGCGGCGTGCAGGCTGCCGCAGTGCTTGTGTTCAAGGCCCTGCTTGCTGCGGATGAAAATTTCCCAGAGCGGCCATTCTTTCAATTCGGTAGTCATGCTGCCTCCTTCATGCTGCGTTCTTGTTGTTTGCGGGCGTACGCCATGGCGGCGTCACGTACCCATTGGCCTTCGCTGTAAGCCTTGACGCGGGTCGCCAGGCGTTCCTTGTTGCACGGGCCGTTGCCATTAACGGTGGCCCAGAATTCGTCCCAGTCGATCTGCCCGTAGTCGTAATGCTGGCGTTCCTCGTTCCATTTCAGGTCGGGGTCGGGCAGCGTCACGCCGAGTACCTTGGCTTGCGGCACGGTGGCGTCGATAAATTTCTGGCGCAGATCATCATTGGAGATGCGCTTGATGCCCCAGCGCATGCCCTGCACGCTGTTCGGGCTGTCGGCGTCGGGCGGCCCGAACATGGCCAGACACTTCCACCAGAAGCGGTTGACCGCATCCTGGACCATCGCCTTTTGCTCGGCGGTACCGGTCATCATCACCAGCAGGGCTTCGTAGCCCTGGCGCTGGTGAAAGGATTCTTCCTTGCAGACCCGCACCATGGCGCGGGCGTAGGGGCCATAGGAGCAGCGGCAGAGTGGCACCTGATTCATGATCGCGGCGCCATCGACCAGCCAGCCAACAACGCCGACGTCGGCCCAGGTCAGGGTCGGGTAATTGAAGATGGAACTGTATTTGGCGCGGCCGCTGTGCAGGCCTTCGAGCATCTGGTCGCGGCTGGTGCCCAGGGTTTCGGCAGCCGAGTAAAGGTAAAGGCCGTGGCCACCTTCGTCCTGGACTTTGGCGATCAGGATCGCCTTGCGCTTGAGGCTGGGGGCGCGCGAAATCCAGTTGCCCTCGGGCAACATGCCGACAATTTCGCTGTGCGCGTGCTGGCTGATCTGGCGCACCAGCGTCTTGCGATAGGCGTCCGGCATCCAGTCCTGCGGCTCGATGCGGCCATCGGCATCGATGCGGGCATCGAAAGCGGCCTGCAGCGCGGGGTCTTCTTTGGACGCTGCCAAGGCAACGGGTTTTGCACCGGGCGTGTCCTGCACGTTGAACGACTGGGTGTACATGGTGTTCTCCTGATTGGGGAAATCGCCGGCGGGCGACTTCCCCGCTACGACTTGATTACTGAACGATGGACCAATCACCGCCCTTGACTTCCAGCATGCGGAAGGAAGAGAGGTCGAGGCCCATGTGGTCGGTGGCCGACATGTTGAACGTGCCGCTGGTCGCGACGAAGCCCTTGGTTGCTTCGAGCGCGTCACGCACCTTGGCCTTGTCGGTGGAATTGGCCCGCTTAATCGCGTCGACCGCAAGCATCAGGCCGTCGTAGGCATAGCCGCCGAAAGTCGAGACATCCTGCTTGTAGGCGGTCTTGTAGGCTTGTGCATAAGCGGTAACGACCGGCTTTTGCGGATCATTGGCGGCCAATTTTTCCGGAATCAACTGCGCCGGTGACGGTAGACGAACGCCTTCCGCTGCCGGGCCAGCCAGTTTCAGGAAGTCATCCGAAGCGACGCCATGCGACTGATAAAGCGGCAGGGCAATGCTGAGTTGCTTGTAGTTCTTGGTGACAATAGCCGGGCCCTGGCCGAGACCAAAGACGAAAACAGCCTGAACGCCGGCGGTGTTCTTGATCTTGGTCAGCTGCGGGCTGATGTCGGTATCTTTCGGGCCGTAGGTTTCGTTGGCGACCAGGGTGATGCCGTACTTGCCGGCAACAGCTTCGGTTTCCTTCTTGCCGGAAGCGCCGAAACCGGAGGTTTCAGAAAGCAGTGCAACCTTGGTCAGGCCGCGTTTCTTCATGTCCTCGAAGACCTTTTCAGCCGCCATGCGGTCGGTGTGCGGGGTTTTGAAAATAAATTTCTTGACCGGCTCGATGATGACCACAGCACCGGCCAGCGAGATGAACGGGATGCCCGCCTTCTCAACCAGCGGCGCGGCCGACATGGTGGCGCCGGTGGTCGTGCCGCCGACCAGAATGTCGACCTTGTCGTCGTCGATCAGGCGCTTGGTGAAGCCGTTGGCCTTGCCGGCATCGCTGCCGTCGTCGTAATGAACCAGCTCAAGCGGGCGACCAATCACGCCGCCTTTTTTGTTGATTTCGGCGACGTAAAGTTGCAGCGTCTTCAGTTCCGGATCGCCAAGGAAGGCGGCGGGGCCGGTCACGGAAAGCACCGAGCCGATCTTGATCGGATCAGCGGCAATCGCGCCAAAGGCTGCAAAGACCAGCGCGGCGCCGGTGACGAGTTTTTTGACTGAATGATTCATGGATTTGTCTCCTCTGTAGGTATAGGGTCAAACACGCTCGATCACCATGGCGATCCCTTGCCCGACACCGATACACATGGTGCACAGGGCATAGCGACCGCCACGGCGTTTGAGTTCATAAGCGGCGGTGGTCACCAGTCGGGCACCGCTCATGCCGAGCGGGTGGCCGAGGGCAATTGCCCCGCCGTTGGGATTCACATGTGCAGCATCGTCGGCCAGGCCGAGGTCGCGCAACACCGCCAAGCCTTGTGCTGCAAAGGCTTCATTCAATTCGATGACATCCATCTGATCAAGGCACAGGCCGGTTTTGGCCAGCACCTTGCGTACTGCCGGCGCCGGGCCGAAACCCATGATGCGCGGCAGCAGGCCGGCGGTGGCCATGCCGACGACACGGACCAGCGGCGTCAGGCCATATTTGCTGGCCGCGTTTTCGGAAGCCAGCAGCAGGGCGCAGGCGCCATCATTGACGCCGGAAGCATTGCCCGCCGTAACACTGAGTTCCGGGCCATTGACGCCCTTGAGCTTGGCCAGCATTTCCAGCGTGGTTTCCGGGCGTGGATGCTCGTCGACCGTAACGATTTGCGGATCACCCTTTTTCTTCGGGATGATGACCGGCACGATCTCGTCGGCAAAGCGTCCGGCCGCTTGTGCAGCGGCCCAGCGCTGTTGCGAGCGCACGGCGAAAGCATCCTGATCGGCGCGATTGATGGCGAAATCGGCGGCGACGTTGTCGGCCGTCTGCGGCATCGAATGCGTTTCGTAGAGCTTCTTCATAGCCGGATTGACGAAGCGCCAGCCGATGGTCGTGTCGAAAATCGCCGCGTTGCGCGCGAAGGCCGATTCGGCCTTGCCCATGACGAAGGGCGCGCGCGACATGCTTTCGACGCCACCGGCGATCATCAATTCGGTTTCACCGGATTTGATCGAACGGGCGGCGAGGCCGACGGCATCCATTCCTGACCCACACAGGCGGTTGACCGTGGTGCCCGGCACTTCGACCGGCAGACCGGCGAGCAGGCCGGACATGCGGGCGACGTTGCGGTTGTCCTCACCGGCCTGGTTGGCGCAGCCGTAGATGATGTCTTCGACCGCGGTCCAGTCGACTTGCGGGTTGCGTTCCATCAACGCCTTGAGCGGAATGGCGCCGAGGTCGTCAGGGCGAACACCGGCCAGCGCGCCGCCGTAGCGGCCAATGGGGGTGCGGATTGCGTCGCAGATGTAAGCTTGGGTCATTAGTTGTTAGTCCTTAGTCGGTAGCTTGTGGTCGCTAGTTGTTAGTCATTAGTCGCCAGCTTTTTGCTAACGACTAGCGACTAATTACTACCTACTGCTGTTTTGGCCGTTCATCCAGCACGCGTTTGGCCTTGCCAGTCAGCGTGCGCGGAATCGAGTCGTGTTCCATGACGGTGATCCGCGTTGAAATCCCGACGATGGTCTTGATCCGGTGCTGCAGCTCCTTGCTGATCGTCTGGATTTCCGAAGCGGGCAATTTGCCGGAAAGCGCGTGTTGCAGTTCGCAGCGGATTTCGACGTTATCCAGGTGGCCGTCACGCGTCAGCAAAATCTGATACGTACCGGCCAGTCGCTGGTCGCGCAGGATCTGTTCTTCGATCTGGGTCGGGAAAACATTGACGCCACGGACGATCAGCATGTCGTCCGAGCGCCCGGTGATCTTGCCGATCCGCCGGAAGGAGCGCGAAGTGGGCGGCAGCAGGCGGGTCAGGTCGCGGGTGCGGTAACGGATGACCGGGAAGGCTTCCTTGGTCAGCGAGGTGAACACCAGTTCGCCTTCTTCACCGTCGGGCAACACTTCGCCGGTTTCCGGGTCGATGATTTCCGGGTAGAAATGGTCTTCCCAGATCACTGGGCCATCCTTGGTTTCGATACATTCGCAGGCGACGCCGGGGCCCATGACTTCAGTTAGGCCGTAGATGTCGATGGCGTCGATGCCGAGCTTGCGCTCGATTTCACCGCGCATGCCTTCGCCCCACGGTTCGGCGCCGAAGATGCCGATTTTCAGGGAAATATCTTCGGGCTTGATGCCGAGGCGTTCAAATTCTTCAGCAATCACCAGCGAGTAGGAGGGCGTCACCATGATGATTTCCGGCTTGAAATCCATGATCTGCTGGACCTGCTTTTCGGTTTGCCCGCCTGACATCGGCACAGCGGTACAGCCTAGCCGCTCGACGCCGTAATGGGCGCCGAGACCGCCGGTGAACATGCCGTAGCCGTAGGCAACATGCACCATGTCACCCGCCCGGCCGCCGGCAGCACGGATTGAGCGGGCGACGACGTTGGCCCAGTTGTCGATATCGTTTTTGGTGTAACCGACGACGACCGATTTGCCGGTCGTGCCGCTCGAAGCGTGCAGGCGGGCGATCTTGGTGCGCGGCACGGCGAACAGGCCGAACGGATAGTTGTCGCGCAGATCCGTCTTGGTCATGAACGGGAATTTGCTGAGGTCAGCCAGCGTTTTAAGCTCGTCAGGGTGCACGCCTTTTTCCAGGCATTTTTTGCGGTAGGGCTCGACGTTGTCGTAGGTGTGGCGCAGCGACCATTTCAGGCGCTCGATCTGCAGGGCTGAAATCTCGTCGCGGCTGGCGGTTTCAATCGGATCCAGTTCGCCGGGCAATGCTTTTTTTGATGTCATGAGTGTCTCCTTTTTTAGTTGTTAGTTATTAGTTGCTAGTCGCTAGAGTTATTAGTGGTTTTGCTAACAACTCTCGCTTACTAGCAACTAACTACTGCTTTTCCAAACCGGCAATGACTTCGCCGTTGATGCGATAACTTTTGCCGCGAAACAGGGCGACGGTCTTGCCGCTAGTTGTTCGTACGGTGATGTCGTAGACGCCGGTGCGGCCCGCTGCGGAGCGCTCGACGGCTTCGGCTTCGAGCGTTTCGCCTTCCTTGGCTGGAGCCAAAAAGTCGATATGGCAGGCCGAGGCAACGGTGTTCTTGTTGTAGCTGTTGCAGGCGTAGGCGAAGGCAGTGTCGGCCAGGCTGAAGATCATGCCGCCGTGGCAGATGTGGTGGCCGTTGACCATGTCGCTACGGACCAGCATGGTGAGCAAAGCGGCACCGGGCTGGACGCGGACGATTTTGAGGCCCAGCGCCTGGGCGGCACGGTCGCGCGACCACATGGCTTCGGCGGTGGCGTCGGCCAGAGCTTGCGCTTCGGCGGCGCTCAGTTTGGGTTCAGTCATGAATTTTCCTTCCGGCAAAAACGGCGCGTTGAATCAGCGGGGAAATGCGATAGCGGTCTTCGCCGTAGCTGTTACCAAGGTTGGCCAGCACGTTACGGATGCTGGTCACGCCGACCTGATCGGCCCAGGCCAGCGGGCCGCAGGGGTAATTGACGCCCAGACGCATCGCCGAATCGGCTGCGTTTGCCGAGCAGACGCCCTGATTGACCGCATCGGCGGCTTCATTGGCGAGCATGGCAACGCTGCGCATGACGGCGAGGCCGGGCACATCGCGGAAGCGCGAGACTTTGAACCCGGCGGCTTGCAGGAGGCCAATCGCGGCGGCCATCGCCGCCGGCTCGCACTGCTCGGCGGCGGCAATGGCGAGGCGCGTGGCCTGGCCGTAATCGAGCGCGAGGTCGATCAGCACGGTGTTGGCGATGCCGCTTTCACTGGCACGCTGAGTGGCACTGCGCCCATCCGTCACATAAATCACGGCGTTGCCGATGCTGGCGACGCGGCCATCCCCCAAGGGGACTTCCTTCAGGGCGTCGCTATCTGGGGCGCGATTGAAGGAAAGGCCGCTGTGTTCCAGTCTTTCGGCCAGCGCTTCTGTTGCGGTCGACTCGCCAAACAGAGTGATTTTTCCTGCCGGGGCTTGCGCTGCTTCGCTTTGCGGCTCGGGCTTGACGGCGCCTGCGCGGTAATCGTAAAAGCCGCGCCCGGTCTTTTTGCCGAAGAAACCGGCATCGACCAGTTCCTGCTGAATCAGCGAGGGCAAAAAACGCTGGTCGTTGTAGAAGGCGCGCCAGACCGAGTTGGTCACGGCGAAATTGACGTCGTGGCCGATCATGTCCATCAACTCGAACGGCCCCATGCGGAAGCCGCCGGCTTCGCGCATGACGGCGTCGATGGTCGCATAATCGGCGGCGCCTTCCTGCGCCAGGCGCAAGGCCTCGGCGTAATAGGGGCGGGCGACGCGATTGACGATAAAACCGGGCGTCGATTTGGCGTGCACCGCTGATTTGCCCCAGGTAGTGGCGGTGGCGTAAAGCGTGGCGGCAACCGCCGGGTCGGTGGCCAGGCCGGAGACGATTTCAACCAGTGCCATCAACGGTGCCGGGTTGAAAAAATGCAGGCCGGCGAGGCGCTCGGGGTGCTTCAATGCGGCGCCGATGGCGGTCACCGAAATCGACGAAGTATTGGTGCCGAAAATGCAGTCGACCGCAACAATGCTTTCGAGATCGCGGTAAAGCGTCTGCTTGGCTTCGAGATTTTCGACAATCGCTTCAACGACCAGCGCGCAATCGGCGAGGTCAGTCAGTTGATCAACAGCAGTTAAACGTGCAGATGCAGCTTCGGCGGCGCTTGCGGTCAACTTGCCTTTTTCGGCCATTTTTGCGAACTGGGCGCGAATCCCGGCAACGGCGCGGGCGGCGGCATCAGGTCGTGCATCAAGTAGTTTGACTGGATGACCGGCGGCAGCAGCCACCTGGGCAATGCCGGCGCCCATCGCGCCGGTACCGACAACGGCGATGATGGCCGATTGGGGAAGTTGCTCCCCTCGCCCATTTATGGGAGAGGGCTTGGCCTGTCCTGAGCCAGTCGAAGGAGGGGAGAGGGTGCTCATCGTCTTACTCTCCGCTGAAATTCGGCGCGCGCTTGGCCATAAAGGCGGCGACGCCCTCGGCGTAATCCGGGCTCCAGCCCAGTTCGCGCATGAAACCGCCTTCCATCGACAGTTGCTGCTCCAGCGTGTGGCCGGGGGCGGCGTGCATGGCTTGACGGGTACGGACCAGCGCCTTGGTTGGCGCGGTGGACAGTTGCTTGGCCAGCGCATCGACTGCGCCAGCGAATTCGCCATCTTCAACGCACGACCAGATCAGCCCCCATTCGGCGGCTTTTTCCGCCGGCAATTTGTCGGCGAGCAGGGCAAGGCCCATGGCGCGGGCCATGCCGATGCGTTGTGGCAGGAACCAGGTGCCGCCAGTGTCGGGAATCAGGCCGATTTTGCTGAAGGCTTGCAGGAAGGAGGCGGATTTGCTGGCTACCACCAGATCGCAAGCCAGCGCCACCGAAGCGCCGGCGCCGGCAGCAATGCCGTTGACCGCAGCGATGGTCGGCACGCGCAGGTTCTGCAGGCGCAGGATCAGCGGTTTGTAATTGGCTTCGACGAGATTGCCGATGTCCGGCATCTTGCCGTCGACTTTTTGCATGTCCGGGTCGGCTAAGTCCTGGCCGGCACAGAAGGCGCGGCCGGCGCCGGTCAACACCAGAACACGGACGTTTTTGTCGTTCTGGACGTGATCCAGCGCTGTACGCAATTCGGCGTGCATGGCGCCGGTAAAGCTGTTCAGCTTGTCCGGGCGGTTGAGGGTCAGGCGGGCAATGCCATCGACCACTTCGAAAAGAATATTTTCAAATTTCATTTAGATCTCCTTAACTCGTGCAGCTGCGTAGGTCGGGTTTCAACCCGACATTGCCGTTGTGGTTGTCGGGTTTCAACCCGACATTGCCGTTGTGGTTGTCGGGTTAAAACCCGACCTACGCGGGAATGACGGTGAGGGACTTACACGTGGTAACGGCGCTGCACAACACAGAAACGATTGGCGACGAAGGCAGCATCGGCATACGACGCATTGGCCGCCGGATTGCCACCGGTGCCGTGGTAATCGGAGTAAGCCGCCGACTGGTTTACGAAAACGCCGCCGGTCAGGTTGATCGACAGGGCGACTTTTGAGCGCATGGTGGCGGCGGTCATCGCGTCGAGCACGTCAGCGTTGGTTGAGTAAACCCCTGCGGTCAACGCGCCGTGGGTGCTGATAATTCGCTCGGAAAGGGCAATCGCTGCAGCGGTGTCGGCAACCTTGACGATGAAACTGATCGGGCCGAAGCGCTCTTCCATGTAGGCGGCTTCATCGGCAGCATCGCAGGCAAGCAGGACCGGGGTGCGGACTTCGGCTTGTGGGAAATCAGGATTTTCGAGCTTGGTCGAAGCGAGGATGACCTTGCCCAGCGCGCCGCTGTCGGCTTCGGTGATGCGCTTCAGGGTATCGGCGGATTGCACAGCGCCGAGGACGGCGAGGGCAACTTCCGGCTTGGCCAGAAAACCGGAAACGGCGCGCGCCAGATCGGCGCAGATTTCGTCATAGCTCTTCGGGCCGTCTTCCGTTTCGATGCCGCCAGCCGGGACAAAAATCGCCTGCGAGGTGGTGCACATCTGGCCGGAGTAAAGCGCCAGCGTAAAGGCCAGGTTGCGCAGCATTGGCTTGTAGGCATCGGTCGAGTCGATGACGATATTGTTGACGCCAGCCAGTTCGGCATAAACGCGGGCCTGACGGCAGTTGTCGATCAGCCACTGGCCAAAAATATTGCCGCCGGTGAAGTCGACCGACTTGACTGCCTTGTCGGTCACCAGCGCCTGCGTCGTTTCGCGCTGGTCGGTGACGCATAAGCTAACCAGGTTGGGATCGATGCCATTTTCAGCAAGCACGGCGCGGATGGTACGGACGGTGATCGCTGCCGGCAGGATGGCGTTGCTGTGCGGCTTGACGATCACGGCGTTGCCGGTAGCCAGCGCGGCAAAGAGGCCGGGGTAGGTGTTCCAGGTCGGGAAGGTGCCGCAGCCGACAACGACGCCGACGCCGTGGCCGACCAGTTCAAAATGCTTCTTCATGACCAGCGGCGGGTTCTTGCCCTGCGGCTTTTCCCAGGTCGTTTCACCCGGCACAAAGCTCATTTCACGATAGGCGTAGGCGACAGCTTCAAGGCCGCGATCCTGAGCGTGTGGCGAACCGGCCTGGAAGGCCATCATCCAGCCCTGGCCGGTGGTCATCATCACCGAGTGGGCGAGTTCAAAACTCTGCTTGTTGAGGCGCTCAAGGATTTCCAGGCAGATGCCGGTACGGCCATCGGCGCCGGCTTTCTGCCAGCCGGTCATCGCTTGCTGGCCGGCGGCGATCAGCGCCTGGTGATCGCAAACGGGATATTGCACATTGAGTTCAACGCCGTAGGGCGATTGCTCGCCAGCCAGCCAGCCGCTCTGGCCGGGCTGATTCAATTCGAATTTCTGGCCCAGGTGCGCTTCAAAAGCCTTCTTGCCATCTTCGGCAGCACTTTCGCCATAAGTCTTGGGGCTGGGCATCTCGTTGTAGGCCGCCCAATAACCACGGGTGTGGATGGCGTTGAGTGCACCTTCTAGTGTGGCGCGGTGCTTTTCAAGTAGCTGCAGGGACATGGCGATCTCCGTGACGAAATATTTTGGGTGGGTGCGCAAGGGTAGGGCACCGATCTGTATGCACGATACGAAGAATGTTCGTAAAAGTCAAACAAAAGTATCGCGAAAATAGCTGTTTATCTGTATTCTGTATAGAGAAAGCAATTGCACAGAAACTAAATAAACATTAGTAAACAAAGTTAAAGCGGTTTTTATGTAAGAAAAAACGCCGTGTGTTTCAGATTGCAAAATAAGTTCCGCGTAAAATATTTATTAATACGATACAAAATCAGTTGACGAATGGTGTGTGTGGGTATCATTATTTGCCTTGCGCCATCCGACGCGTTGGATGGATTACTAATCTGATCAAAAATCCCTATCGAGGAGTGAGACATGTCTAGCCATAAGGAACGGTTTGCCGACAAGATGGAGTTCCCGCCGGAAACCGAGCAGCCAAATATTTATCCGCTGTCGTGGAATGTGAAGACCAAGAAGTTGCAGGAAGTTTGGGAAGCTTCGCTGCGCGAGAACTGGGATCCGGAAAAGCTGCCCTGGGATACGCTGGATGTTGATAGCTACACCTGGGAAGAGCGCGAATCCATCGCTTATTGGTGGAGCCTGCTTTCCGTGTTTGATGCCTCAGCACCGCCGGTTTTTGCCGAAGCGCTGATCAAGACCTACGAAGTGCATGAAGAAGACCCGGTGCGCAAATGCTTCTTCTCGGTGACCCGTGACGAGCAGAACCACGAAATCATGTGCGGCCTGGCGATCACCAAAATGCTTGGCCATCCGGACCCGATCACTTACGAGCCGAAAACCGAACTTGGCAAGCGCCTGCAGAAGAACGTCAAATGGTTGTATTTCAACGGCGGCCGTTACTGGACGGGTTACAAGAAGGCCGTGCCCAAGTACGACCTGGCCGTCTTGTTCAGCTCCTTCCTGATGGGCGAAATTGCTGCTGCGACGATCTTCAAGCAAATGTTCGACAACTCCCGCGAAGCCGTTTTCAAGGAAGGTTTCAAGAACATTGGCCGCGACGAAGGCCGTCACATGGCGATCTGCATGGCCGTCATGGAGCGTGACTATCCGGGTCTGGATGATGCGACCAAGGGCATCGTCACCAAGCAGATTCGCGCTGGTTACCTGTTCCTGTCCGCTGTGCTGTTCGAACCGCCGATGGAATTCTGGGACTTGCCGGATGACTTCATCGCCAACCAGCGCGAAGGCGAAGAAGTGGCGCGCGGTGCCGGTTTTGGTATCCCTTCTTATGAAGCGAAGAAGGAAAACTGGCGCAACGCAATGATCAACCTGAAGGGCGTGCTGGATCGCTACAACATCCCGTTCCCGGCGATTCCGGAAGTGGGTATTTCCGGTCAGGAAGTCAGCGACGTCGATCTGGACGACATTATTCCGGTCTTTTAACCGGTTGACCGTAACCGGTTGGTAGCCGGCATCTCGCAAGAGGTGCCGGTTTTGCCGCAACAAAGAAACCAAGACAAAAGGGGAAGAAAATGGCTCGTATCATCATGCAACCGTCCGGCAAATCGGTCGATTGTGCCTATGGCGATACCGTTCTGATGGCGCTCGAAAAGGCTGGCTACGCGCTGCCCAATAACTGTCGTGCCGGCGCTTGCGGTGAATGCAAGGTCAAGGTCACGACCGGCCAGTTCGACCAGGGCATGGTGCTCGACATGGCGCTGTCGCAGGACGAACGCAAGCAGGGCTATGGCCTGATGTGCATGGCCAAACCGATTTCCGAAGAGCTGACCATTGAGTGGGGCACGCTCGATGCCAAGCCCAAACTCTTCCCGCCGCGTGAAAATGCGCTGTTTGTCGTCACCGATAAAAAGCAGATCGCCGCCCGTGTCGTTGAACTGCGCCTGCGCCCGGTCGGCCAGCCGATCCGCTACTGGCCTGGTCAATACGTCACGCTGGGCAACCCGCGTGACGATATTCCGGCGCGCGCCTATTCGATTTCCAACGCCCCGCGCCCGGATGGCGAGCTGGTCCTGCAAGTCGCCCGCGCTGAAGGCGGCGTGACCAGCAACTGGGTTCATGATCAATTGAAGGTCGGCGAAAGCGTCAAGCTTTCCGGCGCCTACGGCACTTTCATCGGTGATCCGTCGGTCGATACGCCGGTCCTCTGCATCGCCGCCGGTACCGGCCTGGCGCCCGTGCTGGCGCTGGCCGAAGCCGCCTTGCGCCGTGGTTTCAAGAAACCGGTCACGATGTTGTTTTCGGCTCGCACGCAGGAAGATGTTTACAGCCAGGGCATGATGGCCTGGTGGCGTACCAAGCACCGCAATTTTGATTACAAGGTGACGCTGACCCGCGAACAAACCGAGGGTTATCTGGCTGGCCGTATCGATGTCGTCCTGCCGCAACTGTTCAAGGATTTGTCCAAACACACGATTTTTGTGGCCGGTAGCCCGGAGTTTGTTGAAAGCTGTGTCGCTGCTGCCAAGGCTCAAGGTGCGCTGGATGAGTTGATTCACACTGAAGGCTTCTTTGCCCAGCAGCAGCCGGTGACGGCCGATGCCGAGCATTTATTGCCGGTTTAAGCGGTTGACCGTAATACTCTCTATAAAAACATCAGGAGACGAGATGAACACCCCAGAACTACAGAGAAGGAGGGCATGATGCTGGCCCAGTTCCTGCAATTCCTCTTTTCCGGGATCACGGTCGGCGCGACTTATGCGCTGGCCGCTCTCGGTTTTACGCTGATCTACAACGCCAGCAACGTGATCAACTTTGCCCAGGGCGAGTTCATCATGCTCGGCGGTATGCTGGCGGTGTTCTTCACCCAGATGGGCTTGCCCCTGCCCGTGGCCTTGATTCTCGCCATCCTGATCCCCGCCATCGTCGGTGTGCTGGTCGAAAAGCTCGCCATCGAACCAGTCAAGGGGGCGGAAACGGTGACGCTGATCATCATCACCATCGGCGCCTCGCTGGTCATTCGCGGTTTGACGACGGTCATTTTCGGCAAGGGCACGCACAGCCTGCCGGCGTTTTCCGGTGAAACGCCGATTGAAATTCTCGGCGCCACGCTGATGCCGCAAAGCCTCTGGGTGCTGGGCGTTACCGCGCTGGTCGTCGTCGCGCTCTGGTATTTCTTCAACCGTACCTTGCAGGGCAAGGCCATGCTGGCGACTTCGGTCAATCGACTGGCGGCTGAACTGGTCGGCATCAACACCAGTTGGGTGCTGTTCATGAGTTTCGCCATGTCGGCGGCACTCGGCGCACTCGGCGGCATCCTGATCACGCCGATCACGCTGACTTCCTACGATGTGGGCATCATGCTCGGCCTGAAGGGCTTTGTCGCGGCGGTGGTCGGCGGCCTGGGCAATGGTCTCGGGGCCGTGCTGGGTGGGCTGCTGGTGGGCATCCTGGAAGCCATGGGTGCCGGGTATCTGTCGTCCGCCTACAAGGATGCGATTCCCTTCGTGCTCATCCTGTTCATCCTCTTCTTCATGCCGCGCGGCCTGTTCGG
>JBDKHF010000007.1:0-97054 GCA_039797825.1 Pseudomonadota bacterium | reverse complement strand
AAGAGCCGGCCAGACGAACGGTAGAGGTTGAAGCATTCTGCTCGTGATCGGCATGCAGCGTGAAAATCATGTCCATTGCACGAACCAGTACCGGATTCGGGACGTACTTTTCACACGGATTGCCAAACATCATGCGCATGAAGTTTGAGGTGTAATCGAGCGAGTTGTCCGGATGCATAAACGGCATGCCGGTATTGTATTTGTAGGCCATGGCAACAATGGTCGGCAGCTTGGCAACCAGACGATTGAAGCTAACGTTGCGATGCTCTGCGTCAGAGAAATCCATTGCGTCGTGGTAGAAGGCTGACAGCGCACCAACTACACCAGTCATTACAGCCATCGGATGGGCATCACGGCGGAAACCAGAGAAGAACTTGGCAAGTTGCTCATGCACCATCGTGTGGTTCTTGATAGTGTTTTCAAACTTGGCTTTTTGCTCTGCATTTGGCAGCTCACCATTCTTTAGCAGATAGGTGACTTCTAGGAAATTGCAGTTTTCTGCGAGCTGTTCAATCGGATAACCGCGATAGAGCAACTGGCCAACATCGCCGTCAATGAAAGTAATCTTTGACTTGCAGCTTGCCGTCGACAAAAACCCTGAATCATATGTAAATAAGCCGGTTTTGGCACCAAGCGTACGAATATCGATACAGTCATTGCCATGCGTCGGCGTCATGATCGTGAAATCTACAGGAGCTTGCCCATCAATTGTCAGTGTTGCTTTGCGTTCGGTCGTCATCGTGTATTCCCTTTACAGGTATCGGTTATCACTACAGTGCCAAAAATCGCTGGATGCTCAAATTAGAGCATTCACCTTACTCAACTCTTACGTAACAAATCCACTATAGCCGCCAACCGGGAATCATCGATATCTGCCTGACCACTAATCAGATGCCAGAGATCATGATCCTCCATGTCGGCAAGCTCCACGAACGCCTGCTGCTGCGCCTCGTCCAGTTTGTCGAAACCATCGTCGAGAAAGCGGGTTAAAGCAATATCTACTTCCAGCAAACCGCGGCGTACACATCGCCAGCGCAGTCGTTCGTAGTCTTTTCTTTCCATCAAACAGCTCTACGAACCATCATATCCTTGATCTTGCCGATAGCCTTGGTCGGATTAAGACCCTTAGGACATACGTCAACACAGTTCATGATGGTGTGGCAACGGAACAGGCGATAAGGATCTTCGAGGTTATCGAGACGCTCATTGGTTGCCTGATCACGGGTATCTGCAATAAAGCGATAAGCAGCCAAAAGACCAGCCGGGCCAACGAACTTGTCCGGATTCCACCAGAACGAAGGGCAAGATGTTGAGCAACAAGCGCACAAAATACACTCATAAAGCCCGTTTAACTCCTCACGGTCTTCAGGCGACTGCAAACGCTCACGCTCTGGCGGCGGGTCGTTGTTGATCAAATAAGGCTTGATCGAGTGATACTGTTTGAAAAACTGCGTCATGTCGACGATTAAATCGCGGATGACTGGCAGGCCAGGCAGCGGACGCAAAACAATCGGCTGCTTCAGGCTATCGATGTCGGTCAAACAAGCCAGGCCATTTTTGCCGTTGATGTTCATGGCATCCGAGCCACAAACACCTTCGCGGCAAGAACGACGATAAGAAATCGCATCGTCCTTAGCCTTCAGCTTGGTTAACGCATCCAGCAGCTTGCGGTCAGTCGGCTCGAGATCAATCGAAATATCCTGCATGTAGGGCGCGTCGTCACGATCGGGATCGTACCGATAGATGCTGAATTGAACTGTACGTTTGCTCATATTCTTTCTCCGTTTAGTACGAACGCGTCTTCAGCGCGACGGTGTCGACAGTCAGCGGCTGCATGTTGACCGGCTTGTAGGTGATCGAGTTATCGACCGGGGAGAACATCGTATGCTTGTGCCATACCGCATCGTTGCGACCGTTCGGAAACTCCGGGGTATCGGGCGCATCATCACGGACGTGAGCACCACGTGACTCCTTGCGGGCTTCGGCAGAAATCATCGTCGCCTTGGCGACTTCGATCAGGTTTTCCATTTCGAGCGCTTCAGTACGGGCCGTATTCCAGGCCATCGACTTATCCTTGATCTCAAGCTGACGAGCAGCTTTTTCGACTTCAAGAATCTTCGCGACGCCTTCTTTCAGCATATCGCTGAAACGGAACACGCCGGCATGATCCTGCATGGTGCGCTGCATGGCCAGACGAGTTTCGTTAACATTGGCGCCACCTTTACGGTTATCCAACGCACTAATACGAGCCAAAGTCCTGTCGGAAACATCCTTGGGCAGATCGCGGTGTGCGCGGCCAGCTTTCAGATCCTCGACAGCAGAATCGCCAGCCGATTTTCCGAAAACCAGCAAATCTAGCAGAGAGTTGGTACCAAGACGGTTGGCACCATGCACCGAGGCACAGGCACATTCGCCACCGGCATAGAAGCCAGGGACCACGGCATTAACATCACCGTTTTGCGGCATGACAACACGACCGGAAAAGTGCGTCGGAATACCGCCCATCTGGTAATGACAGGTCGGCACAACCGGCAAAGGTTCTTTCAGGCAATCAACACCAGCAAACTGTATACCGAT
This sequence comes from Pseudomonadota bacterium, assembly GCA_039797825.1. Classification (GTDB taxonomy): domain Bacteria; phylum Pseudomonadota; class Gammaproteobacteria; order Burkholderiales; family Rhodocyclaceae; genus Azonexus. The sequence goes on along the minus strand of JBDKHF010000007.1, from coordinate 94,477 downwards.
TTCGTGAATACCAGGCAAGCGCTTCATGATGGTTGCCGGATCAAGGTGGGTGATATCGAGCAGGACGTAGTCCTTATTGACGCCACAACCACGGCCTTCTTTGATTTCTGTCGCCATGGCGCGGGAAACCACGTCACGCGAAGCCAGATCCTTGGCATTCGGCGCATAACGCTCCATGAAACGTTCCTTGTTGCTGTTACGCAGGATGCCGCCTTCGCCGCGTACCCCTTCGGTAATAAGCACACCAGCACCGGCAACACCGGTCGGGTGAAACTGCCAAAACTCCATATCTTCGAGCGGGATACCAGCACGTGCTGCCATACCCAAACCGTCGCCAGTATTGATGAAGGCATTGGTGGAAGAGTAATAAATGCGCCCGGCACCGCCCGTTGCAAAAATTGTTGCGCGTGCGTGGAAAATGACGATCTGACCAGTTTCCATTTCCATGGCGGTCACACCAAGAACATGGCCTTCTTCATCACGAATCAGATCAAGCGCCATCCATTCAACAAAGAACTGGGTATTGGCCTTGACGTTACGCTGATACATGGCATGCAACATGGCATGACCGGTACGGTCAGCCGCAGCACATGAACGACGCACCGGCTTTTCGCCAAAATTGGACATGTGACCACCAAACGGACGCTGGTAGATCTTGCCATCATCGGTACGATCAAAAGGCATGCCGTAGTGCTCAAGCTCAACAACCACTTCGTTAGCTTTTTTACACATGAACTCGATAGCATCCTGATCACCGAGCCAGTCGGAACCTTTGACGGTATCGTACATGTGCCATGTCCAATGATCCTCTTCCGAATTACCGAGAGAAGCAGCCACCCCGCCCTGCGCAGCAACCGTGTGCGAACGCGTCGGAAAAACCTTGGACAAAACAGCCGTTTTTAAACCGGCTTCTGACAATTGAATAGCGGAACGCAGACCGGCACCACCGGCGCCAACAATCACCGCATCAAACTTGAGAATAGGAATACTCACGCTTACAGCCTCCAGAGAATCGCAGCAGCCCACGCGGTGTAACCAACCAGCGCAGCCAGGGTAACCACATGCAAAGCCAGGCGCAGGCCCGTCGGCTTGACGTAGTCCATCCAGATGTCACGCACACCAATCCAGGCGTGGTAAAACAAGCTGACAAAAAAGAGGAAGGTTACGAATTTGATAAAACCATTGGCAAAAACACCTTGCCACGCCTCGAAACTTCCAGGCCGAACAACCAGCAACACGGCGCTGATTATGACCGTATAGACCGCCATGATAACGGCGGTGGCGCGCTGTGCGATCCAGTCAGTAAGACCGTAATGAGCGCCTACTACATTGCGTTGAATCACAGCAGCACCCCCCAAAGAACGAGTGTCAACGGAATGCTGACAGCCAGGACAACAGCAGCCGATTTGCGCGCTTCTTCTTTTTCGATACCGATATGCATATCAAGCAACAAGAATCGGATACCAGCACAGGCGTGATGCACAAAAGACCAGATCAAACCTGCAATTACCACCTTGGCCGGCAAACTGGAAAACACAGACTTAAAGGTAGCAAAAGTATCCACCGAAGTCAGACTGGCAGAAAAAAGCCAAAGGATCACCGGCAGGAAAAGGAACAAACCGGCACCGCTTACGCGATGAAGGATCGACACCTTGCCTGGTAACGGCAATTGTATTGTGGTCAAGTCCAAATTTTTTGGACGTTTCTTTATGGTCATTTCTGCCATGAACGTCAACCCTCGCGAAAGATGCGGTTTTCCCGCATTTACGTCGTTTGAAAAGAACTGTAATTATACAATCAAAATCCACCTGAACACGCCAAGACAAGCGTTTTGAGGCCACCACATCAGCACTAGCTAATTCAACCTAATTCATTGCGATAAAAGTGATGCCGCGTGCAATACAAACCGCGTCGCCACTCCACCGGTTTGTTGCCATATGAGTAAGCTGTACGCTCAACGAGCAAGAGCGGCTCCCCCGTTGCCACATTCAGCATGCCAGCACTGTACGGATCTGCTGCAACAGCCCGCAGATGCTCTTCTGCGCTAATCATGCGCACACCAAAGTCTCCCTCGAACAAAGTATAGAGAGATTTTTCGCCACCGCCGAGGCGCTCAAGCGTAAGCCCCTTGAACAATTCACCAACCAGATAAATCTGATCAAACACCACGGCCTCGCCACGAAACCGCAGCAACCGCTCGACGTACAAAACCTGTTCGCCCACCGCCAAACCAAGGGCTGTTGCAACTTCTGGCGTAGCATCCAGCGTCACACAGGAAAGTGGGTCGCTAACTGCGTGCGTCGCATTACCGTCATCAGGCACCAGACGCAAAAAACGGTAGAAAAACCGGGGGTCGCTGTGAGTTGCAACGAATGTTCCTTTGCCCTGGCGCCTGACCAACATGTTTTCTGCCGCCATTTCATCAATGGCCTTGCGCACGGTTCCCTGACTAACATTGAAACGCGCCGCCAATTCACCCTCGCTGGGAATGGCGTCACCTGGACCCCATTCACCGGCCTCCAAACTACGGATCATAAAATCCTTGATCTGGCGGTAGAGCGGACTAAAGGTCGGTGAAGTGGCGCGAATTGCCGAGCGATTGTTATCACGAGTCATGGAAGGAAATTTCAGCACATTTCACGACCAGCGTCCACGAAAAGTTGTCTTATATAAGACATATAAGCAAATGATTCAGAGACCATCAAACATATTAAGCACATCAACAATTTCGGGCAGTGTGTTTGGCATCAAATCTGCGAGCACTCTGTGATTGACATTTTGTATAACCGAGCAAATTTCAGCCCCAATCAAGTGTCTGGCTGATCACCTGTTAAATATTTTCAGGCATTCAAAACCCATCCCCGGGAGTGCTATCAAGATGCTGCTCGTCTCGGGTTGCCTATTTCAACTACGCCATTTGTGGACGGGCGCATTAATGAACACAACAAAAAAGCGCCCCGAAAGGCGCTTGAATACTGGGCTGCTGGCGGAGAGGGTGGGATTCGAACCCACGGTACCTTGCGGTACGCCTGATTTCGAATCAGGTACATTCGACCACTCTGCCACCTCTCCGCAGCGGCCAGTATAATAGCACAGGACATGCACTGGATAAAACGTCTATCACTGGCTGCTGCCTGTTTTTTTGTCGTCAATTGCGGCGATGTCGGGTCACGATTGGCCCTACCCTTTCCGACGCCAGGACAGCACGATCTCGTAGTCCTGACAACGTCTGGTTTGCTCACCTACAAAGCAGAGGAAAACAATCAGATTTCTGGTTTGGAGCATGATCTGGTTGAGTCCTTTGCGCAAGAACTGGGTGTAGCCGTAAAGTACCTTGTTGTTTCCCCTGAAGAAATTGAGTCTCAACTGACCAACAACAAAGCGCACCTCGCCGCAGCCTGGCTCTCCCCTCCTGAAAACAGAAAAATCAAGACCACACCAAATATCCGTTACACGAACGATGTAATCGTCCAGCACGAAGCTTCACCACCCGTGCTGGATAAGGAAGAATTAAAAGGGAAAACAGTTCACGTCATCGCGGGGTCACGCCAGGCAGATACACTGCAAATGCTGAAAAAAAACATCCCACAACTGCAAATTATTGAAGAAAAATCCCCGGATATCTTCAATCTGCTTGAGCAGCTTGGTGAGCGAAAAATTCGCTATGTTGCAATCGACTCTGCGCTAGTTGATATCGCTAGCCAAATTATCCCTTCATTGCAAGCTAGTTTGACGCTGAAAGCGGAGCAACCCATCGTCTGGATATTTGGCGAAAAACCGAATCTTGAGCTGGAGGCGCGCGCCAATGCTTTTGTCCAAAAAATTCAGCATGACGGCACCTTGGCCAAATTGGATGACCGTTACTTCGGGCATACACATCGCCTGGACCAGGCTGATGTCGTTAAATTTTTGGGTGAAATAGAAACGACACTCCCTAAATTCCGCAAATTTTTTCATGCGGCACAGGCGCTGACTGGCATCGACTGGCGTCTGATCGCAGCGGTTGCTTATCACGAGTCGCATTGGGATCCAAACGCGACCAGTTACACTAATGTCCGCGGCATCATGATGTTGACTGAGGAAACGGCTGATCGCCTCGAAGTCAGCAATCGGCTGGATGCCAGCGAAAGCATTCTGGCCGGTGCCCGTTATATCAACCTGCTTAAGGATTCCTTGCCGGACGAAGTGGATGAGCCGGATCGCACCTGGCTTGCGCTGGCTGCCTACAATATCGGCCCTGGGCATTTCAACAATGCGCGCCTGCTGGCCAGGCAATTGAAAGCGGACCCCAATTCATGGTACGAAATGAAGCGCGTACTACCGAAAATGGCGCAACCCAAGTATTTCCAGCAACTAAAAATCAGTCGCGCCCGAGGTGGCGAAGCCGTCATTCTTGTCGAAAACATCCGCAGCTATTATGACATTTTGATGCACAACACCTCACCATTGATTCCCAACTCATCGGCGGCGGCAGGCATCCAGCGTCTGGTCGATGAGATCGAGCAACGGCGCAAGGCTTACGCCAAAAACATTGCGGCGGCCAAGTCAATTTCGGCCATCGAAATGAACGAGCCAAGCAACGACACCCCCAGGCTGCCGACAATTGGTCAGGATGTCAGCCCAAACCGTCCGACCGAAGCCGAGTAAGCGAGCGACCAGCACCCGCCAACGCAGCCCGAAGTTATGCGGCTGAAAGCACTGTCACCCCGCCCATGTAGGGTTGCAGCACAGCAGGAACAGTGACACTCCCATCGGCATTCTGAAAGTTTTCCAGAATAGCGACCAGCGTCCGCCCGACAGCCAGCCCGGAACCATTGAGCGTATGCACCAGTTCCGGCTTGTTTTTTTCGTTGCGGTAACGGGTTTGCATGCGCCGCGCCTGGAAGGCACCAAAGTTGGAGCAGGAGGAAATTTCGCGGTAGGTATTTTGTGCTGGTAGCCAAACTTCCAGATCGTAGGTTTTGGCAGCAGAGAAGCCCATGTCGCCTGTGCACAAGGCCATGCGGCGGTAAGGCAGTTCCAGTTTTTCAAGGATGATTTCGGCGTGGCGGGTCAGTGCCTCGTGCGCTTCGGCAGATTGTTCCGGGTGCACCACCTGAACCAATTCGACCTTGTCAAACTGATGCTGGCGAATCATGCCGCGTACATCGCGACCGCCGGAACCGGCTTCTGAACGGAAGCATGGCGTATGGCAAACGAACTTGAGCGGCAACACTTCAGCGGCCAGAATTTCGTCGCGCACAATGTTGGTCACCGGCACTTCAGCGGTTGGAATCAGGTAAAGCGGGTCTTGATCGCCGCGCAGCACCTTGAACAGGTCTTCTTCAAATTTCGGCAACTGGCCGGTGCCGTAGAGGCTGGCAGCATTGACCAGATACGGCGCATAAAGCTCGGTGTAGCCGTGATCTGCCGTGTGCGTGTCGAGCATGAACTGGGCAAGTGCGCGGTGCAGGCGAGCCAGGCCGCCCTTGAGCAGCGAAAAGCGGGCGCCGGCGATTTTGGCAGCGGTGGTGAAATCGAGCTGGTTGAGCGCCTCACCGACATCGGTATGGTCTTTAACTTCAAAATCAAAAGTGCGCGGTGTGCCCCAGCGTTTGACTTCGACGTTACCGTTCTCATCGCTGCCAACCGGAACCGATTCATCGGGAATATTCGGCAACGCGGCAAGAATGGCGTTGAATTTTTCGAGCAATTCGGCGAGGCGAGTTTCGGAAGACTTCAACTCATCGCCAATGGCACCCACTTGCGCCATGACTTCGGAAGCATCCTTGCCCTGCCCCTTCAACATGCCAATCTGTTTGGACAGCGTATTGCGCTGCGATTGAAGTTCCTGAGTCCGGGTTTGCAGCGTTTTGCGTTCCGCTTCCAGCGCCTTGAATTCGGTGAAGTCGATCGGCTTGCCGCGCTTGGCCAAACCTTCGGCAACGGCGTCAAGGTTGGAGCGAAGTTGTTGAATGTCGAGCATGATTTTTCCTGATTTTTAGCGGTTGACCGTAACAAACGGCCATAAAGGCCAAAATTATACGCGACGCACCAACCGACCGACGAAGCCCCAGAGATTGACCAGCACAAATCCGGCAATCACCAGAAACACCACCAGCAAGCCAAGGAAGAGTATGGGCGAAGCAAGCATCGTCCATAAACCGGCAAGCAAAACGCCCTCCTCACCAAACGACGCCAGCCAGTTGGAAAACGGTTCGGGCGAGGTATTGATCGCCAGCCTGCTACCGGCTTTAGCAAAATGCGTACCGGCGGTGATCGTACCGCCAAGCAATCCGGCGGCTACTATCCAGGCGGGATCAACCTCACCCATTGCAAAGGCAGCGAGCAAGGCACCGGCAGGAATGCGGATGAAGGTTTGAAAACTGTCCCACAATGAATCGAAGGCCGGAATCTTGTCGGCGATCAATTCAGCAAAAGCCATCAGGCCAGCGACGCCGATAACCAGCGGGTTTTGCAACATGGCAAGCGTTGCCGGTAGTTGAACATAGCCGAAAGAAGACAAAACCCCGGCCAGAAAGACCACTAAATACAAGCGTAAACCACTAGCCCAAGCCAACCCGGCAGAGAGCGCAATGGTTTGAATCAGGTCCATCAGACTCGCCAACTCACTTCTTTCCTGCCTTCCTGTCCAGCTCCCGCAAATGCGCCAGTTTTTGGCCGATCTGCCCTTCCAGTCCGCGTGGGGTGGGTTCGTACCAACCCGGTTCAGCCATGCCATCTGGCAGATAACTTTCACCTGCCGCGTAGGCTTCCGGCTCATCATGTGCGTAGCGGTAAGCCTTGCCGTGGCCGAGTTCCTTCATCAATTTGGTCGGCGCATTGCGTAAATGATTCGGCACCGGGCGCGAGCCTTCCTTGCTGACAAAAGCGCGTGCCGCGTTGTAGGCGTTGTAACCGGCGTTAGATTTGGCCGCCACCGCCAGATAAATCACTGCCTGCCCGAGCGCCAGTTCGCCCTCCGGCGAGCCAAGGCGCTCATAGGTTGCCGCCGCGTCATTGGCCATCTGCATGGCACGTGGATCAGCCAAACCGATGTCTTCCCAGGCCATGCGGATGATGCGCCGCGCCAGATAACGCGGGTCAGCACCGCCGTCAAGCATGCGGGTCAGCCAGTACAGCGCACCATCCGGGCTGGAGCCGCGCACTGATTTGTGCAGGGCAGAAATCTGGTCGTAGAACGCATCGCCCCCTTTATCGAAACGACGCAAACTTTGCGCCACCGTTTTTTCGATAAATTCGCCGTCGACCGCAACAACCCCCGCTGTGCGTGCTGCGGTACGGATTTGTTCGAGCAAATTCAACAACCGGCGCGCATCACCGTCGGCCAGGCCAGTCAAGCGCTCGCGGGCAGAGGCATCAAAACTCAGGTCAGCCAAAGCATGCCCACTGGCGCGGTCGAAAAGCTGGCCCATTTCAGTTTCGTCGAGCGACTTCAACACATAGACCGAAGCACGCGAGAGCAAGGCAGAATTGAGTTCAAACGACGGGTTCTCAGTCGTCGCGCCAATAAACGTCAGCAAACCGGATTCGACAAAAGGCAAAAACCCATCCTGCTGCGCCTTATTAAATCGATGAATTTCATCAACAAACAAAATTGTGCGCCGACCCTGCCCGCGCCACATTTCGGCTTGCGCCACCGCCTCGCGCACCTCCTTGATGCCGGAAAATACCGCCGATAGCGCAATGAATTCGCATTGAAACTGCGTCGCCATCATCCGTGCCAGGGTGGTTTTACCGACCCCCGGCGGCCCCCAGAGAATCATCGAATGCGGCTGGCCGGATTCAAATGCGAGACGTAGCGGCTTGCCCGGCCCAAGTAAATGCTGCTGGCCGATTACCTGATCCGGCGTTTGTGGGCGAAGCTGCTCGGCCAGCGGCGCGCTCAGGCGATCATTAACAGCGGAGGAAAATAAGTCTTCAGACATCTTTAGATTGTATCCGTGGAGCTATGAGGCCGCGCCCACACTTTTTTGCGCATACCTATAAATCCTGGCTGTGACGGCACGAATATCGTAACTGGCCGGCAACCAATGCCCCCTGAAAACAGCGGAAAGACATGGCATCTGGCATATGGCGCATGTCATCAGGCAGGCTCGTCATGCCACGATCAAATCGATAACCTTATCGCTGCCACCAATTGCGCGTGGTGCAAAAAGAGACGAAATTATGTTGGGCAGAAAAGCATCACCAAAATCCACGTTGCAAATGCGTTTCCTCAGGCTGAAGCAAAGCTTGACCTGGAGTCGAGTCGCGCTGAAGTGCCGAAAAAATATCCTGGTTTTGCTGTCGCCCTACTAAGCTCAGACACGTAATGCTGGCAACTTGTCAGCTCGTGCGACAAACTGCAGCGCCACCCCATTGTTGCAATAACGCTTGCCAGATGGTTGCGGGCCATCGGTAAATACATGCCCTTGATGGCCACCACAGCGTGAGCAGTGATATTCGGTTCTTGGGTAAATTAACTTGAAATCCGTTTTGGTAGCGACTCCACCCGGCAACGGCTCCCAGAAACTCGGCCAACCAGTGCCACTTTCGTATTTTTTCGTGCTGTCGAACAGCGGCAGATTGCAGGCGGCACAAATAAAGGTGCCATCGCGTTTCTCGGTATTCAGCGGGCTGCTTCCCGAGCGCTCGGTATCCTCTTCAAACAGCACGCGATAAGCCGGCGGTGGCAGCAAAGCTGCCCATTCCTTGTTGGTCTTGTTTAACGGAAAACCACCCTCCCTGGCAAACGCCGCGTTGAACCATGGCGTTGCAGATAAACCCAGCAGCCATTTGAATGATTGACGACGATTCATGTGATTCTCCTGAATGAATGAGTGATTGATACCCATTAGTCGTCTGAACAAGCAAAACCTTACAAGGTTCAAGCAGATTGCTTAGCGCTTTGCTGCCAGGCTCGATAAAGTTTGAGTGCGACATGGGCATCGTTGGCGGCGTAAAGAATCTGCCGCTCGGAGAGATTAGGCAGCGCCCAATTACTGGTCCCTATTTTTTTCGATTTTGCCAGCTTCTGTCCAAAAAAATGAGCTACCGCCACCTTGGCCCCAACCGTGCCACGATGCCCATCACCACGCAGCACTTCACCAAGATCGAGCACATTGTTCAAGGTGATGCCGAGGCGCAATTTCAAGGCACTTTTATCATTACCCAAACCAAAACCCACCTTCAAGACCTTGGCTGATTCGAGAATCGCCTTCAAGGCCTCAGTACCGTGCACGCGGGAAACCGGGAAAAGATAGGCACGGGCTTCAGTTGAAAGCTGAACCAGATGCGGCCCGGTCGACACCTCCCCTTTCAGGAAAGTCGGTTTCGATTCGCTATCAAAACCTATCGCATCACTCGCCATCAAGGCATCCAGCGCCTCACTGGCCAGCTTTTCCGACACCACCAAGGTCACGCTGGATAACGCAATGCCTTCGTAGGCGGGAAGTTCGGCGGCATTAAGCGATGTCCGACTAAAAACGACATCACTCATCTCAACCCGCCGCCATTCTAGCCTTGAGCCATTTCCCTATAGCTTTCACCTCCGGCAGACAAACCGAATGCGGCATCGGATATTCGTGCCATTCAACGCGGTAACCCTGCTCAATCAGAAAATCCCGTGCCGCCATACCAAGCTCCGGCGCAACCACGTCATCGCCCACGCCATGCGCAGCAAAGACCGGGATTGCTTTGTTGGCTTCCGCCATTTCATCGATCAGCAAACCTTGAACCGGAATGTAGGTTGAGAGGGCAATCAAGCCGGCCAATTTCTCCAGATGGGTTAATGCAGTGGTGTAGGCGACTGCCCCACCCTGCGAAAAGCCGGCAAGGAAAATACGTGCGCAGGGAATGCCGCGCTGATTTTCACGTTCAATCAAGCGCCGAATGGCCTGCCGAGAAGTGACAATGCCCGCCTCATCCACCCGCCGGCTATTTTTTTCCAGCGTGATGATGTCGTACCAGGCCGGCATCACGTAACCCCCATTGCAGGTTACCGGCATGCTCGGAGCATGGGGAAAGATGAAGCGCACGCCGGGTTGATCAGCCAGTCCCAATTCGGGAACGACCGGCTCGAAATCAGAGCCATCAGCACCGAGGCCGTGCAGCCAGATCACCGCAAATTGCGGATTTTCAGTCGTTGCTACTTCAATCGCGGGGAGCAGTTGTACCAATCAATCCACCTCTTTTTTATTGGGGAACAAGACGTCAGTGAAACCGAAACGGGTGAAATCGCGCACCCGCATCGGATAAAGCTTGCCGATCAGGTGATCGCATTCGTGCTGAACCACACGGGCGTGAAAACCATCAACAGTTCGGTCTATTGCACGACCGTCAGGGCCAAAACCTTGATAACGAATCCGGGTAAATCTCGGCACTTCACCGCGCAAACCGGGCAGCGACAAACAGCCTTCCCAATCGAGTTCCTCCACCTCGGAAAGTGGCGTAATTAGCGGATTGATCAGTATGGTCTGTGGTACAGCATCAGCAGCAGGGTAGCGTTCACTCCGTTCAAATCCGAAAATAACCACCTGTAAGCCAACCCCAATTTGCGGTGCCGCCAGCCCAACGCCACCTGCGGCTTCCATCGTGTCAAACATGTCTTCAATCAGCACTTTCAACGCATTGGTTGAAAAATTTTTGACCGGCAACGCCATTTCTAGCAAACGTGGGTCGCCCATACGCAGGATCGTTCGCACCGTCATCAAGGTATCCTTGTCACTTTTATCATTGGCAAGCTTATGGAATCACGCAAGTACAACAAATTCTTCGCCTGGCTGAAAAACTTGTTCTCGACCAAACCTGAAGTAGTTTGTGAAATGACCCAAGCCAAGCGACTGATCGCTGCCATTGATCGGGGCGGCGTGCCGCTCAATCCAGCCAAGGTCAATCAAATTGCCCGCAATCTCGGCCTTGAGGTCTCACGCAAAGCCCCGGTTGAAGAAACCATAACGCGTATTCGTCAGGCGCTTGCACGCGCTACGTAAATTATTTGAAAGAAAAATCACAACCACTGTACATCCATACAGTGTTCGAGTATTCTGCTTCTCAAGGCAAGTCGCAATGACTTTTAGCCGGTTCCCTGCAACAGGAATTTTCAAGAGGCGTACTCAAAATGAAGACTATCCAAAAGTGGTTTGAGCAACTCGCTGGCATTTCTCAAGATGAGCTTGATCGACTGGCGCTAGCCGAAGCGGTTTTTTCCGAGGCACCTTTCGATGCCTCAGGCTTGCAAAAACCGGCCTGCTGGCGCCGTAAATCGCGCCACGCCAACAATTAATTCAATTTTTCCGGTCGACCGCAACATTGTTTGAATTTGCGACCACTACCGCAAGGGCATGGGTCGTTACGGCCAGATTTTGGGTCTTCCCGCTTGACCGTACCGCCTGAGCGCTTATTGCGCCAGAAGTTGTAGAGCGACTGCACGACAACGGGCAAATTTTCCTGAATATCGGCAACCAGACGGGCTTCTTCGGTTGGCGAAAACCAACGCTCGCCACTTTTCTCGACATCTTCCTTGAGCATGCCGTTGAGCATGAACATCGGCTCCAACAATTCGGAAAGGTCTTCAGAGTGTTTGCCGGCCTGCTCGAACCAGTCCTCACCAAGGCCCGCACCGAAAACATAGGTATCTGCCCAGGCTTCAAAATCGTAGGTTTCGCAACTTTCATCAAGCGGATAAAGAATCGGGGCAATCGTTTCGTCGGCCAGCAAGGCCGCCGCCAGATCATTGTTCAAGCGCATCAGCAATTCGATGGCATCAACCACTTGCGGGTCTTCCATCCGGTTCAAGCCTTTGCCCAACGCTTCAGGCAGCCAGACAGACGGGGCAATGGGCAGCGGGCCGCTGACCACGGCGCAGAGCATGGCCTGGATTTCGTCCAGACGCATGGCATCGCCTTCAAAAACATCGGCTTCGAGGAGTTGCTCGAGTCGGTCGAGTTCGCTTTCGCTAAGGGGGTTCGGGTTCATTCGCGGTATCCTGAAAAATCTCCTTGAATCATAGCCGAGTTTGGCAGTCTTATCTGCCCCCAACTTGCCGAGAAATGCCATGCCAAAAATTGAAAAAACTGACGCCGAATGGCGCTCTCAACTTGATGCCAACCAATTTCACGTAACCCGCGAGAAAGGCACTGAGCGCGCTTTCTCTGGCCAATACTGGGATTGCGCTGCAGATGGCACCTACCATTGCCTTTGCTGCAATGCCCCACTCTTCCGCTCTGAAGCCAAGTTTGACTCGGGCTGTGGCTGGCCGAGTTTTCACACGCCGAATGATGAAAATCTGATCGATGAGCACGTCGACCGCAGCTACGGCATGAGCCGTACCGAAGTCACCTGCCACGACTGCGGCGCCCATCTCGGTCACGTTTTCCCGGATGGCCCGGCGCCAACCGGCCTGCGTTATTGCATCAACTCGGCCTCACTTAAACTGGAAAAAGATGAGTCCTGAGTTCAGTCAGCATCACCGCAAATCAGTTTGAGCTTTACAAGCCACGTGCCCAGTTTGGGCGCAATCCGGCTGCGCTTGGGGCTTCGATGGCTTGCCGAACCTGCGCCAGGAGTCGCTCCTTTTCTGCCCCCAGAGTGCCTTTCAGCACCAGCCAGTTGGATGCGTGATCGCTGCGAAAGACCGTGCGTTTCAGTTCCAGCGCCGAGAGAAACTGCGCTATTTCGACAAACAGTTCGTGCTGGCTTAACGGCTCCCATGCAGGAAAGCCGGCGCGATAACGCGCCTCACCACCGGGGAAACTGACGACCAGCGTCGCCAGATATTCGGGTTGGGTGGCATTCGCCAACCGTGCCGAATTTTCAGCATGCTGGCGGGTAAATAGCTTGCCACCCAGCCCGTTGAGGATCATCACCGAGCGGGTGATGCCAGCCAGCCCGAATTTATCCAGAGCTTCACAAGTAGATTTGAAGCTTTCTCCCTTGTTGACCGCAGCAAGCACCTGATCGTCGCCGGACTCTGCCCCGACATAGACCATCTTCAGCCCGGCTGCAGCCAGTTCATTGATTTCCTCCTGCGACTTTTTGCGCAAATTGCGCGGCAGGCAATAACTCGACACCCGGCGTACGGCCGGCATGTGGGTGCGGATCGCCTCAAGAATGTTGAGCAAACGGCGGGTTGGCAGCACCAGCGCATCGCCATCGGCGAGAAAAACGCGGCGCACTTGATCGCCGTAACGCTGACCGGTGAGGCGGATGCTTTCCAGCACCTCATCCTCCTTGCGCGCTGCAAACGCTTTTTGGGGCGCGGTGTACATTTCGCAGAAGGTGCATTGATTCCACGAGCAACCATCGGTCACCGGCAAAATCAGCGACTCCGCCTCACTGGGCGGACGAAATACGGGTTCAACGTAACGAATCGGCAGCATCACTCAACCGCCAAATTTCGCCACAAAAGCTGGCGGCACCAGCGCCGGCTTACGCACGCCATAGTCGAAGAACATGATGCCGTGCTTGCCCCGCGCCACTTCGCGCCCGGAGGCCTGATCGGTAATTTGCCAGACCAGATCACAGCCATATTTATTGAAATCATTGGCGGTCATCTGAACGACCAGCACTTCGCCGTGGAAAGCCTCGGATTTGTATTGAGCAGCCACATCGGCAACGATGATGCCAAAACCTTCAACATTCAGTTCGGTGTAATCCAGAGACTTGAAAAATCGCACGCGGGCCTCGGAAACCAGCGACAGCAAGGCCGAATTATCGAGATGGTTGCCGTAATTGATGTGATTGATGTAAATCGGGATTTCTGTCGAGAACGTAAAGCGTGCCGGCAGGTCTATGGAAATTCTGGCCATAATGACTTTCAGTGAGTTGATTCGATTCAACGAGAGACTATAGCTTGCCGCCCCGGACATGGAGAAGTACATGATTACTATTGATATCGTTTCCGACATCGTCTGCCCCTGGTGTTTCATCGGCAAACGCCGGCTTGCCACGGCCATTGAGCAGGTCGAGCAGGTGTATCCGGGGTTCAAGCACCAGGTCCGCTGGTTACCGTTTTTTCTCAACCCGGACACGCCACCTGAAGGCGAGCCTTACCTGCCCTTTCTGGAAAATAAATTTGGCAGCCGGGAACGGGTCAATGCCTTGTTCGAGACCGTACGCAGCGCCGGCCAGCCTTATGGCATCGAGTACGCCTTCGAGAAAATAGCATTACGCGCCAATACCTTGCAGGCTCATCGGCTTCTCTACTGGGCACAACAACGCGGCCCGGTCGAGCAATTGGTTGAACGCCTGTTTGTTGCCCAGTTTCAGCGTGGCGAACATGTTGGCGACCAGCAAACCCTGGTCAACATTGCTCAGGAGTGCGGCTTGCCTGGCGATGAAGTCAGCGCTTATCTGGCTTCAGACCAGGATCAGGAGAGCGTTCGCCAACTCGCCAGGGAATATCGCCAACGCGGCATCAATAGCGTGCCCAGTTTCATTCTGCAAAACAGCCAGCTAATTGTCGGTGCCGAAGACCCGGCAATGTTGAGTACGGCCATCCTGCGGCTTTTACGTCAAACTTGAATCAAACCGCTTTCTACGGACTTTCGCGGTCGACTGGAAATCACGCATAACAATATCTGCGGTAGCATTTGCCGCCTGCAACCCACCCAAACCTTCACGCCATGACCCATCAAGCTCACAGCACCGCGCAGGATTTACTCGATTTCATCGACGCCAGCCCCAGTCCCTGGCATGCCGTCGCCAGTTGCGAAGCCCGCCTGCAGGCTGCGGGTTTTTCATCTCTGGACGAGCTTGACCGCTGGCAACTGACGAGCGGGCGGCGTTATTACGTGGTGCGCGGTGGCTCGTCGATTATTGCCTTTATTGTTGGCACTCAGCCGGCGGCTGAAACGGGTTTGCGACTGATTGGCGCGCATACTGACTCGCCCGGCCTGCGCCTCAAACCAAAGCCGGCTGAAGAGGCGCAAGGCATGGTGCGGCTGGGCGTTGAAGTTTATGGTGGCCCGCTTCTCGCCACCTTTGCCGACCGCGATCTGAGTTTGGCGGGCCGGGTCAATGTCCGTACCACCGATGGTTTTGCCAGCAAGCTGGTGCGCTTTAACGAACCTTTGCTACGCCTGCCCAATCTGGCCATCCACATGAATCGCGAGGTGAATGAGAGTGGCCTCAAGTTCAACAAACAAACTGAACTGCCCTTGCTCTTGGGCGTTTCCGCAAACGACATCAAGGCCGAAGCGCGCTTCCGCCAGCCGATTGCGGCTGCGCTCAAGGTCGCGCCGGAAGACCTGCTGACCTGGGAACTGAATGCCTACGACACGCAAAAGGGATCATTCTGGGGCGTTGATCAGGAATTCATCGCCAACAGCCAGCTCGACAACCTGGCCTCCTGCCACGCTGCGCTGAGCGCCCTGCTCGCCACGAAAAACCCTGCAGCGAGCTGCCTTTGCGCCTTTTTTGACCACGAGGAAGTCGGGAGCGAAAGCGCTGCTGGTGCCGGCGGTAGTTTTATCGCCGATGTGATTAACCGCCTTGCCGCCCAGGCCGGGCTGGATGCTGAAGACCAGCGCCGGATGCTGGCGCGCAGCTTTTTCATCAGCGCCGACATGGCGCACGCCTGGCACCCGAATTTCCCCGCCGCCTACGAGCCTTGCCATCGTGTCACGGTCAACGCCGGCCCGGTGATAAAAAGCAATGCCAACCAGCGTTACAGCACCAGCGCCGATAGCGCCGCCCGCTTCATGGCAATCTGCGAAAAGGCAGGGGTGCCCTGCCAACAATATGCGCACCGCACCGATCTCGGTTGCGGCAGCACGATAGGCCCGATTGTCGCCGCTCGGCTCGGCATTCCGAGTGTCGATGTCGGCTCGCCGATGTGGGCCATGCACAGCATTCGCGAAAGCGCCGGCGTGCTTGACCACAGTTACATGATTGCGGCGCTGACTGCGGCTTTCAGCTAATTACTCCGGCACCTGCTTGGTGCCCATCATTTCATTACATTTCGCCCGCCCGAAATCCTCTGCCTTTTTCGGCGTCGAAATTTGTAGATCTGCGTAAATGCGTTTGATGATGGTATTGGTGATCCGCGCACCATCACTGCCATCCTCGGCAAAGAGCTTGATCGGCTGGCCTCTCTCGCGGTTGTAATAAGTCTGCAAGGCGTGGTCGCGAATCCGCTCGCAAAAGCGCACTTTCTGCACATCCGACATGCCTGAATCGGCCGCAACAACCTGGCCGTTAAGCACCAACAGGGTAAAAATCAACAGGCTAAAACGCTTCATTCCTTGGGGTCCTGAATTGAGGTGAGATAGGCCAGCACGTCCTGAATCTGCTTTTCATCCAGTCCATTCAGCACGCCGCCAACGCCTTCTTCATCATGCGCACGGTCCCCTTTGCGGTAGAGATCGACCTGACGTTTGAGGTAATTCGTGTATTGACCAACCAGCATCGGGAACATGCCCCGTCCCTTGCCCGATTTGGCGTGGCAGGCGGCACATTGCTTCTGGTAAATCTTGCCACCGGCGTCAAGATCACCTTCGGCACGGGGAATGATCATCACCTTTTCAGCCATCAACAATTTGGTCAGCGCGTCTTCCGTGCCGGTGTAGGTCGGCATTTGGGTATCGAGCACGATACCGTTCAGATAGGCTGAAATATCCTTGACGTCGGTATCGGACATCTCGCGTTCCTGCGTATAGGGGAACATGGGGATATTGACCCGCGTCCGCGCCCGAAAGTTTTTCAACTGGTTTTCAAGATATTTGACCTGCTGCCCGGCAATGCGCGGGTATTCGCCTTTCTTGCCGCCTTGCCCGTTATCGCTATGGCAGGCAGCGCAAGTCCCGTTAATTTCCTTGCCTTTATCGAGGTCGACCGCAACAGATCCACCAACTAGGACAAAAGCAGCAAACATTCCAGCAAAAAGATGACGCAAACGCATTCCAGAACACTCCCAATTAGGCCGCGACAAATTGTCGCATAGGGCCGGCGACTAAAAATTGACCCAAATCACGCATAATCCGCGGCATGCCATTTATCACCTGCGACAACAAGGGAAGCGAACACCTGGTCAACCTGCACCGGCTGGTTGGCAGCCGCTGGTTGGCGCTTGCTGCACTCAGCCTGCTGGTCCTGCTTTGCCCGGTATTGCTCGATATTCCGCTACCCCAAGCGCCGATGTTTGCCATCCTGGCGGTTGCCGGCCTGATCAATGCCATCACCTGGTGGCGTTTGCGTCAGATGCCAGATGCCACCCCCTATGAACTGTTCAGCCACTTGCTGATTGATGTGGCGGCACTCAGCGCGCTCTGCTTTTTCAGTGGTGGCGCCACCAATCCGCTGGTTTCCCTGCTGCTGCCACCGATTGCGATTGCCGCCCTGACCCTGCCGGTACGTTGCGTCATTGCCGTCGGCGGCATCGCCCTCAGCGCCTACTCGCTACTGATGATCTATTACGTTCCCTTGCCCATGCCGGACGCCACCCGCGCTACCCGCCTGCATCTGATCGGCATGTGGCTGACCTTTGCCGTTTCGGCCCTGATGATCGCCTGGTTCGTCGTGCGCATGACACGGTTGATCCGCGAACGCGATGCCGAACTGGCCGCCGCCCGCGAGCAAGGTTTGCGCGATGAGCGCGTACTGGCGATTGGTACGCTGGCTGCCGGTGCCGCCCACGAACTCGGCACACCACTCGGCACCATGGCCCTGCTCGCCGGCGAACTGGCCGATGAACCGGGGCTGTCGGATGCCGTTCGTGAAGACATCAAACTCATGCGCCAGCAAATTCAGGTTTGCAAAGGCATCATTACCGGGCTGTCACGCCGCGCCGGTGCCGACCGCCTGGAAAATTCGTCGCTACAAGCAGTCGACCGCTGGGTCGACAGTATTCGCCAACATTGGCACGCCAGCCGACCCTTGGCCGAAAGCCGCCTGATACTAAATGGCGCACAACCAGCACCGAAAATGGTAGCGGACCCGCGCCTGGAACAAGCCCTGCTCAATTTATTCAACAACGCGGCCAATGCCTGCCAGAAAACAATAGATATCCGCATCGACTGGACGGCCAGCGATCTGGTCATTGAAATTCATGATGACGGACCAGGCTTCCCGCCGGAAGTCCTTGAACACGGCGGCTTTGCCAGTTTTCCGGCGCACCAGCAAGGCAGTGGGATTGGCCTCATGCTCACCCGCTCCGCCATCGAACAACTAGGTGGCCAGCTCACGCTCTGCAACCCGAGTCAAGGCGGCGCCCTTGCCCGTATCGATCTAGCACAGGTAACTCCATGAACTTTTCGACGCTGGTCATTGACGATGACCCCAGCTTTAACGCCATTCTGGTCAGAACACTGGTTCGGCGCGGGCATCCCGCGCACGGGGCGAATGACGGCGAAAGCGCGCTCGCGCTAGCCCGCACAATGCCGCCGCAACAGGTTGTTCTTGATCTCAATCTGAACGGCAGCTCAGGCCTGGCGCTGATTCCCGAACTATTGAGCATCAACCCGGACTGCCGCATCGTCGTCCTGACCGGTTATGCCAGCATTGCTACGGCGGTTGATGCGGTCAAATTGGGTGCCGTGCAATACCTCGCCAAACCGGTTGAAATCGAAGCCATCCTTGCTGCCTTTGAAGACGATGACGGCCCGGATTTTGACCTGCCCGCCTCAGACCAGCCGCTCTCGGTTGATCGTCTGGAATGGGAGCACATTCAACGCGTGTTGAATGAAAATGATGGCAACGTTTCGGCCACCGCCCGCGCCCTGAAAATGCACCGCCGTACCTTGCAACGAAAACTGTCCAAACACCCGGTCAAGACCTGAATCCAGAACATTTCAAGTTTCATCATTCAATGATTTGCTATAACCTTTGTCATATTACAAAAATGCATTTCATGCCTGATGCAAAAACAGCGGTTGCCCAACTTATTCAATAGCCTACCCACACGCCTTGCGGCCATTGCCAGTCTGCTTGCGCTGATCGCCGCGTTTATCCCTGGCACACGCTACATCCAGCCCAACGCTATATTTTTACCGCTGCACACGGTCATCGAAACGATTTCGGTGATCATCGGCGGCGCCATCTTTGCGCTGATCTGGGAAAGTCGAGAGCACCGCAGCAAAAGTACGCTACTGCTGGCCTGCGGCTTTCTGGCGGTTTCCTGCCTCGACTTTGCTCATCTGCTGTCTTATGCCGGCATGCCGGATTTCTTCACGCCGAGCAGTACACAAAAAGCAATAAATTTTTGGCTTGCAGCGCGGTTGACCGCAGCAATCTCCTTACTGACCTTCGCTTTGCGCTCCACCGACCCGCGCGTTGTATCAACCGATAGCTGTCGCTTGCTATTCCTCGGCACCATAACTTACAGCGGCATCGCAATCTGGATGTTGCTGGCGTTTGCCGAACACCTTCCCGTTACCTTCATCCCTGGCCTTGGCCTGACTCCATTCAAGATCGGCATGGAATGGCTGGTAATCGCGATCAACCTCAGCGCGGCAATTTTCCTGCTGCGCCGCCACCTGATCCACCACCATCCTTTCGATCAGTGGCTGGCTGCTGCCTCGTGGGTGATGGCCCTGGCCGAGATTTTTTTCACCTGCTACATCACGGTGACCGACCTTTACAACCTGCTTGGCCACTTTTACAAAATTGCCGCTTACCTGCTGGCCTATCGCGCCCTGGTCACCCACATCGTCCGCCAGCCCTACGAAAAACTGGCCTACGAAGCAGACCGCAACCGGACCATTCTCGATACAGCACAAGACGGCATTCATCTGGTCAACATGCAAGGCAAGGTGATTGATGCCAATCGCGCTTTTGCCGAGATGCTGGGTTACACAGCACAAGAAATTCGCCAATTGCATGTCAGTGATTTTGAAAACGCAAAAAGCCCGTCTGAAGTGAGTGAGCTGATTGAACGACTGCGCCAGGAAAAGACCAGCGCCTTGTTTGAAACCCAGCTACGGCGCAAGGATGGCAAGCTGATCGATACCGAAATCGCGATGAATCTGACGCAATTATCGGGCGAGGAGTTTCTCGTCGTTGCCGCACGCAACATCGCCGACCGCAAAGCCTCCGACAGCCTGCGCCTGGCGGGAAAAGTTTTCAAGAATGCCCATGTCGGCCTGCTGATTACCGATACGAATGGCAAGATTGTCGAGATTAACCCGACTGCCTGCGAAATTACCGGCTACGAACACGATGAACTGATCGGCAAAAATCCTTCGTTGCTGAAATCCGGGCAACACGCTGAATTTTTTTATCAGGACATGTGGGCATCGTTGCTCGCCGATGGATTCTGGAGCAGTGAAATCTGCAACCGCCGCAAAAATGGCGAGCTGTATCACGAGCTGCTTTCGATCACCGCCATTCGTGACCGCCATGATCGCCCGATCAATTATCTCGCCGTTTTTTCCGACATCACGCGACGCAAACTGGCGGAAGACAAAATGCGCCAGATCGCCCATTTTGATGCGCTGACCGGCCTGCCCAACCGCCTGTTGCTGGCTGACCGTCTCGATCAGGCAATCGCCCAGAACCAGCGCAACAAGAAAATTCTTGCCGTCTGCTTCATGGATCTTGATGGTTTCAAGCTGATCAACGACAGCCTCGGCCACGAAGCGGGCGATCTCTTGCTCAAGGAAGTTGGCGCGCGTCTGCAAACCCTGCTGCGCGGCAGTGACACGGTAGCCAGACTGGGCGGTGACGAATTTGTCATGTTGATTTCCGATCTAAATTCGGAAGATGAATGCAGTCAGGCACTTCAGCGTATTTTGCATAGCATTGCCAGCCCTTACACATTGATCGGCAATACGCTTTCCGAAATCAGTGTCAGCATCGGTGTCACCCTCTTCCCGGCGGACAATTCTGACCCCGACACCTTGCTCCGCCATGCCGACCACGCCATGTATGCCGCCAAGCAAGCCGGCAAAAACTGCTTCCAGCTCTTTGATGCACGCATGGAACAACGCCTGCAGGCACGCCAGGAAACGCTGCGCCGGGTCGCCCGCGGCCTGACTGCCGGACAATTCCAGTTGCATTACCAGCCCAAGGTCGATTGCCGCAACAATCAGGTGATTGGCGTTGAAGCGCTGATCCGCTGGAACCACCCGATTCTTGGCAAGCTGACACCCAATGAATTCCTGCCACTGCTGGAAGACGACGACCTCGCCCTGGCGCTGGGCGAATGGGTTTTACGCGAGGCCTTGCGTCAGGGACGGCTGTGGGCTGCTGAAGGAATCACGCTGTGCATCAGCGTCAACGCTTTCCCACGCCAACTGCAACGGACCAATTTCCCCGATGTCGTTGCCCAAGCCATCGCTGATCTATGGCCGGATTTGCCGCCCGGCAAATTCATGATTGAAATTACCGAAACCGCCGCCCTGCGCGAGCTGGACAGCATTCAAAAAACCATTCAAGCCTGCCGCAAACTCGGCATCGCCTTTTCGCTCGACGATTTCGGCACCGGCTATTCGTCCTTGAGCTATTTGCGCCAACTGACGGTCGATGAACTCAAAATCGACCAATCCTTTGTCCGCGACATGCTCGTCGATACAGAAGACATGTCGATCATCAACGGTCTGATTGGCCTTGGCCGCGCCTTCAATTTAAAAGTGGTGGCCGAAGGCGTCGAAACCGAAGCGCATATTCATCGCCTGCTTGAACAAGGCTGCCACATCATGCAAGGCTACGGCATTGCCCGCCCGATGCCGGCTGACCAACTTGGCCCTTGGCTCAAGGAATTTTCTGATCATCCCACCTGGAGTACGCAATGACAGCCTTATACGACCCGATTGAGTGGAATGAAAAACTGCTGACCGGCGTAGCCGAAATTGATAACCAGCACAAAATTCTCGTCGATTCGATCAACGAAGCCAATAGCCGGTTGATGGAAGATCACGACATCAAACTGTTCGAGCAAATTACGAAAGATCTGCTCGCTTATGCCATCTTCCATTTTGAAACGGAAGAAGACCTGATGCTGCAATATGACTATGACGGCGAATCAGCCGAAGCGGCTCTGTTACACCAAAAGCAGCATCGCGAGTTTTCTACGCAAGTACTTGCCGTCCGCGACGGCCTGCGTGATGGCAAGGAAATTTCACGCGAAGACCTGCTGGCTTTTTTGAACGGCTGGCTGATCAGCCACATCATGAATACCGACCAGCATCTGGGGACATTTATCAAGCAAAAAAGGAATACAGCAACAACAGGGCAATCAGAATAAAAAGAACAATAAACATTTTGTCAGCCTGACAAGCCAAAAAGAAGCTCAAAAAGACGTTGACCGCAAACGCTTACGGTCAACCCTCAAAATGCCCTGATTTTTAGTGCTTGTGCTCCATTGCCGGCATCCCGGCAGCCATCGTCTTGACTACTTTGGCATCAACCTTCTTGCTGCTGCCATCATCAAAAGTCAGCGTAATCGGCACGACATCGCCTTCTTTCATCGGCGCATTCAGGTTGATCAGCATCACATGCAAACCACCCGGCTTGAGTGCAGTCTCACCTTTTGACTTGACCTCGATGGCCGCCACCGGGCGCATTTTCATCACGCCATTTTCATTGAGGTGGGTGTGCAGTTCAGTCGCCTTTGACGCTGGATTATCGGCCTTGACCACCTTCACATCCTTGTCACCAGCATTCTTGATCACCATGAAAGCGCCCGTCGCAGGGGCATTCGGTGGGGCCAGGCGAACATAAGGCTCATCGACTGTCACCATATCGGCTGCAGCAGCCAGCGCGCCGGCAGAAACCAGCAAGCTCGCCAGCAGTAGGGATAGTTTTTTCATTGCATTCTCACTTTCACAGGTTATTTCAAACGTCTACGAATCTCGGCAGCCACCTCATCCGGCGGCGCAGCATGGGCAATCTTGCTTAGCAACTGACCTTCCCGGCCAATTACATAAGTATCTGAAGTGTGATCAACAACGTAACCGCCACCCGCAGTCTCGACCTTTTGGCGCGCATAAAACACCCCATAGCGCTTGGCAATTTCGGCCAGATTTTCCGGGGTGCCGGTTACGCCAACAATCGCCGGGTGGAAAAATTCAACATATTCCTTGAGTCGCGCCGGCGTGTCGCGCTCGGGGTCAACGGAAACAAAAATCATCGCCACTTGCGCCGCTTCAGCAGTCTCCAGCAACTTCAACCCGGCGGCAGTCGCCGCCAATGAAGTCGGGCAAATGTCCGGGCAATAGGTATAGCCAAAATAAACCAGCACCAGTTTGCCGCGAAAATCCTTGAGCGCCACCGGGCCGCTAGCCGATTGCAAGGTGAACTCGCCTCCGGCGGCCATGCCAGCCTTGGGCAGTAGTCGCTGTGGCAACTCGGGGTTCCAGAAAAAACCGAGACCGACCAGCAGCGCGACGAGTAAAGCAACAATTGCCAACAGAATGCGTTCGGTCATATCAGTTGTGCGTTCCAGAAGTAAAACGATAGGGAATGGCAATGCTCTGTTTGCCCACTTCCAGCAAAACGGTCGCCTGCCACTCCATCAAACCGGTGATGCAAACCGGTAGCGTTGCCTCACCAGCAAATAGCCCGGCCCCCTGCGCCTGCAACTGCGGTCGATTGAGGCCCATATTCATGTCGATCCCGGCAAAGTCCACTTCAACCAGATTAGCCTCAACGCCGCTCACTTTGACCTCGACACGAAACGGTTTGACCATCGGAATTGGCCGTGTTCCAACCGACAGTTCGACTCGCCCACCGCCCGGCAACTCTGCCGCGCAGGCTTGTTGATGAAGATCGCAATGCACATCGGGAAAAGCCGACACATCCGCTTTTGGCAAAAGCAACGGAGATAGCTTGTAACCAACCACGACGACCAGCGCGATCAACAAAAAGCCAATCGCGTCTATCAATATTTTCTTATTCACCAGTTACATCCTGAATCTTCGCAAGTGCGGTACGGCATTTTCCTTCAAGTCTCGTCCGTAGAATTAACAAAGATCAATTTTTTCACACGCGGCAAGGAATAGAGTGTGCGGCATATTGTCGCAGCGGCCTTTTGTCGCAGGCGTCGATTGCAAGAGTGGAATTTCTACTTCGGTTTTCATGGGGGAGTTCAAGATGAAAAAATTTGTAATGAAATCGAGCGTGCTGTTTGTCGCCGCCGGCATTGCCGCCGGTGCGATGGCCGCCGAATCGCTGCAGGATGTGATGAAACGTCGCAACCTCAGCCAGCAAGACCTGCTAGCTGCATCCAAGACCTACGTTCCGACCGGCAAGCGCGACGAATTCGTCGCCTTCAGCTCAGGCGGTCAGTCCGGCCAGATGATTGTGTATGGCATCCCGTCCATGCGCATCCTGAAGTACATCGCAGTCTTCACGCCAGAACCTTGGCAGGGCTACGGCTTTGACGAGGACTCAAAGCGGGTGTTGCGCCAGGGCAACATCGATGGCAAGGAAATCAACTGGGGTGATACACACCACCCGGCCATTTCCGAAACCGACGGCAAGTACGACGGTCAGTTCCTCTTCATCAACGACAAGGCCAATCCGCGCCTCGCCGTGATCGACCTGCGTGACTTTGAAACCAAGCAGATCGTCGTGAATCCGATTTTCAAGTCAGAGCACGGCGGCGCTTTTGTTACACCGAACACCGACTACATCATCGAAGCCGCTCAGTATGCTTCCCCGCTGGAGAACAAGAAGTTCTACCCGCTCGAAGAGTTCAACGAGAAGTATCGTGGTGGTATCACCTATTGGAAATTCGATCGTAAAGAAGGGAAGATCGACGCCAAGAAGTCCTTCTCTCTCGAACTGCCCCCGTACAGCCAGGACTTGTCCGACGCTGGTAAAGGCCCGTCCGATGGTTGGTCATTCACCAACTCTTTCTGTTCCGAGCGTTACGTTGGCGGCATTGAAAAAGGCCGTCCGCCGTATGAAGCCGGTTGTTCTGCCAAAGACACCGACTATCTGCACGTAATCAACTGGAAAAAAGCTGCTGAGCTGGTTGCTGCTGGTAAAGCCAAAAAAATCAACGGCCATGACGTGCTGATGATGGAAACCGCGATCAAGGAAGGCATCCTCTTCCTGGTTCCGGAACCGAAATCACCGCACGGTGTTGACGTGACCCCGGACGGCAAGTTCCTGACCGTTGCCGGCAAGCTGGACACCCACGTTTCCGTCTATTCCTTCGAGAAGATTCAGGCCGCCATCAAGGCTGGCAAGTTTGAATCCAAGGATCCGTACGGCATTCCGGTGATCGGCATGAAGGACGCACTGCACACCCAGGTTCAACTCGGCCTTGGTCCTTTGCACACCCAGTATGATTCCAAGAAGTGTATTGCCTACACCTCTCTGTACGTCGACTCACAAGTCGTCAAGTGGGATCACTGTGAAGGTAAAGTACTCGACAAGATTTCCGTGCATTACAACATCGGTCACCTGATGACCATGGAAGGTGACACGTCAGATCCTAAAGGTCGTTACTTGGTTGCGCTAAACAAGCTCTCTATTGACCGTTTCAATCCGGTTGGCCCGCTGCATCCGCAGAACCACCAGTTGATCGATATCAGCAACGACAAGATGCAGCTTCTGTACGACATGCCTGTACCTTTGGGCGAGCCGCACTACGTTGTTGCCATCGAAGCAGCCAAGCTGAAACCAGGCGTTCGCTACAAGGTGGGCACCGATTCCCGCACCGACAAACCGCACCCAGGTGCAGTTCGTGCCGGCGAGGAAGCCACCACGAAGAAGGGCAACAAGATCGAGGTTAAGGGTACGCTGATCCGTTCGCACATCACACCGGAAACCATCGAGGCTGAAGTTGGCGACGAAATCACCATCCACCTGACCAACCTTGAGCGTGCTCAGGACGAAACCCACGGCTTCACCGTTTCGACCATGAACGTGCATGCTTCAGTTGAACCAGGCAAGACGGTAACCGTCAAGTTCAAGGCTGACAAAGAAGGCGTCTATCCGTACTACTGTACCGAGTTCTGTTCTGCACTCCACCTTGAAATGCAGGGTTACCTGCTGGTCAAGCCAAAGGGCTGGAAACCGGGCAAGACGGAAGCTGCCAAGGCTGTCTATACCGAAGCTGACTACAAAGCCACAGTGAAGAAGGTTGCTGACACCCAGGTTGTTATTGATTCCGTTGTTGGTTACATCACCAGCGTGAACTTCAAAGACTTCCCGGATGTGGTCAACATGGTTGATGACGCAACCGACCAGCTCGGCAAGATGAAGGAAGCCAAGAGCAAGCACGAAGCTGCAGCCGCCAAGAAAGATTGGGACCAAGCCAATCTGTGGGCTGAGCAAGTGTGGCAGTACCAGGTTAAAGCAGCTGACATCGGTCTGCGCGCAAAAACCTACCTTGAGCAAAACGGTGCCAAGAAGGTTAAGTAATCAAATTACTTGATCTGACTTAAGGTAAATAACGGGGAACAGATCCAATCTGTTCCCCGTTTCATATTCAGGAGGGAATACCCATGAAATTTGTAATGACTTTGATCGCTGCCGCATTCGTCGCCAGCCCCGCTATGGCAGCACTTGATGGCGCCAAGCTTTATGCTGAAAAAACCTGCAACGCCTGTCACGGTGCCAAGGCTGACAAGCCGCTAATGCCCAACTATCCGAAGCTGGCTGGCCAAAACGCAGCCTATGCCGAAGCACAAATGAAGGACATCAAGAGCGGCGCCCGTAATAACGGTCAAACCGCTGCCATGAAAGGTGTCATGCATCTGGTCAATGACGAGGAAATCAAGGCGATTTCCGAGTGGCTAGCCAAGCTCAAGTGATCTGAAGAAGCCGGTATTTACGGCTTCTGACTCATATCAAGGAACGCTGATATTCAGGATGGGACAATCCTTTCAGCGTTCAAAACTACCTGCCATAAAAGGAACCCAAACATGAAAGCATCAGTCCTTTTGATCGGCCTGCTCTCCGCAGGCATCGCACTCGCCTCCCCCCCCGCGCCGAAGCAGCAAGGGATTGAAGGCAAAGATTACAAGTGGAACGCCGAAGGCGGCGAGAAAAATGAAGCGCTTACCAAAAAAGGCGACGCCAAGGCTGGCGAAGAAGGTTATGAAACCTGTGGCGCCTGCCACCTGCCCTCTGGCGCCGGTCGCCCTGACGGCACCTTCCCACAACTCGCCGGCCAGCACACCACCGTGCTGATCAAGCAGATGGCCGACATCCGCGCCGGTCTGCGTGACAACCCAACAATGTACCCGTTTGCCGCCACCCTGACCGATGCTCAGGAACTGGCCAACGTTGCTGCCTACATTGAAAAACTGTGTATTCCGCTTGATCATGGTCATTACGACTCCAAGCCGGGCGATGCTGCAAAGGACTGGAAAGCTCCGGCTGATACAGATAAACGTCTTTCTGAAGGCAAGGCACTGTACGAGAAGGAATGTCTGGAGTGCCACGGCAAGAACGGCGAAGGCGTCAAAGAGAAGTTCTATCCCGTGATCGCTGGTCAACACTACAAATATCTGTTGCGTCAAATGACCGAAATTCGTGATGGCCACCGCCGTAATGCCAATCCGGAAATGGTCAAGATCATCAAGAAATACAACAATGAACAGTTGGTTTCCATTTCTGCCTACCAGGCCAGTTTGGTCATGCCAGGCAATATGTGCAAGCCGAAGGCTGGCGCAGCCAAGAAGAAGTAAAATGAGGTAATGGGGCAGTCGGCGCCATTCGGCCCAGCTGCCCTTTTTTATTCAGGCATCACAGAATGCCAAGTCAATGACGAAATCAGGACAGAGATAAGCATCATGGAAAAACAGAATCGGATTGTTGGCGGGCTGACTTTCATCGCCCTTATTTGCCTCGTTGCAGCTTACTTTGCACCAATCTGGTGGGTTTCCCTGACCGCCCCGAATTACCCGGCGGATGCCTTCCCGGATGGCATCCGCATCCATTTCCATTTCGACGGTGTCTATAACGGCTGCTCGGCAGCGGGAAAAGGCACCCGCATGGCGAATGAGATCATCCAGAAAGATCTCTCGCACGACGATGAGCGCTACAACCCGATCACCGATGCAAAAAAAGACCTGAACAAAGGCGCTGAAGGCCTCGATTGCGTTCATGAAATGAACACTATCAACCACTACGTCGGCATGTTCCCGATTGCGACCGGTGCGCCGGTTGAAAAACCGCTGGCCAAGTTCTTCTTTGGCTTCTTTGCCGTGATGATGCTGGCCTTCACGATGGCTAAGAAAAAACCGCGTTTATTGGTGTTGACCGCAGGCTTTGCTGCCGTTGCCGCCTGGATGATTGTCGATCAGTTTGTGATGGGTCACCTGGAAAGCCACGTTCAGGACTACATGAAAGAATCCGGCACTTTCTTCAAGGACATGGAGCGCATCAACGTGTGGGGTGACAACGTGCGCAATGTCTCGAAAATGGTCATCTTCGGCATGATGGGCATCATGCTCTTCATCATCGCAGCCACCGCCAAGGTCCGCCCCTTCCAGTTGCTGCTGGCATTGATTCCCGCCCTCCTCCCTGTTTTCTTTGTCATCACCTACGCCGGCTGGCTGTGGTTCTTCGGTCACAACATGCACCCGTGGGGCGCCTTTACGGTCAAGCCTTTCATGCCCACCGTGTTTGGTGAAGGCAAGGTTGCCCAGTTCTCGACCTTCTCCTATCCGTACTGGGGTTATGGCCTGCTGATCACGATCTTCATTTGCATGATGCTGGCCCTGCTGATCCGTCGCAAACAGTTGCGCGAAGGCACCGCTGAGTAAGCCGCATGACTTCCCTGCACCATTTGGCCAGGCTGAGCCTGGCCACTGCACTTCTGCTGGTTTTCACCACTGGTAAAACCGAGCAGCAAACCGAAGTGCCCGCCGGCATGGGCGCCCGCGCCAATGTCGACCGGCCCAAACCGACTTTCATGCTGCACGAGCGCGACAAACGGGTGCATGGCCTCAAGCCTTTTCAGGACCTGGTCGATAAGGCACCCGCTGGCTCAGTACTGAAACCACCACCCGGCAATTATTCAGGCCCGGTCGTCATCAACAAGCCACTGACCATCGATGGTGGCGGCAAGGTAACGATTGATTCAGGTGACCGTGGCACCGTCATGGTGCTGGAAGCCAGCAATTCCACAATCCGCGGCATTCGCCTGACTGGTTCGGGTGATTCGCATGACACCGATGATTCGTGCCTTGATGTACGCGGTGACCACAATACGATTGAAAACCTTGAAATCGACAACTGCCTGTTTGGCCTCGATTTCAAGCAATCAAACAAAAACATCATTCGCGGCAATAGCGTTCGCTCCAAGGATCGTGATCTTGGTGTGCGTGGCGATGGCCTCCGCCTCTGGTACAGCAACGACAATCTGATTGAAAAAAATCAGATCATCGATTCGCGCGATATGGTCGCCTGGTATTCAAACAAAAACGTATTTCGCGGCAATCTTGGCCGGCGCAGTCGCTACTCGATTCACTTCATGTTTGCCAATGACAACGATGTCGTCGGCAACGAGTTTTACGACAATGCGGTTGGCGTTTACTTCATGTACACCGAAGGCGGCACGGTCAGCAATAACGTTATTTCGCACGCCACCGGCGCCACCGGCATGGGCATCGGCTTCAAGGAAGCCTCCGGCACGATCATCGAAAACAACGAGATCATCTACTGCGGTATTGGTATCGGCTCTGATCTCTCGCCCTTTCAGCCCGACAGCACGATTGAAATCCGCAACAACCGCTTTGCCTACAACGGCACCGGCATCCTGTTCAACAGCGAAACCGGCGGCAACAACATGATTGACAACGTCTTCGAGGGCAACCTCACTCAGGTGGCCTACGGTGGTCATGGCGATAACAACAATAGCCCGAAGAACGTCTGGCGCGGTAATTTCTGGGATGACTATCAGGGCTTTGACCGCGATAGCGACGGGGTCGGCGACAAGACGCATGAACTTTACGCCTACGCTGATCAGATCTGGATGGAGTTGCCGGTGGCCCGCTTTTTCCGTAGCTCGCCAGTCATGGAACTCCTTGATTTTCTTGAACGACTGGCCCCCTTTTCGACGCCTGACCTGATTTTGCGTGATGAAAAGCCACGCTTTATCAAACCAGAAAGAACGGCACGATCATGAGCGAGAACGACAAACTTCGGCAGCCGGCGCCGGCGGTCACCCCGCCGGCTTCAATCGGCAAACGCCAAACTGCGCGCCGCCGCGTGCTGCGCACCATCTTGCTGACCGGCGGCGTACTGGGCGCTGCAGTTTCCGGTTTTCTACCAATCATCTATGCCCAGAAAAAGCGCTTGCGCCCGCCCGGTGCGCTGGATGAAAAAGACTTTCTCGGTAGCTGCATCAAATGCGGTCAGTGCGTTCAAGTTTGCCCTGTATCAGCAATCAAGCTGGCTGATCTGGTCGATGGCATGGGTGTCGGCACGCCGTACATCGATGCCCGCAGTCAGGCCTGCGATTTTTCTTGCGATGCGGTGCAATGCATCCTCGCCTGCCCGACCGGTTCGCTGACTTATCACAAGCCGGAATTTCTCAAAGTTCGCCCCGGTGCCGCACTGGCCGCCAAACCGATCCTGATCGCCAAGGAAAAGGATGCCGAGCCGACACTAAACCTGCATGAGCGCATTGGCGTTGCTCGTCTGACCCGCCCGGAAGCCTGTTTGGCCGTTCAGGGTAAAGGCTTCAAGGGGCAAGCTCGCGGCGCTGATTTCAAGGGCCAGATGCGCTATATGGCGGTCGACCGCTGGAAACCGGTAAAAATCAGTAGTCATCCCTACGATGTGGCTGAATGTGATCTTTGCGTTCGCGAATGTCCGGTCAAGGGTGCCATTTCGATTGAAACCGTGTTTGCGCCGGACGGCAGCAAACGCAAATCGCCGGTTGTTCATGAACCCTGTGTCGGCTGTGGCGTCTGCGAAATGATCTGTCCGGTCGAGCCGACCTGCATTACGGTTGAACCCGGTGAGGTGTGGAAACTATGAGCCATCTACTGAAACGCCGATTTGTTGAGCAGATCAAGGTGATGTTTGGCGCCGAGCCGACCAAACCCAAGGAAATCAGCCCGACCGCGCAAAAAATTCACTTTTACAAAAAAGGGAATCGCGATCTGATCGCCGAGAAGCTGCACGCTCGCGCTCATGCCGAACATAAAAACACCTGGCGTAATCGGCGCTGGATCACCCTGATTTGCGCCAACCTGCTGTTCACCTTCTCCTATTTTTTCGATATCCAGATTCTTGAAGGGGCGCTGACCGCCTCGCGCTTCATCGGCTTCCACTTGATTGACCTCAACTCGGCACTGCAGGTGATGCTGGCCCACAAGCACATCATCATGAATCTGGTGATTGGCACCAGCACCGTCTTGCTGTTGTGGATTTTGCTGGGTGGACGCACCTTCTGTTCCTGGGTTTGCCCCTATCACCTGCTCGCTGAATGGGCAGAAAAAATCCATCTTTATCTGGTCAAGAAAAAACTGGTCACCGACCAAACGATGGACCGTCGCCTGCGTACCGTCTTCTGGGTGATTTTTGCGGTGCTTGCCGTTGCCACGGGTTACACCGTTTTTGAAGCCATCTCGCCAACCGGCATCCTGTCGCGCGCCCTGATTTACGGGCCGGGGTTGGCCCTGCTTTGGGTACTCGCCCTGCTCTTCTTTGAAGTATTTTTCTCACGCCGCGCCTGGTGCCGCTATGCCTGCCCGATTGGCTTGACCTACGGCGTCGTCGGCATCATTTCGCCGGTCCGCATCATCTACAAACTTGATGGCTGTTTCCATGAAGGGGACTGCCGCAAGGTTTGTCTGGTGCCGCATGTGCTGGATACGGTAATCAAGGGGCGCGCGGTTGAAGCAGAAGTGCCGATCGGCCCGGATTGCACGCGCTGCGGACTCTGCGTCGACACCTGCCCGACCGGCTCGCTGTCCTTCGAGGTCAAAGGCCTGAGCAAACTGGCCTGATTTTTGACCCATATCCAAAGTTGACCGCAACACGTCACTCTATAATCCGCGCCATGATTAAATTTTCAAATGTTGCGAAAGACTTTCGCAAAGCTCGTGTGCTTGATGGCATCAATCTCAACATCGGCATTGGTGAACGAGTTGCGCTAATCGGCTCGAACGGTGCCGGCAAGACAACCCTGATCCGCTGCCTGCTCGGCGAATATACGCACGCTGGTGAAGTCACCATCAACGGCCTCGACCCGCGCAACAACCGGACGCAGGTACTCGGCACCATCGGTTTTGTGCCGCAACTGCCGCCGCCGCTGAAAATGCCGGTTGGTCAGCTGATCGATTTTTCTGCCGAATTGTGTGGCACCGATCCGCAACGCATCCATGAGATTGCCAAGCGCCTCGGGCTGGATATCGATGCCATTCTGACCCGCCAGTTTGTCCGTCTCTCCGGCGGCATGAAGCAAAAATTGCTGATCGCCATCGCGCTAGGCCGTGAAGCCAAAGTGCTGGTGATGGACGAACCGGCGGCCAATCTCGATCCTGAAGCACGCAAGATTTTCTTCGACCTGCTCGCCGAGCGTCAGAATGAAGCGACGATGATCATCTCCAGCCACCGTCTTGACGAGGTGTCATCGCTGGTCAATCGCGTGATTGAAATGGACCTCGGTAAAGTCGTCCTCGATGATCGGGTTGCCGACGACGTTTCCCTGGCCAGCATGCTCAATTGCCGAATTGTCGTCAAACGCCCCGAGCCGGCTTTTGCCAAGGCGATTGGTGCCTGGAAGTTCACCGGTTCCAATGACGGCCTGATCTGGGAAGGCACGATTGCCGGGGCCGACCGCCTGCGTTTCCACGGCATGGTGGCGCGCTACATTGCGCTGGTCCACGACATTTCGCTGACCGAAGTCAGCAACTAAGCATGTGCCAGACTGAACGACGCAGTTTTCTGGGCCGCATGCTGGCCAGCAGCTTGATGCTCACCCCGCTCGCCGCTGCACTTTCCGGCTGCAGCAAATCCGGCTGGCCGGAAGGCATGGTTGAAATCAAGTGGGACCGCGAAACCTGCCCGCGTTGCAGCATGGTCATCTCCGACCGCCGCTTCGCCGCTGAATTGCGGGGCGGGCCGAAGGATACGGCGATCAAATTTGACGACATTGGCTGCATGACTTTCTGGATTCGCGACAAGTTGAAAGAGATGCCCTGGCTGGCCGATGCTGCCACGCGCATGTGGGTTGCCGACTCCACCAGCAAGGGCAAGGAAGTGATCTGGCTCGACCCGCGCAAGGCGCAATTCATCACCAAGACCTCGCCGATGGGTTACAACTTTGGTGCCGTCACCTACCCGCAAATGGGCAGCCTGGATTTTGAGAGCATGCGCCAGCACGTACTGGCCAAAGGAAAATAAATGAAGCAACTATGGCTCACCGCCAAGCTCGATATTGTTGAATCGCTACGCGCCCGCTGGTTCCAGATCTACACGCTGGTTTTTGGCGGCATCGTCGCCCTGCTCTTCCTCTTCGGCCTGACTGAATCACGGGTGCTGGGCTTTATCGGCCTGTCTCGACTTTTAGTGACTTATATCCAGTTGACCATGGCGATTCTGCCGATTTTCGTCCTGATTACCACCGTACGCTCGGTTGCCGGCGACCGCGAGGCCGGCGTTTTCGAATATCTGCTCTCCTTGCCGGTTTCGCTCTCAGCCTGGTTCTGGGGCAAGATTGTCGGCCGCTACATTGTCGTATTCGCCCCGGTTTTTCTCGCCATGCTCGGCGCGGTTGGCTGGGCGACCATCCAGGGCATTGAAGTGCCGTGGGAAATGTTCAGTTACTACACCGCCCTGTTGGCTGTCATGGCCATGTGTTTCCTCGGCATCGGCATGTTGATCTCAGCCGTTGCACGCACGACGGATATGGCGCAAGGCGCTGCCTTTCTGGTCTGGCTCACCTTCCTGCTCTTTCTCGACCTGATCCTGCTCGGCGTGATGATTCAGGGCAAGGTGGCGCCGGAATTTGCTGTCACCTTGGCGCTGGCCAACCCGTTACAGGTTTTCCGCACCGCCGCACTGGCCCTCTTCGACCCACAACTGATCGTCCTCGGTCCTTCGGCCTACGTCATTCTTGATCTCTTCGGCGTCACCGGTTACAAGATCTTCGCCCTGGTCTATCCAGCGGCACTCGGCGTGATCAGCGCAAGCACGGGATACTTCCTGTTCCGGCGTGGCGATCTGCCTTGAAAAATTTACTTGCGGTAGTAGTTTTTGGCCTGTTTTCGGCGTTGACCCTGGCCGATGAAATGCCTTCGTCCGCGCCACTTTTCGCTGCGACTTTAAGCGATCTTGACGACAAGCCGGTGGCCTTGGAACGCTACAAAGGCAAAGCGCTGGTCGTTAATTTCTGGGCCCGCTGGTGCGGCCCCTGCCGCGCTGAAATTCCCGAATTGATCAAATTCCGCGCCGCCCACAAAGGCAAAATTGAAGTGCTCGGCATCGGCATTGAAGACAAAGCCGATTCAGCCAAGGAATTCGCCAAGGCTTACGAGATGGATTACCCGGTTTTTGTCGCCAAGGAAAAAGGCATTCCGCTGATGCAGGCAATGGCCAACACCAAGGCCGGCCTGCCCTTCACCATTTTCATCGACCGTAACGGCAAGGTGATTCAGAAGAAACTCGGTTTGATCAAGAAGGACGATCTCGACGTAGCCGCCGTCCTGCTGCTCAAGAATTAAGTCGTCTTGTGCGCTGTACGCGGCGCAAACATCTGGCACGGCATGCCGGAATTGGCCAGAACCTCGCGACACGGTAGCTGGCGGCTTTTGAAGCCCATCGCCTGACACAGATAAGGAAACGCCACCGTGTGTGTAATCACGTGGTGGCGACATTTCATGCAGTTGGGCTGGGCTGCGTCGGGCTTCAAGCCACTCAGACCAGACCGAGGCTTTCTTCAACGCCGAGATGGACATTCATCGCCTGCACCGCTGCGCCGGAAGCGCCTTTGCCAAGGTTATCAAGGCGGCTGATCAGCACCATGCGCTCGGCGCTGCCGAAGACGGCAATATCGACCCGGTTGGTGTCGTTGCAGGCTTCGATATCGTAAAAGCCACCGTCAGTCGTCGCTTCCAGATCAAAGGGCAAAACGTTGATGAAAGCTTCGCCAGCGTAGTAATCGGCGATGATTTGCTGCACTTCAGCCGGCGTAGTCGGGCGGGTAAATTGCTGCGGATGGAGGTAGGCACTTACCGCCAGACCTTTGTAGAACGGCCCGACAATCGGCTGAAAGATGGGTTCGACGGTCAACCCGGAATAAGCACACATTTCCGGCAGATGCTTATGGGCCAAACCAAGGGCATACGGGCGCGGTGCATTGATCCGTTCCGGGCTTTCATATTGCTCGATCATTTTCTTGCCGCCACCGGAAAAGCCGGTAATTGAATTGGCGGCGATTTGCGTGTTGACCGGCAACAAACCCGCCGCAACCAGTGGGCGCAAAGCCAGGATAAAGGCAGTGGCATGGCAGCCAGGATTGGCAATACGCTTGGAGCCACGAATTTTTTCGCGCTGATCCTTGGCCAGTTCCGGCAGGCCAAACGTCCAATCGGGGTTGATCCGGTGCGCAGTCGAAGCATCGATGATGCAGGTATTCGGGTTGGTCACCAGGCTCACCGCTTCCTTGGCGGCATCATCCGGCAGGCACAGGAAGGTAACGTCGGATTCGTTGATCAGGCGCTGGCGCTCGGCGACATCCTTGCGCTTGTCAGAGTCAATCTTGAGCAGCGTGATGTCGGCGCGTTGCCCGAGATATTCATTGATCCGCAGGCCGGTTGTACCTTCCTGACCATCGACAAAGACTTTGTAGCTCATATTGAATCCTGGTGGGCTGATGTTGATTGAAGGCAGAATTCTGGCAGAAAACCATGACAGTTTGGCGAAAAATACGAGTGTTTGGCCGAGTGGATTGACCTTCCAGAGAGAGTCAGCTATTTGACGCGGTGCAAACGCGGTTCGTGGGGGCGTTCATTAACCGTTTCGAGAGGTTTGATCAAACCCATCACCCCATTGCCCCCACTTTGCTTGACCAGATACATGGCTGAGTCAGCTCGCTGCAGCAAAGTAGCGGCTTCGCTAGCATCATCCGGACAAATACTCATGCCGATGCTGGCTGAAATCCGCATGACTTGATCATCAATAGCGATCTCTTCACGGATTTTCTCGAGCATTTTTTGGGCAATCGTCAGTAAATGCTCATGCGTATTCACTTGCCCAAGCAAAACAACAAATTCGTCGCCACCAAGACGCGCGACGGTGTCGCTTTCTCGGACACAGCTACGAATTCTTTTCGCCACTTCAATCAGCACCAGAT
Source organism: Pseudomonadota bacterium (assembly GCA_039797825.1). Taxonomy (GTDB): domain Bacteria; phylum Pseudomonadota; class Gammaproteobacteria; order Burkholderiales; family Rhodocyclaceae; genus Azonexus. Next base: position 58,290 of record JBDKHF010000007.1, on the reverse strand, counting down.
CGCCTGCGGCGTGTCCCAGCTTGTCGTTGATTTCCTTGAATAGATCAAGATCGATGAATACCAGGCAAAAGGATTCACTGCGCCGCCGCCAATTATTCAACATCAAGTTCAAACGGTCGTTAAAAAGCAGCCGGTTGGGCAGTGCGGTCAGCGCATCATGCATCGCCAGAAACTCAGCCCGGCTGATATGCGCACTGGAATCCATCAAGTTTCGATAGTGATAACGCAAGTAAATAGTCAGACCAATTAGCGAAATAAAAGACAGCAAACCAACGCCAAACAGTGAATTGCTCGATATGTCTGTCCATAACATTTGACGTTCGACAGTGAACTTGAGCGGCTGGATCGGACTTTCATCGGCAAAGCTCAGGCTTTCGTTTGGCAACCAGTGCTCTTCACCCAAGACAGCCTCAGCCGTGCTGGGCAGATCGAGGAGTAGCGGATTATTCTGGCCCATGCCGTTGATCGAGATGCGGTAACGACTCGCCGACTGCTGCTGCGCAGGCACCAAATCCTGAGCACGAATAACCAGCAAGACCTGCAGCGAGCCGGAAAACATCTGCGCCGGGTTGTTCGCTGACGACAAAGTACGTTCCTTGACGGGACGAAACATGGCATAAGCCAGATCACCTTCGACCAAGCGAAATGGTTTGCTGGTGACAGTCTGGCTACCAGCATCGGCGGCAAATGCGGCCTGCTGCAAATGCGGGATGGAATCCATGTCGAGACCAAAAATCGATTTCGCCGCTGGAATCTCCGGCCACATAAAGATCAGCGGGTAATACACGGCCTTGTCACGAACACTTTTCCATTGCCGATTATCGTCGTAACCGAAATTCTTGATCCTGAAAGCAGGATCGAACGCTGATTGCATGTAGGTTTCAAATGCCGCGCGCTCGTGACGCGCAACCTTGCGCACCACCTCAAACATATAAATATGCGGATAGTTGTTTTTCAAGGTTGCCGCAAACTGGGCCAGCGCAGCGCGATTATTGAGATCGGCAGCAGCAAAAAAACTGCTAAAGCTGCTGATCGCCACCTCGTTGGCACGCAATTTATTGTGCAACTCGTTGAAACTGGCGCTCGCCTGGCGTTCAAATGCCTGATCGAAAGAACCCTTCGATTGCACGACAACGATCAACAGGGAGATTAGCGATAGTGCAAGCCAGCCAGCAAGAAGCGCTAGATACAGGCCGCGAAAACCGACGCGAGAAATGGGCACCGCCTGAACAACCTATGGAAAACAGTGGTCAGCATCCTACCGTATGTCATACAAGGGTGTATATAACACCTTGTGCATACCTCAGTTAACTAAAAAATATTCCGCATAACGCTCTGGCTGCTTTCTGCTGGCGCCAAATCAAAATATCGCGTCGACAAAACCCGAAATAAACGCCGGGGACTATGTGTCCCAGCCAACAGACCCCGCCGATTTCGTCAGCTAGAGTGTTGTCGCACTCGCTGAATTGCTCAATCAAGACCAGCCAGCTCAACCTGACACCAACCCCACAGGAGATCCTTCATGAATTTTCGTCACTTTGCTCCCGCCCTGCTGCTTGCCAGCCTGACACTGGGTGTTTCCGCCAGTCATGCTGATGGCCTCCGCTTCTTTCCCAGCCTTGATGCCGGTTTCAAGTTTGAACCGACACTGGCCGTCAGTGCCGGTGTAATGGATGCAAATGCGGCCAGCGATAACTCAATCACCGTCTACGGCCTCGACTTCAACATGAACTGCGGCCTGATTCAGACACCGGACAAGCGCATTCGCACCCACATCCAGATCAATCGCGTCAATGAATCAGGCATCAAATCCACCGCTTTCGAACTCTCACCGCGCTACACGCTGCCGGTTGGCGGCGGCTTCTCGCTCGGTGCTGGGCCCGTCCTCGCCGCCGTCATGGTGGACAACGGCAATGCAGACAAGACCCTGTTCGGATATGGCGCAGTGGCCGGCCTCAATTTCCGCAGCGACATGTTTTATGCCGGCGCGGACGTACGCTATCTGAACACGACCGAACGCGACAATGCTGAGCTCGATAATTGGGCACTGCTAGCCAAGTTTGGTATCAACTTCTAATCGATTTCCCGTTACCTGATCAGCCAAAGACTTCATCGCCCAGACCAGACAATGCGGCGTCTCCGGCCTTCACCGTTTCGGCGAATGACGAGGCTTGCGGCAGGATCTGGTCGGCGTAGAAGTGTGCGGTGGCAATTTTGGCCCGATAGAAAGCTTGGTCACCTTCGCCTTGATCAAGATAGCCGGCGGCGATCAAAGCTGCCTTGCCCATGAACCAGCCGCCAGAAACGGTAACTGCCAGATGCAAATAGGGAACGGCTGCGGTCAACACGCCGGAGAGGCCGGTTTTTGCATTGGCGGCGAGCCATTCGCTGGCATCCTTCCAGGCTTTCAGGGCGGTGCCGAGGCGCTGGCCAATGGCCTGCAACTCGGGCCTGCCGGAAACATCAAGCGCTTTGGCCGTGGCGTAAACCTCGCCGAAAACCACTTTGGCAGTGGCCCCCTGATCGCGCATCAGTTTGCGGAAGAGCAGATCATTGGCCTGAATGCCGGTCGTCCCTTCGTAAATGGTGGTGATGCGCGAATCACGCCAGTGCTGGGCGGCGCCGGTTTCTTCGATGAAGCCCATGCCACCGTGAATCTGGATGCCGAGTGAGGTGACTTCAATCCCCATTTCAGTACCGCCTCCCTTGACGATGGGGATCATGAATTCGGCGAGGTAGAGGTTGTGCTTTTTCTCCTCCGGGTCAGTCACGGCATGGGCGCGGTCGAGCAGGCCGGAAGTGTAATAAGCCATGGCGCGGCAGGCTTCGACGCGGGATTTCATCAACATCAGCATGCGTCGGATGTCGGGATGCTGGACTATGCTGACCAGCGCTTCGCCAGTCAGCGCATCGCGCCCCTGCTTGCGGTCACGGGCAAAGACCAGTGCCTGCTGATAGGAACGCTCGCCGAGCGCAATGCCTTGCAGACCAACGCCAAGGCGGGCTTCGTTCATCATGATGAACATGTACTCCAGGCCACGGTTGGCCTCGCCGAGCAGGTAGCCGACCGCCCCGCCACCGAAGTTGCCATTATCACCATAGGCCATGACGCAGGTTGGGCTGGCATGGATGCCGAGCTTGTGTTCGAGCGAAACGCAGTAGGCGTCGTTACGCGCGCCCAGGCTGCCATCAGGATTGACCAGGAATTTGGGCACCAGGAACATCGAGATACCTTTGACGCCAGCCGGGGCGTCAGGCAAACGGGCAAGCACGAGGTGGACGATGTTGTCCGTCATGTCGTGATCACCATAGGTGATGAAAATCTTCTGGCCGAAAACGCGGTAGCTGCCATCGGCCTGCGGTTCGGCACGCGAGCGGATCAACGCCAGGTCGGAACCGGCCTGCGGTTCGGTCAGGTTCATCGTGCCGGTCCACACGCCAGTCACCATTTTTTCGAGGAAGACGGCTTTCAGTTCATCGCTGGCGCAGGTGATCAGCGCCTCAACCGCACCGGTGGTGAGCAAGGGGCCGAGCGAAAAGGAAAGGTTGGCCGAGCAGACCATTTCCTTGACCGCCACCGCCAGGGTATCCGGCTGGCCGTGACCGCCGAAATCGACCGGGGAGGAAATGCCATTCCAGCCGGCTTCGCAGAAAGCCTTGTACGCCTCTTTCCAGCCTGCCGGGGTGATAACACCGTTGGACGCTAGCTGGCAACCGGCCTGGTCACCAATACGGTTCAGCGGGGCGAGAACTTCGCCAGTGAATTTGGCGGCTTCTTCGAGAATGGCATCGGCCATGTCCGGGGTGGCTTCTTCAAAGCCGGGAAACTGGCTGAGTTCTTTGTAGCCGGCCAGTTCATCCATGACGAAACGCATGTCCTTAAGTGGGGCGTGGTAGGTGTTCATTTTGTTGTCTCCGGTGTGGCTAGTCGCTAGTCGTTAGTTATTAGTCGCTAGCCAGTGGGTTTTGGTTTTTGCTAACAACTAGCGACTAGCAACTAACAACTGCTCTCTGGCTCTGCGATATTCCTGCTTCAAACGAGCAACCAGTTCGGCAGTGGGCAGGACATCAATAATGTTGCCTACCCCTTGCCCGGCTCCCCAGATGTCTTTCCAGGCCTTGGCGGCCGTCGCTCCGCCAAAGTTCATCGCGGTTTTGTCACGTTCCGGCAAATTGGCCGGATCAAGGCCGGCAGCGGTAATGCTCTGCTTCAGGTAGTTGCCATGCACGCCAGTGAAATAAGGGGTGTATACGACGTCGACCGCAGCCGAATCGACGATGCACTGTTTATAGGCTTCCTGCGCGTTGGCTTCGCTCGTCGCGATGAAGCGCGTGCCGATATAGGCAAAATCCGCCCCCATCGCTTGGGCAGAAAGAATCGCGCTGCCGTTGGTAATCGCTCCGGAAAGCGCAATCGGGCCATCGTAAAACTTGCGGATTTCACCAACCAGCGCAAACGGGCTGAGCGTGCCGGCATGGCCGCCGGCCCCGGCACAGACCAGAATCAGGCCATCGACACCGGCTTCCAGCGCCTTCTCGGCGTGGCGCACGCTGATCACATCGTGGAAGACCTTGCCGCCGTAGGCATGGACGGGCGGCACAATCTGCGTCGGCGCCGAGAGGCTGGTGATGATCAGCGGCACCTCATGCTTCACACACAACTCCATGTCGTGCTGCAGGCGCTCATTTGACGGGTGGATGATCTGATTCACCGCAAAGGCGGCAGCATCTGGATCGTCGGCCAACGCAGCCTTGATCCGCGTCAGCCATTCATCGAGCGCCTCCTTGGGTCGCGCATTGAGCGCCGGGAAAGAGCCGATGACACCACTTTTGCACTGGGCAATGACCAGATCGGGATTGGAGACGATAAACATCGGCGCACAAATAATGGGCAGCGTCAGTCCCTTTTGCAACGAAGCCGGAATCGCCATTACGCATTCTCCTTGAGCGCACGACGCAGAATTTTGCCGACATTGGTCCGCGGCAGATCAGCGCGGAATTCGACATGTTTGGGAATCTTGTAACCGGTCAGGTGTTTGCGGCAATGTTCGATCAGTGCTGCGGCAGTCAGACTGGGATCCTTGCGCACGACGAAAATTTTTACTGCCTCACCGGAATTTTCATCCGCCACCCCAATCGCTGCCACCTCGGCAATGCCCGCATGCATGGCGACGACTTCTTCAACCTCATTGGGATAAACGTTGAAGCCGGAGACCAAAATCATGTCCTTTTTGCGGTCGACCAGGAAAACATAGCCCAATTGATCGACATAGCCCATGTCGCCAGTGTGCAGGAAACCATCCGGAAACATGACATGCTCAGTTTCATCTGGGCGGTTCCAGTAACCCGTCATCACCTGTGGGCCACGAATGCAGATTTCACCCACCTGGCCAAGCGTGACTTCCCGGCCGGTATCGTCGCGAATCGAGACTTCAGTAGAAGAAATCGGCAGGCCGATCGAGCCGTTAAACTCCGTCATGCTCAACGGATTGATGGTCACTGCCGGCGAAGTTTCGGTCAGGCCATAAGCTTGCAACAGCGGCGTCCCGGTCATTTTTGCCCAGCGATCAGCGACCGTGCCTTGCACTGCCATGCCGCCGCCGAGTGTTACTTTCATGGTCGAAAAATCGAGCTTGGCGAAATCCGGGTGGTTGAGCAGCGCGTTGAACAGCGTATTGACGCCGGTGACCACCGTGATCGGATACTTCGACCACTCCTTGATGAAACCGGGAATGTCGCGCGGGTTGGCGATCAGCAAGTTGCGCGCACCGATCATCAGGAAAGTCAGGCAGTTCGCGGTCAGCGCGAAGATGTGATAAAGCGGCAAAGCCGTAACAATGAACTCTTCACCCTCCCGCACTGCCGGCTTGATCCAGCTATAGGCCTGCATCACGTTAGAGGTAATGTTGGCATGACTGAGCATCGCCCCTTTGGAAATGCCAGTCGTGCCGCCGGTGTATTGCAGGAAGGCAATATCGTCGTGGCCCAGGCTGACGGCTGTCAAGCCATGCCGGCGCCCGGCAGACAGCGCCGCTTTGAAAGTGATAGATCCCGGCAAGGACCAGCCGGGAACCAGCTTTTTGACATGGCGAACCACCAGATTGACCAGTACGCCCTTGGCCAAACCGAGCATTTCACCCATCGGGGTGACGATTACGTGTTCTATCTCGGTTTTGGCGATGACCTGTTGCAGCGTGTTGGCAAAGTTTTCGACAATCACGATCGCCTTGGAACCGGAGTCCTTGAGCTGATGCTCCAACTCACGCGGCGTATAGAGTGGGTTGCAATTCACCACCACGCAACCGGCGCGCAAGGTGCCAAACAACGCCACCGGGTATTGCAGCAAATTGGGCATCATCAGGGCAACCCGGTCGCCTTTTTTGAAACCCTGCGCCTGCAGCCAGCCGGCAAAATCACGCGACTGATTATCCAACTCGCGATAAGTCATCTCGCGCCCCATGCTGACATAAGCCATCTTGTCGGCGTATTTGCGGCAGGCTTCCTCGAACAGGGCGACCAGCGATGGCACGTGATCAATGCTGATCTCGGCAGGGACGCCCGGCGGGTAGCTCTTGAGCCAGATTTTTTCCATGATTGTCTCCTCCATTTTCATTTAGCTACCCAACAGTGCCTTCTTGAGTGAGGCATCTACCGGATTGTCGCCTAGCCAGACCTTAAGCAGGGCACGGGCAAAAGGCGCACCACTTACCTTGCCACGCGCCTCGCCGTTCAAGCTTACGCCAACGCCATCGCTAGTAAAGTCGATAGCGACCGTATCACCACTGCACGCATTTCCTATTTTTTTCATCAAGTCGGCAAACTGGTCGACCGGGGCTTTCAAAGCGAGCAATTCAGCCTCGCTGTTATTGTCCTTGAGGCCATCCCGCAAGGCACCGTAAAGCGCATCGGCATCGAGATCACGTAACAGGCGCAAGCTCATTCGGCGTGGACTAGACGTATCAAGCAAGATTGCTGCGGTCGACGCCTTTTGGGTCACATAAAGTGCACCGATGTAAACCTTGATGAAAACCTTGCTGCGCAGCCCCGCACCGTTAAGCACCAGGTCTGCACTGCCAAGCTTGATGCGTTCTTCAATCTTGACGCCAGCCACTTCAGCAGCGTGCAGACCGGGAACCGCCAACAAGGCAGCAAGCAGCGCCGCCAAGCGTACGGAATGGGACATCATATTTTTATCCTTGGCTGGTTCTTGCTGGTAGCCATTCAATTAAAGCGCCTCAATGATGCCAGCCGCACCCATGCCGGTGCCGATACACATGGAGACCATGCCGTATTTGCCGCCAGTACGCTTCAGACCATGCACCAGCGTGGCGATGCGGATCGCGCCGGTCGCACCGAGCGGATGGCCGAGAGCGATGGCGCCACCGAGCGGATTGACCTTGTCCGGATTGATCCCCAACTCCTTGATCACGGCAATCGACTGGGCGGCAAAGGCTTCATTCAGCTCGATCCAGTCGAGTTGATCCTGGGTAATACCAACCTGCTTGAGCACCTTGGGAATCGCCGCAATCGGGCCGATGCCCATGATTTCGGGCGCCACACCAGCGACGGCATAACCGGCAAAACGCGCCAGCGGGATCAGGTTGTGTTCGCGCAGAATTTTCTCGGAAACAATCATCACTGCCGCCGCACCATCCGACATCTGCGAAGAATTTCCGGCAGTGACCGAACCACGAGCGTGGAAGACCGGCTTCAGTTTGGCCAGATTGGCCAGACTCGAATCTGCACGCGGGCCTTCGTCGGTATCAACGGTGCGTTCACGTAGCTTGATCTGGCCGGTTTTCAGATCGGGCAGACTCTCGCTGATCAGATAAGGTGTGGTTTCGGCCTTGAAATAGCCGGCAGCAATCGCGGCACAGGCTTTCTGGTTGGAAGCCACGGCAAAAGCATCCTGCTCGTCGCGGCTGATCTTCCACTGCCTGGCAACATTTTCAGCGGTCAAGCCCATGCCGAAGGCAATGCCGAGGTTTTCTTCTTTGGCGAAAATTGCCGGGTTCATCGACATCTTGTTGCCCATGATCTGCGGCATCACCGACATCGATTCGGTACCGGCAGCAATCATCACATCGGCCAGACCGAGGCGAATCTGGTTGGCGGCATCAGCCACCGCCTGCACCCCGGAGGAACAGAAGCGGTTGATCGTGATGCCCGGCACGGTGATCGGCAGCCCGGCCAGGAGCAGGCCGATGCGGGCGACATTCATGCCCTGTTCGGCTTCCGGCATGGCGCAACCAACGATCACATCGCCGATCAAAGCCGGATCAATGCCCGGCACCTGGGCAACCACTGATTTGAGAACGGCGGCCAGCATGTCGTCAGGCCGCACGTTTTTGAACATACCGTTGCGCTTGGACACCGGCAGACGGGTGGCGGCAACGATGTAGGCGTCTTGAATCTGATTCATGGTTATTCCTTGGTTATTAGTCGGTAGCTGTAGGTCGGGTTTTAACCCGACATTGTCGGGCTGAAGCCCGACCTACGCCCGACCTGCACCGTTGTTTCAGGTTAGTTTCTAAGCGCTTTGCCGGTTTCCAGCATGTGCTTGATCCGCGCCTGAGTTTCGGGGGTTTTCAGCAGTTCAACGAAGAGACGACGTTCAACGGTTAGCAGCCATTCCTCATCGACCAGGCTGCCGGTCTCGACTTCACCGCCACACAGCGCGGTAGCCGCAGCCTTGGCAACCCGGTAGTCGTGGGCGGAAATCATGCCGCCCTCCTTCATGTTGACCAGCATCATCTCGAAGGTGGCGATACCGTTTTTGCCGGCCACCGGAATGGCACGCGCCATAGTCGGCGGCGCGTAACCGGCATCGGCCAGGGCGCGGGCTTCCTTGATCGCGACGAAAAGCAGCTCATTGGCGTTGAAGAGAATGGTGTCGGAAGGCTTGGCGAAACCAAAATCAATCACCTCGGCAGCGCTCTTGGCGACCTTGGCCATGGCGATGGTCATGAACACCGGTTGCAGATAGTTGAACACCTCGCCCGGCGTTGCCGATTGCGCCGCCCACTCGGCAGCGCGCACGGCAAATTCCTTGCAGCCTCCGCCAGCGGGAATCAGGCCGACACCGGCTTCGACCAGACCCACGTAGCTTTCCAGCGCCATCACCCGTTTGCTGGCGTGCATGACGAATTCGCAGCCACCACCCAAAGCCATGCCCTGCACCGCAAGCACGGTCGGCACCTGGGCATATTTCAGGGTTTGCGAAGCGCGCTGGAATTTCTCAACCGTCGCTTCCAGCAATTCAAATTGCCCGGCGGCACAGGCTTCGCCGACTTGCTGCAGATTCGCGCCAACGGCAAACGGCGCTTCGTGCCAGATCACGACGCCATCCAGCGTTTGCTCGGCCTGACGGACGGCGGCAATGACGCCATCGAGCACTTCATTGCCAATGGTGTGCATTTTGGATTTGAAAGAAATAATGCCAATACCGGCGTCGACCGCAGCATTGCGCCAGAGACGCACGCCGTCGTTTTCGTAGAGCGTTTCACCGGTTTTTTCCGGGCTGGCAGCAACTTCGCCCAAAACTCGTTCGGGGAAAAGCTGGCGTTGATAAACCGGCAGCGTCGACCGCTCCACGTAGGCATTCTTGCTGGCTGAATAGGAACCCTGGGCGTTATGCACGCCAGTGCGCCCGGCTTCCAGCGCCCAGCCCGGCAACGGCGTCGCGCTCATTGACTTGCCAGCAGCGATATCTGCAGCGATGGCCTGCGCCGTAGCCGCCCAACCCGCAGCCTGCCAGGTTTCAAACGGGCCTTGCGCCCAGCCGAAGCCCCAGCGCATGGCAAAATCGAGATCACGGGCGTTATCGGCGACGCTTTCCAGTTGCACGGCAGCGTAATGGAAAATGTCGCGGAAAATCGCCCAGAGAAATTGCGCCTGCGGGTGTGCCGAGGCACGCAGCGCGACAAACTTTTCGGCGGGATTTCTAACCTTCAGAATGGCCGCAACTTCCTCGGCAATTTCGCCGGCGGAAGTACGGTAATCCTGCTTGGCCAGATCCAGCACCTGGATTTCCTTACCCTGCTTGCGGAAGATGCCGCAGCGGGTTTTCTGACCGAGCGCACCTTGCGCAATCAGTGCGGTCAACCACGTCGGATTGGTGAAATATGGATGCCACGGGTCGCCGGGCAGCGTGTCCTGCATGGTCTTGACGACATGGGCCAGGGTATCGAGGCCGACGACATCGGCGGTGCGATAGGTGGCGCTCTTCGGGCGACCGATCTTGGGGCCGGTCAGCGCATCAACTTCATCAAAACCGAGGCCAAAGGCAGCGGTATGGTGCATGACGGCGAGAATCGAAAAGACGCCGATGCGGTTGGCGACAAAGTTCGGCGTATCCAGCGCCCGAATCACGCCTTTACCGAGGCGCGAGGTAAGCCAGGTTTCCAGCGCATCCAGCGTGCTGCCATCGGTGCTTTGCGTGCCGATGATTTCCACCAGATGCATATAGCGCGGCGGGTTGAAAAAGTGAATGCCGCAGAAGCGCGGGCGCACCGCCTCGGGCAAGCCCTGGGCCAGTGCATTCATCGACAGGCCGGAGGTATTGGAGGCAATGATTGCGGTCGACGACAAAAACGGGGCAATTTTTGCGTAGAGATCGTTCTTCCAATCCATGCGCTCGGCAATGGCTTCGATCACCAGATCGCACTCGGCCAGCAGCGGCAGATGCTCGTCGTAATTGGCGGCATCAATGAACTTCAGCTTGCTCTTGTTGGCCAGCGGCGCCGGGTCCAGCTTTTTGAGGCCATCGAGGGCCTTGTTGACGACGCCGTTTTTGTCTCCATCCTTCGCCGGCAGGTCAAACAGCACGACCGGCACGTTGGCATTGGCGAGGTGCGCGGCAATCTGCGCCCCCATCACGCCCGCACCCAAGACGGCGGCTTTCTTCACGATCAGCTTGTTCAAGCGATTCTCCTTTAGGTCTTTTTAACAACTTCGTTGAATTAAAACGAACGTATGAATTATAGGCGAGGTGTTGTTGTGGTCAACGCTTTTTTAAGAAAATTTAATCAAAAAAATGCCCCGGTCTGGCCGGGGCACTCAAGAAAAATGATGCGGCAAAAATCAAAAACCGAAATTCACTTGCATGGAGAGGATATCAACGCTGGTTTTGAAATCGCCGCGTATTGTCTGGCGCAGCGTCTCAGGGCCAGGATAGCCCGTTGTCACGGCACGTTCAGTTTTGGCGTCAGCAAAGAAAATATGGGTGTAGCCAACATCAACGGAAGTTGTTTTGCTGACATTGTATTTGGCACCAAACGACAGCCAGGTGCGATCAGCATCCGGCAAAGTCATCGTGCGATCAACTGCATCACGCACGGGTGACTTGTCGTAAGCCACACCGACGCGTAACTTCAAGTCGTTGGTGAGTTGATAATTTGCCCCTAATCCAACGCGCCAAGTGTCATGAAATTTATAAGACAAACGGTGTAGATCCACCCCTGAATCTTTGTTCTTCAGATCGAGCGTCTGAATCACACTCCACTCTGTCCAGGTAACATCGCCGAGCAATTCAAGCTTGTCATTGGCTTTGTGTGAGATGGCCAGTGAAAGATTGGCGGGGGTCTTGAGCTTCGCCTTGATTTGCTGATTGACCAGCGCCGTATTCGGCGAGTTGTAGCTTTGCTCGCCTTCCAGATCAAACTTGAGCTCCGAGCGATAGGCAATGCCAAGACGCGTGCTCGGCAAAATCTGGAACATCGCACCCAGGTTGTAGCCAATGGCCCAGGCATCACCCTTTACATCCAGATAATTATTTGGCTGGTAGCCAGCCGCGGGCCTGGACAAGGAAACACCCTGCTTGAAATGGGACTCGTTGTGGGCAAAGTTGATACCGCCGCCCAATGAAACTTGTTCGCTAACCTTGTAGGCAATCGACGGATTGATGTTGAGCTGTTCCATTTCAAAGAAATAGCCGGCATTCCTGCCCATAAAATCAAAATCGTATTCTGTCTTGTTGCCGAATGTTGGCCCGATACCAAGCCCGACACTGAGGGCCGGTGAAATACCCCACGCCCAATAGCCATGCGGCAGCAATCCGATACCGCCCGCATCACCACCGTCACCACTAGGCAGCGGGAAGAAAGCGGCTCCCGGGCCCACCACGTCCACCGTCGAACCGGTGTTATTGAACTTGATCGAACGGTTGATGACGGTCCCGGACAAGGAAACACTGTGACCACGCGGTAAATTCGTCATGCCCGCCGGATTAAAGAAAATGGTTCCCGCATCTTCGGCAGTGGCTGCAGCACCCGCAAATGCGTTGCCGTTTCCCGAACCGGTTTGATTTTGCAACTGGAAGCCAGAAGCGCTGGCAACCCCGGAAAAAGCCAAAGCCATCAGCACCGGAATCAGGCGTGGTTTGATCGTGTTCTGCATTGAATAGTCTCCATTTAGTTATATGTTCGGGAATGTGTTTCCCTTTTGTTACAACATCGATTAAATCTCAAACAGCTGTTTGAAATCCAGATAAAAATGCACCAATTCGGAACACTTGTTGGATTGGCGCAACACTAAATTAATTGTTCAACGGCCTGGAATTGAGTGCCCCCCCCGTAAAGGGCGCAAACCCCGTGCCAAAAATCACCCCGGCATCCGCCAAATCGGCATCTGCAACCACACCATCGGCCACCAGTTGTCGAACGCGATCAATCAGTGGCTTGACCAGTCGATCAGCCAAACCCGCTGGCACGCTACCCGCCACACCTTTTTTCGCTTTGTCGTTTTCCCAGATATAAAAGCCCTGCCCTGATTTTTTGCCCAGTTGACCTTGATCGACCCGCGCCAGCAGACAACTTGGTACATCGACTGCGCCAGCGAGTGTTTTGCCTGCGGCCAGTGCAATATCCAGCCCGACCGTATCCGCCAGTTCAATCGGCCCCATCGGCATGCCAAAAGCCAGCATCGCTTCATCAACAGTTTCCGGGCGGATTCCCGCGTCGACCGCAACCATTGCCGCCAGCATGTAGGGGGCGAGCACGGCATTGACCAGGAAGCCCGGCGCGCTCCTGACCGGCAGCGGCAGCTTGTCGATCTGCCGAACAAAAGCGCTGGCCGCTTGCACCACCGCCGGGGCAGCGCCTGCGGCAACGATGACTTCGACCAGCGGCATCATCGCCACCGGGTTGAAGAAATGGATGCCGACCAGGCGCTCGGGCCGCTTAAGCACGGTGCGCAGGTCTTCCAGCTTGAGGCTGGAGGTATTGGTGGCGAGAATCGCCCCGGTTTTCATGCGCGGTTCGAGCGCTTTGAACAAGGCGTGCTTGGCGGCGACATCCTCGAAAATGGCTTCGATGATCACATCGGCGTGCGCCACCCCAGCGCCATTGACATCGGGGATCAGGCGATCAAAAACGGCGCGGGCTTGTAGCGGGTCGCTCAGGCGACGGGTGAACAGTTTGTTGGCACGTTGCAGGGCCGGGCTCATGCGTTCCAGACTCTGATCCTGCAACGTGACGGTCATCCCGCGCAGGGCGCACCAGGCTGCAATATCGCCGCCCATGACGCCAGCGCCAATCACGTGGACGCGCTGCGCCTTGAACGCCGATTCCTTGCCAAAGTTTTTCAGCCGCTCCTGCAGGAAGAAGACGCGGACCAAATTGCGCGCCGTCGGCGAACGAATGATGCCGTCGATCAAATCCGGCGCGAGCAGCGCATTGCCATCGTGCTTTTCCCACAAATCAATGATCGCGTAGGGCGCCGGGTAGTGTTCGCGGCGCGCCTTGCTTGCCACTTGCTGACGTGCCTGGTTGGCGACGATGCCTTTCAGCGGCCAGCGATTGAGCCAGGCATTCAAGCCTTTCGCCTGAGCTCCCGGCTTGCTGGAAAACACCAGACCACGCGCCGAAGCATCCATCACCCGTGGGCCAACACAGAGATCAACCAGCCCGGATTTTTTGGCACGCCGTGCATCCAGCGTTTTACCGGTGAGCATCATATCGAGCGCTGCCTGCGGGCCAATGAGTGCCGGCAACCGCTTCATGCCGCCCCAACCGGGGAAGATGCCGAGCATGACTTCCGGCAAACCGAGCTTGGTGCCCGGCTCTTCAACCGCAATGCGGTAACGGCAGGCAAGTGCCAGTTCCAGCCCGCCACCGAGGCAATGGCCGCGAATTATGGCCAGCGTCGGGTAGTTGACCGCAGCCAATCGATTAAACAGATCCCAACCACGCGCTACCAGATCGCGCCCTTTTTCCGGCGTATCGAGTTGCGAGAATTCTTCAATATCCGCCCCGGCAATAAAGCCAGCGGCCTTGCCCGAGCGGATGATCAAGCCTTTGGGCGGATAGAGATCAAGTTGATCGAGTGCACTGCTCAGTTCACTCAGCACCTCGGCTGAAAGTGAATTGGCGGCTGCGTCGGCTTTGTCCAGCGTCAGCCAGGCCAAGCCGTTTTCTTCGGTTTCCAGTTGCCAGTGTTTCATCTCAGCAGGTCTCCACCAGCATGGCACCGCCAAGGCCGCCGCCGATACAAATGCTTGCCATGCCGCGCTGTTTGCCACGCGCCTTCAGGGCGTGCAACAGGTGCAGCACAATGCGCGCCCCGGAAGCGCCAACCGGATGACCGATTGCAATCGCCCCGCCATCGACATTCATTTTTTCTTCATCCAGCAGGCCCCACGGTTCACTGTGCAACTCTTCACGGCAGTAATCGACATCGTTCCAGGCTCGCAAACAGCCCATCACCTGTGCTGCGAAAGCTTCGTTCAATTCCCACAAATCGAGATCATTCAGACCGAGGCCGTGGCGCTGCAAAATCGGCGTCGCTGCATGCACCGGGCCGAGGCCCATCTGCGCCGGGTCCAGCCCTGCCCACTGGCTATCAACGATTTTTCCGAGCGGTTGCAAATTCCATTTATCGACGGCCTCCTGCGAGGCAAGCAGCAAGAGCGCGGCACCGTCGGTGACTTGCGAGCTATTGCCGGCGGTCACATTGCCGTAGGGCTTATCGAATACCGGGCGTAGTTTGGCCAGGCCATCGGCGCTCGAGTCTTCGCGCACACCGTCATCTTCAGCATAAATTTTGCCGTTGCCATCAACCAGCGGCACGATCTCGGCGAATGCACCCGCCTGGCGCGCCGCCGTCGCCCGCAGGTGGCTACGGCTGGAAAATTCATCCATTTGCCGCCGGTTAATGCCGAAACGCCAGGCGAGGTTTTCGGCAGTCTGGCCCATCAGCATGCCATTAACCGGATCAGTCAGGCCTTTGAGCAAACCGATCACTGGCGAGAGCAGCGCCGAGGGCTTGAGCTTGAGAAAATGCCCAGCCTTCTGGCTCATGGTTTTCATCTGCATCATGCCGGCAAACCAGCGCACCATCGTCTCCGAGTAAAGCAGCGGCGCCCGCGAGAGCGCATCAACCCCGCCGGCCAGTACCAGTTGCGAACGTCCGCACTGAATATTGGCGATCGCCGAATCAAGCGCCTGCATGCCGGAAGCGCAATTACGCATCACCGTCCAGCCCGGCACCTTGTTACCGCAACCGAGACGCAGGGCGAGCATGCGGCCGATGTTGGTTTCATCCGGCGAGGCGGCAGCGCAGCCGAGAATGACTTCATCGAGATCGCTGGGCAAAAAGGGTTGGCGCAGCAGCAAGGCACGCCCGGCCTGGGTCGCCAGATCAGATGCAGCAAAGGGGCCAGGGCCATTGCGTGCTTTCAAAAATGGTGTGCGCGCCCCATCGACCACGTAAATCGTTTTCATCAGGCGGCGATCCTCGACTCAGCCGGTTTATTGGCAGTTGCCACGCCATAGTCGAAAGGGAAATCATCAACATGAACCACAATGTCACGCAGCGCATTACGGCGTTTCATCACTTCGTACTCGGCAGCCGTGATCACCCCACATTCGGCAGCAACGATGGCGATGTCGCGCACATTGGCCAGCGGATTGTTCTCGAAACGACCCTCCTTTTCAGCGACACGAATCTTGGCTTCAATCGTTTCCGCTTCAAGCGTGGCGATCAAGGCCAGCTCGATGGCGCCAATCGGCTCTTGTTCAGTCTGCGGAATAAAGCATTCGGCGGTCAGGCGGTCACGGGTGGCCGATGGCGCGATCAGCGATTTGGCCACTTCATGGCCAAGATCGTCGGATGGCACAACATACGGATGCCCCCACGGGAAAATTGAACGATGCAGGAAGGCGGCAATGAAGCGCACCGGAAAGTTGGCAATCACACCATCAAAGGCCTGCTGCGCCTTGTACATGGCATCCCAGATCGCCCAGTGGGCGAGTGGCGCATCGGCCGCCTGCCGGCCCTCATCCTCATAACGCTTGAGCGTGCAGGAAATCAGATACATCTGCGACAAAATATCGCCGAGCCGCGCCGAGAGTTTTTCACGGCGTTTGACGCTACCGCCCAGCACCAGCAATGAAATATCCGACATAAAGGCAAACGCCGCCGAAAAGCGCGTCATCTGCTGATAGTAACGGCGCATTTCCGGGGCAATTTCGGCGTTGACCGCAACAAAGTGCGAACCGGTCATCCCCAGCCACAACGCACGCAGGCCGTTCTTGATGGTGAAGCCGACGTGCGCCCAAAGCGCCTTGTCGAAATCAACCAGACCTTTTTTAACATCCGGATTCTGCGCCGCCTGCATTTCCGGCAGCAGGTAGGGATGACAGCGAATCGCCCCCTGACCGAAGATGATCAGTGAGCGCGTCAGAATA
Organism: Pseudomonadota bacterium; assembly: GCA_039797825.1. Taxonomy (GTDB): domain Bacteria; phylum Pseudomonadota; class Gammaproteobacteria; order Burkholderiales; family Rhodocyclaceae; genus Azonexus. The sequence goes on along the minus strand of JBDKHF010000007.1, from coordinate 41,605 downwards.
TTGGCACCCTCAACCGTAATCGCCACCGGCACCTGCTGGTAAGCACGACCCATGAAATTGGAGGGGCCAAGGCAGATGCCCTTACCGCCGATGACATCCATGCCGTCATTGACTACCTGACGAGCGCGCTCAGTGACGTGATATTTCGCAATCGCCGAAACCACGGAAGGCTTCTCGCCGAGATCAACCGCCCCCGCCGTCATTTTGCGCACCGCATCCATCATGTAGGTGTAGGCGCCGATGCGGGTCAGCGCTTCCTCGACCCCTTCAAACTTGCCCACCGCCATCTTGAACTGGCTACGCACCCGGGCATAACCGCCCACCGCCCGCGCCGTCATCTGCGCCATGCCGGTGTTGGAAGACGGCAGCGAAATCGAACGCCCGGCAGCCAGACACTCCATCAACATCCGCCAGCCGTGCCCCGCCTTTTCCGGACCGCCAATGATGAAATCGAGCGGCATGAAAACCTCCTTGCCGCGTGTCGGGCCATTCATGAACATGGCGTTAAGCGGGAAGTGGCGACGGCCAGTTTCGACACCGGGATGGTCATAAGGCACCAGCGCGCAGGTGATACCGATATGTTTCTTGTCACCCAGCAAACCATCCGGGTCATAAAGGTGAAAAGCCAGGCCAAACACGGTGCACACCGGGGCCAGCGTGATGTAGCGCTTGTCCCAATTGACGCGCATGCCAACCACCTCCTTGCCCTGCCACACGCCCTTGCAAACCACACCGGTGTCGGGAATCGAAGCTGCGTCAGAGCCGGCCCACGGGCTGGTCAGCGCAAAAGCTGGCACTTCAATACCCTTGGCCAGACGCGGCAAATAATGGCTTTTCTGTTCATCCGTCCCGTAATGCAGCAGCAGTTCAGCCGGGCCGAGCGAGTTGGGCACCATGACGGAAACGGATAGCGCCGAGGAACGTGTCGACAACTTGGTGATCACCTGCGAATGGGCATAGGCGGAAAACTCCAGGCCGCCATATTTCTTCGGGATGATCATGCCCAGAAAACCTTTGGCCTTGATATAACGCCAGGCTTCATTCGGCAAATCGTACAGCTCCTGCGTTACCTGCCAGTCATCGACCAGACGACAGGCTTCTTCGCACTCGTTATCGAGAAATGACTGTTCTTCCGCGGTCAGCTTCGGTTGCGGGTAGGCATGCAGTTTCTGCCAGTCCGGCTTGCCACGGAATAACTCGCCTTCCCACCAGACCGTGCCAGCGTCCAGCGCATCACGCTCGGTATCGGACATCTGCGGCAAGACTTTGCGGTAAGTCGCGAAAAGTGGCCGGCTGATCAAGGCACGGCGAATTGGCCGCACCAGAATCAAGCCGACGCAAGCCGCGACTATCACGATACTCAGTAGCGGGATGATGCTGTTGAACATGCTGTTGTCTCCTGTATTTTTATTAATTCAATTTTTGTTGCTTATTTGCTGTCGACCGTGACATCCGGGTATTGCGGCAGCGGCGCACGCAAGCCACCGAGCAAAAAGGACATCAGGCGCGGCACCAGGCGGTCAACACGATCCACCGCATCGGCTTCCTCAATTTGCCAATCCGTCACCAACCGCAGCGCATCGGTACCGGCAATCGCGTAGGACGTTGCCCCCAGCATGAAATGAAAGCGCCAGACAATGTCGGCCTTGGGCACGTCCGGCAAAGCCTTGAACAGGGCTTCCTTGTAACGGTCCATTACCGTTGCGTATTCGTGCGCCAGAAAGGTACGGATGAATTCGGATGGCTCAGTCAGAGTGCGGCCAAGCAAACGCAGGAAAGTCACGCCGCCGCGCTCCTCGTCATCCGCCATGCGCAACAAGGTGCCAAAAAAACCATCGACAATTTGCGAGGGCTTCAGCGGCTTGCCGGCTGCGGCACTCTCCATCTCGCCGAGCACCCGCATGCGTTCCTCATTCAGCCAATCCAGCCGGCGACGAAAAACTTTCTGCATCAATGACTCTTTCGAGCCAAAGTGATAATTCACCGCTGCCAGGTTGACCGCAGCCTCGCTGGTAATCTGGCGCATCGAGGTGCCTTCGTAACCATGCGCCATAAACAGACGCTCACCGGCATTGAGAATACGTTCGCGGGTATCAATATTGCGGATTTCGGCCATTGGGACTCCTTTGATCTCTCTTATGATTCATACGTTCGTTTTAATCATAAGAGAGATCGCCCCCCGCGGCAAGCAGAATTTTTAGGGGAGACCGCCCAATTTTTGACTAGCGGGTTTAGCCATTACGCTGGCGAATGAAAGCAATGACTTCTTTCGCCGGTACCGGGCGGCTAAACAAATAGCCTTGCACCAGATCACAAGCACGCTCGCGCAGGTAGGCAAACTGCTCCTCAGTCTCAACCCCTTCGGCAACCAACTTGAGGCCGAGATTGTGCGCCAAACCAATAGTAGCGTCGCAAATAACCGAACTTCCGCCACCCTGCCCGATCTCTTCAACAAAAGAGCGGTCGAGTTTGATGTGGTCAATCGGGAACATTTTCAGGTAACTCAGCGATGAATATCCCGTGCCGAAATCATCAATCGCCAGCCCGATGCCCATGTTATGCAGCAAATCAAGAATCGCCACGGTTTCTTCCGGGCGCTGCATGGCGACTGATTCGGTGATTTCAAAAACGAGGTCTTGCGGATTCAGGCTTAATGCCTGAATGGCACCACGCGCAAGAATAGGCAGATTACCGTTGCGCATCTGCATGGCCGAAATATTGATGCCCACCTTTACACCAGACAAACCCGCTGCGCCAAACTCGGCAAGCATGCGGCAAGCGTTCCAGAAAACCCATTCGCCAATCGGCTGAATCAGACCGGTTTCTTCGGCAATACCAATAAACTTGATCGGCGGAATCATCCCTTGTTGCGGGTGCATCCAGCGGATCAAGGCCTCAACTTCGACCACTCGCCCGCTCGCCACATCAATGATCGGCTGGTAGTAGAGACAAAACTCATCACGCGCCAAAGCCTGACGCAAATTGTGTTCAATCGACAAACGCTCAACCGCCACCTCGTTCATCTTCACATCAAAAAACTGGAAATTATTACGACCGGCGTTCTTGGCGTGATACATCGCCGCATCGGCGTTTTTCATCAAGACATCACCCGTCTCGCCATCGGTCGGAAAAACCGCAATCCCGATACTCGGCGAAGTGTACAAATCATGGCCTTCAATCAAATAAGGCGAGCCAACCGCCATAACAATTTTCTCGGCGACCACGGCGACCGATGCAGTGTGTTCAATGCCGGTTAGCATGACGACAAACTCGTCACCACCCAAACGCGCCACCACATCACTGTCGCGCACACTTTCCTGCAAACGTTTGGCAACCTCGATCAGAAGCTCATCCCCGACATGGTGGCCCAGCGTATCGTTCACCAACTTGAAGCGATCAAGATCAATGAAGAGCAAAGCAACCCGCCCACCATCCCGCCGCGCCAGGGCCAGCGCTTGTTGAACCCGCCCGCTCAGGCTGAATCGGTTGGGTAGACCAGTCAGAGAATCGTGATGAGCAATGTGATGCAGTTTTTCTTCGGCAGCGCGCTCAATTGAAATATCAGTGAAATGTGCGATGTGATAGCGGATTTCTCCGGCATCATCACGTATCACCGACACCGAAATCCACTTGGGATAGATTCCACCATCCTTGCGCCGATCCCAGATTTCGCCTTGCCAAAATCCTCTTTCACGAATCGACAGCCACATCGCCGCATAGTCTTCCGGCGAATTACGCCCAGCGGAGAGAAAGCGCGGGTTTTTACCCACCGCATCGTCAAGCGAATAGCCAGTTAACACAGTAAAAGCCGGGTTGACCGTGACAATGTTGTTTTGCGCATCAGAAATCAGGATGGCCTCGCCACTATGCTGGAAAGCGACACCCAGCAACTGCATCTGCGACTCCATCTGGCGCAGACTGGAAATATCCTGTGCTGTACCAATTGAACGCAGCGCCGTGCCATTCTCACCGAAGAGCGTTTCACCGCATTCCTGAACGATTTTGACGCGACCATCCGGCATCAAGAGTCGATGTTCGATCTCATAAGGCGCACGCTTGGCAACTGAGTCACGATAAGCCCGGTCAACCATCGCCCGGTCATCCGGATGCACCGCCTCGAGAAAGAGTTGATAACTTCCAATCGACGTCGCCGGATCACGCTCAAAGATATGGAAAAGCTCATCTGACCAGACCAGCTTGCCACTCACCAGATCAAGCTCCCAACTACCAACCCGTGCCAGCCGTTGCGCCTCGCGCAATTGCTCCTGATTCCGGCGCAACAACTCAGCGGAAAGATATTCAGCCGCCTGATTACGGAACAGCCAGACCAAGACCAGCGATAGCGCCAAAAACAAGGTAATCCCCAGTCCGCCCATGACTAGAGCACGCCGCTGCCAATCAGCATTCACATCGTCATTGGACAGCCCGGCGACAACATAGAATGGGTAATCAGCCAATGCCCGGTAAGCATAAATTCGCTGCACACCATCGGTTTGTGCCGTTAGTCGCTCGGCCCCCAAGCGCGACCCTTGCGCCAATTTTTGAACAATCGGATTTGTTGACTCCAAGGCTTGATTGGCTCGCTCAGGCGCGGGCGGCTGACGCATCACCAAAGCATGACTATCCAGCCGCCGTACCGCCAACACACCCCCTTGGCCAAGACGAATCGACTTGAAAAGCCGCTCAAAATAATTGAGCTCAAGCGGCGCACTGACAATTCCTAGGAATTGTCCATCCTCTGAGCGCACCGCACGCGCAGCCACCAGCACCGGGCGTCCGGTAATCCGCGAAACAATCACATGCGAAAAAACCAACCCCGGTACGCCACCATCACGCAAAGCAATGAAGTAATCCCGATCCACCAGATTCGGATATTCACCACCACCGGCGAGATAGAGCAAATCACCATTGGCATCAATCACCCGGAAACCTGACACCTCAGGAAAAGCAACCCGATGCAACTCCAACACTGTCTCGATCTGGTTGCGAAAATTCGGCACATTGTCACGCGCCAAAGCGTCATGCGGCAAACGATCGATAATCGTCTGCAAATCAGCATCCACCCGGCGCAACACCGTATCCAGACGCACCTCAAGAATCTCGGCATAAGCACTTGCGGTTGATTCGGCATCCTGCCAAGTTTCGTTATAGGCCGACCACAATACATAGCCGAGCAAAACCAGTCCGGCCATCGCCAGAGAGATGAGGGCAAACCATAACTGCAGCCCCTTGCGAGCTTTGTCGACTGATAACAGCGCCATTGAAGGACATATTTTTATTGGATCAGAGGATTCTGATCAAACGCAGGTATTTAAGCAATGCATCTCGGCAAGGACAAAGGACTTTCTTGCTCATACTGGATAAATCGGCAAACAGTTGCCAATCCGGATTTGCGTTCAATATAGGTTTTAAGCTCCTCACCCGAAACCTTCCCATGATCCAGCGGAATACTCTCGGGAAAGCAGCAATCACCATCAAACGCCCGCTCAATCCGCGTCAAGTAAAAACGCTGACAATAAGGCCAAGCTGCGGCATATAGCGCCGCCCCTCCGATCACAAAAACATGCTTACCTGTCTCTGTTGCGGTCAACAGCGCTTTTTCAACAGATTCAACCGCCTGACATCCTGGCTTCAAAACCAAATCACTTTGCGATGTCACAACAAATGAATCGACTGGCACCACATCCATCGACTCATAAGTCAGTCGGCCAATCACTAGAGCCGCACCAGCAACCATTGCTTCAAAATAAGCCAACTCTTCAGGAATATCCCATGGCAACCAGCCATTCAGACCGATCATCCCATTACTGGAAACCGCACCGATAGCAGCGATCATCCCTGCGTTTTTCCCCACTGCTCGCGCGTCATGGACAATGAAATAGCCGGCGTCCCCTGCCCCTTGTAAACATGCGGTTTGTGCATGGAAACAAGAGCCGAACTCACCACCGGAATCGAAAAAATCGCATTCATGACTTCAAGAACGCTCGACTCCAGGCACTCACAATGCGAATTCCCTTCCAGTTTCCGGATGGCCAGAAAAATCACCTCATAATCCACAACCTGCTTTATATCGTGTGGATTAGCAATAGCATCCATCGGCGCATAGGCATCAGCATGCACCACGACCGCTTGCGGCCCATGCTTTTCCAATGGATTACACCCGGTCCGTAGATCGATCGTGGCATCCACGGATGCACACCAGTGATTAAGTGGCGTAGTGCCCATTTTTTCCTCGCACGCAATACAAACAACCGAAGCCCCAAAAAGGGTATCGGTCAAAAATATCTATTCTAAATGGGGAGCGACCTCTCAGGCGCCAGATAATCGCGCTGAATCGCCCGACAAATCAGGCCGTCACGTTGATCAACGAACCGGTTTGTTGTCCGCTGGTATTGACCACGGGAGCAGATTGAACCGATTGAGCCGCTACGCTGGCCGCAAAATCCTTGCTCAACACAGATGAAATCTGCTGCCGCAAATCATCAAAGCCACTCTGGACTTCACCAAGCGACTTCGACGAAACCAAACCACGCTGCGCCTGATTCGCCCGCGAATCCGCCTGACTCGCTTCCGCCGAAATCGAACGCGCATTTTCCTGCGCCCGATTCGCAACCGACTGAGCTGACCGCGCCTGAGCCTGCAGGCCACGAGCCGCCTGCTCGGCCTGATCCGCGTTGCGCTGCGCCTGTTGTTGTTGAACCTGCTGCCACACAACGCTTGAAGCCGATTGGGCGCTAGAAAGCGATGAAATCGCCATTCTGCCTCTCCATATCCATCAAACGTTACTCAAAAATCTAAACCGTCACACTGATCGTTGAACCCGTCGTCTGACCTTCCGCATTCTTCACCGGCTTAGGCGCCTCTTCTTTTTTCTCAACCCGCTCTTCAGGGCGCGGTTCACGCCGCTCGACCGCCTGCAATTGCTGCGCTTGCTGTGCCTGAGTCGATTGTTTCAAAGCGCTGGTATAAGCACTTGCGCCGGAAGATACTGAACTGACATCCATGACCATCTCCTTTACATATACGTCTCTTCAACTTTACACCATGGCGAAAAAATATCCAGCCTAAAAGCTGATAAAGTAAGAATCAAATCCAAGCGCCAATGCTGCTGAAACAGCGAATACAGAGATAGGCCTTGATTTTCTGACAGGAACATTCATGCAGACCAACCACCCCATAAACATTGAAGCCCTTCTCTCCCACGTCGCCCTATTCAACGGACTGGCTCCCGAAGAAATATCGCGTATTGCTCAGGCGACCCGTGAAATTCATATCGTCAAAGGTGAGACACTTTTTCATCGAGGTGATGTCTGTACCGGTTTTCATCTGCTGGTTTATGGTCAGATCAAGCTGACATTCACATCAGCACAAGGCAATGAGAAAATTGTCGAAATTATCAGCCAAGGGCAAAGTTTCGGCGAAGCAATCATGTTTCTCGACAAACCCTATGTCGTCTCGGCCCAAGCCTTGGGCGACTCAATGCTTTTACACGTATCCAAAACCGCGATTTACGAAGAACTGGAACATGATTACCTGCTCGCCCGCAAGATGCTGGCCGGCATGGCCATGCGCCTGCATCAACTCATGAACGATGTTGAGTCTTACTCTTTGCACTCTGGCAAACAGCGGATCATTGGCTATATTTTGCGTGAGCTACCGGAAAGCGAGCAGAACAGCAACAATGCGACCTTAACCCTACTAGCCAACAAAGGCGCCATCGCTTCCCGCCTTAACCTTACTCAGGAACATTTTTCGCGCATTCTGCACGAACTGAGTGACCTCGGCCTGATCGTAGTCGAAGGCAAGAAAATTCACATCCCGAGCGTGATCAATCTCCGTAAACACGAAAATTAGAATAAACCAAAAAGCTAGGGCACAAAGAACCACATCAGAAACGGATGCCACATTAGTGCACAAAAAAACCCGCTAAGCCTTAAGCTGAGCGGGTTTCATTAAATATTTTTTTGGTGCGCACCACTGGTTTCGAACCAGTGACCCCCGCCGTGTGAAGGCGATGCTCTACCACTGAGCTAGGCGCGCAAATTTGAGGCGCGGATTTAACCATAACTCGTCAGGCGGGTCAAACATGCCTCGGATAGAATATTAGCCTTCGTTCCCGCATAGATTTGATCACACCATGAAGCCAGTCCGCACCCGTTTTGCACCCAGCCCCACCGGTTACCTGCACATTGGCGGCGCCCGTACCGCCCTTTTTTCCTGGGCCTTTGCTCGTCGCCACGGCGGCACCTTCATCCTGCGGATTGAGGACACCGACGTCGCGCGGTCAACTCCAGAAGCGGTTCAAGCAATTATTGATGGCATGCAGTGGCTCGGTCTTGGACACGACGAAGGTCCGTTCTATCAAATGCAGCGCATGGATCGCTACAAAGAAGCAATCCAGAAAATGCTAGCCGATGGCAGCGCCTATCACTGTTACACAACACGCGAAGAACTCGATGCACTGCGTGCCGAGCAGGAAACGCGCAAGGAAAAACCGCGCTACGATGGCCGCTGGCGGCCAGAAGTCGGAAAAAACTTGCCGCCACCACCCGCCAATGTTCCGCCCGTCATTCGCTTCAAAAATCCCCAGACCGGTGTTATTGCCTGGGATGACCAAGTCAAAGGACGCATCGAATTCGCTAACAGCGAGCTGGACGACCTGATCATCGCCCGCGCCGACGGCACACCAACCTACAATTTCTGCGTTTGTGTCGACGACTGGGATATGCGAATCACTCATGTGATTCGCGGCGACGACCATGTCAACAACACCCCCCGCCAGATCAACATCCTGCACGCACTGGGCGCTGAAATCCCAACGTACGCCCACCTTTCAATGATTCTTGGTGATGACGGTGCAAAACTTTCCAAACGCCATGGCGCTGTTTCTGTCATGCAATATGATGAAGACGGCTTTCTGACCGAAGCCGTTATCAATTACCTGGCCCGACTTGGCTGGTCGCATGGCGATGACGAAGTATTTTCGCGTCAGCAATTTGTCGAATGGTTTGACCTCGACCACATCACAGCCTCTGCCGCCCAATTCAATACCGAAAAATTACTCTGGCTCAATCAGCACTACATGAAACAAGTGCCGATTGACGAATTAAGCGCCAAGATAAAGGTGAGGTTGACTACGCGCAACATCAATACAGATCAGGGGCCGGATCTCTCACAGGCGGTCGCTCTTTACCTTGACCGTTGCAACACACTCAATGTCTTGGCCGATGCTGTCGAAATTTTCTATGTCGACACCTCACCGAGCGCAGAGCTTCTGGCTCAATACCTGACTGACGATGTACGACCCGCCCTTACCGACTTTGCCAGGGACATCGCCAACGTTGCCTGGGAGGCGCCAGCAATCAATGCGCTGATCAAGGAAACGGTAACTCGACACGGCTTGAAGATGCCCAAGTTGGCCATGCTTCTGCGGGTTATTCTGACCGGGCAGGCGCAAACCCCTTCAGTTGACGCTGTCATCACACTGATTGGTCGCCAAGGCGTTCTGGCGAGACTAGCCTCACAAATAAATTAAGAAAATACGAAGAAGGGGTTTACAAGGGCAATTCCAGTGCCTATAATGCGCGCTCTTTCACGGTGTCGGGGGTATAGCTCAGCTGGGAGAGCGCTTGCATGGCATGCAAGAGGTCCGCGGTTCGATCCCGCGTACCTCCACCAAGCAACGTGAAAGATGTAGTAAAATGTTAGAAAATTTTGTCCGGGTCCCCATCGTCTAGAGGCCTAGGACACCGCCCTTTCACGGCGGTAACCGGGGTTCGAATCCCCGTGGGGACGCCAAAGTTTCGGCATGGAGTGGTAGTTCAGTTGGTTAGAATACCGGCCTGTCACGCCGGGGGTCGCGGGTTCGAGTCCCGTCCACTCCGCCAACAATTAAACAAACCAGCCTCGGCTGGTTTTTTTATTTCCAGTCTTTTCGACTTCGTTCGTGCTAGGAGCATTCCTCTATGAAGCATCGTAACGTAGCGTCGCTGTTATTCCCCAAGTTTCACAGCCTCATTTCTGTATGCATCAGCATCTTTGTAATGGCCCAAGCCGCTCCGTCCCAAGCTGACGCGAATGATAGCTTCTTCAACCTATCCTTCCTGAAAAGCGCTAGCACACTGGAGTTTGCGCCCCCAGTCGTTGATGAAGCGCTCAGTGTTGAGATTCTTGGGGATATTCCCCTATTTTCTGGAATGATTGATCTAACCGCACAGCCTGAGGATTTGTGGATCCGCATTCGCAATGGTTTTGCGATGACAAATCTGAATGATGACCTGACTCTGCATTACCAACAGTATTACCAGAATCGTCCGGATGCCTTGCGCCGCATGGTTGAGCGTAGCCGCCCCTATATGCACCATATCGTTGAGGAAATTGAAAGCCGCGGGATGCCGACTGAACTTGCCCTTCTACCGATGGTGGAGAGCTCATTCAATCCAATGGCCTATTCGCGGGCTCATGCTTCCGGTTTGTGGCAGTTCATTCCGATGACCGGCAAGCGCTTTAATCTCGAACAGAGCTGGTGGAAAGACGAGCGACGGGACATTGTGGCTTCGACTAGTGCCGCTCTGGATTACTTGCAGGCCATTTACGACATGCATGGCGACTGGCACCTGGCATTGGCTTCCTATAACTGGGGCGAAGGCTCTGTCAAACGGGCGGTCGAGAAAAATGTATCGCGCGACATGCCGACCGACTACGCCAGCCTGACTATGCCGAATGAAACCCGACATTACGTTCCAAAACTTCAGGCGCTCAAGAATATATTTGGTGATCCAGCGTTGATGGCTCAACTCAATCTGCCACAGATTTCCAATCGACCTTATTTTGCTACGGTTGGTACCTCGCAAACGATGGATATCAAGACGGCAGCTCGCTTTGCCGAGATGCCTATTGAACGTTTTATTGCATTGAATCCATCGCACAACCGGCCAATCATGAAAGCTGATTCGCCGCTGGTTATCCCGGCTGACAAGCTTGAGATTTTCCAGAATAACCTGCGAGCCAACAACGCACCACTGAGCGAATGGCAAGCATATACGCCACGCTCTGGCGAGAAGCTGGACCGGATTGCCCCACGCTTCGGTATTACACTTAACGATCTGCGACGCATCAATGGCCTGCATGGCAAACTCAAAATTGCCAGTTCGACGTTACTGGTTCCGGCAGGGAATGGCGGCGCCGAATTATCTACTATTAGAGATATGCCCAGCCAGCCGCTGATTGCTGAACCAGTGCACACCAAAGCTTCGCCCAAGCAACAAGTTAGCGCAGAGAAACCAGGCAAAAAAGACAAACACGCCAAGGTAACAGGCAAGAATGCGGACAAGGGCAAGGGTGGCAAAACGACTCAAAAATCGAGCGTCAAAACAGCCAAGAACAACGCTTCAAGCAGCAAGGCAAAACCTGCAAAATCCTCCGCCAAACCATCCGCTTCATCGAAGAGCAGCAAGCCAACGAAAAAACGTTGAATGCAAATCAGGAAAACAGGTGGCAGCTGACTGTATGGGTGGCTGAAACGCTGCTGTTTTCCGGGTAACGCTCACGACATAGCGCACTAGCCTGCGGGCAACGCGGGTGAAAATGGCAACCTGTTGGCGGATTAGCCGGCGACGGTGTTTCGCCGGGCAACTTGATCACCGCCATTTGGGCATCCAGACTTGGTGCCGGCACCGCCGAGAGCAGGGCTTGCGTATAGGGATGACGCGGCGTTCGCAACACATCCGCGGCCCTGCCCCGCTCGACAATTCTGCCGAGATACATCACCGCCACGTCGTGCGCCAGATAGTCGACAACGGCAAAGTTGTGGGTAATGAATAAATAGGCAACGCCGAGTTCTTCCTGCAGCGCTTTCAGCAGATTAAGGATTTGCGCCTGCACCGAGACATCGAGTGCGGAGGTTGGCTCATCGCAAATCAGCAATTCCGGCTGAACGGCCAAGGCTCGGGCGATAGCAATGCGCTGCCGCTGCCCCCCGGAAAATTCGTGCGGATATCGCCTTGCGGCTTCGTCAGGCAGGCCGACCTGTTTGAGCAGGGCAGAAACGGCATTGCGCTGCGCCTGGCTATCATTTTCGAGACCAAGGGAGGCCATGCCTTCGGCGATGATGTCACCGACGCGTAAACGCGGATTAAGCGAAGCAAAGGGGTCTTGAAACACCATTTGCATGTGGCGGCGGGCTGCGCGCAAGCGCTTGGGCGTCATACCGACCAGCTCATGGCCGCCGAGCTGAACGCTGCCCGCGGTTGGTTTGATCAGTTGCAACAAAGCTTTGCCGACGGTGGTCTTGCCACAACCGGATTCGCCGACCAGGGCTAAAGTTCGTCCCACAGAAATTGACAGGGAAACGCCGTCGACCGCACGCACCTGCCCAACTGTACGTTGCAACAGACCGCGGCGAATGGGGAAATAAACCTGCAGCGCATTGACAGACAAAAAGGCAGCGGCTTCGCTGCATTGCTCGCTAAGCGCAAAACGCTGGATGAATTTTTCTTGGTTAGCGATGCCGGTCCAGTGGCAACGCACTTCATGCCCCGCGCCGATCTTGCGCCAGGGTGGTGAATCCTCACGACAAACCGCCATGACCTGCGGGCAACGCTCGGCAAAGCGGCAACCGCCCGGCATTGCAGCCAGTGAGGGCACCTGACCGGGAATCGTGGTGAGCGCCAGACCGCGCCGCGTAACGTCCGGCAAGGCTGCAAACAGGGCTTGCGTGTAGGGATGGCGCACCCCAAGAGCGCTTCCGCCGGGGCGTGGCCGGGTAAAAAAGTCTTCGCGGCTGGCTACCTCGACCAGTTCACCGGCGTACATGACGCCAATTCGTTGCGCCATGCGTGCGACAACGCCCAAGTCGTGGGTGATCAGCAGCATGCCCATGCCACGGTCAACCTGGATTTTGGCCAATAAATCGAGAATTTGTGCCTGAACGGTGACATCAAGCGCGGTGGTCGGCTCGTCGGCAATCAGCAGTTCCGGTTCGCCAGCGAGCGCGATGGCGATCATCACGCGCTGTTTCATCCCGCCAGAAAACTGGAAGGGATATTCGTTCAGGCGCCGTTCGGGATCAGCAATACCGACCTGACGCAGGAGCTCAACCATGCGCGTGGTCGCAGCCTCGCCACGCAGATCAAGATGGCGTTCCAGCACTTCACCGATTTGCTGACCAACGGTCAGCACCGGATTGAGACTGGTTGCCGGTTCCTGAAAAATCATCGCCATGCGCTTGCCACGTACGCTGCGCATCTCGGCTTCGGATAGCGCCAGCAGTTCTTCGCCGGCGAATTGAATACTGCTGCCGGCGCTAATCAGCCCGTTGGCCGGCAACAAGCGCATGATGCCTTGCGCTGTCGCCGACTTGCCGCAACCGGATTCGCCAAGCAAGGCGAAGGTTTCGCCGGCAGCGACGGTGAAGGAAATGCCATCAACAGCCAAGAGCGTTTTGCGGGCGCTGGTAAAACCGAGGCGTAAATTATTGACTTGCAACATCACGCAGCCCTCGGGTCGAACGCATCGCGTACAGCATCGGCGAAGAGGTTAGCCGCCAGCACAAGAATGAACATGGTCGAAAAAGCAGCGGCCAGCGACCACCAGACGACCGGCTCACGCCCCAGTTCCATCCGCGCATTGTTGATCATGGTACCGAAGCTGGTCATTGTTGGATCGACCCCGATGCCGACATAGGACAGTACGGCCTCGGCCAGCACCAGCCCGGAAAAATCCATGACCAGCGCGATGATGACGATGTGCATCAGATTAGGCAGGATATGGCGGATGATGATGCGCCCGTTCGAGACGCCAAAGGCTTGCGCCGCCTGAATGTATTCCAGCTCGCGCAGCTTCAGCGTCTCGCCGCGCAGCAGCCGGCACAGGCCCGTCCAGCTGGTGATGCCGAGGATGAAACAAAGGGCGAGCAAACGCAGGTCAGCGCGCTCAGCAGCGGTTGAAAACCATTGCGGATGGCTGTCGATCACCACCTGCATCATCAGTACCGCCGCGGCGATCAGCAGCACGCCGGGAATCGAGTTGAGCACGGTGTAGATGTACTGGATCACATCGTCGACCCAGCCGCGAAAATAGCCAGCGATGATGCCCAGCAGCACCGCCATCGGCAGCATGACCAGCGTCGTCACCAGACCGATAATCAGCCCGGTACGCACGCTTTTGAGAATTTGATAGAGCACATCCTGGCCGACCTTGTCGGTGCCGAAAACATGGTACTGACCGGATAGCCAGAGCAGCGGAACGACGCACAGCAAGATCAACAACAAAGTCAGCAGCACCGCATTCCAGGCAAAAGTCATTTCGCCGAACCCAATTTTTTGGTCTTTTTCCCGGTTGACCGCAGCAACCACCGCAAAAACACCCAACCAGCCAACAAAGGCCAGCGCCATTGCTTTGAAGGCGGTGAAACCGGCATCGGCAGCCAATTCGCTCTCTCTATCCTCAAGGTGCTTGCCGCCATGCTTCAACCGCGGGTAATCGCGCACTGTCCCCTGCCCCGGCAGATCGATGGTTTCCTTGGCATACAAGCGAGTGGCAAAAGGTGCGGAATAAGTCTTTTCATTGCGCGAGCGCAAGGGCACGGCCAGCGCATCAAGCACCGAAAGCACCTCAATCGCGTAGCTGGCCTTCTGGCCCGGCTTGCCGTCCAGTTGCAATCTGTAATGCACTGAATCAAGCAGGCCAATCAGGATGAAAGCCAGCAACACCGTCGCTGATGCCATGCCAACCCGGTTAGCACCCACCCGCCGCCAGGCAGCGAGCAAGGGCGGATTTTTGGCGATCAGCATGCCCAAGCCGATGCCGGCGACGACCAGCAACCAGATCAGCACATCCGACCACAGCACGATGATCTCGAAGCCGATCATTCGAAGCGTATCCGTGGGTCAACCAGCGTGTAGGAAATGTCGGTCAAAATCAGGCCGACGATGTAAAGCACGGAGCCGATAAAGACCATCGAGCGCACCACGGCGAAATCCTGCGCATTAATCGCATCGATGGTGTAACTGCCGAGGCCGGGAATACCGAAAAAGGACTCGGTGAGCAAGGAACCCATGAAAAGCAGCGGAATGACGACGACAACGCCGGTCAAAATCGGGATCAGCGCATTGCGCAAAATATGGCGGAAGAAAACCACGGTTTCCGGCAAGCCCTTGGCGCGGGCCGTACGGACGTAATCCTTATTCACTTCTTCGAGAAAAATGGTGCGATACCAGCGCGCCGACGATCCAATCCCGGAAACGACGCCAATCAGCACCGGCAAAATCAGGAAGCGCCAGGCATCCAGCCCATCACCAAAACCGGAAATCGGCACCAGCCGCCAGACTTTGCTGATCAGATATTGCCCGCCAATAATGTAAAAAAGGCCGGAGATCGACATCATCGCGACGCAGAGCACGACGCCCCAGAAATCAAACGCGGTGGCACGGAAAAAAGCCAGCAACAAGGCAAAAGTGATGGTGACAAACAATCCCAAAACAAAGGTTGGCAGGGCAATAGCCAGCGACGGCCCCATCCGCGCACCGATTTCACGCGCCACATCACGGCCATCCTCGGCCCTGCCGAAATCACCGACGAACATGCGGGCAGACTTCTCGAAAAAAATTGTGCTTGTTACGGTCGACAGCCCCGAAGCCTCGAAATTAATGAGCAGTGGTTTGTCGTAACCACGTTCGACCTTCCATTTCTGGATCGCCTCCGGCGTCACACGTTTGACACCAAGCTGCATGCGCGCCATGTCATCCGGCGTATTGACGACGAAGAACAGGGCGAAAGTCAGGAGGTTTACGCCAATCAAAATCGGGATGGCGTACAACAGGCGGCGGACGATATAAGCGAGCATTGCCGCGATTATGCCAAGAGCCGCAGAAAACAGGGAGATTTCACGCCTCCGTCATCCGCCTGTGGGATAATTGCACCCCTTTCAGCAACACCGCAGCAGGCATGGCTAAAGATTCACTGATTCAATTCAAGGGCACTTCGCTCAAGATCATCCAGACGCACCTCCACACCACCGACCCCGCCACGCTGCACGCCGCGCTGGCTGAAATGACCGGCAACAGCCCGGACTTTTTCGATGGCGAACTGGCGGTTCTCGATTTCAGCAATACCGACAATTTGCCGGAAATTGTCGAGTGGGAAAAAATCCGTGACTTGCTAAGCCAATCTGGCCTGTCCGCCGTCGCCACGCGCGGGCTGCCCGCAGCGCAGGCCGCCACGGCAGCCGCCGCCGGCCTGCCCAGCGTCAGTGCTGATGCGCTGAGCAAGCCGCAGCGCAGCAAGCCAGCCGAAGCCCAGGCACCACCTCCGGCACCTGTCATCGAACCCGAGCCGGCTCCCGTCGTTGCGGAACCTGCGCCGCGTACCATCATCCTCGACAAGCCTTTACGCTCCGGTCAGCGCTATTACGCCAAAGGTTGCGACTTGATCGTTACAGCAATGATCAGCGCTGGCGCCGAGGTCATCGCCGACGGCAATATCCACGTTTACGCCCCACTCCGCGGCCGCGCTCTGGCCGGCGCGAGTGGCGACAAGCAAGCCCGCATTTTCACCACCAGCCTGGAAGCCGAACTGGTCTCCATCGCCGGCATTTACCGTACCTTTGAAGCAGGCGTCTCAGCCGATCTGGCTCGCCAGCCAGCCACCATCAGTCTGGTCGAAGAAGGTAACGAACACCGCCTGAACGTAACAGCACTTTCACTCAGATAAGCATTTAATAAATTTTCAATAACTCACCCAGCGAGAATCCAACGTGACCAGAATCATCGTCGTAACATCCGGTAAAGGCGGGGTCGGCAAGACCACCACCAGTGCCAGCTTTTCCACCGGCCTCGCCCAGCGCGGCTTCAAGACTGCCGTCATCGACTTCGACGTCGGCCTGCGTAACCTTGATCTGATCATGGGCTGCGAACGCCGCGTCGTTTATGACCTGATCAACGTGATCAACGGCGAAGCAACGCTGACCCAGGCCTTGATCAAGGACAAGCACTGCGAAAATCTTTACGTGCTACCCGCTTCACAAACGCGCGACAAGGATGCGTTGACCGAAGCCGGTGTCGAGAAGGTCATCAAGGATCTTGAACATCAGGGTTTCGATTACATTGTTTGCGATTCGCCCGCCGGTATCGAATCCGGCGCCGTAATGGCCCTCACCTTTGCCGATGAGGCGCTCGTCGTCACCAACCCGGAAGTCTCTTCCGTGCGCGACTCCGACCGCATCCTCGGCATCCTCCAGGCCAAGTCACGGCGCGCCATTGAAGGCCGCGATCCGGTCAAGGAGCACCTGCTGATCACTCGCTACAACCCAACCCGCGTTGAAGCCGGTGAAATGCTGTCATACAAGGATATTCAGGAAATTCTGCGGGTGCCGATCATCGGCGTTATCCCCGAATCCGAAGAAGTCCTGCAAGCCTCCAACCAGGGCTCGCCGGTCATTCACCAGAAGGAAACCGATGCGGCCGAGGCTTACAACGATGTAATCGCCCGTTTCCTTGGTGAAGACAAGCCCTTGCGTTTCGTCAATTACGTCAAGCCGGGCCTGCTGAAGCGCCTGTTCGGAGGCAAATAAAATGTCCTGGCTCCAAAAACTGTTTGGCAACCCGCCCAAAACCGCCCACTTGGCCAAGGAACGTCTGCAACTGATCATCGCCCACGAACGTGATGGTGGTGGTAGCGTTAATTTCCTCCCCGACCTGCAACGCGAATTGATCGCCGTCATTTCCAAGTACGTCAACGTCAATCCGGACGACATCAAAGTGTCACTGGAAAAGCAGGACCGCTTTGAAGTGCTGGAAGTGAATATCGTTTTGCCACAAAAAGGCTGATTAATATTCAAACCCGGTCGAATCCAATCTCCATCGGATTCGACCGCGAATATCGCCATGGCGCTGCCGATTAAACGGCACAGAATTTTTGGATAAAACAGAATTTTGGAAAACAAAACTTATGTTTTGTTTGGTGTGCCCGGAGGGACTCGAACCCCCGACCTGCTGCTTAGAAGGCAGCTGCTCTATCCAGTTGAGCTACGGGCACTTGAGGGTAAAGCTGGAAATATTTGGTCGGGGCGGTGGGATTCGAACTCACGACCCTCTGCTCCCAAAGCAGATGCGCTACCAGACTGCGCTACGCCCCGACACGAGAACAGCATTCTATCACCCCTCCGAAAACCGCGCCAGATCAAGAGCCTATCTTTTTGAAAATAATTTTTCTTGCCCAGAACTGCATTTCCATGCTATTAAGTCGCCCTTTTGGAATTTGAGCGAATAATCAAAATGGCAGAAGAATTGCTCCATAAGCACTTTCCTCCGTACGAACCCAAGAAGGGTGAGGACTACATGAGCGCGAAACAACTCGCGCATTTCCGCAAGATTCTTGAGACGCTCAAAAAGGAGTTGAGCGAAGATATCGACCGCACGGTTCACACCATGCAGGACGAGGCCACGGTTTTTGCTGACCCGAATGATCGCGCCAGCCAGGAAACAGATATCGCGATTGAACTACGCAACCGCGACCGCGAACGCAAGCTGATCAAGAAAATCGATGAGACACTGAACAGCATCGACGAGGGCGACTACGGCTTTTGCGCTAAATGCGGCGTTGAAATCGGTATCAAGCGCCTGGAAGCGCGTCCGACCGCGACGCTGTGCATTGACTGCAAGACACTGGACGAAATTAAAGAGCGGCAGATGGCGAAGTAATTCGCTACCGAAGCGGTTACGGTCAACACTGCAAAAACCGTAAAAATAAAAGGGCACCTCGCGGTGCCCTTTGTATTTGTTGCCGAATGAATCCCGCTTGCGCGGGATTCATTCCTGCAAGTTACTGCGGCTGAGCAGCTTCGGGAGCAGCAGCGCCCTCTTCTGCAGCGACCGCCTTCATAGACAGCTTGACGCGGCCACGGTCGTCTGTTTCCAAAACCTTGACGCGGACAACCTGGCCTTCCTTGAGGTAATCCTCGACCTTGGCAACACGCTCCTGAGCGATCTGGGAGATGTGCAGCAGGCCATCCTTGCCCGGCAGAACGGAAACGATTGCACCGAAATCAAGAATCTTGAGCACGGTACCTTCGTAGATCTTGCCGATCTCGACTTCAGCCGTAATCGCATCGATACGCGCACGCGCAGCCGCAGCCGCTTCACCGCTGCTGGATGCAATGGTGATCGTGCCGTCGTCCTGAATATCGATCGTCGTGCCGGTTTCTTCGGTCAGAGCACGGATAACAGCACCGCCCTTGCCGATGACATCACGAATCTTTTCCGGATTGATCTTGAAGGTGTAAAGACGCGGCGCGTAGGCCGACATCTCTTCACGCGGACCAGCTGCAGCTTCTTGCATCAAGTTAAGGATATGGATACGGGCATCCTTGGCCTGGGCCAGTGCAACCTGCATGATTTCCTTGGTGATGCCCTGAATCTTGATGTCCATTTGCAACGCGGTAATACCAGCGGTTGAGCCAGCCACCTTGAAATCCATGTCACCGAGGTGATCTTCATCACCCAGAATGTCGGTCAGCACGGCGAAACGGTTGCCGTCCTTGATCAAACCCATGGCGATACCAGCAACGTGCGCGGTGAGCGGCACGCCGGCGTCCAGCAATGCGAGACAGCCGCCGCAAACGGAAGCCATTGAGGACGAACCGTTGGATTCGGTAATTTCCGACACCAGACGCATCGAGTAAGAGAAATCTTCCGGCTTCGGCAGCACCGCAAGCAGCGCGCGCTTGGCCAAACGGCCGTGACCGATTTCGCGACGCTTTGGCGTACCGACACGACCACATTCGCCGGTGGCGTACGGGGGCATGTTGTAGTGCAGCATGAAGCGGTCGCGGTATTCACCGGCCAGCGCGTCAATGATCTGCTCGTCGCGGTTGGTACCGAGCGTAGCAACGGCCAGCGCCTGGGTTTCGCCACGCGTGAACAAGGCCGAACCGTGGGTACGCGGCAGGACGCCGGAACGCATGGTGATGGCACGCACAGTACGGGTGTCACGACCATCGATACGCGGCGCACCACTCAGAATGCGACCACGGACGATGCTGGCTTCCAGTTCATGGAACAGGTTGCCGACGGTGTTTTCGTCCGGTGCGCCTTCGCCGGCACACAGAGCCGCGATGACTTCAGCGCGGATAACCTTGACGGTCTGGCTGCGCGTTTGCTTGACGGTGATGTTGTAGGCTTCTTCGAGCTTGGCATTGGCCAGTTCGCCGATACGGGCAACCAGTGCCTCGTCCTTCGGTGCCGCTTGCCAATCCCACTCCGGTTTGCCGGCTTCTTCAACCAGTTCGTTGATGGCATTAATTGCCTTCAGGGATTCGGTATGACCGAAAACCACAGCGCCGAGCATGATTTCTTCGGACAACTGCTGGGCTTCAGATTCGACCATCAACACTGCAGAATCGGTGCCGGCAACCACCAGATCAAGCAGGCTGGTTTTAAGCTGGCTAAGCGTCGGGCAGAGCACGTATTGACCATCAATGTAACCAACGCGAGCAGCGCCGATCGGGCCGTTGAACGGCACGCCGGAGATCGCCAGCGCAGCAGATGCACCGATCAGGGCCGGGATATCGGAATCGATTTCCGGGTTGAGCGACATGACGGTCGCAATGACCTGAACTTCATTGTAAAAACCATCCGGGAACAGCGGACGAATCGGACGATCGATCAGGCGGCAGGTCAACGTTTCCTTCTCCGAAGGACGGCCTTCGCGCTTGAAGAAACCGCCGGGGATACGGCCAGCGGCGTAGGTTTTTTCCTGATAATCAACGGTCAGCGGAAAGAAATCCTGACCCGGCTTGGCGCTTTTTGCAGCAACAACAGTAACCAGGACAACGGTCTCTTCCATTGAGACAAGAACGGCACCGCCGGCTTGGCGGGCGACTTCACCGGTTTCAATGGTGACCGTATGGGCACCGTAGGCAAATGATTTTTTAACGACGTTAAACATAATTCCCTTTCACACTCAACAATTTAGCTTCAACACACAACACAACAACAAAATAAAAAAAGCGGCCGGGAAAACTCCGGGCCGCTCTTTCGGGGCTTTGGTCTAAATTACTTCCGCAGACCAAGGCGGGTAATCAGGGTACGGTAGGCATCAACATTCTTGCCTTTGAGGTAATCCAGCAATTTACGACGCTGGTTAACCATGCGCAGCAGGCCACGACGTGAGTGGTGATCCTTTTTGTGCTCTTTGAAGTGCGGGGTCAGGTCGTTGATACGGGCGGTCAACAAGGCAACTTGAACTTCCGGAGAACCGGTATCGCCCTTGGCGCGCTGGAAATCGGCGACGACGCCGGCTTTGACTTCGGCTGTAAATGCCATCTCAAACTCTCTTTCATAGTAAAAGCGCAGCCCCAGTTTGATAGAGCCAGCGCCAAATTAAAGTAATTTTCTTCCGTTGGCGACGAAAGATTAAAGATTATAGCTGTTTAGAAAGCTAATTGCACCAGCCGTTTTGGCCAGAGGCGACCATCCGAACCTGGCTCACCAACACCAATCAGGCGCCCATCGGCATAAACCCGAATTTTGCCGCTATACCCTTCCGGCAGATCAATCGGGTTGCCATGCCGGAAACGCTCGGCAGCCTCACCCTCAACAGCCAGGACGGGCAGGCTGAGCAACAAGGCATCGACCGGCTGCAGGCGCTCCAGACGCTGGCTTTCATCAAGCGCTTCAAGTTCGGCCAGCGTGACAGCATTGGCCAAGGTTAGGTCAGCCACCTCAGTACGGCGTAACCCAATCAGATGTGCACCACACCCCAGCGCATTGCCGATATCGGAGGCCAGAACACGGATATAAGTTCCTTTACTGCACGACACGCGAATGCTTAAGGTATCGCCAGAAAAATCAAGGAAATCGATAGCATGTATCGTCACCGCCCGCGCCTCACGCTCGACAACAATTCCCTGGCGCGCCAATTCATAGAGCGGCCGGCCATCGCGTTTGAGTGCAGAGTGCATCGGCGGAGTCTGCATAATTGCGCCAGTAAATTGTAGCAAGACACAAAAAATATCGTCTTTTTCGACGTTGACCGTAGCAGTTGCTATGACCACACCTTCAGCGTCGCCGGAATCGGTGGTTACCCCAAATTTAACCAGTGCCTCGTAGGTCTTGTCGGCATTCAGCAAATCGGCTGAAAACTTGGTCGCCTCGCCAAAACACAAGGGCAGCAAGCCGGTTGCCATCGGATCGAGTGTGCCGGTATGTCCACCTTTAGCCGCAGAGAAAAGGCGCCGAGCCTTTTGCAAGGCATCGTTCGAGGTCAAGCCTATGGGTTTGTCGAGCAGCAGAACGCCATCGACCTGTTTCCAGGTCTTTTTAACTTGCATGGCTTGCTTAGTCTTCCGGCGTCAGATCGCTCAGGGCATTGGCCTGGTCGATCAATTGCGACATGTTGGCGCCATGCTCGAGCGAGTTGTCAAAAACAAAATGCAACTCGGGCAAGGTGTGGATATGAATGCGGCGCCCTAATTCACGGCGCAAAAAACCTGAGGCACGCTTCAGACCGGTTTGGATTTCTTCCAGATGCTCAGATTGCAGCGTCGTGAAAAAAACCTTGGCGTGAGCATAATCCGGCGTTAGTACAACATCCGTCAGACTAATCATGCCCACACGCGGGTCTTTCAATTCGGTACGAATCAGATCGGCGAGGTCGCGGCGTATTTGCTCCGCGACCCGATCACTACGCTGAAAACCTTTTTTCTTCATTACAGCGTACGTGCCACTTCCTGGATTTCGTAGACTTCAAGCTGATCGCCTTCCTGGATGTCGTTATTGTTCTTGAGCGACATACCAAACTCGAAGTTGCTGCGAACTTCCTTGACGTCATCCTTGAAGCGCTTGAGCGAATCAAGCTCGCCATCCCACATGACAACATGGTTGCGCAACAAACGAACCCGCGAGGCGCGCTTGATAATGCCTTCCAGCATGTAGCAACCGGCAATTGCGCCAACCTTGGAGTTGTGGAAGACCTGGCGAATTTCGACCATGCCGGTCACCTGCTCACGCTTCTCAGGCGACAGCATGCCAGACAGCGCAGCCTTGACTTCATCAACCGCGTCATAGATCACGTTGTAATAACGGATATCGACACCGAAGGTTTCGGCCAACTTGCGTGAACCCGCATCGGCACGGGTGTTGAAGCCGATAATGACCGCCCCGGAAGCCTGCGCCAGATTGACGTCGGATTCGCTGATGGCACCGACGGCACCGTGAATAACGTTGACCCGCACTTCTTCGTTGGCCAGTTTGGACAGGGTCTGCACCAGTGCTTCTTGCGAACCTTGCACGTCGGCCTTGACGATTAATGCCAGCGTCTTGATCTCGCCCTCTTCCATTTGCTGGAACATGTTTTCAAGCTTGGCTGCCTGCTGCTTGGCGAGTTTGACATCGCGGAACTTGCCTTGACGGAACAACGCGATTTCACGCGCTTTCTTGTCATCGGCGAGAACGATAGCTTCTTCACCAGCCGCTGGCACATCCGACAAGCCGAGAATTTCGACTGGTATGGAGGGGCCTGCTTCATCAATCGGCTTGCCGTTTTCATCCAGCATGGCGCGAACACGGCCTGAAACCTGCCCGGCCAGAATAATATCGCCACGGCGCAAGGTGCCAGACTGAACCAGCATGGTCGCTACCGCACCACGGCCCTTGTCGAGACGTGCTTCAATGATCAAACCCTTGGCCGGCGCATTGATCTGCGCCTTCAGTTCAAGAATTTCGGCCTGTAGCAGCAACTGCTCCAGCAATTCGTCGATACCCGTACCTTTTTTGGCAGAAACGCCAATAAAGGGAGAATCGCCGCCGTACTGTTCCGGAATGACGCCTTCGGCAACCAGTTCCTGGGTAACCCGATCCATGTTGGCATCCGGCTTATCCATCTTGTTGACCGCAACCACCAAAGGCACACCCGCCGCTTTGGCATGGTGAATAGCTTCTTTGGTCTGCGGCATCACGCCGTCGTCGGCAGCAACCACCAGAATCACGATATCGGTCGCCTTGGCACCCCGCGCACGCATTGCCGTAAAGGCTTCGTGACCCGGGGTATCGAGGAAGGTAACCATGCCACGCTCGGTTTCAACGTGGTAAGCACCAATGTGCTGGGTAATACCACCCGCTTCACCGGCTGCCACTTTGGCGCGGCGAATATAGTCAAGCAGGGAGGTCTTGCCGTGATCGACGTGGCCCATGACGGTAACCACGGGAGCACGCGATACAAATGGAATGTCTTTGTGCTCGCCACCTTGAGTCACCTCAAGGAAGGCATCCGGATCATCCAGCTTGGCAGCAACTGGCGTATGGCCCATTTCTTCGACCACAATCATGGCCGTTTCCTGGTCCAGCACCTGATTGATGGTAACCATCGAACCCATTTTCATCATCGTCTTGATGACTTCAATCGCCTTGACGGCCATCTTGTGGGCCAGATCAGTGACAGAAATGGTTTCCGGCACGTGCACTTCACGCACCATCGGCTCGGTTGGTGCCTGGAAACTGCCCTGACCATCATCCGACTTGCTGCTACCGCCGTGTTTCTTGTGACCTTTGTGTCCTGACTTCCACGAGCTGCCCGTATCGGAAGAACGGGTCTTGATACCTGGCTTTTTCTTGCCGTCATCGGCACGGGCATTACCACCACCCTTCTTTGAATCCTTGCCGGGAGCATCTGCCTTTTTGTGCAGAGTACCCTTTTCGGCAGCCGGGGCTGCCGGCTGAGCTTTGACCTGGGCCGCGACCTGCTGCTTGGCAACTTCGGCTGCCTGAGCAGCAATAGCGGCCGCTTCAGCTTCACGACGCAGACGGATTGCATTGGCTTCGCGATCCTGTTTTTCGCGCATTTCACGCGCCTGGCGGGCTAGCAACTCGTGGTGACGACGATCATGATCATCACGGAATTGACGCTCACCTGTCACTGGCGGAGCAACTTTTATCGGCTCAACGACCGGCGGCTCTGGCTGAATTTCAACCGGCACTTCAACCGGTGCCTCAACAACGACGACTGGCGGCAATTCGACCACAACCGGAGCCGGAGCCTCAACGACAGGAACAGGTGCCACTTCAATCACTGGCACTTCTTCAACCACGGGCACCACTTCGACTTCAGCGACCTGCTCAAGCTCGGCAGAAGACTCCTCCGGAAAATGCTCAACCGGCAATTCAGTTGCCTGATCTGCGCCGTGCTCACGCTTCATCAGCACTCGCTTTTTACGCACTTCAACCTGCACCGTACGGGCGCGGCCATGCGCATCAGTCGCCTTGATTTCAGAGGTCTGCTTACGGGTCAGGGTAATCTTGGTCTTCGACTCATCACCGTGCGCGCGACGCAGATAATCAAGTAGCTTGGCCTTATCCTGATCAGTCAGGACATCATTATTGCCTTGTTTGCCAACGCCGGCCTTGCCCAATTGCTCAAGCAAGGACATAACCGGCATTTTCAGTTCAACAGCAAATTGCGAAACAGTTGTTGCGGACATTCTTTACTACCTCCCGCTCACTCGAACCAGTGAGCCCGTGCCTTCAGAATAAGTTCTTTGGCACGCTCGTCGTCAATGCCGGTCATTTCCGTGAGTTCATCCACAGCCAGTTCGGCCAGGTCTTCACGGGTCTTGACACCATTTCCAGCCAGTTTAGCGGCCAGTTCCTTGCTCATGCCCTCGAGGCTGATCAGATCGTCAGCCACGTTCTCGAGTTGTTCCTCGGTAACGATAGCCTCAGTCAGCAGCACATTGCGTGCACGATTCCGCAGCTCATTAACGGTCTCTTCATCAAGACCGTCAATTTCCAACATTTCGGCGAGTGGCACGTAAGCCACCTCTTCGAGCGTCGAGAAGCCCTCTTCGATCAGCAGATCGGCAAGCTCTTCGTCGATATCGAGTTTTTCAATGAATACCTGACGTGTAACCGTGTGTTCAGCGTCCGATTTCTTGGCCGACTCATCCTGAGTCATCAGGTTGATCGTCCAGCCGGTCAACTCGGAAGCAAGACGAACATTCTGCCCGTTGCGACCAATGGCGATTGCCAAATTGTCTTCATCAACCACCACTTCCATCGCGTGCTTTTCTTCATCAACAATGATCGAAGAAACCTCAGCAGGCGAAAGTGCACCGATAACAAACTGAGCCGGATCAGCTGACCACAGAACGATATCGATATTTTCACCGCCCACTTCGTTACGCACCGCGGTAACGCGTGAGCCGCGCAGACCAACGCAAGTACCAATCGGATCAACCCGCGGATCATTTGACTTGACGGCAATTTTGGCGCGCAGACCAGGGTCACGGGCGCAAGCCTTCAATTCCATCAAACCATCAGAGATTTCCGGCACTTCGATATCGAAGAGGCGAATAATGAATTCAGGTGCGGTACGCGACAAGATGATCTGTGGGCCACGCGCATTGCGATCAATCCGCAGCAAATAGGCACGAATGCGATCACCAACGCGCAGATTTTCCTTGGGAATCATCTGATCACGCGGCAACAGCGCTTCAATCTTGCCGGCTTCGACGATGGCGTTACCACGCTCCATGCGCTTGATGGTGCCAAAAACCACGCTCTCCTTGCGATCAAGGAAGTCCGTCAGAATCTGCTCACGCTCGGCATCACGAATTTTTTGCAGAATGACCTGCTTGGCTGCCTGCGCACCGATACGACCGAAGTCAATCGCCTCTTGCGGCTCTTCGAGGGTATCGCCACACTCTATTTCCGGATCGTCCTTCTGCGCATCGGAGAGCGGCTTCTCCATGTATTCATTGACGTACTCGTTATCGGCAACAACCTGCCAACGACGAAAGGACTCGTAACTACCGGTAGCGCGGTCGATGACAACCCGTACATCGGCCTCATCGTGGATACGCTTTTTGGTCGCGGATGCGAGCGCCAATTCAAGGGCACCAAAAACGATGTCCTTGCTAACGTTCTTTTCGCGGGCCAGGGCATCGACCAGCAGCAGAATTTCACGGCTCATGAGCTAAAACCTCCTAGTCCTTCAGTCGAATTTCGGCACTAGACGTGCCTTTTCGATATTATTGAATTCGAGTTCCACTTCTTCTTTATCAAGGCGCAGACCCACTTTTCCTTCTTTGCAGCCAAGCAGTTCACCTTGAAAATTGCGGCGACCTGCGTGTGGAATACGTAGCTTGATCTGAATATCCTGACCAGCAAAGCGCTCGAAGTCGGCAGCTTTTTTGACCACACGATCCAGACCGGGCGAGGAAATCTCCAGGCGATCAAAATCAATATTTTCGACTTCAAAAAGGCGCGTCAACTGATTGGAGACCTTGGCGCAATCTTCAACATCAATCCCGCTCTCTTTTTCGGAATCAATAAAGACACGAATCGTCCGACCACGCGGCGACATCTCGACATCGACGAGTTCGTAACCAAGACCGACAACGGTCGTTTCAAGAAGAGTGTTTAAATCCATAGCCACAAATAAAAAATGGGCGAAACGCCCACCATAATAAAAAAAGATGCCTCGTCAGAAACGACGGGAGGAACAAACCCGTGAATTATAACGGATTTATTCCTCCCGGTAAATCTACACGCTATCTTTATGCACTCTCATCTGGCGCATTAGCGGCTCTGATCGACTTTTCCAACTCCCGCATGAAAAGCTTGACCTCTTCTTCCGCCAGCTCTTTGGTCATGCCGCGTTTGAGTTGCGGCGGCAAGCCGACCGGGCCGTAACGCACACGAATCAGTCGACTTACGGTACAACCAACGGCTTCAAACATACGGCGTACTTCGCGATTGCGGCCTTCAAAAAGCGCAACACGATACCAATGATTAGCCCCTTCGCCACCGCCATCTTCAAAGCGCGCAAACTTGGCAATTCCGTCTTCCAACTCAACACCGCGGGTTAATTGTTGCTGGGCATCAAGCGTCACTTCACCGAGAACACGCACCGCGTATTCGCGCACCAGCTCCGAACTCGGATGCATCAGCTTGTTGGCCAATTCACCCGAGGTCGTGAACAACAGCAGTCCCGAGGTATTGAAATCGAGGCGACCGACATTGATCCAGCGCCCACCACGTACGCGCGGCAAGGCGGAAAACACGGAGGGCCGACCATCGGGATCATCGCGCGAAACGATTTCTCCTTCCGGCTTGTGATACATCAATACACGCGGCGTGCGGCTGCTGACGAAGCGCGTGTTGATCAAACGCCCGCCGATTTTGACCTTGTCGCTTGGCGAGACAGATTGCCCGATGGTCGCAACAACGCCATTGACCGTGATGCGGCCGGCAACAATCCATTCTTCCATTTCACGCCGCGACCCAACGCCGGCTTGCGCCAAAACTTTCTGCAAACGCTCCGGTTCGGCTTCAACAATCGGCCTGCCATTGCGGCCAATACTGCCGCGATTGGCACGACCGGTTTGCGGTTTGGGTGCCCGCCGTGATGGCTTGGCAGCCGGCGCAGCGGTTTCAGTAACTTCTTCAACCCGCTGCCGGGCACCGCGGCCACGCGGCACCGAATCATTGCGGTCAACGCCATTTTCTGGTCGTTTTTCAAAACCGCCCTCGCCCTTGTTGGGCGATTGGCGAAGCGGCGTTCGTTTATTTTTCATAGTTCAGCTCCAGTGTCTGGCTGATTTGTTCGAGCGGCGGCAGTTCACTGACGCTGCGCAGGCCCAGATCATCAAGAAATTGTTTGGTCGTGGCAAAAAGCGCCGGTCGACCGGGTGTTTCGCGATGCCCAACGACATCGATCCAGCCACGCTCTTCGAGCGTTTTGACTACATTCGTATTCACCGCAACCCCGCGAATTTCCTCAATATCGCCGCGCGTCACCGGTTGGCGGTACGCGATGATAGCCAAGGTTTCGAGCATTGCCCGAGAATATTTTGGCGGCTTTTCCGGATTAAGGCGTTCAAGATAGGGCAAATACTCAGCCCGCGTGCGAAAGCGCCAGCCGGAAGCCAACTGAATCAACTCCACCGGACGCTCCACCCAATCATCACGCAACTCGTCCAGCAATTTACGCACAACATCGGTCGACAATTCCTCGTCGAACATCTTGCGCAGTTCGAGCGGTGTCATTGGCTCATGCGCGGCAAGTAAAGCCGCTTCAAGCACTTTCTTGACTAGGCTCGCTTCCACCTTGATGCACTCTCACGTAAATCGGCTGAAAAGCCTCGGTTTGGGTAAATTCGACCAGTTTTTCACGCGCCAGCTCCAGCATGGCGAGAAAATGCACGACCAAGCCCGGCGCGCCCATTTCCGGGTCGAACATCGTTTCAAACTGAACAAAACCACCGCGTTCCTGCAACAGACGCAGGATGATGCCCATATGTTCGCGCACCGACAGTTCTTCGCGACCAATCTTGTGGTTCTTATTCAACTTTGCCTGGCGGAAAATTCCTTCCCAAGCCTCCTTCAGATCCGCCACCGAAACATCCGGATAGCGCACGTAAAGTGATTTTTCAACCAGCGTCTCAACCCAGTAAAACTCACGGTCGGCCTGCGGCAATTCATTCAACTTCTGGCCGGCGAGCTTCATCTGCTCGTATTCCATCAAGCGGCGTACCAACTCGGCCCGCGGGTCACCCGCCTCATCGCCCTCACCCAGCTGGGTGCGTGGCAGCAACATGCGCGACTTGATCTCGATCAGCATCGCCGCCATGACCAGATATTCAGCGGCCAGTTCAAGATTGCTGGCCTGCATGCTGTCGATGTAATCAAGATATTGCCGGGTCAGCGGTGCCATCGGGATGTCGAGAATATCAACGTTGGCCTTGCGAATCAGGTAAAGCAGCAGGTCAAGCGGCCCCTCGAAAGCATCGAGCATGATCTCCAGCGCATCGGGCGGGATATATAGATCCTGCGGCAGATGCTCCATTGCCGCACCGTAAATACGGGCGACGGGGGTAAAAAGCTCTGCTTGAGGTGCATCAACCACGGCATTCATGATCACGAGGCAGCCGCACGGCCTTTGCTCTTGTAATGCAGATGCAGGTTACGGAAATAGATAATCAGGCCGAGACCCTGGCCGAAGATGAAAACCGGGTCATTGCGGTGGATTGCATAGATGGTCAGCACGACGCCGCCGAGAATGCTGAAATACCAGAAGGCAACCGGGATCACCACCTCCTTGGCTTTCTCGCTCGACCACCACTGGACGACAAAGCGCATCATGAACAGCGCCTGCCCACCGAAGCCAATGCCGATCCAGATCAGCGTTTCCCAATCCATGCCGAACATCAATGGTATTCCAGCCCCATTGCCTCGCGCACGTCGCGCATGGTTTCGCGGGCCAATTCACGGGCTTTTTCACAACCGTCGGCAATGATGTTTTTGACCAACGTTGTGTCGTCGAGATACATCTGAGCGCGTTCGCGCATCGGCGCCTGTTCGCGCAGGATGCCGTCGATCACCGGCTGCTTGCACTCAATGCAACCAATGCCGGCAGTGCGGCAACCTTGTTGCACCCACTCCTTGCAGGCATTGTTGGAATAAACCTGATGCAATTGCCAGACCGGGCACTTGGTTGGTTCGCCCGGATCGGTGCGGCGCGCCCGAGCCGGATCGGTCGGCATACTCTTGACCTTCTTGGCGACCGACTCTTCGGATTCGCGCATGGTGATCGTGTTGTTGTAGGACTTGGACATCTTGTGCCCGTCCAGCCCTGGCATCTTCGATTCTTCAGTCAGCAGGTAACCCGGCTCGACCAGAATCATCTTGCCCGTACCCTCAAGAAAACCGAACAGTCTTTCGCGGTCAACCGCCGAAAGGTGTTGAATTTCATTAAGCATGGCGTGCGCCTGCTCAATGGCTTCCTTGTCGCCCTCTTGCTGAAAACGTACGCGCAGCTCTTCATACAAGCGCGCCTTCTTGCTACCCAGGCGCTTGACGGCTTCGCGTGCCTTGTCCTCAAAACCAGGCTCACGGCCATACATATGGTTGAAGCGGCGAGCCAGTTCGCGGGTGAATTCGACGTGCGGAATCTGATCCTCGCCAACCGGCACTTTGTCGGCACGGTAGATCAGGATATCGGCACTCATCAGCAGCGGATAACCGAGGAAGCCGTAAGTCGTCAAATCCTTGCCGGCGAGCTTTTCCTGCTGATCCTTGTAGGTCGGCACCCGTTCCAACCAGCCGAGCGGGGTCATCATCGACATCAGCAGATGCAGTTCGGCATGCTCCGGCACTTTGGACTGGATGAACAGGGTCGCCTGATTGGGATCGACACCGGCGGCCAGCCAGTCGATGACCATATCCCAGGTGGCCTTCTCGATGCCCTGCGGATTGTCGTAATGCGTCGTCAGTGCATGCCAGTCGGCGACGAAAAACAGGCACGGGTATTCATGCTGGAGTTTGATCCAGTTTTTGAGCACCCCGTGGTAATGGCCAAGATGGAGCGCGCCGGTGGGGCGCATGCCGGAGAGAACACGTTCAGCGTACATAGTCGATCAATAAAGCCCAAAAATAGTTTCAATAGCCCGCGCTGCGAAGATCACCAGCGGATTCATGATCTCGCCAAGAATGCCGGTAAACAGCAACACCAATAAAATCGGAAAACCCCAGCGTTCAAGTTGGGCAAATTTCCAGGCCAGCTTGTGCGGCAGCAGGCTGACGGCAATCCGTCCGCCGTCGAGTGGCGGTAGCGGAAAAAGGTTAAGCACCATCAGCACGCAATTGACCATGATGCCGATCTTGCTCATTTCAGAGAGCGGCAAGGTGAAGTCGTTACCCGGCATCAACCAGGCCATTTTGAGCATCAAAGCCCAGAAAAAAGCCATGAAAAGGTTAGCGCCCGGTCCCGCCGCGGCAACCCAAAGCATGTCGCTTTTGGGATGACGCAAACGGCTGAAATCAACCGGCACCGGCTTGGCGTAGCCAAAGAGAAAAGTACCGGCGGAAAAAATCAGGATGGCCGCCGGAATGATGATGGTACCGAGCAGGTCGATATGGCGAATTGGATTCAGGCTGATCCGTCCCTGTTGCCAGGCAGTGGGATCGCCAAAATGGCGAGCGGCATAACCATGCGCAGCCTCGTGCAAGGTTATCGCAAAGATGACGGGCAAGGCGGCAACAGCAATGGTCTGGATCAGGCTTTCGATCACACTCAATCCAGCCCAAATGGAGTCAGGGAACCGCGCCCGGCCCGAATCAACTCTGGGGAAGGGCCAGTCAAATCAATGATCGTTGTCGGCTCGGTACCGCAATGACCGGCATCAAGAATGAATTCGAGCTGATCTTCCAGGCGATCCTGGATTTCCCAACCTTCGGTTAGTGGCTCGTCATCACCCGGCAATTGCAGCGTGGTGGTCAATAAGGGCTCGTTAAGCGCCTCAAGCAAGGCCAGCGCAACCGGGTGATTTGGCACACGTAATCCGATGGTTTTGCGCTTGGGGTGCAGAACACGACGCGGCAATTCCTTGGTGCCTTCGAGAATGAAGGTATAGCTGCCCGGCGTTGTTGCCTTGAGCAAGCGATATTGCGCATTATCAACACGGGCAAAATGGGCAATTTCGGAGAGATCACGCACCATCAGGGTCAAATGATGGCGATCATCCATCTGGCGAATCAGGCGAATGCGATCCATTGCTTCCTTGTCGCCCAGATGGCAACCGAGGGCGTAACAGGAATCGGTCGGCAAGGCGATGATGCCGCCATTACGAACGAACTCGGCCGCCTGCACGAGCAGTCGCGGTTGCGGGGTATCGGGGTGAATATTGACGACGCGGGCCATAATTAGCGCACCAAACGCCAGACCGGCTTCAAATCTTCCGGCAATTGGGGCAATTTGCCTAAATCAACATAACTTTCGAGTGGACCGTGAAAGTCCGAGCCGCGTGACGCATGAAATGCGTAATGTCGCGCCAGTCGCGCAAAGTGCATGACGTGATCGGGCGAATGGCTGCCGCAAGTCACTTCAATGCCTTGCCCGCCGACATCCTTGAAATCATCAAGAAACCGTCGCGATTCAGCACCGGACATTTTGTAGCGCCCCGGATGGGCAACCACGGCAACGCCACCCGCCCCCGTGATCCAGCCCACCGCTTCTTCCAGCGTCGCCCAGCGATGATCGACATAACCCGGCTTACCCGGAGTCAGATAGTGCTGAAACAAAGTGGGTAGATCGCGGGCAAGGCCGATGGAGACCATGTAACGCGCAAAATGGGCGCGTGAAATCAGGCTCGGGTTGGTGGCATAGGTCAATGCCCCTTCGTAGACACCGGGAATGTTGATCGCCGCCAAAGCCTCGCCCATGCGCTTGGCGCGCTCCAGACGACCGACACGCAGCTCGTCCAAACCTTGGGTCAGCGCCGGATGTGCCTCGTCGAAGCCGAGGCCGACAATGTGAATCGGCACTTTTTTCCATTCAATGGAAATTTCAACCCCACTAACGAACGCCATCCCACATTCATTTGCAACCGCCCTGGCTTCAGCCAAACCACTTAATGAATCGTGATCGGTCAATGCCCAGAGGTCCACACCATTGGCGGCGGCACGCTTTGCCACCTCAGTTGGCGGCAAAACACCATCAGAAATGGTTGAGTGGCAATGAAAATCAAAATTTATGGGGGTCACAGGCAGAAAAAAGCGAAGCAAAAGAGGAGTTTATCACGAAGGGGCCAGTCTCCCGGATTGACTTGTGCAGTGCAGCAGGTTGCTTAGACTTTGCCATCCCGTTATAGTGCCTCCCCGTACCGTGGGAGAGCGCAGATAAAGTCTGCCGCCGAAGGCGCAATTTCACCCGAAAACGCTCAGGCAAAAGGACCACAGTACCGGATCAATGCAGCTATTGATCCAAAAAACTCTGGAGAGCGGCGTCAACAGCGCCCACCGATGGGGCAAATCTCTCAGGTATCGAGGACAGAGGGGTGAAACGCAAGATGATTCTTTCGTTTCACCCTTTTTCCGTTTCCAGAAATGGCTTTGATTAAAGCCTGTAAAGGATTGATATGCTGAAGAAAACTGTTTTGAATGCCGCTCACCGCGCAATGAATGCCCGGATGGTCGATTTCGGTGGCTGGGACATGCCGGTCAACTACGGCTCGCAGATTGAAGAACATAACGCCGTGCGCAACGACGGCGGCATGTTCGATGTTTCGCACATGTGCCCGGTTGATGTTGTCGGCGCCGATTGCCGCGTATTTCTTTCCCGCCTGGTCGCCAACGATGTGGCCAAACTCAAGGTTTCCGGCAAGGCGCTTTACGCGGCCATGCTCAACGACGCCGGCGGCGTGATTGATGACCTGATCATCTATTTCCTGACTGACACACGCTTCCGCATCGTGGTTAACGCCGGCACCGCCGAGAAGGATCTGGCCTGGATGCAGGCCAAGGTGGCCGAATGGAAGCTCGATGTGAGCATCACCCAGCGTCGCGATGGCGCCAACAATCTTGGCATCATCGCCGTGCAGGGCCCGAATGCCCGCGCCAAGGTTTGGGAAGTGCTGCCACAAGCCAAGGCTGCAACTGAAGGCCTGAAGGCGTTTTTCGCCGCCGAAGTTGATCAGTATTTCATCGCCAGCACCGGCTACACCGGTGAAGACGGCTACGAAATCATGCTGCCGGCCGCTGAAGCCGAAGCGATGTGGAACAAGCTAAATGCCGCCGGCGTCGCGCCCTGCGGCCTTGGTGCTCGCGACACCTTACGTCTCGAAGCCGGCATGAATCTTTATGGTCAGGATATGGATGAGACGGTTTCGCCGCTCGACGCCGGCCTCGCCTGGACGGTTTCGCTGAATACCGAGCGCGATTTCGTCGGCAAATCGGCGTTGACCGCAAACGGCCAGCAAAAGCAGTTTCTCGGCCTGATCCTGCTCGACAAAGGCGTGCTACGCGGCCACCAGAAAGTCATGACGGCGCAGGGCGACGGTGAAATCACCTCCGGCAGCTTCTCGCCGACGCTGCAACAATCCATCGCCCTCGCCCGCCTGCCGCTCGGTGTGCAGATTGGTGACGAAGTTGAAGTCGATATTCGTGGCAAGGCTTTGAAGGCCAAGGTCACCAAACCCGTATTCGCCCGTAACGGCAAAGCAGTCATCTAACACCCCCCATTCAGGAGAAAACCATGTCCAACGTCCTCGCCAACCTCAAATACACCGCCTCCCACGAATGGATGCTGCTCAACGCTGACGGCTCCGTCACCGTCGGCATTACCGACCACGCCCAGGAAGCCCTCGGCGACCTCGTTTTCGTTGAATTGCCAGAAGTCGGTGCCCATTTTGATGCCGAGAAGGAAATCGCTGTCGTCGAATCGGTCAAGGCGGCGGCTGATGTTTACGCGCCTATCGCCGGCACCGTCACTGAAGTCAATCAGGCCGCCGCCGATGCGCCGGAATCGGTCAATCAGGACGCCTACGCTGCCTGGTTGTTCAAGATGACCCCGGACAACGTTGCCGACCTCGACAAGATGCTCGACGCCGCCGCCTACCAAGCCATCGCCGACTGATCAGGAACCGCCCATGCCGCTCAATCAACCGCTCTCCACCTTGGAGCAGCACGACGAGTTCATCGACCGTCACATCGGCCCCTGCGCGACCGAAATGGCCGCCATGCTCGCCGCCATCGGCGCCGATAGTCTGGATCAACTGATCGACCAGACCGTGCCCGCCGCCATCCGCCTGCCGGCTGACCTGCCGCTGCCGGCCCCGCGCCGCGAACATGAAGCACTGGCTGACCTCAAGGCCATTGCCAGCAAAAATATCGTCAACAAGTCCTGCATCGGCATGGGCTATTACGACACGCTGACGCCCAAGGTCATCCTGCGCAACGTGATGGAAAACCCGGGCTGGTACACCGCCTACACGCCCTACCAGGCTGAAATCGCCCAAGGCCGCCTCGAAGCGCTGATGAATTTCCAGCAGATGGTCGTTGACCTGACCGGCCTCGAAATCGCCAACGCCTCGCTGCTCGACGAAGCCACCGCCGCCGCCGAAGCGATGACCATGGCGCGTCGCGTTTCCAAGTCGAAATCCAACCGCTTCCTGGTCGATGCCAACTGCTTCCCGCAGACCATCGACGTGGTCAAGACCCGCGCCGGTTATTTTGGCTTTGAACTGGTGATTGCCACGGTCGACAGCCAAAAGGACGAAGAATTTTTCGGCGCCCTGCTCCAATATCCGAATCAAAACGGTGAAATCAGCGATTTGACCGCAACGATTGCCAGCCTCAAGACCAAAGGCGCCACCGTTGCTGTCGCCAGCGATCTGATGGCGCTGGTCCTGCTCAAATCACCGGGCAGCATGGGGGCTGACATCGCCCTCGGTTCCAGCCAGCGCTTCGGCATTCCAATGGGTTTCGGCGGCCCGCACGCCGCTTTCTTCGCTACTCGTGAAGCCTGTGTCCGTTCGATGCCGGGTCGCATCATCGGCATTTCCAAAGATGCACGCGGCAAGACCGCTTACCGCATGGCGCTACAGACCCGCGAGCAACACATCCGCCGCGAAAAGGCCAATTCCAACATCTGCACCTCGCAGGTTTTGTTGGCCAATATGGCCGGTATGTTTGCCGTTTATCACGGCCCGCAAGGCTTGAAGACCATTGCCAGCCGCATTCACCGGCTGACCGGCATGCTGGTTGAAGGTTTGAAAAATGCCGGTATTTCCGTGTCGACCGCAGCATTCTTCGACACCGTGCAAATTACGACCGACAAGACGGTTGCCGGCTACAATTTCCGTCCGCTCGGCAATGGTCAACAAGGCATTTCGTTCGACGAAACGACGACGGCTACCGATGTCGCCACGCTGCTGCAAGCGCTCACCGGCCAGTCGCCAGATCTCGCCACGCTCGACGCCCAAGCAATGGCCAACAGCCCGCTCAAGAGCTTGCTGCGCGACGACGCCATCCTCAGCCACCCGGTGTTCAACACGCATCACACCGAACACGAGATGCTGCGCTACCTGAAGTCGTTGCAGAACAAGGATCTGGCCCTCGACCACTCGATGATTTCACTCGGCTCGTGCACCATGAAGCTGAATGCGACCAGCGAGATGATCCCGGTCACCTGGCCGGAATTCGGCGGCATGCACCCGTTTGCGCCACGTGATCAAGCCGTTGGTTATCTGGAAATGATTGCCAGCCTAACTGAGTGGCTGAAGACCGTCACCGGGTTCGACGCCATCTGCATGCAACCAAACTCCGGCGCGCAGGGCGAATACGCCGGCCTGGTTGCTATCGACCGCTACCACGCCAGCCGTGGTGAGGAACACCGCAACGTCTGTCTGATCCCGAAGTCGGCGCACGGCACCAACCCGGCGACGGCGCAGATGGCCAACATGAAAGTAGTCGTTGTCGATTGCGACGAGAACGGCAACGTCGATGTTAGCGACCTGAAGGCCAAGGCTGAAGAACACTGCAACGACCTCGCCTGCCTGATGATCACCTACCCGTCCACCCACGGCGTCTTCGAGGAAGCGGTGCGCGACATCTGCGCCATCGTCCATGCCAACGGCGGCCAGGTTTACATGGACGGCGCCAACCTCAACGCCCAGGTTGGCCTGACCGCGCCCGGCTTCATCGGCGCCGACGTCAGCCACATGAACCTGCACAAAACCTTCGCCATCCCGCACGGCGGCGGCGGACCGGGCATGGGACCGATCGGCTTGAAGGCGCATCTCGCCCCGTTCATGGCCAACCACGTCGTGCAGCCGATCAACGGGCCGCACGCGGGTCAAAGCGCCGTATCGGCTGCTCCGTGGGGTTCGGCGTCGATCCTGCCGATCTCGTGGATGTACATCGCCATGCTCGGCGGCAAGGGCCTGAAGCGCGCGACCGAGGTCGCCATCCTCAATGCCAACTACGTCGCTTCGCAACTGAACGCCGACTACCCGGTGCTCTACACGGGCAAGAATGGCCGCGTCGCGCACGAGTGCATCATCGACATCCGCCCGATCAAGGCCGCGACCGGCATCGCCGAAATCGACATCGCCAAGCGCCTGATGGACTACGGCTTCCACGCACCGACGGTCAGCTTCCCGGTCGCCGGCACGATCATGGTCGAACCGACCGAATCGGAATCGAAAGCCGAGCTTGATCGTTTCTGTGCCGCGATGGCCTCGATCCGCAACGAGATCCGCAAGATCGAACAGGGCGTCTGGCCGGCGGACAACAACCCGCTCAAGAACGCGCCGCACACGCAGGCCGACATCATCGACGCCAACTGGAATCGGCCGTACAGCCGCGAGGAAGCCGTCTTCCCGCTGCCGTGGGTGGCCGCCAACAAGTTCTGGCCGAGTGTGAATCGCATCGACGACGTCTATGGCGACCGCAACCTCTTCTGCGCCTGTGCGCCGATGAGCGACTACAGCTGACGCCCGCGCGCCCGTTCCGGGCCGCACAAGACAATGGCCGCTTCAGTGCTGAACTGAAACGGCCATTTGTCTTTGGGACTGTCGCGAAACGCTTAAGTTGCGAGGTCAGCCGATCGCGCGCTACTTGCCGCGCCCGCCACCACCATTACCACCGCCGTTGCCACCGCCGTTGCCACCGCCGTTGCCACCGCCATTACCACCGCCGTTGCCGCCACCGTTGTTACCGGAATTTCCGCGGCTGTCGCTCTGCGCGCCGGACTTGCCGCGCTCGTTCGACGTCGTGCTTACGGCGACGTTCTTCGCCTTCTGCGCGTTACTGGCTTTGAATTCGCTGAGCGATTTGTTGTTCTTCGACGCGCTGACCACCGCGCCGAGCTTGACCCCCATGGCGTTCGCGATCGCACCCCAGCCCATGCCGGCCTGCCGCTGCGCGAGAATGCCGGCGAAGGTAATCATCTGACCGTCGGCGGTAAACACATCGCCACCGTTCAGCACGGCCGCCAGTTGTTCTGGCGTCGGCGCCGTGATCCCGGCCTTTGCCAGATCAGCCTGGGCAAGCGCCAGGGCGACATTGACGTTGCCGTACCCGAGCTTCGGGGTCAGCGGCGTGAAGGTCAGCGAGGCCGCATCGGGGTTGGTGCTGTCCGGCGTGGCAAGCAGCAACACCGGCTTCCCGTCGCGCAGCCCGGCGATCAGGGACTTCGCGTTTTGCCCCGATCCGGCCAGCACGGCATACTGCGCTTCGAGCTTTCCCGCCGGTCGCGACGTGGTCGTGGTCGCCACCGGATCTTCCACTGTTTGCGCCCAAACCGCGTGCCCGACCGTCAGCGCACCGACGATCCCGGCACCAGCCAGGGCCAGCGCGATTGTCTTGTTTCTCTGAGTCATGGATTTCTCCTTACAGGATTGCTGTCTGAGTGATAGACAACCCATTGTAGACAACTTAAACGCTGGAGAAGTTGATGAACACGATAGATCATGCCAACTACGAGCTCTCGAATTTCTCGGCCGAACGTCTCACGGGTGGCGAAGAGTTATTGACCCGCTACGCGGGGAAGGTGCTGCTCATCGTCAACACCGCCAGTCAATGCGGTTTCACGCCGCAGTTCGCCGGGCT
Source organism: Pseudomonadota bacterium (assembly GCA_039797825.1). Lineage (GTDB taxonomy): Bacteria > Pseudomonadota > Gammaproteobacteria > Burkholderiales > Rhodocyclaceae > Azonexus. The sequence continues at coordinate 2,225 of JBDKHF010000007.1, read as the reverse complement.
TGAGGCGCTCTATACGCGCTACAAGAATCGCGGATTCGAAGTGCTCGGCTTTCCCTGCAACCAGTTCGGCGCACAGGAACCAGGAAGCGCGGACGAAATCGGCAGTTTCTGCCAGAAGAACTACGGCGTGACTTTTCCGATGTACGCCAGGATCGACGTCAATGGCGACGACGCGCATCCGCTTTTCCAGCACCTGAAAAAGGAAGCGCGCGGCCTGCTCGGCAGCGAGGGAATCAAGTGGAACTTCACCAAGTTCCTGGTCGACCGTGACGGCAGCGTCGTCAGGCGTTTTGCACCGGCGGCGACGCCGGAGAGCCTTGCGGTCGACATCGAAGCGCTGCTGTAGCGCGTGAGGTAAGGTTCAAGGGATGTACGGCCAGTCGATCTCGTCGCTGCGCGTGACGCCCGCCGTCTTCTGACGGCAAAGATCGACGAATTCGCGCATCCCGGCGGTCCGGAACTTGCGCCGGTGCCACACGAACTGGAAATCGCGCCGCAGGTCGAGTTCCGGCGTCTCGATGGCGACCAGGCTGCCGCGCCGGAACGCTTCGCGCAGCGCCAGGCGCGAAATGCAGCCGATGCCGAGACCGTGCTCGACCGCGCGCTTGATCGCCTCGGTGTGCTCCAGTTCGAGGCGAATGTTCGGATTGAAGCGATGCGCGCGCATTGCCTGATCGAGCGTTTCACGCGTGCCGGAACCGGCCTCGCGCACGATCCAGGACGCCTGTTCAAGGTCGCCGAGACGTGCCGCGCCTTGATGCGCCAGCGGGTGCGATGGCGCACAAAAGACGACCAGTTCGTCCGCGACCCAGCGTTCGACAACGAGTTCGGGATGCTGGCAATGACCTTCGACCAGCCCGACGTCGAGTTCGTGGCGCGCCACCTGCTCGACGATGCTCGCGGTGTTGCGCACGTGCAGTTCGGCCGACCCGGAAGGATGTCGCTTGAGATAGTCGGCGACGATCAGCGTGGCAAGATAATTGCCGATGGTCAGCGTCGCGCCGACACGCAGCTTCCCGTAGCCGGCACGCCCTTCCAGCGCGTCCTCGATCGCCTCGGCACGTTCAAGGATGTCGAGCGCGAGCGGCAGCAGCGACTGCCCCGACTCGTTGAGGCGCAGTCGCTTGCCGATCCGGTCAAAGAGCGGCGTTTCGTAGAGGCGTTCGAGCTCGGCGAGCGCCGTGCTGGTCGCCGACTGCGACAAGGAAAGCGCCTCGGCGGCGCGGGATACGCTCTCCTGGCGGGCCACGGCGGCAAAAACGGCTATTTGACGCAGAGTAAACTTCATATCCAAATCCCAGATATAAATTATCTAAACAATCTGTTTTACAGATATGTTAGGCCGAAATAGCATCGCTGGCATCGAAAACCTCCATCGAGATCGCCATGAGTTCAGCCGCTTCCCTCTCCTCGCAGCGCGTGCTTTCCGTCCATCACTGGAACGAAAACCTGTTCAGCTTTCGCACCACCCGCGATGCCGGCCTGCGTTTCATCAACGGCCAGTTCGTCATGCTCGGTCTGGAGCATGAAGGACGCCCGCTGACGCGCGCCTACAGCATCGCCAGCGCCAACCACGAGGACTTCCTCGAATTCTTCAGCATCAAGGTGCCGGACGGCCCACTCACCTCCAAGCTGCAGCACCTCACCGTCGGCGACGAGATCATCGTCAGCCGCAAACCAACCGGCACGCTCGTCCTGCGCGACCTGCGGCCGGGACGTACCCTCTACATGCTGGCGTCGGGCACCGGCCTTGCACCGTTCCTGAGCCTGATCCAGGACCCGGAGACCTACGAGCGCTTCGCAAAGGTCGTTCTCGTGCATGGCGTGCGCACCGTCGATGAACTGGCGTATCGCGACTTCATTTCGGACGAACTCACGCGCCACGAGTTTTTTGCCGAAATGGTGCGCGACCAACTGATCTACTACCCGACCGTGACGCGTGAGCCATTCCAGAACCGGGGGCGGATCACCGAGCTGATCGAAAGCGGCAAGCTGTTCGAGGACATTGGTCTGCCGTCGCTCGACCCGGCACACGACCGCGCGATGATCTGCGGCAGCCCGCACATGATCCGCGATTGCTGCGCCTTGCTGGATGCTCGCGGGTTCGAGGTTTCACCGCACATCGGCGCGCAGGGCGACTACGTCATCGAGCGCGCGTTCGTCGAGAAATGACGAGTTAACCCGAAAACCTCACCGCAAAGGCGCGAAGGCGCAAAGATCGCAAA
>JBDKHF010000006.1:0-5983 GCA_039797825.1 Pseudomonadota bacterium | reverse complement strand
GTGACCCAGCCGATGTCGGCCGTACACCAGAAGACGTCCGTCGGCTTGATGTCGAAGGTCCACTTCATGGTCATGATGGCGTGCAGCAGGTAGCCGCCGGTGGAGTGCTGAACACCCTTCGGCTTGCCGGTCGAGCCAGACGTGTAGAGCAGGAACAGCGGATGCTCGGCTTCAACCCATTCCGGTTCGCAAACGTCGGATTGGTTGGCAACCGCATCGTGCAACCAGGTGTCACGGCCGGCAACCATATTGACTTCAGCGCCGGTGCGCTTGAAGACGATAACGTTTTTGACTGACTCGCAACCACCCATGGCGAAAGCTTCGTCAGCAATCGGCTTGAGCGGGATGGCCTTGCCGCCACGGTACTGGCCGTCGGAGGTGATCAGGGCAACAGCGCCGGCGTCATGCATACGGTCACGCAGGGACTGGGCGGAGAAGCCACCGAAAACGATGGAATGGATTGCGCCGAGACGGGCGCAAGCCTGCATCGCGCAGATCCCTTCAATGGTCATCGGCATGTAAATAACGACGCGATCACCCTTCTTGATACCCATGCCGCGCAGGGCATTGGCAAACTTGGCAACCTTGGAGAGCAACTCTTTGTAAGTAACCTTGGTTACTTCGCCGTTGTCGGCTTCAAAGATGATGGCAACTTTTTCGCCCAGACCGGCTTCAACCTGACGGTCAAGACAGTTATAAGAAACATTCAGTTTGCCGTCGGCAAACCATTTGAAAAACGGAGCGTTGGATTCGTCAAGCGACTGGGTAAACGGTTCTTTCCACGTGATCATTTCACGGGCGCGCTTGGCCCAGAATTCTGGATAATCAGCATCCGCTTCCGCGCACAGCGCCCGGTAGGCGTCCATCCCCGAAACCGCCGCGTTCTTGACCATTTCGTCAGACGGATAAATTAGCTGCACGGACTCATTCGACATATTCTTCTCCTCTGCGGTACTTCGCAATTTATGTTGAAACAACCGATAGAACTCCACGCCGTGGCCTGGAGTGATTAAAGCCGCGCAAGCTGGAGATATGAAAACTCCCCTCGCCAGCGTTGAGGCGGCATTAGACGTTGATAATCTTACAAACCGCTTACGAAAGCACGCTGCGGCGCAGCAATTTTGCATATTCGGGAAGCGCTGCGGCAGCGTGATAAACTTTGCCTCCCCCAACGAACCCGCATTGCAGATGAGCTCACCCATAAAATCACTTGAAACGTTTATCTTCGCCAGCCGCTGGATACAGGCGCCGCTTTACCTCGGTCTGATCGTCGCGCAGGTAGTTTACTGTTACCTGTTCATGATCGAGTTGAGCCATCTGGTGATCAACGCTTTCTCAACCACCCATGTCAGTGAAGCCGATGTGATGCTGGTAGTGCTTGGCCTGATCGATGTGGTGATGATTGCCAATCTGCTGGTCATGGTTATTATTGGCGGTTACGAAACCTTTGTTTCCCGTCTTGATCTTGAAAACCACCCGGATCAACCCGAGTGGCTATCGCATGTAAATGCCGGCGTCCTCAAGATCAAGTTATCGACTGCCATCATCGGTATTTCGTCGATTCACTTGCTGAAAAGCTTCATCAATGCCTCCAATCTGTCTGAACACACCCTGCTCTGGCAGGTCGTCATTCACGTTGTATTCCTCTTTTCCGCAATCGCCATGGCTTATGTCGATAAGACCATGACCCAGACCCTCGCGCTTCAACATCAAAAACACCACTGACCCGGAGTTCTGCATGACCGCCATCAAACAAGAAGACCTGATCCAGTCCGTCGCCGATGCTTTCCAGTACATCAGCTACTACCACCCGCTCGATTACATCAAGGCGCTTGGTGAAGCTTATGAGCGTGAGGAAAGCCCTGCGGCCAAGGACGCCATTGCCCAGATTCTGACCAACTCCCGCATGTCTGCCGAGGGCCATCGCCCGATTTGTCAGGATACCGGGATCGGTATGGTCTTCATCAAGGTCGGCATGCAGGTCACCTGGCCGGATGCCACCATGAGCATCCAGCAAATGATCGACGAAGGCGTCCGTCGCGCCTACGGCAACCCGGACAATCCGCTGCGCGCCTCGGTGCTGGCCGATCCGGCCGGTGCCCGCAAAAATACCAAGGACAATACCCCGGCGGTGGTCCACTTTGAAATCGTTCCCGGCCACCACGTTGAAGTCATCTGTGCGGCCAAGGGCGGCGGCTCGGAAGCTAAATCCAAGTTCGCCATGCTCAATCCGTCCGACGACCTGGTCGACTGGGTTTTGAAGAAAATTCCGGAAATGGGCGCCGGCTGGTGCCCGCCCGGCATCATCGGCATCGGCATCGGCGGCACGCCGGAAAAGGCCATGCTGCTGGCCAAGGAGTCAATCATGGCTCCGGTCGATATCCACGAACTGAAGGCCAAGGCCGCCACTGGCGCCAAGCTGACCCGTCCGGAAGAACTCCGTCTCGAACTGATGGAAAAAATCAACGCCCTCGGCGTTGGCGCCCAAGGCTTGGGCGGCCTGACCACCGTGCTTGATGTCAAGGTGCTCGATTACCCTTGCCACGCCGCCAATCTGCCGGTTGCATTGGTTCCGAACTGTGCGGCAACCCGCCACTGCCATTTCCATCTGGATGGCTCCGGCCCGGCCAAGCTGGAAGTGCCGAAGCTGGAAGACTGGCCGGCGGTGACCTGGACGCCTGATCTCAAGTCCGCCACCCAGGTCAATCTGAACACGTTGAGCAAGGAAGAAGTCGCGGCATGGAAGCCGGGCCAGAAATTGCTGCTCAACGGCAAAATGCTGACCGGTCGCGATGCCGCTCACAAGCGTATTGCCGACATGTTGGCCAAGGGCGAAAAGCTGCCGGTCGACTTCACCAACCGCGTGATTTATTACGTCGGCCCGGTCGATCCGGTGCGTGACGAAGTGGTTGGACCGGCTGGCCCGACCACCGGCACCCGGATGGACAAGTTCACGCGCATGATGCTCGAGCAGACCGGTCTGATCTCGATGATCGGCAAGTCGGAGCGTGGCCCGGTTGCGATCGAGGCGATCAAGGACAATAAATCGGCCTATCTGATGGCTGTTGGCGGTGCTGCTTACCTGGTGGCCAAGGCGATCAAGTCGGCTAAGGTCGTCGGCTTTGCCGATCTCGGCATGGAAGCTATTTACGAATTCGATGTCGAGAACATGCCGGTGACGGTGGCGGTCGATTCGTCAGGGATCAGCGTGCACGAAACCGGCCCGAAGGAATGGCAAGTTAAAATCGGCAAGATTCCGGTCAAGTCCTGATTCTTTTTTGGCCGTTTCAAGAAACCCGCACAGAGTTTCCTCTGGCGGGTTTTTTCATCCCACTTATATTGCGTAAAAATTGAAATCAGACCCCTACAAAACCCTCGGCGTTGATCGAAATGCCTCGCCAGCCGAGTTGAAGCGGGTTTACCGTCGCCTGGCGATGATTTGGCATCCTGATCGCAATGATCATCCCGAGGCAACTGAGCGCTTCAAGGAAATCCGGGCGGCCTACGATGCGCTGTTGGAGCCGGAAGATGAGGCGCCGGAGGATGATGCGCCGCCTGAGTATCCACCGGATACAGAACCGGAGCCGCAAGCAGGTGAGCCGGAACGGGCTGCCGATATTCGCCTGAATCTGCAAGTCTCATTGCTTGAGGCGTGGGCCGGATGCCATAAAACCATCCATTTTCAACGCGTTACCAATTGCAAAACCTGCGCGGGCAGCGGCGAGCATGGCATGACGCGTACCCGTTTTTGTTCGGCCTGCCACGGCAGTGGGCGCGTGCGCGACAAGAAACAAGGTTTGGTAAGTTGTGAAGAATGCGCTGGGCGGGGGTTTTTCAGCGAGCGTATTTGTCCGGCTTGTACCGGCAGTGGGCGCGATATCACCGAGGTTAGTTTGAAGATCAAGGTACCACCGGGTATGTTGCCGGGTGATGATTTGCGTCTCGCTGGGCAGGGTGAAGCGGGCGTTGGGGTTTTACAGTCAGGTGATCTTTTCCTGACCATCGTGATTCATTCGCACCCGGTTTTTGAGTTGCGTGGTCGTGATCTTTACCTTGAAATGCCGGTCAATGCCTTGGCGCTGATCGCTGGCAGCGAAATAGAAATACCGCTTCCGGTTGGCAGCAAGCGCGTTCAGCTTGATCCGGGAGCAGCCTTGTTACGAGAGTTGCGTTTTGCCAAAAAAGGCTACCCGGGGCGCGGTAAGGCTGCGGCAGGCGATTTACTGGTCACGTTACGACCGGTTTTCCCCACTGATTTGAGCGCCAAACAGCGTAAATTGCTGCAGCAGCTTGTTGAGTCTTTAAACGCTGATGCTGAAGATTTTTTGCCTGATGTCGCCGCCTGGTGGCAGAAACTCAAGGCTGAGGATCAGGCTGGAAATTGAAACGGTGGGCCACGTCGTTTTGATCAATCGCCTGCACCGGCTGGCCGCGCCAGGTGATATGGGGGACGGTTTCACCGGCCATGATTTTTAGCCAGTTTTCCTCGTCGACCGCGCCCTGAAAGAAGTCCCCTTGGGGGGCAGCATTCGTGTTTTGCCGGCATTCGTCGAGGAAAGCCGGTAAATCGCGGTCATCAAGCAGGCCAATGCCGAGTTCTGTATTGATCAAGGCGCTGCCTTCCTGGTCGAGGAAGCAGGCAGTAACTTTGCCGCAGGCAAGTCCGCTATGCGACTGCAAACCCTCAGCAGAAAACCGAAAAACCCACGGCGTGTAAGCCAGCGCAACGAAAACCCGCTGCGGCCCATTCTGCAAAAACCAGCAACCTGATTCATCACCACCGTATTGCCGGTTGATGAACTGAATCAGGCCGCTGTGCGTGACGCGCTCTCCCTGCAATCGCCAGTCGCCCCGCCGGTCAAGCGACAACCAGCCATAACAGGCGGGGGCGTTGGGCCATTTGGCGATGGCAGAGAGATCGACGGCCATTAGTCGGCGTAAGCCTCCATCGGCGGGCAACCGCAGTTCAGGTTGCGGTCACCGTATACATCGTCGATGCGATAGACGCTCGGCCAGAACTTGTTGGCAGCCACCCAGGGCAGCGGGAAGACGGCTTGTTGACGGCTGTACGGACGACTCCACTCGGCATCAATGATGTCTGCCTGCGAATGCGGGGCATTCTTTAGCGGATTGTTGTCGGCGGGCAGCGTGCCGTTTTCGATCAAGCGGATTTCCTCACGGATCGAAATCATCGCCGCAATGAAGCGGTCCAACTCGGCTTTGGATTCGGATTCGGTCGGTTCAACCATGATTGTCCCGGCCACTGGAAAGCTGACGGTTGGAGCGTGGAAGCCGTAGTCCATCAGGCGCTTGGCGATGTCGGTTTCGCTGATCCCGGTCAACGCCTTGAGTGGGCGAATATCGAGAATGCACTCGTGCGCAACGCGGCCATTGCTGCCGAAGTAAAGCACCGGATAGTGCTCGTTGAGCTGCTTGGCGACGTAGTTGGCGTTGAGGATGGCGACTTGCGTGGCCTTCTTGACGCCGGCTCCGCCAAGCATGGCGAGGTACATCCAGGAAATGGTCAGGATCGAAGCTGAGCCGAACGGTGCGGCGGAAACCGCGCCCTGGCCGGCATTGACGCGATCTGCCGGGCCGGTTGCAGCCACGGTGTGGTCGGCCATGAACGGTGCCAGATGCGCCTTGAGACCAATCGGACCCATGCCCGGTCCGCCGCCGCCGTGCGGGATGGCGAAGGTCTTGTGCAGGTTGATATGCGAGACGTCGGCGCCGATGTCGGCCGGGCGGCAGAGGCCGACCTGCGCGTTGAGATTGGCGCCGTCCATGTAAACCTGCCCGCCGTGCGAATGGATGATCGCGCAGATATCCTTGATCGCCTCCTCGAACACGCCGTGCGTCGACGGGTAGGTGATCATCAGGCAGGCGAGGTTGGCCGAATGCAGCTCGGCCTTGACCTTGAGGTCGGCGACATCGACGTTGCCGCTGTCGTCGCAATTGACGACGACGATATCGAGCCCGCACA
>JBDKHF010000005.1:0-19109 GCA_039797825.1 Pseudomonadota bacterium | reverse complement strand
ACCAGCTTATGCAATTCCTCCAGTCGCTATAACTATGAAGACCAGCGCCGGCTTCAACAGCGGCCGGCGTTGCGAATCCAAGGATAACTGAACATAGTTTAAAACTGTGCATAGTGGCGGCGTGCTGCCCTTTGCCCGGCGCATGTTGGTTGAAGAGCGGCAGTGGATGACGGCAGAAGAATTCAACGCCCAACTCGGCCTTTGCCAATTTTTGCCGGGGCCGAACGTGATCAATCTGGCGGTGGTCGTCGGCAAACGTTATTGCGGCTTGCCGGGTGCCATCGTCGCCCCGGTCGGTTTGCTCGCCGGGCCGTTGGTGATCGTGCTGCTGCTCGCCTTGCTCTACGACCGCTATGGAAACTTGGCTCTGGCGCAAGGCATGTTGCGCGGCATTGCCGCCGTCGGTTGCGGCTTGCTCTTTGCGATGGCCTGGCGGATGGGGATGGCGCTCAAGGATAAGCCGGTTTTTCTGCCATTTACGGCGTTGACCGTAAGCGCCATCGCCTTCATGCGCTGGCCGATGCCGCTGGTTATGGTGGCAGGTCTGATCCTTTCGGGCGGTATCGCCTACTGGCGCCTGGGGCGTAAATGATCGTCGGCGAGCTCTTCCTTGAATTTGCACTGTTGTCTTTCGTCGCTTTCGGCGGCGCCACGGCGCTGCTGCCGGAAATGCATCGGGTGGTCGTTGAAAACCATCATTGGCTGGACGACACCACTTTCACCCATCTTTACGCCATTGCCCAGGCCGCACCGGGGCCGAATGTTCTGGTGGTAACGCTGATCGGCTGGAAGGTCGCAGGTCTGGCTGGTGCGCTGGCGGCCACGCTGGCCATGTGCTTGCCGATGAGCGTCCTGATTTACCTGTTGATAGATCGTTGGGAAGGTTTTGCCGGTGCGCGTTGGCAAAAGGCGATCAGCCTTGGCGTGGCTCCACTGGCGGTCGGGCTGATTTTCTCGGGCGCCACGCTCATCGCGCAGGCCGCCCAATTTGGCTGGGCGGCATGGCTGCTGGTAGCTGCGACGCTCGTTGCCAACTTACGCAGCAAGCTGCATCCGCTCTGGTTTATCGGCTTCGGCGCCGGACTGGGCTTGCTGGGCTGGGTCTAGCTGCGCTTTTCGCGCTGCAGGGTGCGCAGGTCGTCGAAAAGATTGGCCAGGCGATGCGATTCGTCGGAAAGCACAGGCAATAACAAATCGGCATCCTCGGCCATCCCGTTGCTGCTCAATTCCTGAATTTCGCTGGCCAGCGTATGAAAGCGAGCGTGGCTACGAATCAGCGCCTGGAATTGCGGTAGCGCACGCGAAACATCGTCTGCGGCGGCAATGGCGTAGCCGAACATGCAACCTTGATGGTCGGAGAGCGGCATGGCGGCGTAGCTGCCTCGGGCAAAGGCGTTCATGAACTGCCGGCGCCAGGTGTTGTGCAGGCGAATGGCTTCATCGAAATCGATACCTTGCATCGTGCGGCCCTTCCTCTCTAGGCGAGTATGTCCTGCAATGTTTCGGTCAATGCATTGCATTCTGCATCGGTTCCGACCGTAATCCGCAAAAACTGATCAATGCGCGGCAGCTTGAAATGGCGGACGATGATGTTCTTTTCGCGCAGTGCTTTGGCCAGTTCGGCGGCATCATGTTGTGGATGGCAGGCGAAGATGAAATTTGCCGCAGAAGGTAATACGTCAAAGCCCAGCGACTGGAGTTTGGCGGTCAAGTTGTCGCGGGTGGCGATTACTGCCGAGCAACATTGCGCGAAATACGCCTCGTCTTCGATAGCGGCGACGGCACCAACTATCGCCAAACGATCCAGCGGGTAAGAGTTAAAACTGTTTTTGACCCGTTCCAGCGCCTCGATCAGACTTGGGTGGCCGACCGCAAAACCGACACGCATGCCGGCCAGTGAGCGCGATTTGGATAGCGTGTGCACCACCAGCAAATTGTCGTAGCGGTTGACCAGGCTGATTGCCGTTTCGCCACCAAAGTCGACATAGGCTTCGTCGACTACAACCACCGAATCCGGATTGGCTTGCAGGATTTGCTCGATGGCAGCGAGCGTCAGCAGGCAACCGGTCGGCGCATTCGGGTTGGGGAAAATGATGCCGCCGTTCGGTCGACCGCAATAATTGGCCGGATTAATGCTGAAATCATCGGCCAACGGCACGGTCTCGTATTCAACACCATACAGCCCACAATAAACCGGGTAGAAACTGTAGGTGATATCCGGGAAAAGAATGGGCAGATCGTGCTTGAGCAGCGCCATGAAAACATGTGCCAGTACTTCGTCCGAACCATTGCCGACGAAAATCTGCTGCGTAGTCACCGTGTAGTGTTTGGCAATTGCTGTTTTCAGCAAATCAGCGTTCGGGTCAGGATAGAGCCGCAAGCGTCCAGCATCGCTGCCCAATTCCGCCTGAATTGCTGCCAGCACCTTGGGCGAGGGCGGAAACGGGTTCTCATTGGTATTGAGTTTGATCAGGTTGGCGATCTTGGGCTGCTCGCCCGGAATGTAGGGGGTGAGGTCACGAACGACCTGGCTCCAGAAGCGACTCATAGGGTTATCACGAAAAGCGTAAAAGTAGGCCGAAATGGTATCATGGCCCTCCGTTTAAAAGCCTGTTCAGCCCTCACCTATGCGGCAAACCGAAATTACACGCAACACCCTGGAGACGCAGATTGTCGTGCGCCTCAATCTTGATGGCTCCGGGCTGGGCAAATTTGCCACCGGCGTCCCGTTTCTCGACCACATGCTCGATCAGATTGCCCGTCACGGCCTGATCGATCTTGAGGTTGAAGCCAAGGGCGATCTGCACATCGACGCGCATCACACGGTTGAAGATATCGGCATCACCATCGGCCAGGCGCTAGCCAAGGCCTGGGGCGACAAAAAAGGGCTGACCCGTTACGGTCACAGCTATGTGCCGCTTGATGAAGCACTTTCACGGGTCGTGATCGATCTTTCCGGCCGCCCTGAACTGATGTTTGATGTCCCCTTCACGCGGGCGATGATCGGCCAATTTGATGTCGATCTGGTGCACGAGTTTTTCCAGGGCCTGGTCAATCATGCCGGAATGACCCTGCACATCGACAACCTGCGTGGCGTCAACGCCCACCATCAGGCCGAAACCGTATTCAAGGCCTTTGGCCGCGCACTGCGCATGGCGACGACGCCTGATCCGCGCATGGCCGGCACCATGCCGTCGACGAAAGGCTCGCTGTGAGCATAGTTGTCATCGACTACGGCATGGGCAACTTGCGTTCCGTGTCGAAAGCGCTGGAGCATGTCGCCGGCGACAAACAAGTGATTGTTACGGCTGACCCGGCTGTCGTTGCGGCTGCCGAGCGCGTGGTTTTTCCTGGTCAGGGGGCAATGCCGGACTGCATGCGCGAACTTGATGCGCGTGGGTTGCGTCCGGCGGTACTGGCGGCGGCCAAAGACAAGCCGTTTCTTGGTATCTGCATCGGCCTGCAAATGCTCTTTGATCATAGCGAGGAAGGCGATTTTGCCGGCCTTGGTGTATTTGCCGGTGATGTAAAACGCTTTCCCGAAGCAAAAATGTTCGGTGCCGACGGTCAACGCCTCAAAGTGCCGCATATGGGCTGGAACAATGTGGCCCAGCAAGCACACGCCCTGTGGGCCAATATTGATGATGGCGCCCGGTTTTATTTCGTACACAGCTACTGTGTCCAGCCTGCTGATTCCTCACTGGCGACTGGCACGGCTGACTATGGCATCCCCTTTACCTGTGCCGTGGGCCGGGATAATATCTTTGCGGTTCAGTTTCACCCTGAGAAAAGTGCTCGCGACGGCTTGCAGCTCCTGCAAAACTTTGTCGAGTGGCGTCCGTAACCTGTTTTAGCCGAGTTCCAACTCTTCTGACATCCCATGCTGATAATTCCCGCTATTGATCTCAAGGACGGCCAGTGCGTCCGTCTCAAACAAGGCCTGATGGAAGATGCTACGGTATTTTCCGACAGCCCGGCAACGATGGCCCGCCATTGGGTCACGCAAGGCGCCCGTCGTCTGCATCTGGTAGACCTGAACGGTGCCTTTGCCGGTAAGCCGAAAAATGAATCGGCGATCAAGGCGATTCTCAAGGAGGTCGGTGACGATATCCCGGTGCAATTGGGCGGCGGTATTCGTGATCTCGATACCATTGAACGTTGTCTGGATGATGGCCTGACCTACGTCATTATCGGCACGGCGGCAGTCAAAAACCCCGGTTTTCTGCACGACGCCTGCACGGCTTTTCCTGGTCATATCATCGTTGGCCTTGATGCCAAGGACGGCAAAGTGGCGACTGATGGCTGGTCCAAGCTGACCGGTCACGATGTCGTTGATCTAGGCAAGAAATTTCAGGATTATGGTGTTGAATCAATTATTTACACAGATATTGGTCGCGATGGCATGCTCTCCGGGATCAACATCGAAGCGACCGTGCGTCTGGCACAGGCGCTGAGCATTCCGGTCATCGCTTCAGGTGGCTTGTCCAATCTTGACGATATTCAGCGGTTGCTGGCGGTCGAAAGCGAAGGCGTTATCGGCACGATTGCCGGACGCGCAATTTATGATGGCTCGCTCGACTTCAAGGCCGCGCAAGCTGCTGCTGCAGCCGGTCGTCGTTAATGCTCGCCAAACGAATTATTCCCTGTCTTGATGTAACGGCAGGGCGTGTCGTCAAGGGAACCAACTTTGTTGGCCTGCGCGATGCCGGTGACCCGATCGAGATTGCCCGCCGTTACAACGAGCAGGGCGCTGACGAAGTCACTTTTCTCGACATTACGGCTTCCTCTGACCAGCGTGACATCATCCTGCACATCATTGAAGCCTGCGCCGAGCAGGTTTTTATTCCGTTGACGGTGGGCGGTGGCGTGCGCAAGGTTGAAGATGTTCGTCGCTTGCTCAATGCCGGTGCCGACAAGGTTTCGATGAATACCGCAGCGGTACAAAATCCTGATCTGGTCTTTGATGCGTCGAGCAAGGTCGGTTCGCAATGTATCGTCGTCGCCATTGACGCCAAGCAAGTCTCGCCTGGACTTTGGCATGTCTTTACGCATGGTGGCCGAAACGACACGGGAATGAGTGCGGTCGACTGGGCGAAACGGGTAGAAATGTTGGGTGCCGGTGAAATCCTGCTGACCAGCATGGATCGCGATGGCACCAAAAATGGTTTCGATCTGGCGTTGACCCGCGCTGTTTCGGATGCGATCAAAATTCCGGTCATCGCCTCGGGTGGTGTCGGCAATTTGCAGCATCTGGCCGATGGTGTGGCCGATGGTCATGCCGATGCCGTGCTGGCCGCCTCTATCTTCCATTTTGGCGAATACACGGTACGCCAGGCCAAGGAATACATGGCTAGTCGCGGAATCGAAGTACGCCTGTGAGCGATCTGAATAACGACCTGCCCTGGCTGGAAGCCCTTAAATGGGACGCTGACGGCATGATTCCGGCGATTGCCCAAGACGAAAATGGTCGCGTCGTGATGTTCGCTTTCATGAATCGCGACTCGCTTCAGGAAACCGTCCGTTGCGGCAGCGCGGTGTACTGGTCACGTTCACGCCAGCGCCTGTGGCGCAAGGGTGAAGAGTCAGGTCACTGCCAAAAAGTGAAATCGATCCGCACCGATTGCGATGGCGACGTCTTGTTACTGGCGATTGAACAAGTTGGTGGCATTGCCTGCCATACCGGACGCGCAAGCTGTTTTTTCAATGAATTGCAGGGCGAGCGCTGGCTTCCCGCTGACCCGGTTTTGAAAGACCCGAAGGATATCTATTCCAAAGGCTGATAGCGTCTCACTCAGCACCATCGCAGATTGAACCGTTTTTCGCCCTTTCCTGGACTCACGCAAGAGGCATTCCGTGGCATTCGCTTTGAAAGCATCCTTTCTTCGCCTGGCAACCATCATCGGTGCTTCACTGCTGCTAATTTCGTGTGGCGGCGCTCCGGCCAAAAACGCTGACGGTACAACTGTGGAAGATAGCGGCGACTCGAAGAGTGCGTTCAAAAGCGTTGGTGCCGACATCGGCTGTGGCATTGCTTCGATTTTGAACAAGGACTGCGCCAAAGGCGCCCGCACCGGCGCGAAGGTCGCCGACAAGCTTATTTCCTGGGTCTTTCGCTCATTGAAAATTGCTGACGGCAAGACGGTTAACAAGGAATACGAGACCAAGAAAGCGACTGTTTCGAAGACCGAAATCCAGCCAATGGCCTTTAGCTCCAAGGTCGAAACCACCGATTCTGTGCCCCCGCCAGCTGCTGCGCCGGCCACTGAAACGACCAGCGAAAGCAAGGCTCAAGCACCGGCCAGCAAACCCGCTGCAGCAGTCGCGACCAGCGAAGTGAAGATAACCTCAAACACCGATCTCGTTGGCTATGGCGACAAGGTGCCGGTCGTCACCCAGAAATACGCGCTTTACGACGAGAAAAACAAACTGGTTAGTACGCAGACCGAAAAGCTGGCTGCGGTCGACGGCGCTGGACGCTACGAAACCGAAGCCAAGGTAAAAATCCCGAAAACAGCCAAGGGTAAAGGCAGCAAGCAATATCGCGTCGAAACCACGCTGATGGTGAACGGCAAGGAATACAAGAAAAATTCATACGATGTCGCACTGCTTGCTGATGGCGAACTGAAGCTGGCTTTTGCCGCGCTTCCGCCGGCGCTCTGAAAGCCTGGTTTAAAACAAAAATGCCTGCTTTTCCGGCGTTGACCGTGGCAATTGGTCTTCACCGAAAACGCGCATCTGGCGCGGCCTGAACCAAACCGATTGCCCCGCCGCCAGTTGCAAAATCTCATGCTGCTCACGCGATAGCTCAACTTCGACAATCTCGCTGTTGTGCAGCAATTCGATACGGACCAGCGGGCCGATCGGGTGCACGTGCTGAACGCTCGCTTGCAGCCCATCCGGCATCGGTTGATGGGCGATATCGATGTCGTGCGGGCGAACAAAAGCGGTCGCTTTCTCCACAGAATCGTTGCGCTCGACCTCGGCAAAGCCACCGTGCAGGCGGCTGTGAAAGACATTCACATTGCCGAGGAATTGATAGACAAAAGGTGAGGCCGGGCGTGAATACACTTCATCCGGCGAACCAATCTGCTCGATCTTGCCGTGATTCATCACCACCACGCGGTCGGCGACTTCCAGCGCTTCTTCCTGATCGTGCGTGACGAAAACGCTGGAGATATGCATGTCGTCGTGCAGACGGCGCAGCCAGCGGCGTAGTTCCTTGCGCACCTTGGTATCGAGCGCGCCGAAGGGTTCATCGAGCAAGAGCACTTTCGGTTCAACCGCCAGCGCCCGCGCCAGAGCAATCCGCTGGCGTTGACCGCCGGAAAGTTGCGACGGGTAGCGATCCGCCAGCCAATCCAATTGAACTAGACCGAGCAATTCCATCACCCGGCGCTTGATCTCGGCATCGCTCGGCCGCTCCTTGCGCGCTTTGACGCGCAGGCCGAAGGCGACATTTTCAAACACCGTCATGTGGCGGAACAGCGCGTAGTGCTGGAAGACAAAGCCGACATTGCGTTCGCGGGCATGCAAATGCGTGGCCTCTTCGCCGGAAAACAGCACCTCGCCGCCATCCGCCGATTCCATCCCGGCAATGATGCGCAACAGCGTCGTTTTGCCGCAACCGGAGGGGCCAAGCAAAGCGACCAGCTCGCCGGTCGGAATATCAAGATTGATGTTGTCGAGCGCGACAAAGTTGCCGAAACGCTTGGAAATATTGCGGATTTCGATGCTCATTACGTTTTCTCGGGGGCTAGTACGGTCGACAGCATTTCTGTCTCTTTTTTCATGCGCCATTCAACGATGGTTTTGGCAACCAGCGTGACCAGCGCCAGGAGCGCCAGGATCGACGCGGCAGCAAAGGCGCCGATGGCGTTGTATTCGTTGTAGAGAATTTCAACATGCAGTGGCAAGGTATTGGTTTCACCGCGAATATGGCCGGAAACCACCGACACCGCGCCAAATTCGCCCATAGCGCGGGCGTTGGACAAAATCACGCCGTAAAGCAGGCCCCACTTGATGTTGGGCAAAGTGACGCGGCGGAACATCTGCCAGCCGGAAGCGCCGAGCGATACCGCCGCCTCTTCCTCATCCTTGCCTTGCGCCTGCATCAGCGGGATCAGCTCGCGGGCGATAAAGGGGAAAGTGATGAACAGGGTCGCCAGTATCATTCCCGGTATGGCAAAAATAATCTTGATATCGTGCTCGGAAAGCCACGCACCAAATGTGCCCTGAGCGCCGAACAGCAAAATGAAGATCATGCCGGCCACCACCGGGCTGACGGCAAATGGCAGGTCGATCAAAGTGATCAAGAGGCTCTTGCCACGAAACTCGAATTTGGCAATCGCCCAGGCCGCCGCCACGCCAAAAACGATATTGAAGGGCAACACAGCGAGCGCAATGCCGACCGTCAAACCAATCGCCGAGCGCGTTTCCGGTTCCTTCAACGCTTCAAGGTAAATCGGCACGCCTTGCGCCAGCGCCTCGACAAATACGGCCAGCAGCGGTAAACCGAGGAAGAAAAACAGAAAGCCCAGCGCCACCGTTACCAGGCTGTAGCGCACCCAGCGCGGCTCATCAATCGCCCGACTCGATTTCATCGCACACCTCCGGCGGCTTGCGCCGCAGCCAGCTCAAGTGGCTCATTATTCTTGTGGCGATTGGCCGCCCACCATTGCAGCAAATTAACGCTCAACAACAGGATGAACGACAGCGCCAACATGACCACGGCCAGCGCCGTTGCGCCCAGCACATCGTATTGCTCCAGCTTGGAAATAATCAGCAGCGGCGTGATTTCGGAAATCAGCGGCAGATTGCCAGCAATAAAGATCACCGAACCGTATTCACCCACCGCTCGCGCAAAGGCCAGCGCGGTGCCGGTCAACAACGCCGGAAAAAGTGCAGGGAAAATCACCTTGAGAAAAGTCTGCCAGCGCGACGCGCCGAGCGAAGCGGCAGCCTCTTCAACTTCAGTTTCAATATCTTCAATCACCGGCTGCAAGGTCCGCACCACAAACGGCAGGGTAATAAAAGTCAGCGCCACGACGATGCCCCACGGGGTATAAGCCACCTTGAACCCCAGCGGCTCAATGTACTGACCCAACCAACCATTACCGGCGTAAAGCGTGGCCAGCGTGATGCCGGCAACCGCCGTTGGCAAGGCAAAAGGCAGATCGACCAGCGCATCGACAAAACGCTTGCCGGGGAAGGGATAGCGGACCAGCACCCAGGCCACAATCAGACCAAAAAAGGAATTGATCAAGGCTGCAATCAGCGAAGCACCAAAGGTCACGCGGAACGATGCAAGCGAACGCTCACTGAGCGCGATATCAATGATTTGCGAAAAACCGAGTTCGGACGCCTTGAGAATCAAACCGCCCAAAGGCAGCAAGATTAACAATGAGAGATAAACCAGCGTGTAGCCCAGCGCCAGGCCAAAGCCGGGCAACACGCGGTCAGTTTTTGTCGCCATTTATTTCTGGCTGTAAATCTGATCGAAGGAGCCACCATCCTTGAAGTGGGTAGTAAACGCCTTGCCCGCCCCACCAAAAACCTCGTCGACCGTGAAGGTCTTAACTGCCGGGAACTGGGCTGCATATTTCTTGAGCAACTCGGCATCACGCGGCCGCAAGTAATTTTGTGCGGCATTCTCCTGGCCTTCCTTAGACCACAGATAGTCAAGATAAGCCTGCGCCTGCTTGCGCGTGCCTTTCTTGTCGACCACCTTTTCAACCACGGCAACCGGGAACTCGGTCTGCATCGTCAGGCTGGGATAAACCACTTCAAACTCGCCCTTGCCGAATTCCTTGGCGATCATTTCCGCCTCGGACTCAAAGGTCACCAGCACATCGCCCATCTTGCGCTGCATGAAGGTGGTCGTCGCATCGCGACCACCCGCCGCAAACAGCGGCGCATTTTTCAACACCTTGCCGACAAATTCCTGCGCACTCTTGTCATTGCCACCCGGCTGCTTGAGCGCCCAAGCCCAGGCCGACAGATAAGTATTGCGCCCGTTACCAGTGTTTTTCGGATGCGGAATAATCACCTGCACGCCGGCACCTGCCAACTCAGCCCAATCCTTGATCGCTTTCGGGTTGCCCTTGCGGACGATAAAAACCATCGTCGAGGTATAGGGCGACGCATTATTCGGGAATTTCTTGGCCCAATCCTTGGCCACCAAGCCCTTGTCAGCCAAAAACTCAATATCGTTGGCCTGATTCATGGTCACCACATCCGCCTCCAGACCATCGGAGACAGCCCGAACCTGCTTGGTCGAACCACCATGCGACTGCTTCAGCTCAACACTCTCGCCCGCCTTCTGCTTCCAGTATTTCTGGAACATCGGGTTGTAGTCCTTGTAAACATCACGGGCCACGTCGTAAGAAACATTAAGCAATGTCGCATCAGCAAACGCACTACCGGCCACCAAGGCAACCAGTAAACCATGCAAAAGTTGGGAAGATTTTTTCACGGCACACCTCAATCGAATCAAGGTCGCCAATGTATCGGATCGCGATATAACCACAAAGACGAAAATTGAATTTGATTATTCCAAAAAAACGCACCAGAAAGTTGCAGAGCGCCGATTCCCCCGCTATAATCCGCGCTCGTTTTGGCCAATTAGCTCAGTTGGTAGAGCAGCGGATTGAAAATCCGCGTGTCCGTGGTTCGATTCCGCGATTGGCCACCAAATACTGTAAGACGCCAGCCCTAACCGGTTGGCGTTTTGCTTTCTGGTTCAGTATACGCAGCCGAAAGATCGGTTGGGGTTCGGTGGCCAACTGCCTTCAACTTGGCTTGGTATTGCATGAGCCAGTCGGCACTGACCCTTGAGATATGTAATCGACTCGGCTAAAGGTTCTTTAGTTGGGAATGCTGCTAGGTGCTACGAACGGACTTTCGCAAGGGAGTCCGTTTTTTTCATTGATGAACGATTCTTCGTGCCTATTTTGCATCCCAAGCTAGTTTCATTAAGTCAATCAGTGCCTGCACCACACTTCGGTCAAATGACATTGTGTTAACAGAATCGGCCTTTGTGATTTTTTTACTCCCCAATGGCAAGCGCAATCAGGTTTTGTCATAAAATACCCGCGATCCAAAATTTGAATAACGTGCCAAATAAAAAGTAATCCGCAAGAATTCAGGGGGTTCAATGAAGGCCAAGAAAAAACTGCTCACACTGGGTGTGGGCTTTGTCGTGTCGTTTTGTGCATTAGCTCAGGAAAATGCCGGGCGTTTGGAGAAACGCTTTGAGAAGCCGCCCGAGCCCAAGTCAGTACCCCAGCCGCTAGTTTTTCCAATCCAGGAACAACTGCCTCCTGCGCAGGCAGGGCAGGTCATGTTAACACTAAAAAGTCTCTCCTTTACGGGTAATACGGCCTTTTCCTCTGAAGAACTGACAAGCTTGGCCTCTGACCTGCTTGGGAAGGAAGTCAGCCTGCTGGACATCTATCGCTTGCGTGATGCCATAACCAAAAAATACGGCGATTCAGGGTTTGGCCTCTCCAAAGCAATCGTGCCTGAGCAGCGCATTCAATCCGAGGGACTGGTTCAGATTCAGGTAATTGAAGGCTTTGTTGATGAGGTCATTATTGAAGGTGCCAATGAGGTTCAGCAAGACTATCTCATTCACATGGCAGAAAAAATCAAGGCCGAACGCCCCCTCAAAGCAAGCACGCTGGAGCGCTATCTTTTATTGGCGAATGACCGCTATGCAATTAAGGTTACCTCGACTATGAGGCAATCAGAAAAGACGCCGGCTGCCTCTACTCTGATTCTCAAGGTCGAATCAGCACCATTGATGGACGGCGGGGTCTCTCTCGATAACCGTGGCACATTGGCTGTCGGTCGCACACAGATCAACGGAGATGTTTCGCTTAATGGCCTGCTGGGTCGGGCTTCCAAAACCACACTGGGCTATGCCACCGTTGAGCAGGCACCAGAGCTCCAATACTGGTCGCTCAATCATACTGAAATCGTCTCCAATGAAGGCACTTCAGTTGCCTTCGGCTACACCAACAGCCACTCCAAGCCCGGCACTTCACTGCTGCGCCGGCTTGATCAGCAGAGCAACAGCGAAGGTTGGTCAGTCAAAGCCGCTCATCCGTTCATCCGCACCCGCCAGGAGAACCTGACGGCACGAATCAAATATGATCAGCAGGACACCGAGAGCGAAGCGCTGCAAACGACCACCTCACTGGATCGAATTCGCTCTCTTCGCTTTGGTATGTCTTACGACAATGCGGATGGCTTAGATGGCGTCAATCAAGCCTTGGTTGAATACAGTTTCGGCCTCAAAGGTTTAGGTGCAGGCGACAACAACTCCCTGCTGAAATCACGCATTGATGGTAAATACAATTACCAGAAACTAACCGTCAATCTCTCTCGCAGTCAGGAACTGAGCTACCTATCCCCCATCCTTAGCCAATTCTCGGTCTATTTGGCCCTGATGGGACAATATTCAAAAGATGGCTTGCTATCCACCGAGGAGTGCGGAATCGGCGGCTCGCAATATGGTCGCGCCTACGACTCATCGGAAATTCTCGGCGATAGCTGTATGGCTGGCAGCCTCGAACTCCGTTACGCCATTAATACCCAAGGCTCACCGCTCCAGTACACCCAGCTCTACACCTTTTACGATGGTGGCAAGACCTCCAACCACAATCCGTTGAACGCCTCAGACAACCGAACTAAAAGCCTGACCTCCACGGGGCTCGGCGTTCGCTTCGGCATCTGGAAATTCCTCAGCGGCAGCCTTGAAGTTGCCAAGCCACTGACCCGGGAAGTTGCCAACGAAGGCAACAAAGACACCCGAGTATTTGCCAGCATTTCTGCGAGGTTTTAATCGTGAAGACTACTAACAAAAAAAATGCATGGCCGGTGGCCATCAAATCCATCGTTCTGGCCATGGCTGGCGCCGGTCTCGTGTCACTACCGTACATGGCATACGCGAATCCAACAGGTGGGCAGGTTATTGCCGGCAATGTCACCATTCGCCAGGAATCGGCAACAAAGATTGGCATTACCCAAACATCGGCCAAGGGCATCATCGACTGGCAGAAATACAATATTGGCACCAACGAGCAGGTTCAGTATTACCAGCCCTCAGCAAGTTCGGTCACCCTGAACCGCGTTGTTGGCCAAGACCCTTCGCAGATTCTCGGCCGCCTGACTGCCAATGGTCAGATCTTTCTGGTCAACCCCAACGGTATCTTCTTTGGCAAAAACGCCCAAGTCGATGTGGCGGGACTGGTCGCCTCCACCCACAACATCCGCAACGAAGACTTCCTGGCCGGAAGGTACAACTTTAACATCCCCGGTAAGCCCGGTGCCGCCGTCATCAACGAAGGTACGATCCGCATTGCCGACACGGGCATTGCATCCTTTGTCGCGCCATCTGTTGCCAACCGGGGGGTGATTGTTGCCAAGCTGGGCAAAGTGGCATTGGCTGCCGCTAACGGTTTTACACTGGATTTTCACGGTGATGAGCTATTGTCGTTCCTGGTCAGCGACGAAGTGGCCAAAACTGCCTTTGACCTGGAAGGTAATCAACTCACTTCCTTTGTTGAGAACTCCGGGAAGATTCAGGCCAGTGGCGGCTATGTGCTGCTCACTGCCAAAGGGGCTGAGAATGCTATCCATAATGTGATCAACCAGAGTGGCATCATTGAAGCCACTAGCGTTGGGCAGCATAAGGGTGAAATTATTCTCTCTGGTGGCCAGCATGGTGTTGTCAGTAATTCAGGAAAGCTGGACGCCTCGGGTAAAGACGCAGGTGAAACAGGGGGCAAAGTTCAGATTACAGGTCAGTCCATTGACTTGAAAGCGGGCTCTTTGGTCGATGCGTCTGGTGATCAAGGCGGTGGCAGCGTACTTATTGGTGGTGACTATCTTGGTGGAAACGCCAGTGCTGAGCAGTTGGCCGCGACGGGTATGGTTCTGGAAAATACATCAGTCCCTACCGCTAAAAATGTTTTCGTGAACCGTGATGTTCAAATTAATGCTGACGCGGTATCAAATGGAAACGGGGGCAAGGTAGTACTCTGGGCAGATGACCAGTTAACCTTTGACGGACTGATTTCAGCTAAAGGTGGTCAATACTCTGGCGATGGTGGCAAGGTTGAAACATCCGGCAAGCGGGAGTTACTGATAAGCGGGATTGTTGATGCAAGTGCCAAGCAGGGGCAGTCCGGGCTTTGGTTCATGGATCCAACAAATGTGGTCATTGCTAATTCAGGGGGAACAATATCTGCTCAACAGATTTCGCAAGCGCTAAGTTCAGGAACCTCAGTCACAATTAGCTCAGCAAACTGCGCCGCTTTGACATGCACGATTAATGCCGGTTCGGGCTTCGGAAGCATCCAGGTGCTGAGCGACATCATCAAGTCAGCGGGGGGGGCGGCCACACTCAACCTGCAAACCAACGACGGATCAATCATCGTCAACCGTGGAGCCAGAATTTACTCCACTTCAGGGAAACTCAACGTCAATATCAACGCCCGCAAAGATGCCAGTAACCCGAGTTACGGATTGGTGGCAATTGGCAACGATCAGAATTACGCAATATCAACTAATGGCGGCGATGTGGACATTGAGGGTTTAATTCAAACCTACCAAGGGCTTGCCATCAACACCAACGGTGGCGCTTTCCGAGCGCGTACAACACCTGTGGCAAGCCCGTTCCCTCCTGATTCGCGCGGATTCATTGGTATCGGACCGACACCTATTAATCAATCTAATAAATACACGATTGATACGGGTACAGGGAAAATCTCCATACGCGCAACGGGCGGAACAATTACGCTCGACAACCACGCTCTTGCAACGGGTGACACCGCTACGTTGACCGGCAACAAGGTATTGGCGCAACCCAATATTCTTTCATTCAACATGGCGGACGAGGTTTTTAGACAGAATATTGAAACTGGACTAGGCGGCGGTGCTGGATATGGAAGCAATTTTCCTGGTAACGACGATAATTCAACCTCGGTCAATATATCCACGCTTTCCGGCAATTCAGGCCTGACTGTCTTAGGCAAAGAATTCGATAAATATCTCTATCTGTCCAACAATGGTTACATGCGGCTAGATGTTGGTGACGGGTCATATACGCCATATCCATTAACGAATACAAGTAACCCAATCGTCGCTGCTTTTTTTGGTGACGTCGATACCAGGGGTGGTATAGGTAATGTTTATTACGGTACTTTGGCGACAAACACCAATAACAAGGCGGTGCTGACATGGGTCAACTCCGGCTATTACAGTTATGGACGCGACAAGCGTAATACTTTCCAGCTTCAGCTCGAAAATCTTGGGCAGGAAATAAACATGCGCATGAGTTATGACCAACTGCAATGGACTACTGGCTCTGCAAGCGGCGGCTCAGGTGGTTTATATGGGACGGTAGCGCGCGCTGGCTTTGCGATCACCGGAATTAATAATCAAGTTGTCAAATTTGAACTGCCCTCATCAGGCAATCAAGAGGCAATGCTGGCACTTGATGATCTGCCAGGAAATACCGGGTATTTGGGGCGGTGGTCTTTCCGGTTGTGGGCTACGGCAACGCCGCCGAGCAAGAGCGATGGGCGGTATGATGTGGCTGCAAGCAATCTGATAGTGAACAACGATGTGGGCCAAGCTGTTTTCAGTCATGGGATTGAAAAAGGGGCTTATCCAAGCGGGGTATCTAGTGTTGGAAGATCATCCAATGCAGCTGGTACTGAAAAAGGTGATTATCGAAGGGCTGTCGATTATTCAAACAGGCTGGATAGCTTGTTTGCGAGCAAAAATGGAGTGATGGCGGATAAATCGGGATATGTCCCCGGTTATGCTGCGCCAACAGATATATACAAATTCACACACGAGCAAACAGAGAAATTGATCAACCTACAGACCCTTCCTGAGTTTAGGCACGCGTTAGGCCCAGAGGGACTGGTTATCGAAAAATTAACTGAAACTGAACGATTAAAATTGGTTAGTCTTCTAATTTCAAATGGTATACCAGTGAGTTTTGATCAGTTCGGAGATGTTGGCCAAGAATTAAAGCAAAAATCTCTAGAGCACCAACAAAAATGGTCAAAATTAATGCAAGATTCACTTGACAAGGTTGCTGCTCTCGAGCGAATGTCTGCATATGACTACACGGAGTTAGCAGCTTATACAGGAGTAAATCTTTTCGCAGGAGTCGCTGATGCTATTTCCCTTGGTGTGGCGACAGGTGGAACAAAAATACCTACAACCGTTGCCAAGTTAAAAAAATGGAATGGATTTAAAAGCGTTAGTTCTTATCCTCGTAGTATAGGTAACCTCGAAGAGGTGTTGGACTCGCCCTTAACAAAAATATTTTCTTTGGTCGTTCAGAATGGGTTCACCGTTACAGACGAAGTCCTTGGTATGATAAATAATGACAAATCACTTGGTGATCAATTAAAGAACTCTGGTGTGTTAATAACAGACCTTGCTGTGGGGAAAAAAATTTCAGGAAGCAATATGAGCTTGATTACTGGATTAGCATCAGGAAAGCTCGCACAAGCTCTTTCTGCGGTAGCAGGTGATTTGCTAAGCAATCAAATAACAGGAGATAAAACGGAAATCATGAATTTGTTAAGTACTGCATCAGAATTTTTCCCTATTGTCGGCCCAATTGTAAGTCAATACAAAAAGTCAGTAGAGATTTCCTCGCGAATCAGTCCCGAGGCAAAGCTTGCTTGGAATGATTACTTAAAAGTTCAGCAACAGTATCGTGTTGAAACAGATAAGCTTAACAAAGAACTAAGGGATAAAAGACTGGGTATCATATTGAACTCGCCATATCAGTGAAAAGCGGGCCAGAAATAGAAAAATGGGCCGGGGTCGATTATGCCGGCGTCCAAGGTGGTCAATTGGGTTACTTGATTGCTGAATTGCCGCTAGCATGTGACTTTCAATCATCATATTGGGCAGCGCTCATCAATGAAACATATGGCCTATCTCCTTGTCGTCGCAGCCAGTCTTTATGGAGGACGGCATAGGTAAATTAGCTACAAGAGTCGATGGAATGATTCAGGTCCTATCTCCAGAGGATCTTATTCTATGGTTCGTTTCGGAAATTAAGTCCATTGGTGTCAATCAGCGTCCAATAGTTTCCAGGTGTCAGCGTCCAAATCTTTCCAGTTTGTCAGGTTAATTTGACGGTTTTTTGCCGCTGTTTGAAGCGGTAAGAATCGTTGCCGGTTTCTAGGATTTCGCAGTGATGGGTGATGCGGTCGAGCAAGGCTGTCGTCATTTTTGGATCGCCGAACACGGTCACCCACTCACCGAATGACAGATTGGTCGTGATGATCAATGAGGTCTTTTCATAGAGCTGGCTGATCAGGTGAAACAGCAGTGCCCCACCTGAAGCCGGGAACGGCAAATAACCAAGCTCATCAAGAATCACGGCATCGAACAGCACCAGTTGCTTGGCCAGATTCCCTGTCTTGCCCTGCTGTTTCTCCCGCTCCAATTGATTGACGAGATCTACCGCGTTGAAGAACCGCACCCGTTTCCCCTGGTGGATGGCAGCCACGCCTAAAGCAGTCGCCAGATGGGTCTTTCCCGTTCCCGTACCGCCGACCAGAATCAGGTTGTGAGCGCTCTCCATGAAGGCTGCGGTCGCCAATTGCTCAATCTGCGTCTGTGGCAATGGCGTTTCCGCCCAGTCGATGCCTGTCAGGTCACGATGGATAGGGAAGCGTGCCGCTTTCATCTGGTAGCGCAGGCTGCGCACCTGCCGATCCGCCTGCTCAGCATCAATCAAGCGATCCAGCCAGGCTTCCGGCTGCATGGGGCGACGCGCGCCTTCTGCCAACAATTCTGACCACGCCGTGGCCATGCCGTAGAGATGCAGCGATTTGAGTTGGGCCAGTCGATCAATGGACATACTGGCCTCCGCGCAGGCGGTCATAACGGCTGCAGTCAGCCACGGGCTCGACCTGCAAACGCAATTGTTCCGGCAGACTGATCGCGCTGGGTCGTGGGGGCGCCGTTATTCGGCGTAATTCATTCATAACGACAGCCGCGGTAATCACGCCGCCGTCCAGCGTCAACTCACAGGCGACTTGCAACGCTTCAAGGCCGACCTCGCGAGCTACCAATAGCAGTTCAACAAAGGCTCGGTCACCCTTCGGCTGCTTCAGCACTCGATCTCGTACCAACTGAATAGGCACTGGCAAATCCCACTCAACAAACGGTGCGCCGTTACGCAGTGACCCCGGCTTCTTCTCCAGTACCGGCAAGTAATGCCAAGGGTCGCAGATCAACTGATCACGCCCAAATCGCCGTTCATGGTCAGCAATGATCTTGCTCTCAGCGACGATCCTCACTTTGTCGGCATATAAACGCACCGAGACCGCCTTGCCGGCAAAGTCGGCTGGCACGCTGTAGCGATTGCGCTCAACGCGGACCAGGCAGGTGCTGGAAACGCGCATCATCTGCTCAACATAGCCATCGAAGGGGCTGGAGATGACCCGCAGGCTGGGGCCTTCCTGTAGAAAGCAGTCAGCAATGGTGCGTGTCGACTCAACCGGATGTTTACGTTCCGCCAATTCCCGGCAACGGTTGGCCAACCAGTCGTTCAATGCAGCAAAGCTAGCGAAGCGGGCCTTGGGTGTGAACAGCCATTCCCGTACGTTGCCGACCTGATTCTCGATTTGACCTTTCTCCCAACCTGAGGCCGGCGTACAGGCGACTGGCTCGAACAGGTAGTGGTTGGCCAGCGCCATGAAGCGGCGATTGAAGTGCCTATCCTTGCCGACCAGAATGGTATCCACGACCGTCTTCAGATTGTCGTAGATCAGGCGGTTGGGCACCCCGCCGAAGAAGGCAAAAGCCCGATTGTGGGCATCAAGCACCATCTCCTGGGTTTCGCAGGGGTAGGCGGCGACAAACATTTGCCGGCTGTAGGCCAGCCGGAAGTGGGCGACCTTGATGGTCAGCGCAATGCCAGCGATCTCCACGTGTTCCTGGCTCCAGTCAAACTGGCAGGCGTCACCGGGTGCAAAGACCAGAGGGACAAAGGCTTCCTTAATCGTCGGCTTCGTTTGTGCCGACTTCCACTGCTTTACGAAGCGTTGCACGCTGTCGTAGGC
>JBDKHF010000004.1:0-21206 GCA_039797825.1 Pseudomonadota bacterium | reverse complement strand
CCGGTCCATTTTGGGGTCATCTTCCTGGCCAATATCGAGATGGGCTTCCTTTGCCCACCAGCCGGAATGAACATTTACTTTGCCTCGGCGATGTTCGGCAAACCGATCCGTTATGTCGCCGCTTCCGTGCTACCGGCGCTCGCCGCGATGTTCTGCGGCGCACTGATCATCTCGGCCCTGCCTTTCCTGGCCACCTGGCTGCCGGGCCTGTTCTAAATCAACGCACCTCGACTGCTGCCGGCTGATTCGGCGGCGGTCGATTGGCACCCAGCACGGCGTTATCAAGGCGCCGGGTGTCCGCCTCCGGGATCTGTTCAAACAGATTGACCACCTTGCGCACGCCATCGGTAGTCCGGGCAATGGCTACCGCCACTTTGGCTTCACGCTCATTAACAATACCGAGCAGGAAGAGCGTGCCATTTTCAGTCACCGGCTTGATGTGGTTGGCCGATAACTGGTTCGATTCAAGCAGCCGGGCCTTGAATTTGGACGTTACAAAGGCATCGTTGCTGCGTGACGAAAAAGACGAAAGTGGCGCCACCAGCAATTCATTGTGCACTTTCTTGACGCCCTCAATCCCTGCCGCCATTTCACCGATGGCACGCAAACCGGCTTCATCGCGCACCTCGCCGCTGATCAGCAAAATACGATTGTAGGCAGTGAAATTGGCGTGCGCCGACTCAGCCAGAGCTGCCGACATTCGGTTGCGTCCCTTCCATTCCGTCACCTCGTCATCGGCCTGCACTCCGGTAGAACGCCGGTCATGCGCACTCATCACGCTAACCGCCGCCCCGGTTGCCAGCAGCGCCGGCACGCAACCAGAAAGCAACGGCATGACGCCGATTAACGCAGCGCTAACGAGTATTCGCAGCTTGGACATGGCTTACCTCCTGAAACCCTTGGCTTTAAAAAACTCGTGCGAAAAAAAACCGGGTTCCCCCGGCTTCTTGTCTGCTCACATCCATCACGCCTAACGCGGCATAACCGGCAGCCGATTGAGATCGGAGGCGCACAGGCCAGCCAACTCACCGACAACACGGTTGATTTCCTTGCCGATCAGCCACCAGCCACCGGCATAGGGACGAACGGTGATGCCATGCTCGGCGCACAGCTGCATTGCCTTGTCTCTTAGTTGTTCAATCATTTTTATCTTCCTTCCATCAATCGCGCCTCTTGCGCCACGACCAAAGCACCACACGGTGCAATGAGTTTTTCTGAAGGCTGGGTTCTGTCCAGCCCGGTTATCAACAAAAATAGCTTTCTGCTGATTCGCCCAATTATTGCCGCAGGGTATTGCAGCAATATTTCAAGCGGATATTTTTCCGTAGTCAAAATGGGCCATTTTTTGCAGTTGACCGTAAGCCTTGCCCCGGCTGCGAAATAAATCGAGTAATCGATCTCGAAGCGCACAAACGGGCGGGATAGTTTTTAGTCGAGTGGAGACCTTAAATTTGTTGTTGCCACTTGCAGAACAGGGCCGCCAAATTTTCCGAAAATTGATCGTTTTGGACAGTAACGGGCTGTTGACTCGTCGTTTCCAAGTATTGATTGGTGGCAGTCCCCGGCCATCAGCCGACTGTCAGCGTCTTCTCGTTCCGGTCATTCGAGGAACTGCTTCACTCTATTAGCTGCCGGAAACGCAATTCCGACTCGTCGGCTAAAGCAGACCTTCGACCAATGGCCAAAATCCGACAGCAATATGCCACTTACCTGTTGTTCTTTTGCTAATTATGGTCACCTGCTGCTTACTATTATTGATCAGGTCGGCGTCCAAGGCGGGCTTAGCAATATCGTGCCCCCTTCATCCTTCTCACCCCACTGCAGCTTTCCAGATGCAAAAATCCCAGTTACATGGCCTTGGTTAGAGTAGTTGTAGAGTCCAAACGCCAAGTGTTTCGCACGCCCCACCTTAACGGCAACGATCCCCCACTGCTCCCATAGGCGATCACCGCGAATAGCAAAATTGACGGCATCTGGCTGCTGACTGCTGGGGAACGCAACAACCGAAATTTCCGGTAGCTTTGTAAAGATTGCCTTTGCTGTATAGGACGAAACGCGGTACTCGTCAAAACCCTCCGTCAGGCAGTGATGTAGGAATGCGTCAGCGATAACAATGGACTTAGTGTTTTCCTCAACATCGCTATTCAGAATTTGACTGATTCCTGTTGCGCCATCTCCTTTTAGGAGGTTCCCGCAACCACATCGTTGGACGAGAAATATTTCTCCAATAGGGGCGACTCGTGCTTTAAGCCCTTCTCTGATCGAGAAATCGGTCAACACAACATCTGAGTCTTCTGCGCGCACTTCTTTAAAGGCGGTTTCTTGTCGGTCTGCCACATAGAGAACCTGAAATCCCTCTGGATTAGCTCGCTGCATCAGCGGAATTGCGTCTTTTCGCCAGATCAAGTCGTCCACTGATTCTGGAAGGGTATCTCCGTCCTCAAGTTTTCTGGCTCGCCGAAAGCGCCACGCGGGCCCCCAATCAACAGAAAGTATCGGATGCGCCGCCACGACACGATCAATGAAGCGTTGCTTTGTATCAAGGTCCGCTGTTTTAAAGCTGGCGATGCCTTCAAGCAGTTCTGCTAGAGGTATTGGAGTGAACCTTTTCGTTAACGGTAGTGGTTGCATTGAATAGCCCCTAATTTCGTAGACGATTTAGAACGTCTGTTCTGGAGCATAAACCAACCGTACAGTTCGAGAACGCTAGACTGACGCTTCGACCGAGTTCCTGTCATTGGCTGGTCACGTTATGCGACTGCTCGACTCTGATACCTGCCGTTGAGAAGCTGATTGCGTGACTGGCATCAAAAGGCACAACACAGATACAAAACCCCACGAATTGCACAAGAATTAGCGAGAGCGCCGGTTCAAGCCACCGACAGCAACAGCGTTTCCATCTCCTGCACCACGCATTTCCAGTCCAGTGATTCCGCCTTCAGACGGGCATTCTTGCCGATTTGCGCGAAACGTTGCGGGTTGCTGGCATGGATGCCGGCCATTTCGCCGGCCAACGCGGTAAATTTATCGGTCTGCCCATAGGCGGCCAGCAGGCCACTTTTGTCGTGGTGCAAATGCTGGGCGGCTGCGGCGTAATCGTAGGCAACCACCGACAAACCGCTGGCCATTGCCTCCAGCGTGACATTGCCGAAGGTTTCGGTAACGCTGGGAAAGAGAAAAATATCGCCCGAGGCGTAATGCGCGGCGAGGTCTTCGCCGCGTCGCGTGCCGGCAAATATCGCATCGGGCAGCAGGCTTTGCATGGCCTTCTTCTCCGGCCCGTCGCCGACTAAAACCAGTCGCGCATTCGGCTGTTGCTGGCGGATGGTCAGGAAGGCGGAAGTCAGTGCTGCCAGATTTTTTTCGGCAGCCAGTCGCCCAACATGAATGACCACCGGCGTCTCGGCCTGAACACCCCATTCGTGACGCAAACTGTCGCTACGCCGCGCCGGGTTGAACAGCTGCGTATCGACCCCACGCGCCACCACGCGCAAGTTGCGAAAGCCGCTGGCGGCGAGTTCAGCACGCAGTTGTTCGGTGGGCACCATCGTCATCAGCGTGCGATTATGGAATTTGCGCAAGTAGGCGACGATGGGCTTTTTCAACCAGCCGATGCCGTAATGCAGGCTGTAGGCGTGAAAGTTGGTCCGAAAATCGGAACAAACCGGAATTTTCAATTTCAACGCAGCCTGCAGTGCCGACCAGCCGAGCGGGCCTTCAGTGACAATATGAACCAGATCCGGGCGCTTCAGCGTCCATTGTTTGATCAATGCCCGCTTGGCCGGCAACCCCATTTTGAGATCAGGGTAGCGCGGGATCGGCATGCCGAAAGTGAGCATTTCATCAAAACGTTCGCGCCGCGCCGGTTGGTCGAGCAGTGCCTGACGCGGCCTGATCAGTTGAATTTCGTGATTGCGCTCACGCAAGCCCTCGACAAAACGCGACAGACTGAGCGCCACGCCATTGATTTCCGGCGGATAAGTTTCGGTAACCACGGCCAGACGCAAGCAGCGACGACTGGCGGGTAACTGTTCGACGAGGATGGGCTCCATAACCGGCACAAAGAGTTGAGTTACCCGATGATCACCACTCTTCATAACAAGGCTGCGACAGTCAGATGACACTTTTGCTTCACTCGCCGGCTTTAACTGTTTTTTCTTTTTGCTTTAACAAATTGGTAGCAATGCCTCTATACCTTTGACAAGGCTAGTCAATCTGCCCATTCACCAATCAGGAGAAACCATGAAGGAATTTCTGCACGCACTCAAAGTGCAACGCTGGGATGATCACCGTTATTACCACCAGAGCCGGATCAACCAGAGCCTGCACTTCATCAGCGCGATCAGCTTTCTTGTCGCTTATGTGATGCTTTTCATCAACCCGTCGTATGCCGCGCTGATCGGCTGGCTGGTTGCGATGGCGACGCGGCAATCCGGCCACTTCTTCTTTGAGCCGCTCGGTTACGACCACGTCAATCAGGCGAGCAACGAGCACAAGGAAGCGATCAAGGTGGGTTACAACCTGCAGCGCAAGATCATCCTGATTTCAGTTTGGGCGCTGGCGCCACTCAGCCTGTTTGTCGATCCAACCATGCTGGGCATATTTGAGCCAGCGACCGACAAATCCTCGCTGATCAATCAGGTTGGAATGATCTGGTTGTCACTGGGTATCGCCGGGCTGCTCTTCCGCACCGTGCATCTTTTCTTCATTCGTGACGTGCAAACCGGTCTGGTCTGGATGACCAAAATCCTGACTGATCCTTTCCACGACCTGATTCTTTATCACAAGGCACCGCTGCACCTG
Source organism: Pseudomonadota bacterium (assembly GCA_039797825.1). GTDB lineage: Bacteria > Pseudomonadota > Gammaproteobacteria > Burkholderiales > Rhodocyclaceae > Azonexus. The sequence goes on along the minus strand of JBDKHF010000004.1, from coordinate 16,403 downwards.
CTGCGCGGCGAATTGATCGACCCGATGCATCACGCCATGCAGCACAACGAACAAGGCGCCTGATTTTTACCTGTTTTACGGCGTTGACCGCAGCCCAAAGGAAACGCCTTTGGGCTGCAAGCGTTTGACTATTTCCCGGAACCCAATCTGTGCGCCAGCATCTCGCGCAATATCCCGCGCCGGATCGTCTTGTTGCTCTGGCCGGGCGCTTCCCACCACCAGCCATCAGTTTCCATCGCCTGCGCTGCCACCACAAAGCGCTTGGCGACTTCCTCAAACTCGGCATCACTGTAATTCAGGCTGAAGATGAAGCGACCAGTGCCCACCCAGGAAAGCGCCAAGCCTTGCGCCCGCATGTAGTACTGCAACATCCAGTTATAGCGACTGGGCCGGGTGTAATAGACGGTCCAGATGCTCGACATGTTGGCCACCTGCAAGGGCAAGCCCAGCGCGGTCAGGCGACTGTTGAGTTGCTCGGCACGGCGATTCCAGCTTGCATCCAGATCGACGTAAATTTCGCGCACCGCCGGCGTTTCCAGCTTTTCGAGAAAGGCCTGCATCGCCCCCATCACATAGGGGTGGGCATTGAAGGTGCCGCGCGCAAAACAAATATCAGCCGGCCGATGATCACGAAAACGCTTCATCAAATCGCGTCGACCGCAGACAACGCCAACCGGCAAGCCGCCACCCAGCGTTTTGCCGTAAGTGACCATATCCGCCTGCACGCCAAAGTATTCCTGAGCGCCGCCGGGCGCCAAACGAAAACCGACGAACACTTCATCAAGGATGAGGACGATACCGCGACGCGTGCAAACCTCGCGCAATTTTTGCAGCCATTCCGTATAAGCCACCCGGTCAAAAGCGGCCCGGCGCGTGCTGTCGACCAGCGAGGTATCGCCCGGTGCGCCGGCATTCGGATGCAAAGCCTGCAGCGGATTGACCAGCACGCAGGCAATGTCCTTGCGTGTTGCCAGCACGTGCAGGCTGTCGTCATCCATTTCCTTGAGTGTGTAAGTTTCACGCGGTGGCAGCGGGTTGCCGATACCGGGCTGCACGTCCTCCCACCAGCCGTGATAGGCGCCGTTGAAGCGCACCAGATTGCGTTTTCCCGTGTGGTAACGCGCCAGGCGCACTGCCTGCATGACCGCCTCGGTGCCCGACATATGGAAGGAAACCTCGTCCAGCCCGGAAATCGCCCGCAGGCGCTTGGCGTTATCCGCCACCAGCGGGTGATAGGCGCCCAAAACCGGCCCCAGCGCCTGAACCCGAGCGCTGCCTTCAGCCATGCATTCCTTGTAGAAGTCGTAGCCAAAAACATTGACGCCGTAAGAGCCGGTCAAGTCATACAGCTCATTGCCATCAAGATCAGTCACCTTGACGCCGTTACTCGCCTGCAAAAAGCTGCCGCCCTTCAAATGCTGGCGCACATGGCGGCTGAACTGAAACGGCACGCGGTAGCTACTGGTGAATTGCAGATCGGAAATGCTTTCGGCGGCTTCCACGGTCAACGCCGCAGAACGGGCAAAACGTTCCTGATAGAGCGCCGACAAGGCGATGAAAGCAGCTTTGCGTTGCTCGGCAATTTCCGGCGGCGCCTGATCGGCGCGATAAAAATGTTCTGCATCGTATTCATAAAACGGGATCAGCCGCGCCACCCGCTTGGCCATCCGGGAATGCCCGGCGAGCGAGCGGTGTTTGGCGCGCGAAAGTTCAAGACGGCGCTTGATGCGCGGCAAAACAGCCGCCACCGCAGCGAGGCCAGCAACATAAAAAGGCAAGGTTTCGTTCATTGATTTCTCCTTACCTCCCCTTCTACCCAAGCCTTATTACAAAGCCATGACGATACGCAAACTCATCTCCCGCCTGGTCCTCCAGGAAGACCTCAATTTCCTGCTCACCAACCGCGTCCCGCGCCAATTGCTGACTCGCTTCATGGGCTGGTTCAGCCAGATAGAACAGCCGCTGATTCGCGACCTTTCAATTGCCACCTGGAAACTATTTGCCGACCTTGATTTATCGGATGCACGCAAAAGCGAATTTCGCAGCCTGCACGATTGCTTCACCCGGCAACTCAAAGACGGTGCGCGAACGATCAACTCCGACCCCAATGTGGTGAGCAGCCCCTGCGACGGCATCGTCGGCGCCTGCGGTGCAATCGCTGGCATCGAAGTATTTCAGGCCAAAGGTTTCCCCTACACTTTGCTTGATCTGTTCGGTGACCCGGCGCTGGTTGATCGCTATCGCGATGGCACTTACGTCACCCTGCGCCTGACCTCCAGCATGTACCACCGCTTCCATGCCCCAGCGGATTGCTCTGTTAGCGAGGTCAATTACATCTCCGGCGACACCTGGAATGTGAACCCGATTGCCCTCAAGCGCGTCGAAAAATTATTCTGCAAAAACGAGCGAGCGCTAATCGAAACCACACTCAATAACGGCCAGCGCCTGCTGCTCGTGCCGGTTGCCGCCATCCTCGTCGCCAGTATTCGCCTGCATTTCATCGATGTGCTGCTACACATCCGCTATCGCGGGCCAAATCGCATTCCCTGCTCGGCCCGCTTCAAAAAAGGCGAAGAAATGGGCTGGTTTCAGCACGGCTCGACGATTATCGTCTTCGCCCCCAAGGGCTTCAGTTTGAGTCCGGGAATAGTTCAGGGCCAACGCATTGCAGTGGGCGAGGCCTTGCTGCAACTCCCCCCAATAAAAAACCCGCCGTAGCGGGTTTGAAAATTTCAACAGAAGCGATCAGGCCGCTGGCGGCACGTAACCTTGAATACTATCGGCGCCATCGCCAAAAAAGTGCTTTTCGACCTGCTCCGAAAGGTATTTGCGATGCTTGGCATCGACCAGATTCAGGCGGTTTTCGTTGATCAGCATGGTCTGCATCTTGATCCATTGCTGCCACGCCTCTTTTGAGACATTCTCGAAAATGCGCTGACCCAGCGCGCCTGGGTAAGGCGGCAAATCCAGACCTTCAGCCTCGCGGCCCAGTTTGATGCAATTAACGCTACGTGCCATTTGAAACTCCGTGTGGGGGTGTTGATGGGCGGATTATAAGGTCTTGAACAAAACCTTGGAGCGCCGCTGATAATTGTACATATCGCGTTTTTTGGCTGGCAGGTCGTCGACCGTGCCAACCTTGAAACCACGCTCGACAAACCAGTGTTCGGTGCGCGTGGTCAAGACGATCAGGCGCTTGATGCCGCTCTTGCGGGCGCGCCGCTCGATGCGGTTCATCAATTGCTCGCCATAACCCCATTCGCGATGTTCATGGCTGACGGCCAGACAAGCGAGCTCGGCCTCTTCATCCGAGTGCATGTACAAGGCAGCGCAACCGACGATGATGCCGTCGTGCAACATGATCGAGAAATGGTCGATTTCACGTTCCAGCAACTCGCGTGGCCGATGCACCAAAATACCTTCGGCCTCCATCGGCTCAATCAAGGCAATCAGGGCGGCGATGTCGTCAGGTTTGGCCTCGCGAATATTCTCCAGCGACTCGCGAGTGACCACGGTACCAACGCCGTCGTGCGTAAACAACTCACGCAACAACGCACCGTCCTGTTCATAGCTGATCAAATGCACCCGGCCAACGCCGGAACGCGTCGAACGTACCGCGCAAGGCAGGTAACGGCGAATATCGGGTGATAACCATTCGCCACCGTTCAACAATTCAGCCACTTCATCAGCGGTCATCGCGTCGAGCAGCTCGCCTTCCTTGTCGACAACGCCTCTGCTATCGGTCAGGTAAACGAGCTTGTCAGCCCGAATCGCCACTGCCACCGCCTCGGCCGCCTCCTCCATCTGCAGATTGAAAATCTCACCGGTCGGCGATGGCCCTTCGCAGTTAAGCAGAACAATATTGCCTAGCCCCAGTTGCGCATTGATCCCCTCGGCATCGACCTTGCGCACCTTGCCGGCGTACTGCATGTCGATACCGTCAAGCACGCCTATCGGCTGCCCGGTAATGAAATTGCCGCCAATCACACGAATCCGGCTATTGGCCATCGGCGTATTGGGCAAGCCCTGCGACAGCATGGCCTCGATTTCGAGATAAACACTGCCGACGGCATCCAGCACGCAATCCAGCGCCGGAGCATCGGTCACCCGATAACCCCGGTGATAGACCGACTCCAGATTTTTCTCGCGCAACTCTTCCTCAATCTGCGGGCGCGCCCCATGCACCAGCACCAGACGAATGCCGAGACTGACCAACAGATTGACGTCGTAAGCCAGGGTCTTGGCAAATTCGCTGGCGACCGCCTTGCCACCGAAGGCAATAACGAAGGTTTTGCCCCGAAAGGCGTTGATATAGGGCGTAACCGCCCGGAACCAGGAGACGAAATGCTCGTCGTAAGGGGTTTCGCTCATATCCGGCGTTTATTTCCCGTTGGAATCAATCTTGAGTGCAGCCTCGATCCGCTCGCACACGGTTTTTAGCACTTTGACGCGGGCAAAGTTCTTGTCGTTGGCCTCAACCAGCGTCCACGGCGCCAAGCCGGTCGAGGTGCGGTCAACCATGTCGCAGACGGCAGAAACGTATTCGTCCCACTTTTCACGGTTGCGCCAGTCTTCATCGGTAATCTTGAAGCGTTTGAACTCGGTGTCCTCGCGCTCCTTGAAACGCCGCAACTGCTCATCAGCACTGATCTGCAGCCAAAATTTGATGACTACAGCACCGGCATTAGCCAGCTGATGCTCGAAATCGTTGATTTCGGCATAGGCGCGCAACCAGTCAGCCTCGGCACAAAAACCTTCAACCCGCTCGACCAGCACGCGGCCATACCAGGAACGGTCAAAAATACCGACCCGCCCAGTACGTGGCAGGTGACGCCAGAAACGCCAGAGATAGGGCTGGGCACGCTCCTCTTCGGTCGGCGCCGCAATTGGCACGACCTGATACTGCCGGGCATCCATCGCCGCACCAATCCGGCGAATGCTACCGCCCTTGCCGGCGGCATCCGAGCCTTCAAAAACCAGCACCAGCGAGTGTTTATCGACAAAGCGCGGATCACGGACCAGCTCCGAAAGCCGTCCCTGATACTTGGCCAGGTCGCGCTCGTAATCCTTCTTGGCCAGCGTTTGCGTCAGATTAAGTTCGCTCAGCACATTTTTTTGATCAATCGCGTGAATCAGTGGCGGGGCAACCGGCACCGACTGACGTTTCTCCTGGGCAACGCGCTTGCGCATGGCATCAAGAACGATACGGCCAACCGTTAATGAACGATATTCGTCATCCGTACCTTCAACAATGATCCACGGCGCATGGGCGGTATTGGAAACGCGCAACACATGGCCGGCGACTTCCTGCAACTTGTCGTAGGTTTTCAGGCGCTCGTAACTTTGCTTGGTAACCCGCCAGGCGGTGCGCGGATCTTTTTCCAGCGCCTTCAGCCGCGTTTTCTGACCATCCTTGGATAAATGGAACCAGAACTTGAGAACCAGCGCGCCCTCGTTAACCAGCATGGCCTCAAAACGGTTGATGTCGTCAAGTTGCTGATCCATGTCGGGGCGGCGCATGGTGCCGGCAATGCGGTCGGCAATCGGCTGCGAATACCAGGAACCGGCAAAAATACCGACCTTGCCCTTGGGCGGCAGGGCGCGCCAATAGCGCCACATGAAGGGGCGAGCGCGCTCTTCATCGGTCGCGGCAGAAAAGGCCAGGGTTGAAATGTGGCGCGGGTCCATCCACGAATAGAGCAAATTGATCGTTTCGCCCTTGCCGCTACCGTCGACACCGCTGATCAGGATAACGACCGGGAATTCTTTTTTTTGCAGCAATTCGTCCTGCACATCAAGCAACGCAGCGCGCAGCTTGGGCACTTCTTTTTTGAAGGTTTCCTTGTCAATCTTGTGACCGAGTTCTGCTGACTCAAACATTTTTCACCCCTCCCTGAAATCACCCCATAAAGCCTGCATGGCAGCCAGCGCCGCCAAACCTGCCGTTTCTGTACGCAAAACGCGTGGCCCGAGGCGTACTGCCTGAAAGCCCGCCTGTCTTGCGGCAATTACTTCCTGCGGATCAAGCCCACCCTCGGCGCCGATCAATAGCTGTACGTTTTCCACCGGCGGCAAGGAGGCCAGCGTATTTTCTGCATCCGGCATCAGCATCAAGCGCAAACCTTCATGCGCCGGCTTGGCCAGCCAGTTTTCCAGCTTTTCCAGCGGCGCCACATTGGGTACCTGATTGCGCCCGCATTGCTCACAAGCGGCAGCAGCAACCCCCTGCCAATGCGCGACGCGCTTGCCGGCGCGCTCGCCACTGAGGCGAATCACGCTACGCCGGCTGTCGACCGGAACAATATCCTTGATCCCCAGCTCAACCGCTTTCTGGATGGTGAAATCCATCTTGTCGCCCGCCTGAACCGCTTGCACCAGGGTTACCGACAAGCGCGACTCACGCTCCACATCGCGCCAGGCACCCAGTTCGGCCACCACCCGCTCGCGTTCAATGCGCTGAATATGGGCTTCATATTCGCCGCCACGACCATCAAACAAAACCATCGCGGCACCCGGCGGCAAACGCAAAACGCGCACGGCATGACGCGCTACCGGCTCTGGCAAATCAATGTGGGCACCGGGCGCAAGCGCTTCCCGGCAGTAGAAACGGGGTAAATTCATAATGCTATTATGGGCGAAATAGCCGCTCAGGGGAAAATCATGGCTGCGCTTAACCCTCCAATTTGTGATTTTGGCCGAGCCGCCCCGGATTTCGATCTACCGGGAACCGATGGCCGGCGCCATACGCTGGCCAGCTGCTGTGGCCCCAAGGGCTTGCTGGTTATTTTCATGTGTAACCACTGCCCTTTCGTCAAGGCCGTCATCGAGCGCATCGTGCGCGATACCCGCGAACTGGCGGAGCACGGCATTGGGTGCGTAGCGATCATGAGCAACGATGTTGCGGTCTACCCGGAAGATGACCCAAAAATGATGCAGCAATGGGCGCAGGAACTGAATTTCCCTTTCCCTTACCTGTACGACGAAACGCAGCGCGTTGCCCGTGCTTACGGTGCGGTTTGCACGCCTGACTATTTCGGTTACAACGCCCAACTGCAGCTGCAATATCGCGGTCGGCTCGATGCCTCAGGGCGCCATGCAGCCGAACCCAATGCGCGCCGCGAGCTTTTTGAAGCGATGCTCACCATCGCCCAAAGCGGCAACGGTCCTCCGCTGCAAACGCCATCGATTGGCTGCTCAATCAAGTGGAAATCCCAATAAGCCGCCATTTATGCCAAAGGCGTTACAGAAGCCGGCTTGCCTTGGGCTATCATAGTGCGATGAACAGCCCTCAACTCGCCGCATGAAAGCCGACGCCGTCCAAACGCAGGAAACTGTCGAATTCAGACTGCGCCATCAATATTTGATCGCCGTGCTCGAGAGCATGCCGCAGGGCATCAGCGTTTTCGACCAGGATCTCCGTCTGCGGGTATGGAACAAGGGCTTTCTGGAAGTGCTCAACTTGCCCGCAGAGGCATTGTTTGACGGTGTTCACTTCTCCGATTTGATTCGCATCCCGGCGCAACGCGGCGAATACGGCCCCGGCGCCCCGGAAGAACACGTCAAGCGCATTACTGAGTTGGCACTCAAGTTCGAGCCTCACCGTTTCGAGCGTACCCGCCCGAGCGGCCTGACCCATCTGGTGCAAGGCCAACCGCTGTTCATGAATGAACAACTGGCTGGTTTTATCACCACGTATACCGACATCACCGAACGCAAGCGGGCTGAAGAAAAATTGCAGCAGCAGCACGATTTGCTTGAAACGATCATTGAGAGCATCCCGAGCGCCGTCAGCTTTATCAATCGCGAGCAGGTGCTTGAGTTGCACAATCAGGAATTTCGCCGCCTGCTTGAGATCCCGCAATCATTATTTGACCAGGCCCCGGTAACCCTGGAAATGCTCTTCCGCTTCAATGCCGAACGCGGCGAATACGGCCCAGGCGACCCCGACGCCATTGTTCACGCATTGCTCAACCGGGCAACCGCGACCGAAGCCCATCATTTTGAACGCACGCGACCGAATGGCAGAAGCCTCGATATTCGTGGCGCCCCGCTCCCTAACGGTGGCTTTGTCACCATTTACACCGACATCAGCGAACGCCGCGCCAGTGAAGAACGTGAACAACTGGCCCAAAAGGTCTTCGCCCACACGCCGGCAGGCATTGTCGTCACGGATCAGACGCAGTGCATTATTTCGGTCAACCCGGCAACCAGCTTGTTAAGTGGATACGAGCCACACGAGATTGTTGGGCGCACAATTTTCGGCCTGCTTGATCTCGGCACGCAATGGACTATTGATCAACTTCAACAGGAAATTGATCGGCATGGCACCTGGAATGGTGAAATTGAGATTCTGCAAAAATTGGGGACTAGCGCCCCAACCGGCATTCGGGTCAGCCGGGTCGATGATGCGCAAGTCGGACAAACCGCGCATTACATCTGGATTCTTGCTGACATCGCCGAGCGCAAGCAGGCTGAAGAACGCATGCGCCACATCGCCCAGACCGATTCACTGACCGGCCTGCCCAACCGCCTGACCTTGCAGATTCGTCTTGCCCAGTTGTTGCCGGAGGCACGCCGTCACCAATGGCAGCTCGCCGTCATGTTTATTGATCTGGATCGGTTCAAGATCATCAATGACACCCTGGGCCACCAAGTCGGCGATGAATTGTTGCGCGACGTTGCCATTCGCCTGAGTCGCGTCGTCCGTGAAACTGATTTTGTTGCACGCCTGGGCGGCGACGAATTTGTCATCCTCCTGCCGGCCATTTCCGGCCCGGCTGATGCGGCAATCATTGCCAACAAAATCATCGGCGCGCTCTCTTCATCGATTCTTACCGGCAACCACGAACTCCACACCAGCCCGTCGATCGGCATCAGCATTTTCCCGGACGATGGATCGGATGGCGACACTATCCTGAAAAACGCTGATACGGCGATGTATCACGCAAAATCCGCCGGGCGCAACAACTACCAGTTTTACGCCGCCGAAATGAACCAAACGGCCAGCGAACGGCTGGACCTTGAACACAAATTGCGTCACGCCATCAGCCGCAACGAGCTGGCCCTGTGCTTCCAGCCACAATTTTCTGCCGACGGCTCGCATGCAACCGGGGTCGAGGCGCTGATCCGCTGGCACCACCCGACTGACGGGATGATTTCCCCAATCCGCTTCATCCCCATCGCCGAGGAAACCGGGTTGATCGTCGAAATTGGTGAATGGGTTCTGCGCACCGCCTGTCACGAAATGAAGAAGTGGATCGATGCCGGCCTGAAACCGGTACGTGTTGCGGTCAACGTCTCAGCCCGCCAACTTCGCCGCCGTGATTTTTGCGAAGTGGTCGCCGGGGTGCTGGCCGAGTCAGGGCTGCCCGCCGAACTACTGGAACTTGAAATCACCGAAAGCTCGGTGATGGAAAACCCCGAGGAAGCCATCGAAATTCTCCAGCGCATTGGCCGCATGGGCGTCACGCTGGCCATCGACGACTTTGGCACCGGCTATTCTTCGCTTGCCTATCTCAAGCTTTTCCCGATTGACCACCTCAAGATCGACCGCTCTTTTGTCGCCGATATCGAAGTTGACCTCAACGACCGGGCAATTGCCTTCGGCACCATCGCCCTGGCCCACTCGTTGGGCTTGAATGTCATCGCGGAAGGGGTTGAAACCGAAGACCAGCTTGAGTTGCTGCGCAGCAACGGCTGCGACGAGGTGCAAGGCTACCTGTTCAGCAAACCGCTCAACAGTGCTGCGGCCTTCGCCTTTCTGCGCGCACGCGACAACGGCTCAGCGTAAAATACTTCCCTTTCGTCATTAGGCAGGTACCCCTCATGGCCCAGCGCACACTCGCTCGCTATCTTTTGGAAGAACAACGTAACAAGGGCATCATCACCGCCGACCTGCGTCATTTGGTCGAAGTTGTTGCCCGCGCCTGTCAGGCGATCTCGATTGCCATCGGCAAGGGCGGCCTGGGCGAAGCGCTCGGCGAAGCCGGCAGCGACAATGTTCAAGGTGAGGCACAAAAAAAACTTGATGTGCTGTCCAATGATATTTTGCTTGATGCCAACGAATGGGGTGGTCACCTTGCAGCGATGGCCTCCGAGGAAATGGATCTTCCGCATCTGGTTCCGCATCGCTACCCGCAGGGCGAATACCTGCTGACTTTTGACCCGCTTGATGGCTCCTCGAACATTGACGTCAATGTTTCGATCGGCACCATTTTCTCCGTATTGAAATGTCCGGAAGGCGCCGACCTGTCGACCCCGGAAGCAGCTGAAGCGGCATTTTTGCAGCCCGGCACTACACAAGTTGCCGCCGGTTACACCGTTTATGGCCCAACCACGCTACTCGTGCTGACCGTTGGCGATGGCGTCACCAGTTTCACACTGGATCGCGAACAGGGCGACTTCGTGCTGACCCAGGAAAACATGCAAATTCCGGTCGACACCAAGGAATTCGCCATCAACATGTCCAACCAGCGCTTCTGGGAAGCGCCGGTACAGCGCTATGTCGCCGAAATGCAGCAAGGCAAGGAAGGCCCGCTTGGCAAGGACTACAACATGCGCTGGGTGGGTTCGATGGTGGCTGATGTGCATCGCATCGTCACCCGTGGCGGCATTTTCATGTACCCGCTCGACAGCAAAACCCGCGCCCAGGGCGGCAAACTGCGTTTGATGTATGAAGCCAACCCGATGGCGCTGATTGTTGAACAGGCCGGCGGTGCGGCAACAACCGGTTATCAGCGCATTCTCGATATTCCGCCCGTCAGGATTCACCAACGCTGCGCGGTGATAATGGGGTCAAAAAACGAAGTTGACCGTATCACTTCGTACCACAGCGTATAAGCGGTCGTTTTCCGCAAAGGAAGCAAATATGAAAGCACCAAGCATTGCCCTGCTGCTCGCCATCGCCGTCATCGCCAGCGGTTGCGCGACCACGGAAACCAAAACCGAGGCGCCACCGCCAGTCAGTACCGCAACACCACCAGCTGCCCAGCCCGTGACCAGCGCTCAGCCAGTCGACTGCCAGCCAAGCAAGAATACAAAGGCCAGCAGCAAGGGCAAAAAAGCGAACAAACCAGCCGCCGCTGATTGCCCTGCACCCGCCAAAGCAACGCCAGCGCCGGTTGCCGCCGCCCCCGTCGCAGAAGCTCCCGCCGCCAAATCAGGAAAACCCAGCGAACCCGGCAAGCCGCGCATCATGAAATCACGCGACGGCACTTTCGAGGGCGAGGTTTACGGCAACATTCCGCCAAATAGCAAATGGGCCAAGCTACAGATCGGCATGGAGCAACCGGAAGTTGAGCGCATCCTCGGCATCAGCCATGAGGTTCGCCACACCCCGACCGGCAAAGCCTTCATTCCTTTCTACTACGGCACGGATCGCTTCCGCTACGAGGTCGTCTATCGCGGCCAGGGCAGCGTTTCCTACACCGGCGGTAGTTGGGGCGCTGGTCGTGGCGTGATGATGATGATCAATTACGACCCGAACATTTAAACTCGGCAATTGGCAGGTTTTTAGCCTGCCAATTCGCGGTTCGCCCTACCCAAAGCGGGGCTTTTCGCGGATAATTTCACCTTTTCGCAGCCTGGATTTTTGCACCATGACCGTGAGCAACGCGCCCAAATTTTCACCATTGACCGGGGCGATTCGCGCCTTGGCTATGGATGCCGTCCAACAGGCCAATTCCGGCCACCCCGGTGCGCCGATGGGCATGGCCGAAATCGCCGAAGTGCTCTGGCGTCGCCAGCTGCGCCATAACCCGGCCAACCCGAATTGGCCGGACCGCGACCGCTTTGTGCTGTCCAACGGTCACGGCTCGATGCTGATTTATGCCTTGCTCCACCTGACCGGCTACGATCTTTCCATCGACGATCTGAAAAATTTCCGCCAATTGCACGCCAAAACGCCGGGCCACCCGGAATTTGGCTACACGCCCGGCGTTGAAACCACCACCGGCCCGCTCGGCCAGGGCATCACCAATGCTGTCGGCTTTGCGCTGGCTGAAAAAGTGCTGGCCGCCGAGTTCAACAAGCCCGGCCATGAAATCGTCAATCACCACACCTACACCTTCCTCGGCGATGGTTGCCTGATGGAAGGCGTTTCGCACGAAGCCTGTTCGCTGGCCGGCACGCTGGGCCTCGGCAAGCTGATTGCTTTCTGGGACGACAACGGCATCTCCATCGACGGCCACGTTGAAGGCTGGTTTACCGACGACACGCCGAAGCGTTTTGAAGCTTACGGCTGGCACGTCGTTGCCGGCGTCGACGGCCATGATGCAGACGCCATCGAACGTGCCCTGCTCGCCGCCAAGGCGGTGACCGACAAACCCAGCCTGATCTGCTGCAAGACAACGATCGGCATGGGCGCACCGAACAAGCAAGGCTCACACGATTGTCACGGTGCACCGCTCGGCAAGGACGAAATTGCAGCGGCTCGTGAATACATTGGCTGGAATCACCCACCGTTTGAAATCCCCAGCGACGTTTACGCCGCCTGGAATGGCAAGCCGCGTGGCGCCACTTTCGAAGAAAACTGGACCACCCGCCTCACCGCGTATCAAGCCGCTTTCCCGGCTGAAGCTGCCGAGTTCGAGCGCCGCGTCATGAAGCGCGAAATGCCGGCATCTTGGGAAGCGACCAAGGCGGCCTACATCGCCAGTTGCCGCGAGAAGGCCGAGAACATTGCCTCACGCAAGGCATCGCAAAACGCTATCGCCGCGCTGGTTCCGGCCGTGCCGGAAATTTTCGGCGGTTCGGCTGACCTGGCCGGCTCCAACCTGACTTTCGTCAAGGGCAGCAAGGGCGTCACTCGCACCGAAGGCGGCAACTACTGCTACTACGGCGTGCGTGAATTCGGCATGACCGCCATTGCCAACGGCATTGCGTTGCACGGTGGTTTCATTCCCTACACCGCCACCTTCCTGGTTTTCTCGGATTACGCCCGTAACGCGATCCGCATGGCAGCACTGATGAAGCAGCGCCAGATCATGGTTTATACCCATGACTCCATCGGTCTCGGCGAAGATGGCCCGACCCACCAGCCGGTCGAGCACATCCCCAGCCTGCGCATCATCCCGAATCTGGATGTCTGGCGCCCGGCCGATGCGACCGAAACCGCCATCGCCTGGACTGTTGCGGTCGACCGCCAAAATGGCCCCAGTTTATTGGCCCTGTCGCGCCAGAACCTGCCGACTGTCACGCAGAAGATTGCCGACGCCGATATCGCCAAGGGCGGCTATGTTTTGTCTGAGTGTGAAGGCGAAGCGCAGCTTACCTTGATTGCCACCGGCTCCGAAATCAAGCTGGCACTTGATTCGCAGGCTGCACTGGCCGGTGAAGGCATCGCCTGCCGCGTCGTCTCGATGCCCTGCACCAACGTTTTTGACCGCCAGAGCGCCGAATACAAGGCATCGGTACTCGGTAGCTGCAAAAAGCGCATCGCCATTGAAGCGGCGCATCCGGATTTTTGGCGCAAGTATGTAGGCCTGCACGGCGCCGTCGTCGGCATCGACCGCTTTGGCGAATCGGCGCCGGCTGGCCAGTTGCAGGAATTGTTTGGCTTTACTGTCGCCAATGTCGTCAAGACGGCGAAAGATCTTTTGTCCTGATTCAAATTCAACAAAGAGAGGAATCACATGGCTATCAAGGTTGCAATTAACGGTTTTGGTCGTATCGGCCGTTGCACGCTGCGCGCAATTTACGAACAGAATCTGCAAAATGAATTCGACGTCGTGGCGATTAACGCCGCCGGCGATCTGGCGACCAACGCGCACTTGTTGAAGTACGACACCACGCATGGCCGTTTCCGCACCAGCGTCGAGACCGAAGGTGAAAACTGCATCATCATCGACGGCAAGAAAGTCGCTTTTTACTCGACCAAAAACGCAAAAGACATCAACTGGGCCGACCACGGCGTTGATATCGTGCTTGAGTGCACCGGCGCCTACACGACCAAGGTCAAGGCTCAGGAACTGCTCAACCAGGGCGCCAAGCGCGTGCTGATCTCGGCACCGGGTGGCGACGATGTCGATACCACCATCGTCATGGGCGTTAACGAAGGCGCGCTGAAGCCCGGCATGACCGTCGTTTCCAACGCTTCCTGCACGACCAACTGTCTGGCCCCGGTCGCCAAGATCCTGTCTGACGCGATCGGCATCAAGCAGGGCCTGATGACCACCATCCACGCCTACACCAACGACCAGGTCACGGTTGACGTCCGTCACAAGGATCTGCGTCGTGCCCGCGCCGCTGCCGCCAACATCATCCCGACCAAGACCGGTGCCGCCAAGGCCGTCGGCCTGGTGCTGCCACAACTGGTCGGCAAGGTTGATGGTTTCGCGCTGCGCGTGCCGACCATCAATGTCTCGCTGGTCGACCTGACCTTCACCGCCGAGCGCTCAACCACCAAGGAAGAAATCAACGCCTTGATGACCGCCGCCGCCAATGGCCCGCTCAAGGGCATCATGGATGTGAACAACGAGCCGCTGGTTTCCTCCGACTTCAACCACACCACCGTTTCTTCCACCTTCGACGCAACGCAAACCCGCGTCATCAAGGGCGAAGATGGTTCAGTGCTGGTCAAAGTCCTGGCCTGGTACGACAACGAGTGGGGCTATTCCTGCCGCATGCTCGATGCAGCCCGCGCCTGGATGGCCGTCAAGTAAGCGGTTTGTTTCAAGAGGGGGCCGCAAGGCCCCTTTTATTTGTTTCCTCTTTTTTTAGGAGAACGCCCGATGTTCAAAGCACGCAAAATCGCCCTGGCCGCGCTGATCGCGGTCTCTTTTGCCAGCAATCTGGCCTGGTCACAGGATGCCGAAAAGAAGAAGGCCGAGCCGACCGCCGGCGAAGCCCCGGTGATCGTCGGCAACCCGCCGGCCGACTCGCCCTTTGGCAAACTGAAAATCGGCATGAGCTACGAAGAGGTCATCGCCATCACCGGCGCCCCGACCAACAAGCACGATTTCTGTACCGGCAAACATCGCATTCCGTTCTATTTTGGCGACGACCGGGCGCGTACCGAAGCATTCTTCAAGGGCATGGGCAAGCTCGACTTCTATGGGGCCGAAGGCGGCTTCTTTGGCAAATGCGGTATGCAGAAAATTCTCGGACTGGTTTATATCGAGTACGACGCCAACGCCAGCGGCGAATTGCCAAAATAAGTCTTAAGGAAAACGACCGATCCCATGCCCCTGCTTCTTGCCATCAACGGTTATGGCCGTATCGGTCGCTGTTTCCTGCGTGCGTTGCACGAGTCGCCCGTCGCCCACGAGCTTCAGGTAGTTGCCATAAACGAACCAGCCAATCTGGAAAGCATGGCCTACCTGACGCGCTTTGACTCGACGCATGGCCGCTTTCCCGGCAGTGTTGAAGTCGCCGACGGCCAACTGTTGATCAATGGCCAGGCGATCAACATCACTCACGCCCGCTCGCCAGCCGAGGTGAACTGGCGCGACATTGACCTCGTGGTGGAATGCTCCGGCGCCTACGGTCGACGGCCAGAATTGAGCGAATTTTTGGACGCCGGCTGCCCGCGTCTGCTTTTATCTCACCCCGGTTTTAGCGCCAACGATGTCGATGCCACCATCGTCAATGGCATCAACCAGCAAACATTGACCGGCAGCGAACAACTGGTTTCTGCCGCCTCATGCACGACCAACGCCATCGTCCCCATTCTCGATTTGCTCGACCGCGAAGTCGGCATCGAGCAGGCGCTGCTGACCACCCTGCATTCAGTGATGAACGATCAGCCATTGATCGACGGCTATCACCACGACGACCTGCGCCGCACGCGTTCCGCCATGCAATCGATCATCCCGGTCTCAACCGGGCTGGCACGTGGCGTTGAACGTTTGCTACCGCAATTGACTGGTCGCGTGCAGGCCAAGGCGATTCGTGTACCGACGCTGAATGTCTCGGCCATCGACCTGACCATCGCCACCCAACGCCCGGTTTCTGCCGGCGAGATCAACGCCTTGCTGGCCGATGCCGCGCGCGGCCCGTTGAAAAAACTGATCGCCTATTCCGAAGCCGCCCACGCTTCAATCGATTTCAATCACGACCCCCATTCCGCCATCGTCGATGGTAGCCAGACACGGACCAGCGGTGCGCATCTGGTTAATCTCTTCGTCTGGTTCGACAACGAATGGGGATTCGCCAATCGCATGCTGGAGGTTGCCGACCACTGGTCGCGCCTGTGGCCGTCAAAAACTGTCTAACTTTGCTCAGGAGAGAACCATGAACGTCATCAAACTCGCCAACCTCGATGTATCCGGCAAACGCGTCTTCATTCGCGCCGACTTGAACGTGCCGCAGGACGAAGCCGGCAACATCACCGAAGACACCCGCATCCGCGCCTCGCTGCCGTCGATCAAGTACTGCCTGGAAAAGGGCGCCGCGGTGATGGTCAC
>JBDKHF010000003.1:0-10823 GCA_039797825.1 Pseudomonadota bacterium | reverse complement strand
TCGGCGATCATGCCGAGTGAAACGAATGCATCGCGGACGAATCCATCAAGCAGGATTGAGCGGCATTCCGATGTCAGTTCAATCGGTATGGCTAGGACTATTTCACGGGCGAGTTGCGAGTTCTTGCGCGTCTCGCCGGTTTCTACGGTGTTCCACAGCTGAGCACGGTCATGAACCCATGACGGTGCCCCATCTGGTGCGTGGATCGCGCAGTGCTGAACTTCGGTCTTGCGCCGATAGTTGTGCACGGTGCCGGTACGCTCACATTTGAAGCGCGAACCGGATCTATACGCGACCGCTGCTACGACGTTTACTCCGGTAGAAGAACCCCTCGAAATGATTTTCGCATTGAAATGGTATATCGACATTTGACCTCCGTATAGGCAAGGTCATCGGCGATGTTCTTCTCTCGGAGAGCGCACACAAATGTATGTCATTTGTATAGGTGCGCTTGTGGGTACGCTTAATGTTTGCCATGACAATAGAATTTACATATCATGAAAAAAAGATCAACCATTAACCGATTTATTTGCGAAATGGTTGATAAAACAACAAAGGAGGGTGTGTTATGGCACTACACAGAAGTACAGCCAAAGCCACGTCAACACTGGTTCGGCTTAAATCCAAGAAGGCACAACTGGAACTGAAAGCAAATCAGTTGGCAGCTCGCAAGAATGATGTCGAGGCGAAAGCGGATCAGCTCGGAAAGAGTCTCAAGCGAACCATCGATACGCGGGAAAAAATCTTGCTTGGTGCGCTGGTGAAAATGGTTGGTTTGGACAGATGGCAACTTAATGACAACGATACGACACCGAATCGTGGTCAAAACGACAACGTTATGGCGTCGTGCGCAGCGTCGTATGATTTGAATCTGCTTGTCGGCGGGCTGCTTAAGCTATCTGAGGAACTAAACGCAAACGATATGACCTCGATTGAGGGACTAAGGAAGAGTGGACGTGAGTTTCGATCACAGGCGAAAATTGACCGAGTATTGAAATTGCGTTCGAGTTGATTGCTTCAGTTGGCTTGATCTGCAAAAGTCTTTAGTTCGGAGCCGACTACGGTTTGATGATATTGACACGTGCTATGGCCGTTTTGCGATCCTTTAACAGACATATCCAGATACTGGACGACGGTCTGGACCTCGGCCAAAGCCGCCGCTGGCGTTCGCCGCCCTGTACGTCAGCAATCCGCCAGTTAGCTGACCGAGCCTCATGCCAAATGATTTGTAGGACTGCAGGAGGCAGGTCATTCGCAGAAAATCGTTGCCGTCTTTCGGCTGGCCTTGGTGATACCGATTTTAGGTTTCTTGATTTACGTTCTCCCCGGGGCTAACATCTTCCCGCGCAGCCAGATTCGGCGCGCATTACTTATCGAGGTTTGGATGTTGGAGATTGCAGTAATCCGATAACCCGATCCCTGCGCCAGCGGGGTATTCAGGTTATCGCGATCACAAACATTTGGCAGGCCACCAGCAGGTGGTTTGCTGTTTCTGTTCGTTTAGATTACTGCTAATGGATTTCCAACATGACCACATCCAAGCCGAAGCAACCGCTTGTTCACGCGCTTGCCAATAGTGACCACACTTCCGATGCATGCGATGGCTCAAATCACAACGCGTCTGTCGCAGGTGACCCTCAGGGGGCCTGTACACCACCCGACATGTCTTGTGATCTTGGCGACCCAATCGCCAGGGTGACTGCGGTTGATCGCGACCAGTACCTTATCAGGCACGCGGAGAGTGAAGTGCCCGCGAAGCTTACTGGCCGGGCCGTCTACACCAGCGAATCCCCCGCAGATATGCCCTGCGTCGGCGACTGGGTCCACGTCAAATACTACGACTCGGGCGCGCACGCGAGCATCCTTGATGTGCTGCCGCGAAAGTCGTTTCTGAGACGGAAAAGACCCGGCGACGATGTCGAATTCCAGATGATCGCCGCCAACATCGACGTAGCCTTCATCGTTTGTTAACGGTGAGCAACCAACGTAGAAATCTGGCGTCGAGGGTCTGGCGTGAGGCACCGTTGTGATTTGTTGTTGTTGATGCATGTCTATGCGGGTTTTACGGTTTGCTGCCCGAAGGGCTTCCGGCGGACGGGTTGCGCAGCAAGGCGTCGTCTGGCAAGCGAAGCGCGCCAATACCACGCGAGCGGTTTAGTTCCAGGCCGAACATTTGCCACGGGGATCGCTGGGACGAAAGACGGCCAAACTCGGGAAGCTGCCGTTGATGTCTTGCACCAACTTGCTCGGCTACAGGAACAAAAAGCACAAAACAATTTTCAAAAAACGTCGTCTATTTTCTTGCTGAATAAGCGTATTATCAAAATAAGAGGGCTTTTGGGATTCGCTTTTGCCCTGTTTGCACCTTGATGGATGGCAGCGGAAAGACAAGAAGACGGATATGGATGAGCAAGCCGGCATACGCCGAGCCCAGTCAGGCGCAGCTGATGCACGCGACGCCGTTTGCGAGTTTCACGCCGCGGTAGTACAACCGGATATTGCGCTGGTAATTTTCTTCTGTTCCAGCGCGTACGACCTGAATGTTCTCGCTGAAGAAATGGGTCGTTTGTTTGCCGGCGTTCTCGTCATTGGCTGCACTACGGCGGGTGAAATCGGCCCTGCCGGATATCTCGAATACAGTCTCAGCGGCGCAAGTTTCCCTGCGAGCGATTTCAAGGTGGTCAGTGGCTGCCTCGAACAATTGCAACAGTTCAGCATTGATGCGGGACAGACATTTACCCAAGAGCTGTTGCAAAGGCTGGAAAAGAAAGCGCCAAGCGCCGGAAGCGATAACAGCTTCGGACTTCTGTTGATTGATGGTTTGTCGGTGCGTGAAGAACCTGTCACACGTTCCTTGCAGAGCACGCTAGGCCGGATTCCTATGGTCGGAGCTTCAGCAGGGGATGGCACTGATTTTGGCCGCACCCACGTTTATTCAGAAGGCCGATTCCGCACTGATTGCGCGGTTGTTGTCCTGCTTTACACCCCGTTGCCATTCAAGTTGTTTGACACGCATCATTTTGTTGCCACGGATGAACGACTGGTTGTCACACAGTCGGATTCAGCCAATCGCGTCGTCAAGGAAATCAACGGATTGCCAGCGGCGCAGGAGTATGCTCGGATACTAGGCGTAGACGCCCACCATCTGAATCCCGGCCACTTCTCTGCCTCGCCAGTGGTGGTGCTGATTGATGGTGTGAGCTATGTGCGCTCAATCCAGAAAACCAATCCGGATGGCAGCCTGACGTTCTATTGCGCCATCGAAAACGGGGTGATTCTGCGTGTGGCGAAGGGGGTCAATCTACTGGAGAACCTCGAGGAAACCTTTGCTCAAATACACGCCGAGATCGGCGTTCCCCAGATTGTCATCGGTTGCGATTGCCTTCTTCGCCGGCTGGAGATTTATCAGAGTCCCGACAAGGATCATGTTGTCGAACTTTTGTTGCAGAACAATACGACTGGTTTGGGCTCGTACGGCGAACAGTTTCGTGGCGTGCATCTTAATCAGACGTTTGCCGGCATTGCGATCGGTAGTGGTTCGACAGATCGGGTGTTGCGATCGGCGACTGTTCGACAGATTAGCTGGGGGCAGGGGGTGACAACGGATAAGAAGCTGTCGGGCTCCGGCGAGGACGTGCAAGCCAAAGGGGGCGAAAGCGCTCGCCTCAACAGGATTATCCAGGCGCTGATGGATCGTATTGAGAACAGTACCAGTGTCCAACGTTCAGATTTTAGTCTGTTCCAGACCTCGATCATGCTGGAGGATCAGGTTAGGAGCCGTACTGCAGAACTGGAACGGGCTGTGCGCGAGAACGAGAAAATCAATCGCGCCTTGCGCGAATCTGAAGAGAAGTTTCGCGGCCTGGCGAATCAGTCGTTGATCGGCATCGCTATTGTCGAGGACGAAAGGATCAGCTACTCCAATGAGAAATTCAACGAAATTTTCGGTTACAGCGCCGAGGAAATTCGGACTCTCAGCGTGTTCGATACTTTTGTCGAGAACGAACGCGACCTTTTTGCCGAGAGCATGCACAAACTACTCAATGGGAAAACCGGGCGGTTGGATTTTATCTTTCACGGTCGACGCAAAGACGGCGCGGTGATCAAGATCGAAATTCAAAGCAGTACGATGCGAATCAGCGGCAAGCTTGCTCTGATTGGCTTGGTCAACGATGTAACCGAACGTATTCGCGTCGAGCGGGAGGTTAAGGCATTGCAGGCAGAACTGCGCGAACAGTCGACACATGACGCGTTGACCGGTCTCTACAATCGCCGCTATCTTGAAGAAAGCCTAGAGCGGGAACTGATCATGGCCGAGCGGCAGGGCCATCCTGTTAGCGTAATAATAGGTGATCTCGATCACTTCAAAGCGATTAACGACCACTACGGTCATCTTGGTGGTGACGAAGTGCTGCGGATCTTCGGTGCTCTGATGAAGCGGCACTCGCGCGGTAGCGATATTTACTGTCGTTACGGCGGCGAGGAATTTTTGCTGGTTTTGCCGCAAATGGAAAAATTCAACGCGTTTGAACGCGCCGAGCAGTTACGTGCAGCGATGGCTAGAACTCCGGTAACTTACGGAGTATCGCGAATTGCGGTGACCGCCTCCTTCGGTGTGGCGACGTATCCCCTTGATGGTAAAACCCGTGACGCGCTAATCAACGCCGCTGATCACGCGCTTTATGCGGCCAAGGCGGCGGGCCGCAATCGTGTCAGTTCTTACTCTGAGTCTGTTGGCAGCTTGTAACGGACGACACGCGTTTCGGCGTGCTGCGCTATCGACACTCACCGCACGCGCAATCGATTCAAGGGGTCTCGCCAAGAGATCCAGGAACCATTCTCTTCCGCGTGCGCCTGGGCATTTCTATAAGCGCGCTCAGTCACCACTTGAGGTTACGAGCTGTGCTCAAGAAGGGGTGCAGAATCCCCCGCGTGTTTCTTCATCTGCTTGGCCGCTTTCTTTTCTTTCGGCGTCAGCAATGAATGTTTCTTTTCTTCCTTGCCGGGCTTCTTCGATTTGGTCATGAGATTGGCTCCTGATTGGGATGGGGAGTTCGGTTTTTCAGACAGATGCCGCGATCAATTGTTGTTGCAGCGAGCATCTAAGGAGAAGATTGCAGTAACTACTTTTTCGCGTCTGTACGGAAACGAACAAAGAGGCAATGAACGCCCCCTGTTTTCACCATATGACCTCAGGAATAGTTGAGCAGCAGCAATGCAAAGTAGACCGGCCGCCCAAGCCGCGTTGCTGCAGTGGCCGCTCAGGCGGACGTAGAGACGTTCGGTACCAACGCAACAAAGGCGTCGATGCTTAAGTGCGCACAGTCGCAGGCGCCACTCCGATGGAGATCATCGCAATTGAACGGCAAGGCGTACCGGGTACGTTCATCGAAGATCTCTCAAAGCAGATGGCTCTCCCGACCTCGCGGATGTTCAACATCCTCGGCGTTTCCAAGGCCACGGCGAAGAAAAAAGTGGCAGCTGGCGAGAATATTGACGGCTGTGCAGGCCAGTCCGCCTTGAGGATGATCAAGCTTCTCGGGATTGCTCAGGATATCGTCAGCAACAGTACAGCGGTAGAGGCAAAGAATTTCGATAGCACCCAATGGCTTGGCCAGTGGATTGGACGACCGCAGTCGGCATTGGGTGGTCGCAAGCCAGCCGATCTGATTGACACCCCCACGGGTGTAGAGATAGTCGCGCGGCTGCTGGGCCCCATTGAGAGCGGCGCCTACCAATGAAATCGTGCCGATCGGCGCAGATAAGGGCCAAGAAAACCCGCTTTGATGAGGTCGCCACGGCCCGACCCGCACGGAAAGAGGATACGCGTACATCTTGGACCCGATGTCGACCGAAAAGAAGAAGAAACGCCTCAGAGGAAGCGCCAAGAATTCATTAATTCCATTAAGATCAAACGTAGAAGATAGTAATTTTCATCTGTTTCAAAAAGTTCCCCCGCGTTACAACCCGGCACAAAGGCAAATCAAATCTTCAACAGATTTTTGCCCTGTGGTTCAGTACACTTCATTTCGTCAGATGAAATTATCTGTCACATCATGAAAGGAAATTGTATGAACTTTAGTCAATTTGGTTTATCAGTCCTCGTTGTTGGTATGGCGCTTTTGCCGACGATCATCGCATCACTTCTCAGCGGCCCACGCGACTGGTCGCCGGAAGAAGAGTACGACTACCGCTAGTCACAAAGAAAGGACTCTGAAATGAACTTAACCCACCTATCGTCAATTGTGCTGGTCATCGCGCTTGTTGCGATCCCCCAGTTGGTCATCTACTTCGTCACTCGCGAAAACAAAACCTACGTCGAACCCGAGTACGAACATGACTATCGCTAGACTTGCCAAGCGGTCCCGATGGCAAGATTCACAGCAGTTATCATAAAGAACCAGTCGAAAAATTCTTGACTGGTTTTTTTTCGTCTGTGATTTGAGCAACCCCGGCGCTAAAGCGCCTTTGACCTTGCAGTTTGTACCATCCAAAAAAACAGGAGACGTGGCAGCGTAATCTGGTTTTGTCGCGTTAATTGAGACGAGTTGAATTATTGGCGATTTTTTGATGTTCGCGGAGGCCCCAGACCCAATTAGGCTGCCAGCGCATAAAACTGATCGGCGAAAGACCGTTCATCGTTTTCCGAGGTAACCATCTGACCTTTACGGATCATGTGCATCAGTTCAATTCCGGCCAGGACATTGCGTGCGGCACGGAAGGATTTGAAACCCATCATTGGTTTCGTAATTCGTTTCACGGCTCGGTGATCCTGTTCAACAATATTGTTGAGATACTTGATCTGACGGACTTCAATCGACACCACTCGATCCTGATTGATCCCGTCCATAGCCGCTTTATTGGCGCCACTTTTGTCCATCGTGATTTTCTCGGGATCTCCATTCTGGCGCATGGCCTTCTTGAAGAACCGTGTCGCGGCGGCCTTATCCCGCTTGTCTCTGAGCAGAAAGTCGATGGTCTTCCCTTCCTTATCAACCGCGCGGTACAGGTATTTCCACTGCCCCCGTACCTTGATGTAGGTCTCGTCCATTCGCCAGCTTCCGCCGACCGGCCGCTTGTGCTTACGAAATATCTTTTCCAGTAAGGGTAGAAAACGGATCGCCCACCGTTTGACCGTCGAGTGGTCAACGGACACGCCTCGTTCATCCATCATTTCTTCAAGGATGCGATAACTCAACGCGTACGCCGCGTACCAGCGGATGCACACCAGAATAATTTCCTTCGGGAACCGCATGCCCTTCATCGACAGCATCGTCTTCTATCCAACCATATTCAAGCCGACATCATAAGCGATGCCCGGTCGAATCTCCTGAATGCGACAAAACCCCCGCATCATGCCAGTTCGCCAGAATGACGGTCAATTTCCGATTTATTCAACAACGCACTCTGGCGATGGATTGATTCCATAGCAGGTCCGCACGGCCGGCATTTTTCTGTTACAAAACCACTCAAGAAGTCGAACAATTTTCATAAATAAAAATTATTTTTTTGTGTTGTTGCAAACCAAATCGCTTTGGAGTAAATTGCAAAGCGCTTTTGAGTAAATTACAAAGCGCTTTGGATAAATAGCAATCGTTGATATGAATCTTTCAGCAAATCATCAGTCCGGCAAACCCTTCAGCGCCAGAAATGGTGGGGCAATCAATTAGGAGATACGAAATGCAAGCGAACATCAAACAAATCGTCAAGCTTCTGGCAATAGGTTCAGCATTGGTTAGCGGTGGAGCCTTCGCCCAGGCTTTGGTGGCGGTGTGGGTTCACGCGGGCCCCGGCCCTGAGCACGATGCCTATGTGGCGTCGGTCAAAGCTTTCAACGATTCGCAGAAGGACATCAAGGTTGATCTGGTTGCCCTGCCGGAAGGAAGCTACAGCGACCAGGTGAACGCTGCTGCGTTGTCGAAGAAGTTGCCGTGTATCCTCGATTTCGACGGCCCGAATGTGTACAACTACGCGTGGACCAAGAAGATCATCCCGCTTGATGCCTTCCCTGAACTCGCTGCCATCAAGGCCGATCTGCTGCCCTCTCTGGTACGCCAGGGTACTTACAACAACAAGCTCTTCAGTCTCGGCCAGTTTGATTCCGGCCTCGCCGTCTGGGGCAACAAGAAGCTGCTGACGCAAGCCGGTGTGCGCATTCCGACCAAGGTCAGCGAAGCGTGGACGCTGGCCGAATTTGAAGATGCGATGAAGAAGCTGAAGGCAGCCGGTGTGGCCTTCCCGCTCGACATGAAATTCAACTATGGCGTGGGTGAGTGGTTTACCTACGGCTATTCGCCGATTGTGCAGAGTTTTGGCGGCGATTTGATCAATCGCAAGGATTTCAAGAGCGCCAAGGGCGTCATCAACGGCCCGGAAGCCATCAAGGCCCTCACCACGTTGCAAGGCTGGGTCAAGGCGGGTTATGTGAATGCCGCGACCAAGGACGACTCTGACTTCGTCAAGGGCAAGTCGGCGCTGTCCTATGTCGGTCACTGGACTTTTGGCGATTACAAGAAAGCGCTGGGCGACGATCTGGTGCTCATCCCGATGCCGAAATTTGGCGCGAAGGCCGTTACTGGTGCAGGTTCCTGGAACTTCGGCATCTCCGCCGATTGCAAGGAGCCGAAGGCAGCGGCCAAGGTTCTCGGTTTCTTCATGTCACCGACTGAAATCGCCCGTGTTACCGACATCAACGGTGCGGTACCCGGAACCTTCAAGTCGATGAATGCGAACAAGAATTTCGCCAAGGGCGGCGCGCTGGAAATCTACGCGCAACAGGCCGCCGAGAAGATCTCGCTGGTCCGTCCGGAAACCCCGGCCTATCCGATGATCACCACGGCATTTGCTGAGGCCGTCAATAACATCGTGGCCGGTGGCGATGTGAAGGCCGAACTTGACAAGGCGGCCAAGAAGATCGATCAGAACATCGAAGACAACAAGGGCTATCCAGTCAAGTAAGGCAATTTCGTTTTGTACAGGACGCTTTTCGCCGGCCGGAACTCCGGTCGGCGGGGAGCATGTGGTTGACCGTGCCGCCTGAACCGTGGGCCGTGCTGGCATCGATTGACCGATTCAACTTCAGGTACGGGAGGCACTCAATATGAGCACCGCTGCTACACAGGCCCCTGTCGACAAGCCGGGCAAGCGCCGGGCACCCGTCAAGGGACGTTTTACCCCGTGGTTTTTTGCCGCACCGGGATTACTTCTTCTCCTAGTATTCCTGGTGCTGCCTTTTGTTCTGGCGCTGGTCCTTTCCTTCACGGATCAACGCTTGGTTACCAATGAAGAACTTGGCACCGATTTTGTCGCCCTGAGAAATTACGCCCGCCTGTTTGAGGATGATTCCTTCTGGGCGGCACTACGCAACAATTTCTATTTCGTTGCCGTCGTCACTCCGCTGCAGTCGGCGCTCGCACTTCTGCTCGCCTTGCTGGTAAATCAGAAACTGGCCGGAGCGCGCATCTTCCGCACCATCTATTTCATGCCCGTAGCCACCACCATGGCCGTCGTGGCGGTGATCTGGTCGCTGCTCTATGCGCCTGATCAGGGTGTGATCAATCGCTTTGTCGGTCTGATTACTTTCGGCGCGGTCGGTCCGCATGACTGGTTGCGCGAACCGAGTCTGGTCATGCCAGCGGTCATGCTGCTGTCGATCTGGCAGGGCGTAGGTTTCCAGATGCTGGTATTCCTCGCCGGACTGCAGTCGATTCCACTCGATCTGTACGAAGCGGCGAAGCTCGACGGCGCGACCGTCAAGCAGCAGTTCCTCTACATCACGCTGCCAATGTTGAAGAACACCACGATCTTCGTGCTGATCACCACCACAATCTACGCCTTCCAGCTCTATACGCAGGCGCAGATCATCGCCAGCAGCGGCGCTTCGGCACCCATCGATTCGTTCCGCACGATGGTCATGCTGATGGTCCATGAGGGCTTCCGCAACGGCAAGATTGGCTATGCCTCGGGCATCTCGGTCGTCTTCTTCGTGATCGTGCTGGCGTTCTCGATGCTGCAACGTGTATTGCTCAAGGAAGAGAGGGCCGTTCAATGACCACCACAAAGTCCCAACCGTCACAGGCGCACCGCGAGCGTATGGCGCGCCTCAGCCAATATGCCTTGCACACCGTGCTGGTGATTTTCTTCCTGTTCCCGCTGCTGTTCCTGTTTGTCTCCGCACTCAAAGGCGATGAACTCCAACTGCTCAAGGACATGGGCAGTCTCAACGCTTTTGTTCCCTACGGTGATATTTCGCTGAAGAACTTCAGCCATGTGATCAGCGGTTCCAACTTCAAGACGGCCTTCTTCAATTCGCTGTTGACCGTCTCGCTTACCGTGATCCTCGGTGTCCTGATCAACAGCATGCTGGCCTATGCCTTGGCGCGCTTCAAGTTCAAGGGGCGGGATTTTCTCCTGTCGGTGATCGTGGCGCTGATCATCATCCCGTTTGAAGCCATCGCCGTGCCGCTGCTGCTGCTGGTTAACGAGTTGCCCTGGATCAATGGCGAGATCGGCTGGCTCGATTCCTACCATGTGCAGATCATCCCCTTCATTGCCCATGCGTTTTCGATCTACCTGTTCTACCAGTTCTTCATTGCCCTGCCCAAGGATCTGGAGGAGGCCGCGCTAATGGATGGCGCGAACCGTCTGCGCATCTACTGGAGCATCGTGATGCCGCTGTCCAAACCGGTGATCGCCACCGTGGCCGTATTGCAGTTCCTCTCGCGCTGGGGCGATCTGCTGTGGCCGGTGATGGCGGTGCGTGGCGACACCTTTGCCACCTTGCCGCTGGCGATGCAGTCCTTCTTTGGCCAGTATCCGCGCCA
>JBDKHF010000002.1:0-21300 GCA_039797825.1 Pseudomonadota bacterium | reverse complement strand
GACCAGTCGCTGCTTCAACTCTGAAATCTGCTCTGTCATAGGTGTCCACCTTGTTTTACGTGGACACATCTTTCACCACTATCGATCAGCCGGAAAGTGCGTGGTTTATTGATCGCTTACCACTGATCGACTGCCACCAAAAAGCCTTTGTCGCCTTGGGCGGGGTGTCCCGACGCATTCTCTACGACAATATGAATACCGTCGTTATCGAGCGTGACGTCGATGGGCCAACCGATTCGAAAACCACCGTGATGGCCAGGCGGTGCTTGGGTAGCGGCACGCTTAAATTGCCTCGGTCGGCTTCTGGGTTGCCTACGCCGAGAACGGACTGCTGCCGCTGGACGCCAAATCGACGCAATTCAGAGATTCTGGTAACGGGCTTGGTGCAGGGCTTCGCACGTATCGGCGCAAATTTCTTTCATTCAGGGGGGTATCAAATCCCCATAGGCGGCACTCCGCGGTTTCCTCCTTCGAGGTTTATTCAACGCCTGCCCGCACCGGCCAGCGAGCGCTCAACCAGCGTTACGTGAAGGGGAGGCATCGAACAAACCTATACCGAAGTACGAGTTAATGCTACCACGCAGAATGCGGCCGCTTTCTGGCATCATCTTGTACGCAGTCTGTCGGCCTAATAGCGGACATTTCTGAATGGCAGCTTTAGCGTCAGTGAGATCGGCAGAGTTATCACGTAGAGGAGCGGTATATTGGACAATGAACCTGGTGTAATCTCGGTCTTCAAAGAGGCACTGCGCGATGCTGCGCAGCAGTCGGGTAAACCATTCAAAGACTTTCCGCTTGGTTCCCAGGATCGACAATTTCTGGCAGACGATCTTTGGACGACCTACGACAACTTCGCACTTGTTGAATCGAAAGCCGGCGAGCACAAACTCTCAACGGAATACAAAGACAAGGACGATCGCACGAAGAAGCTCTGCGAAGAACTTCATCGAAACACAGAAATGGCAGAGCTTCATGCAAAGTGCCACCGAATCGCTTGGCGCGAGAACGAAACTGGCCGTCTACTTTCAAGCGAGTACAGACGTGTCGTTTGTTTGGAAGGGTGGCCAAAAACCTGCCCGCACGTATATACAAATAAGCCGCTGACAATCGATATCTTTACTGCTGGTTTTTTTGGCGAGCCTCCCAATTACAGCCTCCCCGCTGAGGATTTCAAGCGCTACGTTCGATGGCTTACCAAGACGATCACAGGTGAAACGAGGGATATCGTCGTACTTGCAAGGAAAATCATCAACGGAGAAACGATCGCAGCCTCCACATCACTCAACGAACTAGCCGCATGTCTAACTACGACTCCAAAGTTGAACACGGGCAATTCGTCAAACAAGATGAAAATGTAGAGTTTTGGGATTGCTCGACTGACTGTCAACTTCGAGGCTGCAACTTTTTGCACACCAACGCCTGCTGAGGGTCGATTGTGTTGAAAAACTTAAAAACTGATTTTTTGGGCAATTTTCGGGGTCGGTTTGATATTCCCGAGACTGCAATCATTCAATACAGAGCGATTGTGTAGGTCGATTTTCTGAGTGACCAACAATCCACCAAAGAAACCGAGTTTTTCAACAGCATCGGTCAGGTGCTGTCCTTCGCCTAACAGTATTGTCTTTACATGCCGTTAGGTCTAACAACACCTTGTGGTCGTTGCTTATTCTTAAGTGATTCCAAGCTTGGAACCTAGCGCAGCCAAGTCAGTTGTTTTTGCGGGGTTGTTTCTGCGCCACTCACGAGCAGCCTCCAACTCAGCACGCACTGCCGGGTCGAGTAACCGTTCCTTCATGGGGATAACAACAGCTCGCTTCAGCATGATGTCACCACCGGGAAGTTCTTCCATGACGAAGCCCATACCAGCCATAGCTTTGCCAAGCGAGATTTGTCCGCTCTTTCCGACGGTTTTGATAGCATGCATCGTATTCTCCTTCGTTACGCACGATTGCATGATACGTGGACTTTTTCTCGTTAAGAAGGTTCAAGCCGGCGAGCAGTTGCCCCGCTTCGGGCGTTACGGCGAGTCGGGATGAGTTACCGGTGGTGATGGCGAGGTAGAGCTTCCAGCAGCATTACCTTATCACTTTTTACCGGACAGCTGGGAGTTGGGTAGGAATTCTCAGCAGTAGCCTAGTGCCTTGGCCAGCCGTGCTTTCAATCGAAAAACTACCGCCCAGCATTTCTGCACGTTCCCGTACGCCAAGTAGCCCCAAGCCTAGTCGATATATCGTGTTAGGCAACGTATCGTAGCGCACATGTGGTGCGCTGAATAACTTTTTGGCGTAAGGCTACCTTAATGGATTGGATTCCTCTCATCGGATCAACCGTCCGTTTGATCGACTTGCACGACAGCGACCGAGTCGCAGGTGAGTCTGCAAGTCGTTTCAATCTCTATCGCGAAACACGGCGAGGAAATAGAGATGGTTTATGGCTAGATGTTGGACTAACCATCATCGAGTATTTGCGCGAACGCGAAAACGAAGTGACAGGAGGATTTGTTTCTGGGTCAGAACTCCAAGACACATTAGTGGAAAGGATTGCCGGGCTAACCCGGGAAAACGTAGGGTTTGTTTTGTCGGCACTGACAGTGCCGGCCGAAATCTGGTTCGTTGAACGGCTAGAAACTGAAAACAGACCTATCAACTCAACGAAGGAAACCAACCTCGTGGAACGGTCGCGGACAGCTGATGCATATCGCCTATCTCCGGCCGGCAGGACAGCATCAGGACTAGCAGCGAATGTGAGAGACATTGCCTATATTGCTGGATCGGCAAAGAACCTACTTACCGCAATCAAGGCCAGTGATTTTTGGAAAATCACCGAACTCTCATCATCGATTATCGATGTCCTTCGGGCATTTAGGCAAGAAATCGAGTCGCGCAGAGAGAGCGGTCGGCGTGATGAGGTACAAGACTTCTTCATGCAGCGAGGTGAGGTAATCAAACAACGGTGATGGGGGGAACTTCTGCAATGGCTACATGTGCGTCAAGTACGAGACTCGAAGCAGTTATTCCGCCGATTAAGAGTGAATGCCAGCTTGCCCGAGAGCCGCCCGGTGTTGAGCGATTGCTTAATGAAAAGAGGGAGCAAATTGCTCCCTCTTTCGTTTCAAACTCGTTTTACGAATTTTTTGTTCGTAGTGGTCTCAAAATTTACGACTTTATTGTTCGTTTTACGAGTTTTTTATCCTGAAATAATAGAGGTCAAACTCAGGCGAAATTGGCTTCGACGAAAGACCAATTAACCAGAGAGGCCAAGAAGGTTTCGACGAATTTCGGACGCATGTTGCGGTAGTCGATGTAGTAAGCGTGTTCCCAGACGTCGACGCAGAGCAGTGCCTTGTCGCCGGTGGTCAGCGGGGTGCCGGCGGCGCCCATGTTGACGATTTCTAGCGAGCCGTCAGCTTTCTTGACCAGCCAGGTCCAGCCGGAACCGAAGTTGCCGACAGCGGAGGTCTGGAAGGCGGTTTTGAAAGCATCCAGCGAGCCCCATTTGGCGTCGATGGCAGCGGCCAAGGCACCTTGAGGAGCGCCGCCGCCGTTCGGGGTCAGGCAGTTCCAGAAGAAGGTGTGGTTCCAGACCTGGGCTGCGTTGTTGTAGACGCCGCCAGCCGGTGCCTTCTTGACGATGGCTTCGAGATCGAGATTCTCGTACTCGGTGCCCTTGATCAGGTTGTTCAGGTTGGTAACGTAGGCTTGATGGTGCTTTGAATAGTGGTAATCAAAGGTTTCAGCCGACATGTGCGGGGCGAGAGCGTCTTTGGCAAAAGGCAGTTGGGGTAGTTGATGTTCCATTGTTTTCTCCGTTGTAAATCGTTCAGACAAAAATTCTAGTCAGCTTCAGGCGTTGCGACAACCTTGTTCACCGTGCTTAGCGCGCTGCCGCGGGCGAAACTGAGGCGAAGCTCGCTGCCGATAGTCAATGTGCTTGCATCGCGAACCGCCTTGCCGTCAGGGCCGATGGCTATTGCATAACCACGGCTGAGAACCGCAAGCGGGTCAAGTTGGCTGAGACTTGCAGATAAGCCATTAAGTTTCATTTTGGGCACAGATATTTGCCAACGAAGCGCATTGTTCAGGCGGAAACCCTGGTGGCGCAAGCTTTCGCGCTGTTGTTGCAGGCGCTGAGCGGGATGGGTCAGGCGGCTGGCCAGCCAGTCGAGTTGCTGGCCGCGTTCGGCAAGTGAGCGGTTGGTTTGCTGGCGCATCTGGCGATTCAGTTGGCTGAGCCGGGCGAGCAGGGTTTCGCGATCCGGGCTGAGCAGTTCGGCTGCGGCGGTCGGCGTCGGGGCGCGCAGATCGGCGGCAAAATCGGCGATGGTGAAGTCGGTTTCATGGCCAACGCCACTGACCACAGGGATTTTGCTGGCGCGTATGGCGCGGGCCACCGCTTCATCGTTGAAAGCCCAAAGGTCTTCGATACTGCCGCCGCCACGACAAAGAATGATCGCATCGCAGCCACTTTGCCCGGCAAGGTTGATTGCGGCGGCAATTTTTTCACCAGCGCCTTCACCCTGAACCGGCGTCGGATAAATCTCGATCGGCAGATGCGGTGCGCGCCGCTGCAAAGTTTTCAGCACATCCTGCAAGGCTGCTGCCTGCGGGCTGGTCACGATGGCCAGGGCGCGCGGATGGGTTGGCAAGGGGCGGCGGGTGGCCGGGTCGAACAGGCCTTCGGCTTCCAGCTTGGCCTTGAGGCGCAGGAATTTCTCGAAAAGATCGCCTTGCCCGGCGCGGCGGATGGCTTCGATGTTGAGCTGAAATTCGCCGCGTGGTTCGTAAAAGGAAACCAGGGTGCGGGCTTCAATCTTCTGCCCGTTTTCCAGCCGCCAGCCAAGCAGTTGTGCGCGATTGCGCCACATCACGCAACGCACTTGGGCGCTGGCGTCCTTGAGCGAAAAATAGATGTGACCGGAGGCGGCGTAAGTCAGGTTGGAAATTTCGCCAGCGACCCAGGCCAGCGGGAAGCTGTTTTCAAGGCATTCACGCACCATCCGGTTGAGGACAGTAATGCTGAGGACCGGGGGCGGGGGGGCGATTATTGGTTGCATGGGTGGTAATTGTAGCGCGGCATGACTTGGTGAATAGTTAAGTGACTGATTTTTCGTGGATTAAACAATATGCCTCGTTTTGAAGCGGCGTAAAGAAAGTCCTTTTTATGTAAGGGCTTAGCGTGGTTGATGACATGCCATTCACAGACTTATCCACAGATTTTGGGGATAAGCCCGGTGCGGCCCGATTTGCGGGGCTTGCCGGCAGGCGGAGGGCAGGGCAAAATCGGGGGCTATTTTTCCAGCGAGGATTCACCGTGTTCGCGATTGTTCAGGCCGCCGGTTGGCCAATTTACCCGTTATTGCTGGCCTCCATTATTTCTGTTGCCCTGATTATCGAGCGTCTGGTCGCCCTGCGCCGGGTCAAAGTGGTGCCCAATGGCCTGTTGCAACGGGCGGTTGGCGAGTACAAGCGCGGTGCCAATAATGACAAGCTGCTTGACGAGCTGGAGCGCCATTCACCTTTGGGGCGGGTTCTGTCGGCTGGTTTGCGCAACGTCAATGCGACGCGTGAAATCATGAAGGAGTCGATTGAAGAAGCAGGTGGCGCGGTCGCCCATGAACTCAACCGTTACCTGACGACGCTCGGTACGATTGCTTCAATCAGCCCGTTGATGGGTTTGTTTGGCACCGTGGTCGGGATGATTGAGATTTTCGGTTCGCAGTCGCCGACGGGTTCCAACCCACAGCAATTGGCCAACGGTATTTCAATTGCGCTCTACAACACGGGTTTCGGTTTGGTTATCGCGATTCCTAGTTTGATCTTCTGGCGTCATTTCCGTGCCCAGGTCGATGGCTTTGTCGTCGAAATGGAGCAGCAGGCGGTTCGCCTGGTTGAATACATGCACGGTGACCGGAAGTAAATCATGAACTTTCAACGCGGACGCCCTCGCGAAGAGCCGGAAATCAACCTGATCCCGATGATCGACGTGTTGCTGGTCATCATTATTTTCCTGATGTTGACGACGACTTATTCAAAAACCTCGGGGCTTGAGATCAACTTGCCGACGGCCGATGCCACCAAGCAGGCTGAGCAACCGAATGAAATCGATGTTGCGGTAACGTCTGCCGGTCAGGTTTTGATCAATAAAACGCCGTTGACCGCAACCGATGTCAAAAATATCGCCGATGGCCTGCGTCGGGCTGCGGGCAGCCGTCCAGACCCGGTGATCGTCATCAACGCCGATGCCAAGGCCACCCATCAGGCGGTCGTTGATGTCATGCAGGCGGCGCAGACTGCCGGCTATCCGCATATTTCCTTCGCGACCCAAACGCCACGCTGATGCTGACACGCTGGTTGCAGCGGCAATGGTTTGAGCAACGCCGGCTTTCGCCGGCGTTGTGGCTTTTGCTGCCGCTGAGCGGCTTGTTCATTTGTCTGGCCGCACTCAAGCGCTATTTAACCCAGCCTGAAAAATTGTCGGTGCCGGTGATTGTTGTCGGCAATATCACCGTCGGCGGTGCCGGCAAGACGCCGCTGACTTTATGGCTGGCGCAGCAACTGAGCGCGCGGGGTTTGAAGCCGGGCATCGTCAGTCGCGGTTATGGCGGTGAAAACAACTCACCGCGTTCGGTTACTTTGGACGCCAGCCCGGATCAGGTCGGTGATGAGCCGCTGCTGCTGGCGCGGCGCAGTGGCGTTCCGGTTTGGGTGGCGCGGGATCGTGCGGCTGCCGGGCGGGCCTTGCTGGTTGCGCATCCTGAAGTGAGCGTCATTCTTTGTGACGACGGTTTGCAGCACACGAAGCTGGCGCGTGATATTGAACTGGCGGTCTTTGATGGCCGTGGCGCCGGCAATGGCTGGCGCTTGCCGCTTGGCCCGCTGCGCGAACCTTTGTCGCGACTGCTTACGGTCGACGCGATTATTTGCAATAGTTTTTCCGGCCAGCAGATGCCGCCGCAAGTGCCGCAATTTGCGATGAATTTGCAAGCAGGGGCCTTCTATCGCCTGGATGACCCGCAGCAAAACTGTCGTGCCGAGCAGTTGCGCGGTAAAAAACTGTACGCAATGGCCGGAATTGGCGATCCAAAACGTTTTTTTCGTACCCTGGAAGCCCTGGGCTTGTCTTTTGAGCCGCATCCTTTTCCCGATCACCACGCTTATTCCGCGGCTGATCTATCTTTTGCCCAAGACGGCATCCTGCTGATGACCGAGAAGGATGCAGTAAAATGCGCCGGATTAACGCTCGGTGAAACTTGGGTTTTGCCGGTCGATGCCGAGCTGTCGCCGGCCCTTATTGATCTTATTCTGGAGAAACTCCGTGGACGCCAGGCTGCTTGATATCCTCGTCTGCCCGATTTGCAAGGGCAACCTCGAATTCCGTAAAACCGAAAAGGAACTGGTCTGCAAACCCTGCAAACTAGCCTTCCCGATTCGCGACGACATCCCGATCATGCTCGAAGACGAGGCACGCCAACTCGCCGAGGGCGAGTAAACATGCCGCATCTGGCTTTCAAAATCGTCATTCCGGCGCGTTTTGCGTCGACCCGCCTGCCCGGTAAGCCCTTGCTTGATCTTGGCGGCAAGCCGATGGTGGTACGGGTTGCCGAGCAGGCCAAATTGTCGGGTGCCGATGAAATCTGGGTGGCGACCGATGATCTGACGGTACGTGATGCGGTAGAAGCGCATGAATTTGCAGCGCTGATGACGCGCACCGATCACCTCACCGGCACCGACCGCCTGGCGGAAGTGGTCGAGCAGCGTGGCTGGGCCAGCGATACCATCATCGTCAATGTACAGGGTGATGAGCCGTTGATCGATCCGGCAGTCATTATCCAGACGGCGCGCCAACTGGCGGTTAGCGGGGCTGATATTGCGACGGTGGCGCACTCGATTCACGATGCGGCTGAGTTTTTTAACCCGAATGTGGTCAAGGTGGTCTGTCGCGCTGATGGCGACGCTGCCTATTTTTCGCGCGCGCCGATTCCCTATGCGCGTGATCATTTTGCCAAAGAGCAGGGTGGCGAAAGCTTGCCGGTTAATTTTCCTGCCTATCGCCATGTCGGTCTTTACGCTTACCGGGCAAGCTTTTTGAAGGCTTATGCCGGGTTGACCGTAGCACCCACTGAACAATTTGAATCGCTGGAGCAACTGCGCGCCCTCTGGCACGGTTATCGGATCAGCGTCGCGCTGATCGATTCCGCGCCAGCGCCCGGTGTTGATACGCCTGAAGATGCCGCGCGGATGCGCAAACTGTTTGACCCTGCCTGAAATAGCGAGTAATTTTTCGCTCTTAGAGAGCGGCTGCAAACAACGCTGATAACAATATTTTTTCGATACACAAACCGAGGGACTTTCAATGAAATTGATTCTGTTGGGCGCACCGGGCGCCGGTAAAGGTACGCAAGCTACTTTCATTTCCAAAAAATTTGGCATTCCCCAGATTTCTACCGGCGACATGCTGCGCGCCCAAGTCAAGGCCGGCACACCGCTCGGTCTTGAAGCTAAAAAACACATGGATGCAGGCGGCCTGGTGCCGGATGCCGTCATTATCGGCATGGTCAAGGATAGGCTGACGCAGGATGACTGCAAGAACGGCTACCTGTTCGATGGCTTCCCGCGCACCATTCCCCAGGCTGACGCCATGAAGGATGCTGGCGTGCCGATCGAGTTCGTTCTTGAAATCGATGTGCCGGATAGCGACATCATCACCCGCATGGCGGGCCGTCGTGCGCACCTGGCTTCTGGCCGTACCTATCACGTCAAGTTCAACCCGCCAAAGGTTGAAGGCATTGATGACGTGTCTGGCGAACCGCTGGTTCAGCGCGATGACGACAAGGAAGAAACCGTCAAGAAACGTCTGGAAATTTATCATTCACAGACCAAGCCGCTGGTTGATTTTTACGGCAAATGGTCAGCCACCGGCGATGCCAAAGCGCCGAAGGTTCTCAAAGTGGCGGGTGTCGGCAGTGTTGATGACATCACCAAGAGCGTTTTTGACGCGCTGAACTAAGGAGCAAACATGACGGTGAAAAATGCCTTCTACGCGCAGTCAGGGGGCGTTACCGCCGTCATCAACAGCACGGCGTGCGGCCTGATTCAGGAAGCCCGCCGGCATCCCGAGCAAATCGGGAAAGTATTTGCCGGTCGCGATGGCATCATCGGCGCGCTGACTGAAGACCTGATTGATACCAGCCTCGAATCCGACGAGGATATCGCCCGCTTACGCAGTACGCCGGGCGGCGCATTCGGTTCCTGCCGTTACAAACTGAAAAGTCTGGAAGACCATCGTGCCCAGTACGAGCGCCTGATCGCCGTATTCAAGGCGCACGATATTGGCTATTTCTTCTACAACGGCGGCAATGACTCGATGGATACCGCCTGGAAGGTGTCGCAGATTGCCGAAAAAATGGGCTACCCGGTGGTTTGCGTTGGTGTCCCCAAGACGGTCGATAACGATTTGCCGCTGACCGATTGCTGCCCTGGCTTTGGTTCGGTCGCCAAATATGTCGCCACCTCGATTCGTGAAGCAGGTTACGACGTTGCCTCGATGTCGCGCACGTCGACCAAAATTTTTGTCCTTGAAGTGATGGGCCGTCACGCCGGCTGGATTACCGCCGCTTGTGGCCTGGCTTCAGAAAATACGGGCGAGCCGCCGCATATTTTGTTGTTCCCGGAGGTGCCGTTCAATCCGGAAAAATTCCTGGCTCGTGTAGAGGAATGCGTGACGCAGTACGGTTATTGCACGGTGGCTGTTTCGGAGGGGCTGGCCGATGCGGAGGGCAAGTTGATCGCTGATTCCGGTACCAAGGATGCTTTCGGGCATTCGCAATTGGGTGGCGTCGGGCAGATCGTCGCGCAGCTGGTCAAGGATAAATTGGGCTACAAATACCATTGGGCGCTGGCGGATTATCTGCAGCGTTCGGCACGCCATCTGGCTTCGCGGACTGATGTAGAACAGGCGCACGCGCTGGGCGTTGCTGCGGTCAACCTCGCTTTGCAGGGTAAAAATGCGGTGATGGCAACCATTGAGCGCCTGGCTGATGAGCCGTATCGCTGGGAGATCGGTGATGCACCGCTCAAGGATATCGCCAACGTTGAGCGCAAGATGCCGGCTGAATTCATTACGGCTGATGGCTTCCATATTACCGATGCTTGCCGCACTTATTTGCAGCCGTTGATTGAGGGTGAAGATCCACCACCGTATCGCAAAGGCTTACCGGACTATGTTCGCTTGAAAAACCTGTCGATAGAAAAAAAGCTGGAGTCGTTTAAGGTCTGATTTTTGTTTGCCACAAAAGGGGGAAGTGATGTCGAATCCGTTACTGCTTGCGCTTGCTTGCGCTGTATTAGCCGTCCTGTATGGCTGGATTTCCAGCAGACAAATCCTCGCCTTGCCAGCGGGTAACGAGCGAATGCAGGAAATCGCCAAGGCGATCCAGGAAGGGGCGGAGGCTTACCTCAGCCGACAATACAAAACCATCGCCATGGTCGGTGTCGTACTCTTTCTGCTGATTGGCTTTGTCCCGCAATTGGGTTGGCTGACGGCTTTTGGCTTTCTGATTGGTGCGGTACTTTCCGGCGCTGCCGGCTTCATCGGCATGAATGTCTCGGTGCGGGCCAATGTGCGGACGGCAGAAGCGGCTCGTCACGGCATTGCCGCCGCGCTGGATGTGGCTTTCAAGGGCGGTGCAATTACCGGCATGCTGGTCGTTGGTCTTGGTTTGCTCGGTGTGGCCGGCTATTACGTTTTTCTCAAATCGGTCAGCGGTGCGGGGGCGGACTTACACCACGTGATTGAACCGCTGGTCGGGCTGGCCTTTGGTTCGTCGCTGATTTCGATTTTCGCCCGACTCGGTGGCGGCATATTCACCAAGGGGGCTGACGTCGGTGCCGACCTGGTAGGCAAGGTCGAAGCCGGTATTCCGGAAGATGACCCACGTAATCCGGCGGTGATCGCCGATAACGTTGGCGACAACGTCGGTGATTGCGCCGGCATGGCGGCTGATTTGTTCGAAACCTACGCGGTGACGGTGGTTGCAACGATGGTTCTGGCCGCGCTGATCATCAAGACCGCAAGCGGCCTCGGCGAAAATTTGGTGGTTTATCCACTGGCGCTGGGTGGTGTCTCGATCATCGCTTCAATTGTTGGCTGCTATTTTGTCAAGGCTACCGAAGGTGGCAAGATCATGGCGGCGCTCTATCGCGGTTTGATTGTGGCGGCAGTTCTGGCGCTGGCGGCTTACTACCCGGTGACGGCCTGGTTGATTGGTGCTGGCGCAACGCTGCCGGATGGCACGGTGATCAACACCATGACCATGTTTGGCTGTTCCGTGGTTGGTTTGGTACTGACTGCTGCGCTGGTCTGGATCACCGAGTACTACACCGGCACCGACTATCCGCCGGTCAAGCACGTTGCCGCTTCCTGCCAGACTGGACACGCAACCAACATCATCGCCGGTATCGGTATTTCAATGAAATCAACGGCCTGGCCGGTTCTTTCGGTTTGTGCAGCGATTTTTGCCGCGCATGCGATGGGCGGCTTGTTCGGGATCGCCATTGCCGCTACTTCGATGCTGTCGATGGCCGGCATCGTCGTCGCGCTCGACGCCTATGGCCCGATTACCGACAACGCCGGTGGTATCGCCGAGATGGCTGGTTTGCCGAAGGAGGTTCGCGATGTTACTGATCCGCTGGATGCGGTAGGTAATACCACCAAGGCGGTAACCAAGGGCTACGCCATCGGTTCTGCCGGTCTCGCCGCGCTGGTCCTTTTTGCTGACTACACGCATGGTCTGGAGGCCGTATCGGGCAAAGTCTTTACCTTTGACCTGTCCAACCATCTGGTGATCATCGGTCTCTTTATTGGCGGCCTGATTCCTTATCTGTTCGGCGCGATGGCGATGGAAGCGGTTGGTCGTTCAGCCAGTGCCGTGGTCATGGAGGTTCGCCGTCAATTCAAGGAAATTCCGGGCATCATGGAAGGTACAGCCAAGCCGGATTATTCTCGGGCGGTAGACATGTTGACCGTAGCAGCGATCAAGGAAATGATGATTCCATCGATTCTGCCGGTGGCGGTGCCGATTGTTGTTGGCCTGGTGCTTGGCCCGCAGGCGCTGGGTGGTTTGCTGGTTGGTACGATCGTCACCGGTTTGTTCGTTGCCATTTCGATGACGACGGGTGGCGGGGCTTGGGATAACGCCAAGAAATACATCGAAGATGGTCATTTTGGTGGCAAAGGCTCGGATGCCCATAAAGCGGCGGTGACCGGTGATACGGTGGGTGATCCCTACAAGGACACGGCTGGTCCGGCAGTCAATCCGTTGATCAAGATTATTAACTTGGTGGCCTTGTTGATAGTTCCTTTGATTGCTTGATATGCCGAAAGACCTAAAGAAGGCGGCTTAGGCCGCTTTTTTTATGCCTTTTTTTACAACTATGACTAGTGATCTAGGCTATTATTTTCGCCATCATAGGGTGGGTAGATGCAAAAAGAACTAATTAAAAATCCGGAACCGGGAAACATTGGGGTACGTGAAGATATTCTTCATCTTGATCCCTTGCTCGATTGTCTGGTTGAACTCACTCGAATTCACGGTCGACCCAGCACGCGGGCGGCACTGGTCGCGGGCTTGCCACTCGAGAAAGGTAAGCTGACGCCGGCCTTGTTTGCCCGTGCCGCCAGCCGTTCAGGCTTGTCAGCCAAGGTTTTGCGGCGCCCCTTGGAAAAAATTGATGCAGTTTTGTTGCCTGCCGTGCTGTTGACCGCAGGCGATGAGGCTTGCGTGCTACTCGGTTGGGATGAAAGTGGTGAACATGCCCGACTGCTTTTCCCGGAGACCGGGCAGGGTTCGGTTTCCTTGTCGCGTGCCGAGCTTGAGCAGCGCTATATCGGGATTGCGATTTTCGCCCGTCCGCATTTTCGTTTTGACAAACGTACCCCGCAGGTCGGTGATGTCAAAATGCGCCATTGGTTCTGGGGCGCATTGGCTGATCAGTGGCCGGTTTATCGGGATGTGCTTGCCGCCGCCTTGCTGATTAACGTAATCGCCCTGGCGATGCCCTTGTTCTCGATGAATGTGTATGACCGCGTGGTGCCCAATCGGGCGATGGAGACGCTCTGGGTATTGGCGCTCGGTGTACTGCTCCTGCTCGCTATTGACATGACCATGCGCATGTTGCGCGGGTATTTCATCGATTTGGCGAGTGCGCGAATCGACCTGGAATTGTCGGCCAAAATTATGGAGCGCGTGCTGGGTGTGCGCATGGAGTCACGCCCGGCGGCGGTGGGTGCCTTCGCATCCAATTTGCGTTCTTTCGAGACGGTACGCGATTTCATCACCTCCGCCACAGTCACAACTTTCATTGATTTGCCTTTTGCCTTGCTCTTTGTGCTGGTGATTGGCCTGATTCATTGGGTGATGGTCATTCCAGTGTTGGTCATGCTGGTCTTGGTGGTCATTTACGCCTACATCCTGCAGCACAAAATGCATGAGTTATCGGAAACGACTTACCGTGCCGGTGCGTTACGTAATGCCACTCTGATTGAAAGCCTGACCGCGCTCGAAACGATCAAGACGCAAGGTGCTGAAAGCGTCATGCAGTCGAAGTGGGAAAAATCGGTGGCCTTTGTCTCGCGGGTCAATAACCAGATGCGTTTCCTTTCTGCGGCAGCGACCAACGGTGCGATGGAAATGCAGCAGGCGGTGAATGTGGTGGTGATCATCATTGGTGTTTACCTGATTGCCGAGGGCAAGCTGACGATGGGCGGCATGATTGCCTGCACCATGCTGGCTTCACGCGCAGTTGCGCCGCTTGGCCAAATGGTCGGCCTGTTGATGCAATATCACAACGCCAAAACCTCACTCAGTTCTTTGGAGGAGGTGATGGCTAAGCCGGTTGAACGTCCGGCGGATGCCTCTTTTGTTCACCGTCCTGAACTGCGCGGCAATATTGAATTCAAGGATGTCGGTTTCAATTATCCGAACTCCTCCGTAGCGGCTTTGAAGGGTGCTTCATTCAAAATCAACGCGGGCGACAAGGTGGTGATCATCGGTCGCATTGGTTCCGGAAAAACCACGCTGCAAAAATTGCTGCTCGGTTTGTACCAGACAACTTCCGGCGCGGTGATGATTGATGGGGTTGATGTGCGCCAGCTGGACCCGGCTGATTTGCGTCGCAATATTGGTTATATCGCCCAGGATTTGACGCTGTTTTATGGTTCGCTGCGTGACAATATTGCGATTGGCGCACCGTATGCCGATGATGCCTCGATTGTTGCCGCTGCCGAGGCTGGTGGATTGACCGAGTTTGTGAACCGCCACCCGGATGGTTTCGACATGCTAATTGGTGAGCGCGGTGATTCTCTTTCTGGTGGACAGCGTCAGGGCGTCGCTGCGGCGCGCGCTTTCCTGATGGACCCGCCGATTTTGTTGCTTGACGAGCCGACCAGCTCGATGGATTTCTCTTCCGAAAATGCTTTTAAACAGCGTCTCAGAGAAATGGCGGCGCACAAGACGATGATCATCGTCACCCATCGCAACAGCCTGCTTGA
Organism: Pseudomonadota bacterium; assembly: GCA_039797825.1. Lineage (GTDB taxonomy): Bacteria > Pseudomonadota > Gammaproteobacteria > Burkholderiales > Rhodocyclaceae > Azonexus. The sequence goes on along the minus strand of JBDKHF010000002.1, from coordinate 6,753 downwards.
GTTGGCCAATCGCGTTATCGTTCTGGATGACGGCAAAGTGGTAGCCGACGGCCCGCGTGATCAGGTAATCCAGGCGCTGCAAGGCGGACGTATCGGGAGAGGTTCATGAACCTCCTGAAGCGTATTTATGCCGGCCTTGAAAGTCTTGCTGAGCGCAACAAAAAATATGTTGAAAAGGTGCTGGGGCGCCTGCCGAATAGCAACGAGGTTGATGCCGTCGATTTCGCCACGGATGCAGATCTGGCGATCTTGCGCCAGGAGCCGTTGCGGGCTCGTGTTCTGTTGCGTGTAGGTGGTCTGGTTGCTGCACTGTCGATTGTCTGGGCCGCCTTTGCGCAACTTGATGAGGTGACGCGGGGCGATGGCAAGGTGATCCCCTCCAAACAAATTCAGATTTTGCAAAGTATTGACGGGGGTTTGGTTTCGGAAATTTTGGTGCGTGAAGGCGACATCGTTCAGGCCAACCAACTTTTGGTCAAGATTGATGAAACGCGCTTTGCCTCTTCAGTAAAAGAGAATCGCGTTCAATATTTGGGCTTGGTTGCCAAAGCTGCGCGTTTAAAAGCGACTTCTGACGGCAAGCCATTTATCCCGCCGCCCGATGTCGTTAAAAATGAACCCGAGTTGGCGGAGCAGGAACGTCAACTCTATGAGGCTAAACGCGCCGAAATGGAAGCGGCGGTTTCCATCGCCCGCCAGCAATTGATCCAGCGTCAGCAGGAGCTTGGTGAAGCGCAAGCGCGGCGCGCTCAGGCGGGGCAGGGCTATGACCTGACCTCGAAAGAACTTTCGGTGACCAAACCGTTGATCAATTCCGGCGCGGTTTCCGAGGTTGAATTGCTGCGTCTGGAGCGTGATGTGTCTCGCTATCGCGGTGAGCGCGATATGGCCTCGTCGCAGATCAATCGGATTCAGGCTGCCATCAACGAGGCGCAGCGCAAGATCGAAGAGGTTTCGCTGACTTTCCGCAATGATGCAGGCCGCGAGTTGTCGGAGACGGTCTCGAAACTGAATGGTTTGGCGGAAGGTAGCGTTGCACTCAGTGATCGGGTCAAACAGTCGTCGATCCGCTCGCCGGTCAAGGGAACGGTCAAGCGCTTGCTGGTTAATACCGTCGGCGGTGTCGTTCAGCCAGGCAAGGACATGATCGAAATTGTGCCGCTCGAAGATGCGCTGCTGCTTGAGGCCAAGGTCATGCCACGGGATATTGCTTTTCTTCGCCCCGGGCAGCAGGCGGTCGTCAAATTTACCGCTTACGATTTTTCCATCTACGGTGGGCTGGATGGCACGCTGGAACATATTGGTGCCGATACGGTGATGGATGACAAGGGCAACGCTTTTTATATTGTTCGGGTGCGAACCAATAAGGCAGGGTTTGGCGATGCCAATCTGCCGATCATTCCCGGCATGGTCGCCGAAGTGGATATTTTGACTGGCAAAAAGAGCGTTCTTTCTTACCTGATGAAGCCGGTACTCCGCGCCAAGAGCGTGGCACTTTCGGAGAGATGATGCAGCACTGGATAATCGATTCCGATCCCACTGGCTTGCCGGGCTGGCAAGAGGCTTTTCCGCGTGCTGTGCTGGTTGGCGCGGCGAGTGAAATGCGTGGCCTGAACAAGCCTGGTGTGATCTGGTGCCGTTTGCGAGCTAATCAAGTCCTTGCTGAAGTCTTGAGTGAGGTGGATTTTTCCACTGGGCACCCGGTTGTTATCCTGAGTGACGAGCCGGATGAAGAACTGGTGATGAGCGCGCTGGCTGCCGGCGCTGCAGGTTGCTGCAACAGTCGTGCGGCGCCCGAGGTGTTGCGTCAGGTTGCCCTGGCGGTTGGTAATGGCGGATTATGGATAGGGCAGTCCTTATTGCAACGCATGGTCGGTGCAACGGCAAAGTCTCTCGGTCAACGGCCAAATCAGGCCAAAAATGAAGGCTGGGGAGATAAGCTTTCCGAGCGCGAACGTCAGGTGGCCAAACTGGTTGCTGGCGGGGCAAGCAATAAGGAAATTGCCGCGCAATTAAATATTTCCGAACGCACGGTGAAAGCGCACATGTCCGCAATTTTTGATAAGTTGGCGGTGCGTGATCGATTGCAACTTTCGTTGCACATCAATGGGCTGGAAATCTAGACGCAACAGGCTTGCTCTCTAGCTGATACAGGCATTGTCGGCAATGCTGCGAATACCGTAAATACTGTACTTTGGTCCAATAGTTTTATCTGGACAGTTTTCCTACACTGGCGACATCGTCAATAAATCTGGATAACTGTCATGGCCCAAATCATCGCTAAAGTCGGCAACCTCTCTGGTGAAGCTTTTGCACGGGACGCCGCAGGCAACGCCCGCCGCCTGAAGTCTGGTGATGTCATCCGTGAGGGTGAAACTGTTTCCGCCTCGGAAGGCGCGCAGGTTCAGCTGAAGATGAGCGATGGGCGCGAACTGATCGTGCGTTCAGGTGAGACGGCCAAGATGGATGCCGAGGTCACTGCCGAGATCAAACCGGATGCGGCGGATAGCGCGGTAGCAAATAATAAAAAAGGATTCCAGAAAATCGCCAAGGCGATTACGGGCGGCGGCGATCTTGACGCCCTGCTGGAAGATCCAGCGGCAGGTGGTGGCGGCAGTGGTGGCGAGGAAGGGCATTCCTTCATTGAGTTAATGCGCATCGTTGAAAACGTCGATCCGCTGGCATTTCAGTTTGGGACCAGCCGTGGTCGGGTTCTCGATACGATCAATGGTGCGCCGTTGATTCAAGGTGACGTTACGGTTGCTGCCAAACTTGATCCGAATTCGGATAGCGCTAATCGCACCGACCTGATTACAAACGACAACACACCAAATGTGATGGGTACAGGTACCCCGGGAGCAAACATTACTGTTGTCAGCCCGACTGGTGAGGTAATGACGACCAAAGTTGCCGGCGATGGCACCTGGAGCGTCACCCCGCTTACTCCGATTCCTGACGGTCCGGTTGTCTTCAACGTAACCGCGAGCGATGTTTTTGGAAACACGGCCAAGGCGACAGTTAAGGCAACTATTGATACGGTTGCTCAGGCAACGATCACGGTCGACCCGATTACTGCCGATAATATTTTGACAGCCAACGAGGCCAATACGACGATTGCCGTGACCGGTAAGGTAGGTGGCGATGCAGAACCTGGCGATGTGGTCACACTAACCATCAACAGCAAACAGTTTGTTGGTGTGGTGAAACCAGATTTGACTTACTCGATCGATGTCCCGGGAAGTGATCTGGCCGCAGATCCGGATACCAAGGTAGATGCCAAGGTCACTGGTGAGGATGTGGCCGGGAATGCGTTTGTTGCGACCGGTGATCAAGTATTCGATATTTCCGCCTCCGTCGTCATCAGCGACGCCGGCAGTGTTGTTGAAGCCACCGGCAACTACCTGACCTACAACGTCAGCCTGTCCAACCCGGTCGCCGCCAACACCACCGTCACCCTGAGCCTGGGCGGCAGCGCCGGCAGCAGCGACCACGGTCCGCTCGAATACAACAACGGCAGCAGCTGGGTCGCCGTCCCGGTCAGCAACCAGATCACCCTGCCAGCCACCGGCACGGCAGTACAAGTCCGAGTTGCCGTTCTCGATGACACGCTCACCGAAACCGCCGAAACCGTCGTTCTCTCCGCTGGCAGCTCAAGCAACCCGCTCGTCAGCACCGGCGACACCGGTAGCGGCACGATCCTGGATAATGACACTCCGCCGACAGTTGGAAATTCAACTGCTTCAGTTTCCGAAGAAGGCTTGGTCAATGGTATTGCTGACAGCATTGGCAATCCAACAAATGCAGCTGACACCACTAACCTGGCTTCTGTCTCCGGTACGATTGCTGTTTCTGATCCTGACAGTGTTGAGACTGTTTCTCTATTTGCTCCTGCAACTGCACTCTCCTCTGGTGGTGTTGCTGTTGTTTGGACTGCTAGTCCTGATGGTCATACCTTGGTTGGTACGGCGGGTGTTGGTGGTCCTGAGGTGCTGCGTGCAACAATTACCGATGGTGGTGCCTACACGGTCACTCTCTCCAAGGCGATTGATCACGTTACTGCGAATGGTGAAAATGTCAGTACGCTAGCATTTGGCGTGCGGGCGACTGACGGCGTGTTCACTTCACAAGGAACCTTGACCGTCAATATTGAGGATGATGCGCCGACTGCTGTACCGGGAACCCGAACGGTTGTTCTTCCTTCGCAGGATTCCAACATCATGCTTGTGCTGGATGTCTCCGGTAGCATGGGTTCTGGACCTGGAAGCAAGTTGCAGATCATGAAGGACTCTGTCACCCAGATGCTTGATCAGTACGATAATCTGGGTGATGTGATGGTTCGAGTGGTCACATTCTCTGATTCAGCAAATGCCTATCAGAACGTTTGGGTTTCGGTGGCAGTTGCAAAGACTTACGTAAATGAACTCACCAGTAATGGTGCGACTAATTACGATGCCGCTTTGCTCAATGCGATGAGTGCATTTACTTCGGCAGGCAAAATTGCTGGAGCACAGAATGTTTCGTATTTCCTGACCGATGGAGCACCGACAGCAAGTGTCGATTGGAACTCAGCCCCTTGGAATTACACCGGGACTTTGCCCAACAGCAACGGTATCCAAGAACGCGATCCTTTAGCCCCTTTAGCAACGACGGAAGAGGGTATTTGGCGTAACTTCCTTGAAAATAACGACATTAATTCATTCGCCTATGGGATGGGAACTGGGGCGACGCTGTCCAATATGAACCCGGTAGCCTACAACGGTCTAACTGGAACTGATACGAATGCCATTGTGGTTCCTCAGGCATCGGATTTGCCGCCAATTTTGCGTGACTCGATTGTCATGCCGACTGGCGGTGAACTGCTCAACGGCTCTCTGGGTGCGGGTTCTGGAATTGGTGCTGACGGCGGTAAGCTCCAGCAATTTACACTGGATGGCACAACTTACAATACTGGTAGTGCAACCCCCTCCGGAACCAATCACGGCGTCTATGATGCTACGACCAATTCCTGGACGGTACAAACCCAGAAGGGCGGCAAGTTTGCGGTGGATATGGATACCAGCGCCTACACTTACACGCCGCCAACGGCTGTGCCGGCATCGCCCGAGTTGATTGGCTATACCTTGCGTGATTTTGATGGTGATACAGCTGCTTCAACGCTGACCATCAATATCCTGCCGCCGCAGGTAATTACGCTGACCAGTGTTTCTACACCGATCGCAACCATGAATATGGGTCTCTCCGGTGAATACTTCGGTTACAACGACACGCGTGACGGTATTGTTGCGGATCCGGCGTATCAAGGTGCGACAGCAGTTCGTTTGCATTCTGACGACGGTACTGCCGATGCGGGCACTGCCAACAACGTCGACCGTTTGGCTGATGTTGAGGAGATCATCGAGGGACGCAACAACAATACCAACTTGATTAACAATGCCATCTTGTCTGACCCAATCAAGGCAGACGCAACTTTCTCTGCCAATAAACTGGAGTTTGGCTTGCCGGCTGGTTCCAATACGCCCTTGTTTACCAACGATCTTGGCCAGAACGGCAGGGTTGAGAGTGGGGTGATTGGTGCTACTGCAACGGTCGGTGGCGCCAATAATCTTCATACCTTCCTCAAGGTTACGTCCGGTAACGTTGATGGCCTGGCAGCGACCAGCGGACTTGGCGATACGACCGACGCGGTTATCCGGATGGTCGGATACATCTACATTCCGGCAGGCGGGATCTTCGATATGCGAGTTACGGCCGACGATGGTTATCGTGTACTGATCAATGGTCAAAATATCGGTCAGGCTGATTTCATCCAGTCAACTGCGACACAAACCTATACGGGAGTGACGCTGACTGAAGGGCTGCAACCGATTGAGATCCTCTACTGGGATCAAGGCGGACATGCCAGCTTCCGTGTTGAGTTCAAGGTTTCTGGTTCTGCTGATACGACATATAAGATCATTGGTAACGATGAATATGCTCTCTTCTCTCCTAGCGATGCGCCTAACCTCGCTGCAAATCAGGATATTGTCGAAACAGCAACAAACGGCTCGTGGGCTGTACGTACCGGCGAGACCCGTGACGGGACTGATAATTCGGAAAAAATTATCGGTAGCGATGGCAAAGACAACATCAATGCTGGTGCCGGTAACGACATTGTTCAGGGTGGCGCTGGTTCAGACACTATCTATGGCGGGCAGGGCAGTGACGTGCTTACGGGTGGCCTGGGTTCCGATACCTTTGCCTGGTCATTTGCTGATCAGGGCACGGTTGGTTCTCCTGCAAGGGACACGATTGCTGACTTTAATGTGGCTTCCAAAGCAGCTGGTGGCGATGTTCTCGACCTGCGTGATCTCTTGCCTACCGCAACAACGGGTGCCGCGCTGGATGCTTACCTGAACTTCAGCAAGCAAGGCGCCGACACGGTGATTGATGTCAAACCGGATGGTACGAATGTGACGCAGAAGATCGTGCTTTCTGGTGTTGATCTTGGGGCAACGGGCGTTAATGATGTAGCTATCATCAATGACCTGATCGCCAAGGGCAAACTGGTTACTGACTAAAATTTACCCTCCAGGGGAGCTGACAAGTCCCCTGTTCAGGAAGACAGCCAGCAAAACTGGCGCGTCTCTGTCGATTCCGGCGCGCGTCAAGGTAGTTGTCGCCTCGGTCATGCAGCCAACGGCTGAATAAGCTTACCTTCCGTACACGCGTTGACGATGCAATCGCGTTCGGGATTGAGCGTCACGGCACCGACCG
>JBDKHF010000001.1:0-34781 GCA_039797825.1 Pseudomonadota bacterium | reverse complement strand
CGTTCCGCGACGGCGTCGACGTACTGGCGGCAGCCGGTGCCAAGGCGGTCATCCAGCCGGGCGGTTCGATGCGCGACGAGGAAGTCATCGCAGCGGCTGATGAACATGGGCTGGCGATGGTTATGACTGGTGCGCGTCACTTCCGTCACTAATTTTCAGGAAAGGGATATCCATGATCGATAGTCTGACCATTAGAAACTTCCGATTATTTGATGAGCTGGAGATCCCTAAGCTTGGACAAGTAAACCTAATTGTAGGGAAAAACAATAGCGGAAAAAGCTCACTCTTGGAGGCCCTAAGCATCTTTGCGAGCCAAGGTAATCCTGCGACACTAAACACGCTACTAGGGCAGCATGATGAGAACTTGCGTTTTGACAACCCGTTAGCCAATTCAGAAGTTGGCACCTTAGAGTCCTCTTTTCGCCACTTCTTCCCTAGGCGAGCATTCCCTGAACGAGATGGTGCTCCCATTTATATTGGAGACAAAAATAAAGATGCCTTTGTTCAGATTGAACACCGACTCTTTCAAGAAGCATTTGAAGAAATACAAGACGAAGATGGGGTTATTGTTCGTCGGTTAAAACGAATACCAGTCGAAAAAGACAATCCAGACTTGTTCTCGGATCAAATCTCTCCAAATCAAGCACTTCATATCTCTACCAAACATCGCTCGTTTTGGCTAGACATTGATGACACTTCCCATGTCCGTAGACGTAGCCGATTCGGCGGCGGAGAACCAGGTGCTATTCCTTACGTATATGTTCCCACTGATTTTGTAACCTCTGAACAACTCGCCGGAATGTGGGATAAGGCCGCACTCACAGAAGCAGAACACTATCTATTGCAGGCGCTACGAATCATCGAAGAGGACGTCACGGGTCTCGCTTTTGTCTCAAAGGAAGAAGGATCATTCTCAAGAGAAGCAAAACGCGTTGCTATCGTAAAATTAAAAGACGAACCATCGCCCATACCATTAGCTGGCATGGGTGATGGCATGACTCGCGTGCTCCAAATCGTTTTGTCGCTATTCTCGGCCAAAGGCGGAATTCTTTTATTAGACGAATTCGAAAACGGCCTGCATTACTCCGTACAAAAACAAGCTTGGGACCTTGTTCTATTCCTTGCAAAAGAACTAAACGTTCAGGTTTTTGCAACAACCCACAGCAGAGATTGCATAGAGGCATTTTCCGCAGCCTCGATAGATGACACTGAAACCGATGGCATGTTGTTTAGATTTGGCAAAAGCATTGCTTCAAATGACAAAGGACGTGTTTTCGCAACAGTATTTACCGAAGAACGGTTAGGTCGACTAACTGAAGCGAATATTGAGGTTCGGTAATGACTCAGAAAATGCTGCTTGTAGAAGGCGAAGCTGACCAAATTTTCTTTGGGGCATTATTGCGCAATATTGGTTATAAAAATAAAGAAATAACCGTAGGCCCGCCTAGGGAATATGGGGCGACAGGCAACGGAAAGGAGAATGCCATAAATATATTTGAAGACCTGCTAGATAGCTTAACTGACGGAAGAATCAGTCGGCTTGGCTTGGTCGTAGATGCTGACTCCAAAAATTCCGGTGGGCTTGGTTTCCTTGCAACTTATCAACGCATAGAAAAACTTCTATCCCCCAAGGGGTATAGAGTTCAGAATCCTCCGAAAAAAGTTCTTTTTGATGGTTTTGTTTTTGACAATAAATACGGGCTACCAAAAATCGGCATCTGGATAATGCCAACGAATCAGGCTGATGGATATATAGAGGATTGGTGCCTTACATCTGCAGCAGCGGCGGAAAGTCAACTTGTCGCAAAAGCGCAACAAGTGGTTGAGGGCCTAAATAACAAAAAATTTCCAGAACACTTTATTGCAAAAGCACATACAGCCACATGGCTAGCTTGGCAAAAAACGCCTGGAGAAGGTTTGAGTAGCCTTATCGGGAATAATCTATTGAACAAGAATAGTGACTCCTATAAAGGTCTTAGCAACTGGCTGAAAAAGGTTTTTTATTAAAATGAAACTACTAGTCATCGGTTCCGGCGGTCGCGAGCACGCCATTGCCTGGCGTCTGGCCAAGACACCCGGTATGCAAACGGTTTATGTTGCCCCTGGCAATGCCGGCACGGCACGCGAGCATGAGCTGGAAAACATCAACATCACCGACCCGGAAGCGTTAGCTGATTTCGCTGAACAAAACAAAATTCACCTCACCGTTGTCGGCCCCGAGGCACCGCTGGCGGCTGGCGTGGTCAACGTTTTCCGTGCCCGTGGTCTGAAAATTTTTGGCCCGACCAAGGAAGCCGCGCAACTTGAATCCTCCAAGGATTTCGCCAAGCGTTTCATGGCCCGCCACAACATTCCGACGGCTGGTTTTGAGACATTTTCCGAGTCGACCGCAGCCCATGCCTATATTGACCGCAAAGGTGCGCCGATCGTCATCAAGGCTGATGGCCTGGCTGCCGGCAAGGGTGTCGTGGTCGCCATGACGCTTGCCGAAGCGCACGCCGCCATTGATGACATGCTGTCCGGCAACAAGCTCGGTGATGCCAGTGCGCGCGTCGTCATCGAAGACTTTCTCGACGGCGAAGAAGCCAGCTTCATTGTCATGGTCGACGGCAAAAACGTGCTGGCTTTAGCCTCCAGCCAGGATCACAAGCGGATTTTCGATGGTGACAATGGCCCGAACACCGGCGGTATGGGCGCTTATTCCCCGGCCCCCTGCGTGACGCCTGAAGTCCACGCCAAGGCGATGCGCGAAATCATCCTGCCTACCGTGCGCGGCATGGCGGCGGATGGCATTCCATTTACCGGTTTTCTCTACGCCGGTCTGATGATCAACAAGGATGGCAGCGTCAAAACGCTGGAATTCAACTGCCGCATGGGCGACCCGGAAACCCAGCCGATCATGATGCGGCTCAAGTCCGATCTGGTTGATCTGTTTGAGCACGCGATTGCCGGCACGCTTGATCAGGTTGAAGCCGAATGGGACCGCCGCGTTGCATTAGGTGTTGTGCTGGCTGCTGCCAATTACCCGGACACCCCGCAGAAAGGTGACGTTATTCACGGTCTGCCGGCGGGCAACAGCTTTGGCGATGATGCGCATGTTTTCCATGCTGGCACCGCTAATCAGGATAGCAAGGTAGTCACCAACGGTGGCCGCGTGCTCTGCGTTACGGCGCTGGGCGAGAACGTCAAACTGGCGCAAAAGGCAGCCTACGAGGCGGCGGTTCAGATTCAGTTTGATGGCATGCAGTTCCGCAAGGACATCGGCCACCGCGCGATCAGCCGCTGAACCATTTCAGCTAGATGCACTCAGACGGGCGGCCTTAGCCGCCCGTCTTTCATTTTTGGAGCCTTCATGGACAGCACCCGCCTCAAGGAATTTTTCACCGGCCTGCAAAGCCGTATCGTTGCCGAACTCGAAGCCTTTGACGGCCAGTCTTTCCGCAGCGATAACTGGGAGCGCCCGGAAGGCGGCGGCGGCATTTCGCGATTGATCGAGGAAGGCAACTTTTTCGAGCGCGGCGGGGTTAATTTTTCGCACGTTACCGGCAAATCACTGCCCGCCTCGGCGACCGCCGTCCGCCCGCATCTTGCTGGCCGCGCCTGGGAGGCGATGGGCGTTTCGCTGGTCCTGCACCCGCGCAATCCCTATTGCCCGACGGCACACATGAACGTTCGTTGCTTTGTCGCCACCCAGCCAGGTGAAGAAGATGTCTTCTGGTTTGGCGGCGGCATGGACATGACGCCCTATTACGGTCAACGCGACGATGTGGTTCATTTTCATCAGACCTGTAAGGACGCGCTGACGCCCTTTGGCGATGCGGTTTATCCAAAATACAAGCACTGGTGCGATGAGTATTTTTTCCTCAAACACCGCAACGAGCCGCGTGGCGTCGGCGGGGTGTTTTTCGATGATCTGAATGAAGGCGGTTTCGAGCGTTGCTTCGAACTCACCCAAGCGCTCGGCAACGCCTTTACCCAGGCTTACCTGCCGGTGCTCGCCAAACGCCGCGAAACGCCTTACGGCGAACGCGAACGTGATTTCCAGGCCTACCGCCGGGGACGTTACGTCGAATTCAACCTGGTCTGGGATCGCGGCACGCTGTTCGGTCTGCAATCCGGTGGCCGGACCGAGGCTATCCTGATGTCGCTACCGCCCATCGTCAAATGGCGCTACGACTGGGCGCCAGAAGCCGGCACGCCGGAAGCCGAGCTTTACGAGGTCTTCCTCAAGCCGCAAGACTGGGCCTGAGCCCTACCAGCGCCTAAAAACCGCTTTCACGGATCAACAGTTGGGCGTAGGTCGGGCTTCAGCCCGACTCTTTCATTGTCATTGTCGGGCTGAAGCCCGACCTACGCACGACCTACGCCCAAATTGCCCTATTGTTTCACCCTAAAAACCGCTTTCACGGATCAACAGGGCGGCCCAGCGCTCCAGTGCGGAGCCTAACCAGGCCTGCGCAGCGCCCTCGATGTCGACCCGTGCCACCGCCATCTGCGGGCTGTGCGGTGGTGCATCGAGCACGATGCGGACGCGATAGCGGGCATCACGCAAAACGCTTTCGCCCGCGGCTCCAGCGACGGTTGGCAAAGGCCCACCATGCTTGGCGTCAAGCAAGGGGTGCGGCAGATTCTGGGTCCGCCCGGCATCGATTTCACTAACCTGCCCGCTCAGGAAATACGGGTTTTGGCCCTCGATCAGCACTCGCGCCCGGTTGCCTGGCGCAAGGCGGGCGATGTCGACTTCCTCGACCAAGGCATCAACCACCCAGCTTTTCGGATCAATGATGATCGCCAGCGGCTGACGCGGATGCACCCAAACACCGGGCTGCAGGTTTTCATCGAGATCGCGCAGTTGCCCGGCGAAGGGCGCGGTCAGTTGCAGGCGCAATTGCTCCTGACGATAGAGTTGTTCTTCGGCGACAAATTGCGCCTGCTGTTGCTCAACGCTGTTACGCCGCGCCTCGCCTTCCGGCAGTCCGATCAAGCCCAGCAGTTCGCGGCCCCGCGCCGCAGCCAGCGCGCCGGCGCGACCGGCAGAAATCGCCAGTTCCGGCGCTTCGAGTAAAAATAGGGCCTGCCCGGCGTCGACCGTAACAGTGGTCGGCAAGGTAACCAGCCGTCCGGCAAAGGGCGCATGGACGATATGTTGCCGGCCGGCATGCAGCCAGCCGCTCGCGGCAACATGTCCGGGCCAGGGCAGTAAGCCGGAAAGCAACAGCAAGACAGGCAACAACCAGGCGCTGCGCCGCCGCCACGGTGCAATCTTTTCGCGCAGAGCAAACCAGGCACGAACTTCGGCATGGATCGGACGCAGGATGAAATAGTAGATTTCCAGCGCAAACAGAGCCAGGCCGAGCACCTTGAAAAAGCTGTGATAAACGATCAGGGCAATGCCGAAAAACACGGCCAGACGATAGATCCAGGTCAGCACGGCAAAAATAATCATTAACGCATTGCCCTGCCCCGGCAGACGCTCCGGCCAGGGCACCGGCAAACCAAGGAGCGTGCGCCGTAACCAGGTTCGAGCAAGGGCGGCGGAACGCTCGTGCAGATTGGGCAGGTCGAGCAAATCGCACAGGATGAAATAGCCGTCGAAGCGCATGAATGGGCTGGCATTGATCGCCAGCGAGAGCAGCCAGCCGGTCGTCGCCAGGTAGAACAGGGCGTTGCGCAGACTGCCATCCGGGGCCAGGCTCCAGGCCAGCGTGGCAAGCGCCGCCAGTGCTAGCTCAGCAACAATGCCGGCGCTGGCAATCGCCAGCCGTTGCCGGGGATTGGTCAATTTCCAGCTTTCGCTGGTGTCGGTGTACAGCATGGGGAAAAAGACCACCCAGGCGATTCCCATATGGGCAACGCGCACCCCGTAGCGCGCGGCAGTCAGCGCATGTCCCGCTTCATGCAGGGTTTTGGCGACAACCAGGGCCGCGGCATAGCCAAGCAAACCGGACCAGCTCAATTGATCGACAAAGGTATGGGCGAAAACATCCCATTGCCGCGTAACCAGAAACAAGCCGAGCAGTGCGATCAGCAGCAAGGCACCGGCAAGCGCCCCGGAAAACAGCCACTCCAGTTGAACAACCATGCGCGCCAGCCAGAACTGGGGATGGACCAGGGGGATCCGGAAAAACAGGTAGTGGCGCAACAATTGCTGACGCCAGCCGGTCGATTGCGCCTGCGCCCGGCGTTGCAGCGCCGTCACGCCTTCGCTGCTGGCGATTCGAATCAGGCAGTGCTGGGCAAGAAATTCGGCGAGCGCATCGACATCCTCGGCCAGCGCATGCAAGGTGGTTTCTGCACGAATTTGTGCGGCAATCTGTTCGGCAGAACCCTGCGACCAGCGCAGCAAAATCTCGAAATCCAGCCAGCCGATACGAAAAAACCGGTTATTGACCGGATCATGCATGACCCAGGCCGGGCTGCCATTGCCATTGGCGGCGCCGGGCGCGAGCCGCAACTCTTCACGCAATGACGGCAGCGCCGTCCGGACTGCGCTCACAGACCGGTCCATTCGCGAACGGCAGCCAAGGGGCGGCGGAAAAGATAATAGCCAAGCAGGGTCCACCCGGCCGAAACCCGTGCTGTTCCGCGCAGGCCAATCCGGGGCCGCTCCTGCTCCGGGGCAAAGTGGCCAAGCAGGCGATAGGAAGCAATCCCGTCAGGACTGAGCAAGGCTTGATAACTGGTTTGCACAACCGCGCCGGCTAAGGGCGACAAGGGTTGGGTATGCAGAAAAAGGCGGAGCGGCGCGCCAGCTTCGAGATTTAGCGCATCAGCAACCGGCAACCAGACCAGCAGGCCGGCGCGCGTCGGGTCGGCGAGTTGCATGATGCGTTCGCCGGTCTGAATCGGACGCCCGATCCAGTCGTTACCATCACCAAAAATGACGACACCTTCACGCTCGGCGTGCACCGTCATGCGCGCCAGCAAAGCCTCTGCCGCAGCCAGTTCAGCCTCTTTCTCGCGCACGCGACCGGTTGCCGCGGCCAGCTCCGATTTGCTCTTCTGTTCATCAAAGGCCCGCTGCTCGGCAACCAGTGATTCGGCACGGGCAATCGACAGCCCTTTCAGGGCCACCTCACGGCGATTAGCCAGGGCGGTTGCATCGAGTGAAAAAAGAGCATCACCCGCCTTAACCAATTGATTCGGGCGCACATGAATCGCGCTAATGACGCCCTCCTGTGGCGCCGCGACCATCAGCGCATCAATCGCCACAACCTCAGCCGGAGCCAGTGCGCTCAAGGGGACCGGTGCAAACATCAAGGCCAGCACAGCCAAGGCGACCCAGCGCCAATGCCGACGTTGGATTAACTGGCGGCCTAGCTGCAACCAGGGGCTGCGCTCACGCACCAGCGCCGCCAGGCAATAAGCGTAAGTGCTATGCACGCGCTCCAGTGCCTGTAGTTCGGCGGCCAACCAGGGCGTTTCACGGGCGTAGAGCGCATGACCGAGCAGGGGGCCGCTGCCGTCAGACAGGGGAATCAGCAACAAATGTTCAGGTAGCCATTCACGCCAGCACGCCTGCAAAGCCTGCGGTGCTTCGTGCACGGAGATCTGCTGAACTTCGGCAGTACCCGGCAAATCCTGAATCAGGCGCAGCAGCCAGATGGCAAAGGGTGATGCCTGATCAATCTCGACCAAACCCGAGGCTGCGGCAATAAATGGCTTGTCGCCCGTCTGCCGGCGCAGCAAAAACGATTGGCGATAGGTGCTCAGTGCCAGGGTTTCATTAACCACAACAAAGCCCAGCGCGGCCGCCGTTGCGGCACTGAAGGCACGTTGTTCGAGATGCAGGATAAGGGCGTTGTTGCGACTTGCGTCGTCTACGAAACTCATGCAGCGGTGCTTTTAACGAGCGTCGCTGAGCTGGGACAGGTTGGCCGTACCACTCATGCCGGCCAGCAATTCACTGTGCACCTTGAGCAGGCTGGCCTCAATTTCTATCGTCTGGCTGACCGGATCGACCCGGCTGTTGAGCGCACTCACCTTCACCGGATAGGATTTGCCGGTTTCCTCAATGTGTACATCAAAAGCCTTGCCAACCTTGATCGCACTCAAAATCCGCGAGGGTACGTTAAGCCTGAGTTTCAACGGGCCATCCTTGACCACATCAAGCAGCGGCTGACCAGCCGCCACACTCATATGATTACGGACATGAACTTTAGCGACGCGTCCGGCCCACGGCGCGGCAATCGAACAATTACGTACTTGCGCCTGCTGCAGTGCGACTTGCGACTTGGCTTTATCGAAAGCGCTTTGCGCCAGGGAGACCTCAACCTCACTGGCCTGGCCTAATTTCTTGATCCGCTGCTTGGCCTTGTGCGATTCATCAGCACCGAGCAGTTCTGCCTTGGCCATGTTCAGACGCGCCATAGGCTCGTCACAATCGAAAGCCAGCAAGGTTTTGCCGGCACCAAAGCTTGAACCGAGCGTCGCGTTGATCTCTCGAATACGGGTGGCGCTCGGGCTGGCCAAGGTTGACTCGTAATCCGGTGTCAGCAAGACGCGAACGGTGCTGCTGCTAGCGCCGGCAACAGGGGTAATCGACGATACCGCCATATTCCCCGGGTTTTGGGTGATCGCTTTGCTCTGTGCCTGTACTGTGTGAAACAGGCACAGCGGGAGCAGCATGATCAGACCGGAGGCCAGGCGTGAACTCATTTGCTTTCACCCTCAGCGCGTTTGCTCCACAAACGAAGATTGCTGGCGGCCTGCACGGCGGCGTCGGTCGCATCCTTGCTCTCGCTCTGCTCGGCTTTACTGGCGTCCGGCACGTAACGTGAACTACCAAGTGTTTGCCCTTGTTGATTTTGCAGGGAGACTACCCAGATTTTTTTGCGTGGCGCTTTACGTACCACAGTTGCCACCACCGGGGTAGCTGCTGGTGGTGTTGCTGGTCGGGCTTTTGGCGCCTTGCGTTTTACTGGCGGTTCGGGCTGGACAATGACCGGCAAGCCCTTGGCCTCATCAATCACAAAACCTTGCTGGACGAGCATCTCGCTGATTTGCTTGCGCGCCTGCTCACGCTTGATGGGCGACTCAATGCCGAGCACACGCACGGCGACAGCGCTTGCTCGGTTGACCGGCTTGGCCCGGCTAAGCAGTTTTGCTTCAGGCTTTGCGCCGCAACTGTTTTGACCGGTTTTCTGCAGAAACCATTCCAGTTCGATATTGCGCAAGCTGCTGTGCAGGCGCTGACTCAACTGCTTGACGTTTTCATCGTCAAAGTCATCCGGTAACGGGTCTTCACCGACCGTGTTGTACAAGCGACCAAACGAAACCTGGGTATTGACGTAAGCATTCGCCCGTTGATAGGCCCCGAGGACCGCCCGCGCTTCGGTACGTATTTCTTCCAGTTCGGTTTCCAGCTTGGCCTTGACCGAAGCGTGCGTGTAGTCGGCCAGGCGGCGATCCACCTGGGCCGCGCTGTCGGCCAGACGATAGTCCTCGAGAGCCAGGCGGTAACGTTCGGCGCCAACACGTACCTGGGTTAGAACCGCCAGGGATAGAGCCAGGCGGCGTGCGGTATCGGTCTCAACCTGTTGGTCCTGCGCCCGGTTCAGCGCCGGCAGTGCGGCAAGGCGCATCAGGGTCCAGCTCACCCCAAGCCCCCCCTGCAACCAGGAATTGTTGAACAGTAGATTGTTTGAATCGTAATTTTTGCTGATATCGAGATTGATCCCCGGCAGCATGCCGAGCAATTGCTTGCGCGCTTCATCGCTGGTGATCCGGGTCTTGAAATCTTCCTGGCGTAGTTCTGGGCGTTTCATCAGCGCCAATTCTTCCAATTGGCTGATATCGCACGGCGCTGGCGGCAAGCGACCTTCGTTGGTGTTGGCCAGCGTAAACTCCTGCCCGGCTGGCACGGTCATCAGGGCGGCCAGTTCGGTCTTGGCGTAGAGCAGATCCTGGCGGCGCTGGTTGAGCAGCGAGGTTGCATCAAGCAGGGCGCGTTGATAATTGAGCGCCAGCCCTGGTGATATCGCCCGCGTCACTTCCGCCTGTCGCGAACGAGCCAAGGCCTCGTCTGCCTGACGCAAGACCGCCTTGGCCTGTGCCTCCAGACGCTGCGCACCCAGCGCACGCCAGAAGGCGCTGCGCACATCCTGAATGATGTTCTGTACCACCTTGCGCCGCCGCTCTTCGGCAATCATGACCTGATCGGCCTGTTGCCGCGCCCGGTAATAGGAAACGCCAAAATCGAGCACATTCCACGACACTTCGAGGCTCGCCAACGAATGCCGACGCTCCTCGGAAGTCGATGGGCGAAGTGATGGCTGGCGATCCACAATACCCAGACTAGTCCCGCCGGAGTCATTATCGCGGGCTCGGTAGCCGGCATTGGCGGCCAGTTTCGGCAACATGTCGTAGCTGGCGTAGTCAGTCAGCCCAAGCGCCAAGGCCGATTCCATTTTTTTAAGGCGATAGTCGAGGTTGTATTTCAAAGCCCGAGCCATCGCCTCTTCCAGACTGACCGGGCCGGCGATCGGCTCCTGATTTTGATACATCAACTGGGTATCGCTCTTGACCCGTTTGACCACCTCTTCGTCCGTCACCGGGCGCGGTTTGACAAAGCCGCAACCGCCGATCAACAAGCCAACGATCAGGCTGGCGATAATTTTTTTCCGGGGGAAATTGTTGCTATCTATTGGTTTCATTATTGGGCTTTTCCTATCAGGAATTTCGGCCTGGTGCTGCGGGGGAAAGTGGCCGCAAGATGGCCCCCTGTTGTTGTAATTGACGACTGAATGAAAGCGCACCGCTCAAGGGCAGCGACTCAGCATCTTCATTCGTAAAAATGAGCTCCAAACTTGCGTCGACCGGAACAAGCTCCTCTTCCAGCAGCGCGCTGGCAGGGCGGGCCTCGCCAGGCTCAGCCGGGGTCACGGAAACCGGTTCCGGGTCAGGATCCGTCGCCACGTTCTCCGTTGGCAGATCAGTGATGGTCAGTTCCGGCGCAACCAGGGCGCCTAATGCAAACGGGTCAAAGAGTGTGGACACCCCCGGTGTTGCTGAATTTGAACTACTGCCAACAAGCACGTCGCGCCCGGCCGATTCGAGCGCAGAACTACGTACCGCTTGCTGGACAAACAGATCGGCTTCGGTCATCAACGACTGATGCCGAACGGCCTGCTGCACGAAGAGGGCATCACCATTTGCGGCAGAGCCGGCGGCGGCGCTGAGTTCCTGATTGCCACCACCAAGCAATTCGGCTGTGAGCACGGAATCAACCATCTGAATGCCAGCACCACTACCGAGCAAGGCGCTTTCTGCCTGAGTTTCGGAGAGGCTGGGCAGGACGTGTACGGCAGGCTCCGGGCTGTTGCTGGTCATGCTGGGTGACGGCTGCCAGGGGGGTGGGGGACTGGGGCTGGGAGTTGCCGGGATGGCTTCCGGCATCACATCGGCAAAGATCAGAGCAGCCGTCGATTGAACCCCTTGCGCATCGGAAATCGTGTAGGTCGCGCTCGGGATAGGGCCTGAATAACCAGGCAGCGGCGTAAAGGTGTAGTTGCCGGTAGCATCGATGACCAATGTGCCGACGCCGCGCACGACAGCGCTTTCTCCTGGTGCAAAGGTTTTTACACCTGCATCCTTGGTATCGATGGAAAAACCGACCAGGGTTAAATGATCACCATCAGGATCAAGGTCATTGCCCAGCAAGTACCCACTGACCGCCTGATCCTGCCGAACCGCAACCGGTCCATCATTGCTGGCCTGCGGCGCATCATTCACCGGCGTAATGTCAGCAATTTGCAACTTCGCTGTCGCCAAGCCACCTTGCCCATCGGAGACGGTGTAGCTTGCCACCGGCACCGGCCCCCAGTAATTGGCTGCCGGCACAAAACTGAAGTCACCATTGGCGTCAATTACCAGACGACCAATACCCGGCAAATCAGCCGTCTGACCAGGGGAAAACGTCTCTGGCTGACCATCACCATTCGTATCGATGGTGAAACTCACCACACGGAGTGTATCCCCATCGGGATCGCTGTCATCAGCAAGCAAATTGCCGCGAATCGGCGTGTCTTCGGCGCTTGGTGCAAGCAGGTTGTCGAGTGCCAGAGGCGGCTTATTGACTGCCGCAACAGCGAGATTGACGGTGGCGGTCGAGACGTCACCGTTGGCATCAGTCAAGGTGTAGGTAAAGCTATCCGGACCGTTGTAGTTGGCGGCTGGGGTGTAAACGAAGCTGCCATCCGGGTTGACCGTCACCGTTCCGTGGCCGGGCTGAGTGGCGACGGCCCAGACGTTACCGCCGTCGCCGGACGGGGTGTCGTTGGTCGCCAAGGTGCCGTTGAGAATTGTGTCTTCAGTGGCGTTGAGCGTGTCGTTCGCGGCCACTGGCAAGTCGTTGACCGGGGCAACCGTGAGATTGACCGTGGCTGTGGAAACGTCGCCATTGTTATCGGTCAGCGTGTAGGTGAAGCTGTCCGGCCCGTTGTAGTTGGCGGTGGGCGTGTAAATGAAGCTGCCATCGGTGTTGACCGTAACCGTTCCATGGCCGGGCTGGGTGGCGACGGCCCAGACGTTGCCGCCGTCGCCGGATAGTGTGTCGTTGGGGTTCAGGGTGCCGTTGAGAACGGTGTCTTCGGTGGCGTTGAGCGTGTCGTTCGCGGCAACCGGCAGGTTGTTGACCGAGGCAACCGTCAGATTGACCGTGGCGGTCGAGACGTCAAGGTTGGCGTCAGTCAGCGTATAGGTGAAGCTATCCGGGCCGTTGTAGTTGGCGGTGGGCGTGTAAATGAAGCTGCCGTCGGGGTTGACCGTAACCGTGCCGTGGCCGGGCTGGGTGGCCACGGCCCAAACGTTGCCGCCATCGCCGGACGGGGTGTCGTTGGTCGCCAAGGTGCCGTTGAGAATTGTGTCTTCAGTGGCGTTGAGCGTGTCGTTCGCGGCCACTGGCAAGTCGTTGACCGAGGCCACCGTGAGATTGACCGTGGCGGTGGATACGTCAAGGTTGGCGTCAGTCAGCGTATAGGTGAAGCTGTCCGGGCCGTTGTAGTTGGTGGTCGGGGTGTAAACGAAGCTGCCATCCGGGTTGACCGTCACCGTTCCGTGGCCGGGCTGAGTTGCGACGGCCCAGACGTTGCCACCGTCGCCCGACAACGTGTCGTTGGGGTTCAGGGTGCCGTTGAGAACGGTGTCTTCGGTGGCGTTGAGCGTGTCGTTCGCGGCCACAGGCAAGTCGTTGACCGAGGCAACCGTCAGATTGACCGTGGCGGTCGAGACGTCGCCATTGGCATCGGTCAGCGTGTAGGTGAAGCTATCCGGGCCGTTGTAGTTGGCGGTTGGCGTGTAAATAAAGCTGCCATCGTTGTTGACCGTAACTGTGCCGTGCGCAGGCTGAGTGGCCGCTGCCCAGACGTTGCCGCCGTCGCCGGATGGCGTGTCGTTGGGGCTCAGGGTGCCGTTGAGAACGGTGTCTTCGGTGGCGTTGAGCGTGTCGTTGACGGCAACCGGCAAGTCGTTGACCGAGGCCACCGTGAGATTGACCGTGGCGGTGGAGACATCGCCATTGGTATCGGTCAGCGTGTAGGTGAAGCTATCCGGGCCGTTGTAGTTGACGGTTGGCGTGTAAATGAAGCTGCCATCGGTGTTGACCGTAACCGTGCCGTGGCCGGGCTGGGTGGCGACGGCCCAGACGTTGCCGCCGTCGCCGGATAACGTGTCGTTGGGGCTCAGGGTGCCGTTGAGAACGGTGTCTTCGGTGGCGTTGAGCGTGTCGTTCGCGGCCACTGGCAAGTCGTTGACCGGGGCAACCGTCAGATTGACCGTGGCGGTCGAGACGTCGCCATTGTTATCAGTCAGCGTATAGGTGAAGCTGTCCGGGCCGTTGTAGTTGGCGGTTGGCGTGTAAATGAAGCTGCCGTCAGGGTTGACCGTAACCGTGCCGTGACCGGCGGGATTGGCTAGCGCCCAGACGTTGCCGCCGTCGCCGGACGGGGTGTCGTTGGTCGCCAAAGTGCCGTTGAGAGCGGTGTCCTCAGTGGCGGCTAAAGTGTCGTTCGCGGCAACCGGCAGGTCGTTGACTGAGGCAACCGTGAGATTGACCGTGGCGGTCGAGACGTCAAGGTTGGCGTCAGTCAGCGTGTAGGTAAAGCTGTCCGGGCCATTGTAGTTGGCGGTCGGGGTGTAAACGAAGCTGCCGTCCGGGTTGACCGTCAACGTGCCGTGGCCGGGCTGAGTTGCGACGGCCCAGACGTTGCCGCCGTCGCCGGATGGGGTATCGTTGGTCGCCAAGGTGCCGTTGAGAGTGGTGTCCTCAGTGGCGGCTAAAGTGTCGTTCGCGGCCACTGGCAAGTCGTTGACCGGGGCAACCGTCAGATTCACCGTGGCAGTCGAAACATCGCCATTGTTATCGGTCAGCGTGTAGGTGAAGCTGTCCGGGCCGTTGTAGTTGGCGGTGGGCGTGTAAATGAAGCTGCCGTCGGGGTTGACCGTAACCGTGCCGTGACTGGGCGGGGTGGCCGCAGCCCAGACGTTACCGCCGTCGCCAGAGGGCGTGTCGTTGGTCGCCAAGGTGCCGTTGAGAGTGGTGTCCTCAGTGGCAGCTAAAGTGTCGTTCGCGGCAACCGGCAGGTCGTTAACCGAGGCAACCGTCAGATTGACCGTGGCGGTCGAGACGTCACCGTTGGCATCAGTCAAGGTGTAGGTAAAGCTGTCCGGACCGTTGTAGTTGGCGGTGGGCGTGTAAATGAAGCTGCCGTCGGGGTTGACCGTCACCGTGCCGTGAGCGGGCTGGGTGGCGACGGCCCAGACGTTGCCGCCGTCGCCGGATGGAGTGTCGTTGGTGGCCAAAGTCCCGTTGAGAATCGTATCTTCAGTGGCGGCTAAAGTGTCGTTCGCGGCAACCGGCAAGTCGTTGACTGAGGCCACCGTCAGATTGACCGTGGCCGTTGAGGCATCACCATTGGCGTCAGTCAGCGTATAGGTAAAGCTATCCGGACCGTTGTAGTTGGCGGTTGGGGTGTAAACGAAGCTGCCATCCGGGTTGACCGTAACTGCGCCGTGACTGGGTGGGTTGGCTAAGGTAGCAGCCCAGACGTTACCGCCGTCGCCGGATAACGTGTCGTTAGTATTCAGGTTGCCATTGAGAATCGTGTCTTCGGTGGCGGCCACAGTGTCGTTGACCGCAACCGGCAAGTCATTGACCGAAGCGACATTGAAGGTAATCGTATTCGGGCTGGCATCGGTATCCTTGCCGCCATTCACCACACCGCCATCATCACGCACCTGGAAGGTAAAGGTGGCCAGAGCATTACCATTGGCGTTGGCTGGCGCTTGCCAGGCGAGTTGGGGAATATCGGCGACGGCAATCACTTGCCCACTGCTCACTGCACTCCCGTTTAGGGTCATCGTGCCAGTCGTCGGCAAGGTGGTCAGGACGACGGCAGCAAACGAATTGGCCGGTGCGTCATTCGGGTCAGAGAAACCGAAATCGGCTGCCGAGAAGTTGTAGGGCACATCTTCGGTTGCGGAAATGGTTTTGTCGGCACCGGCTGGCGCATCGCTGACCGAAGTCACCGTCACGGTCACGGTGGCGGTTTCTGTCACAGAGCCGGAGGTGACCGTATAGGTAAAGGTTTCAAGCCCATGAAAACCGGCACTGGGCGTATAGGTCACGGTGCCATTGGCATTCAGTGCAACGC
Organism: Pseudomonadota bacterium; assembly: GCA_039797825.1. Taxonomy (GTDB): domain Bacteria; phylum Pseudomonadota; class Gammaproteobacteria; order Burkholderiales; family Rhodocyclaceae; genus Azonexus. The sequence continues at coordinate 19,131 of JBDKHF010000001.1, read as the reverse complement.
TGCCATGATTGACACTAACCGGCGTACCCAAGATCAACGGGGTGCCGTCCACACCGGATATCACCGGGCTGCCCTCGAAAGTATCGTTGAGCAGAACCGCAATTTGTACCGGCGTTTCTTCGAGCGTCGTCGCCGTATCGTTGCCGATATCGACCACCGGCGTCACATCGAAAGAGATCGTCTGGGTGCTGGCCGGTGCAATGCCATCGCTGGCACTGACCGTCAAATTGAAGCTACCGTTGGAATTGTTGTAATCGCCACCCGGCAAATACGTGGTCAGATTTAGTGCCGCGTTGATCTGGGACTTAGTACCGACGATAGTCACCGCCGAAGAAATATTCTGGCTAACGCTAGCGCCGCTGCTGCCATTCTGGTCAACATAGAGCTTCCCGGTGCCGGCCGGCAGGCTTAGCTGTACGGTCAGAGGAGTGCTGTTATCCGCGTAATCGATAGTAATTTTGGGTGTATTAACGGTGTAATTGGTGTCTTCGCTAGTCATTTGCACCGCCGGTGCAGAAATTGTCGGCGCCGCCAGCAGGCCATCGAAAGCGCTCAGCGCGAGGCTCTCGGTTTCGATAGCTCCGCTGCTCGTTTCCAGCACCCAGTCACCACCGCGCGCCGCCGCGCCGGTCGCATCGCTGGAGGCGGCGATATCAGCACCGGTGGCAATCGCCAGCGCGCTGACAAAACGCTGCCCGACGGCACCGGCACCCACATCGCAACCATAAATCAGGAGATCACCATCGTCCGCCAGCGTCGCACCGATGGCACTCAGCGCCTCGGCATGGCTACCGTTGACCGCGGCCAGATCGAGGACGGTATTACCCAAATACAGCTCGCCGGCGCTACCGTGGCAAAGCAGGTGGATGGCATCGAGATCACGGCGCCCGTCAAGAATAGCGGCGATTTGCGCCACACCGTCTTGCTGCGCATCGAGGACGAAGACTTCATCCCCTTGATGCGCCTCAACCAGTTGATTGAGATTTTCCAGCGAGGCATCAATCAGAAAGACCTGATGCTTGGCTTCGACGTTGCGCTCAATACCCGGCGTTTCCGTGAGCGATACTTTGGCAGGTACCGCGTCGACCGTTTTTTCAACAGCCTCGGCAGTTGCCGCAGGATGAGCTTCGCTTGAAACATCGGGGTTTGCCACAGCCAGGGTGGCGTCAAAGACGATTCGTGCCTCCAGCGCAAGGCGATGAGCGCGCGGACGCTGCCAGCCTTGACGTGCCTGATATTCATTCATGGCAAGCCCCTTTATGGCCAAGAGGCATGACTACTTTCAGCAGCACCCTTAGGTTAAATTCCTGTACAGACCACTGATCGAATTCATGCATTGACTTTGAAATCCCGTTTGATCGAATCCACTGAACTTGGTGAATACCTAGTCCTGCCAGCCTTTGGCCGCTGACCGGTGTCAGCAGGCAGCCAGGCGCGTTGGGTGGGGATTCTGTGTCATATCAAAATGGCACTCAAGATGCCTCTTGGCTTGTCTGCCAAAGAAATCCGGGTCGTCTGACCTGGGCCAAATGGCCAGCCTCAGACGATAACGTGCTGCAAAACGGGAGTTTTGTGCCAAAGGGTAGTCGTGCGCAGCAATCCTAAGATTGGCACCAGGCAGGGCAAGAAATGGGGAGCGGCCAAATGGCCGCGTTTAGTGCGCCGGCGACACCGGCGGTGGGCTACTTCAGTTTGCCGCGCACGACACGGACGCGTTCAGCCGCCTTGATGCTCAACTGACCTGCGCCGCCGGTCAAATTGCCGCAGACGCAGGCGGCCTTGATGAAGGGCACCGAATTGACCACCGCCTGGCAATCCAGGCATTCGTAGTAAATATCCCCACCGGTGGGCAGGTTGGCGGCATCGGGTGCTGGCTCGATGGGGTAGAAGTTATAAATTTTGCGCATATCAATATTCAACATTTTCCCCACCCCTTTTTATACGTGATTCAGGCTGCTGCGAGTTTCGCGCCAGCCCGGTAATGCCGGTTTGCTTCTTCGGTTCGTTCCAGCTTATCGCACAATTGTGCCAGTTCAAGATGCGCTTCGCGACTTTGATTGACCGCCAGCGACGCCTCCAGATAACTTTGCGCCTTACCCCACAGTCGGTGACGCAGGCACATGCGGCCCAAAGCGAGCAGCAAAGCGGCATCATCCGGGTGTTCAAGCAAGCAATTTTCGGCCCGTGCAATACGTGCCGCAACATCCTGGCTCAAGCCGCCGTAGATCGCGATCAACTCCGGCATCCAGTCGGCACCCTCGGCGCTCAGCGCAGTTTCGATCAAACGTTGGGCAGCAATATCCGCCCCCTGTTCAGCCAGCGCCGTCGCCGCTGCGAGAACCAAACGCCGGCCCTGCTCCTTGTCGGGCAGTGCCGAAAGATAGGTTTGCAAAGCCTCGGCATCGTGCCGCCGGCTGGCAATATTCGCAAGGTGCGCCTGGGTTTTGATCTCGCGCAGCACGTCAACCGGCAAGGCCTCCTTTTTTTCAAGCTGGCGGGCCAGTTTAAGAACGGCATCCCATTTACCCGCCCCTTGCAGTGCGCGTAATTCGAGACGTGAGGCGGCAATATGGCGGCCCTGCAAGCGATCCAGTGTGGCCAGCGCCTCAGCAAAATGCCGCGACTCGATCATCATCTCGGCTTCCAGCATCAAGGTCGCCGCCTCAGTACGCGGATCATCACTTTTGGCACGCGCCAACCAATTCTGTTGCTTTTCTGATTCATGCATGCGCTGGGCGGCGCGCGCCGCAATCAATGCCGACAAACCGGGCGCGGTACCTGCCGCGTGTGACTCGCCGGCGCGCTTCAAGGCCTGGCCAAAACGCCCCTCAAAAAGCAGACGGACGGCGTCCTGAAATACCTCGCCAGCCTTTTCACGCTGACGCCGGCGGCGATAAGCCTGCACCCGCTTGGGCAAGCCAAAAGTAACGGCAAGGGTGCGCAGGGAAAAATAGAGGATAACGAACAACGCCGCGTTGACCAGCAAAAACAGGTTGAGCGTCACCTCGGCGCGATAGGGCGACAAGACAAGCAGAACATAGCCATCGTTGAGCCGGGCGCCCAGCGCGATGGCGACGGCCAGAGCGAATGACGCCAGCACCCAGAACAGGCCGCTCACGGCTTGTCCCTGAGCGCAGCACGCAGGCTGCGCAGCGCCGCGAGGCTGGCATCCAGTTTCGGTAACTCAATACTCAGCTCGCTGGTCAGCAGTTGGCGCAATGCAACTTTGAACGTTTCGACATTTTTGTCTTCGCCAACAAAATGCCGCACCAAAATAGCTTGCGCTGCTTTCAACTCACTGCGAAAAGTCGCCTGATCATGAGAAAGCATCGCCAGCCGGGCGTTAAGCAGGCGCAGCTTGAGATTTTCGCGCAAAAAGAATTCCTGGCCGGGCGCCAGCAAAACCGCTTCGTCGCGGTCAAAGCGCTGAATCCTGATCAAGCCCTTGAGCTCCGCCCAAAGATCATTGGCAGTCTGCTGCCACCAGGGCAGGACGGGTGTTTCAAGCGTATTTTCAAGCGGAATTGCCGGTCGACCGTAACTGCTGAGCGGCAACTTGTCGATGCCAAGCAAAGCCTGTTCAATTTGCCAGCTCATGCCAGCCAGATCGACCACTGGCAAGGCTTGCAGCCGTTCAAGATCACGCCCGACCGCTTTGCGCAGCGGCAGGAACTGGGGGCGATTAAGTCTGGCCAGCCGGGCATCCGCCGCGCGCAAGGCAAAGATTGCGGCCTGCACATTGCCCGCCAACTGCAATTGTTGCCCGGCCAGCGTAATTGCCTGCTCAACTTCAAGCAGCGTCGTTTCTTCGCGGCTGCGCGCCACTTCCTGATAGAGCGTTTTGAGCGCTTCCGTCTGGCCCTGAAATTCGGCGAGCCGGCTTTCATTGGCGCCCAGCTTGGCCTGCAAGGCGTCGATTTGTTCGCGCATTTGCTTGAGTGCGCCACGATCTTCCTTGCCGGCATTGTCGGCCTGACTCAAACGCTGGGCGACTTCCTCCTGCAAACTCGCCATTCGGCTGCGCGTTTCAAGCCATTGCCAGCCGGCCAGCGCCAAGGCGGCGCAAGCGATCAAGGCAGCAAGGGCGAGCAGATAAATGGCCCGTGCTCGCGGAGCGGCGGGCGCTTGAGAACTAGTGGTGCTCATGACGCCCAATTATAAGCACGTAAGCCGGCGAGGATGCCGGCGTCAGCGGCCTCAGTGAGAATGCAGTTGTTCAAGCCCAATTCCCGCGCCGTCTCGGCAATCCGGGCATGCGGGACAAAAAGCGGAGTTTTCTGGAGAAACTGGCGGCCTTCAGCGTCAAGTAAATCGAGCAGATAGTGCAAACCTTCGCTGCTCGACACCGTCAGCGCATCAAGCCGGCCAGCACGCCACGCGGCGAGTAGCGGCAAAACGCCATCAGCCGGGCCGGAACGCCGGTAGCAAGTGGCGTAATCAACCTCGGCACCGCGCTCGCGCAGCGTATCGGCGAGCAACTCGCGGCCCCCGTCACCGCGAAAAATAACCACCTTTTTGCCGTTGACCGCAAGCATCTCGGGCAAAGCCAGCAAGGCTTCGGAATCAAAACGCTCAGTCGGGGCAATGCAGCCGCTCACCCCATGCGCGACCAAAGCGCGCACCGTGCCCTGACCAACCGCCGCCGGAATCAGGCCAGCCGGCCACGGGCCAGCTTGCAGAATGGCCGGCAAGGCGTAGTCAACCGCATTGGGGCTGATGAAAACAGCGAGGGCGTACTGGGCAAGATGGGTAACGGCTTGCTGCAAGGGCTGCGGGTCAGTCGCCGGCGAAATTTCGAGCAGCGGAAAAATCAGCGGCGTCCCACCCGCTTCGCTAATCGCCCCGGCCAGCGCGGCGGCTTGCGCCCGTGGCCGGGTAACGACGATGGTCTTGCCGGCCAAGGGGCCAAGCTGGCTCATTTGCAGTGGGCGAGCTTTTCCAGAATGGCGTCGGCACCTTTGGCGCGCAGTTGGGCGGCCAGTTGCAGGCCGAGATTTTCATCATCGACTAGATTACCGCGCAATTCAGCGCTAATCATTTCCTTGCCGTCTGCCGTTGCGACAAAACCGCGCAGCCAAAGTTGGCCGTTGTCGATGATCGCGTAGCCACCGAGCGGCACTTGGCAGGAACCGCCCAAGGCACGCGAGAAAGCACGTTCGGCTTTAACGCAATGAGCAGTTTCAGGATCATTCAACGGCGCAACCACATCGAGCATATTGGCGGCGCCAGCCAGCAACTCTATGCCCAAAGCGCCCTGCCCGGGCGCCGGCAACGATTGTTCTGCGGTCAACACGGATTTGATGCGATTTTCCAGACCGAGGCGGATCAGGCCGGCAGCGGCGAGAATGATCGCGTCGTATTCGCCGGCATCGAGCTTCTTCAAGCGGGTATCGAGATTGCCGCGCAGGCTCTTGATCACCAGTTGCGGGTATTTGGCGCGCAGGATCGATTCGCGGCGCAGGCTGGAGGTGCCGACCACGGCGCCCGCCGGCAGATCATCAAGCGCAGCAAAATTGTTGGAGACGAAGGCGTCACGCGGATTTTCGCGGGCCGAGATGGCGGCCAGCACGAAACCTTCCGGCATCACCATCGGCACATCCTTCATTGAATGCACGGCAAGGTGGGCGCGGCCTTCTTCCATCGCCACTTCCAGCTCCTTGATGAACAGCCCCTTGCCGCCGATTTCGGCGAGCGGACGGTCAAGAATCTGGTCACCCTTGGTCGTCATGCCAAGAATGACAACCTCTGATTCTGGATTTAGACTCGCCAGACGGCCTTGAACATGAACAGCCTGCCACATGGCAAGGCGCGATTCGCGGGAGGCGATAACAATCTTGGAAGGAGCGGACATGAGGCGGCTGGCAGCAGAGTTTTTGAGGGGGGCAATCTTAGCATGAGCGATCAGACGCCCTCTGCGACACAGATCAAGCCAAACGAGCAACGCCCGGAGCATCCCGACTTCTGGTGCAAGCGTTTTGGCGCCGGCACAACCCCCTGGGATGCCGGCAAGGTGCCCGCCGCCTTTGCCGATTTCATTGCCCGCCAAGCGGCGCCCTGCAACACGCTGATCCCCGGTTGCGGCAGCGCCTGGGAAGCCGGGCATCTGGCCGAACACGCCTGGCCGGTGACAGCGCTGGATTTTTCCCCGGTGGCGGTAGATGCCGCGCGTGAGATTTTGGGCAATGCGCCGGTCGACCTGGTTTGCGATGATTTTTTCAGCTTTATTCCGCGTCGACCGTACCAATTGATCTACGAACGCGCCTTCCTCTGCGCCCTGCCGCGCAAGTTGTGGGCTGACTGGGGCAAGCGAGTGGCGGAACTGCTGCCCAGCGGCGGGCTGCTTGCCGGCTATTTTTTCCTTTGCGAGCAACCGAAAGGGCCGCCCTTCGGGATTCTGCCGGATCAACTCGACGAACTACTGGCCACCAATTTCGAGCGCATTGAGGATGCTGCGGTCAACGACTCGATTGCGGTATTTTTGGGCAAGGAACGCTGGCAAGTCTGGCGCCGGCGTTAATTCGACGGGCTAACGCGCCCTTTCGCCAACCAGCGCAGAAGGGTCGCAAACAGGATTTCCGGATCAACCGGTTTGGCGATGAAATCATTCATGCCGGCGGCGAAACAGCGCTGCTTGTCCTCGTTGAAGGCATTGGCTGTCATCGCCAAAATCGGAATCTGCGTGCCACCAGGCAATTGACGGATGCGCTGCGTCGCCTCCAGGCCGTCCATGATCGGCATCTGCATATCCATCAAAATCAGGTCGTAGCTATTTTCGCTGGCCAGGCGCAGCGCCTCTTCGCCGTTTTCGGCCAGATCAACCTGCAGGGCGACATCTTCAAGCAAGGACTTGGAAATCTCCTGATTGATGATTTCATCCTCGGCGAGCAAGACGCGATAGCCGCGATAATGTTCGAGCAGCAGGTTTTCCGCCGAGCCGCTCTGGGCAATTTCGAGCGGCACAAGCTGTGCTGATTTTTGCAGCCGGGCGGTAAACCAAAAGGTGCTGCCGACGCCCGGCGTGCTATCGACACCAACCGCGCCACCCATCAGTTCGGCAAGCTTTTTGGTGATTGCCAGGCCCAGCCCGGTGCCGCCATATTGCCGGGTGGTTGAGTTATCCGCCTGCTCAAAACTGGCGAAGAGCCGGCTGATCGCCTCCGGCCCGATGCCGATCCCGGTGTCCTGCACCTCAAAGCAGAACAGCGCATCAGCCGGCGTTTCATCAACAATCCGAATGCGCAGGGTGACCAGCCCTCGCTCGGTGAATTTGACGGCATTCGTCGCATAGTTGAGCAGCGCCTGTTGCAAGCGGGTTGGGTCGCCCAGCACGTGCCCGACCGGCGAATCAACCTCCTGACGCAGCCGGATGTGCTTGCTTGCGGCGCGCTCCTGCACCATCGAAACGACATTGGCGAGCAAGGAGCCAAGATGCACATCAGTGGCTTCGAGCGAGAGTTTGCCGGCTTCAATTTTGGAAAGATCAAGAATGGCGTTGATGATTTCCAGCAAGTGCTTGCCGGCATGATCAATTTTGTTGATGCGATCGCTTTGTTGTGCCGACAAACCCGAGCGCCGCAACAAATGCGCCATGCCGGTGATCGCATTCAATGGCGTGCGGATTTCATGGCTCATATTGGCCAGGAAGGCGCTCTTGGCGACATTCGCCGTCTCCGCCGCCTCTTTGGCGATGGAGAGATCAACGGTGCGCTTTTCAACCATCTGTTCGAGATTCTGGCGATAGGCAGCCAATTCGGCATCGGCCTGCTTGCGGGCGGTAATGTCGCTACAGAAACCAATTACTTCGCCATTCGGCAGGGTAATCGCGCGCAACGAAACATCAATCAGCTGACCATCCTTGCGACACAATTCAAGCTCGGTATCGACCAGGCCAGCTTGCCGGATTGAACCAAAATGTTCATGGTGCTGATCGGCGTCACCCGACGGCGCCAGATCCGGGACCGACATGCTCAGTAATTCTTTCCGGGTGTAGCCGACCAGTTCGCAAGCCGCTGGATTGACTTCAATGTACTTCCCCTGCGGATCAGCAACAAAAATGCTTTCCGGCGCATTTTCAACATAATTGCGGAAGCGCGCTTCACTGGCCAGCACACCGACCAGTGCCCGATTGCGCTGCAGCGCAATGCGGCGAATCAGCACGGCTGCAATCAGGCTGGCGAGCAAAAAGAGCGTCACAAAGATGATTACGTTGCGCAGTTCTTCCTGCCAGATCTGCAAATAATCTTGCGGCGCCATACCGACCGTAATCACCAGCGGCAAGTTACTTACCCGGCGAAAGGCGTAGGTCCGCTCATAGCCATCCGGCGCATTCAAGGTATGAAAGCTGGCCTGGGCAACACCGGACTCAAGCAGGGCGGAAAATTCGTCGGATACTTTTTTATTGCCGATCTCGCCGCCGGGGCCATCAACCACCGGGAAACGAGTGAGCAAGGCCTTGTTCGTGCTGCGGATCACCGCCGTGCCATGCGACCCCAGCTTGAGGGCGTCAAGGTGAGCAGAAAAGTAAGCAACCGGCACGGCGGCAGAGATGATGCCGGCAAAACTGCCATCCGGATTGCGGTAGGAGCGGGTGAAGGCAATCACCCAAATCTTTGAAACGCGGCCCAGCACTGGCTCGCTAACAATCATTGCCTGACCAGGTTTGGCGCGATGTTCGGCAAAAAAAGGCCGGTCCGCATAGGAAGCTGGGGCGACACGATTGACCCCTTTCCCCCAGAGAACCTCACCTTTTGCATTGCTCACCCGAAATGCATCAACCTCCGGCAAGCGCTCCTTGTGCAAGGCCAGCGTACGCTCGATATCGAGTTCGGCCAGCGGGTGCATCGTCATCCGATGCTCAAGGGCGTCAGCAATATTGAGCAAGGCCAGATCAATGCGCTGCGCCGATTCGGAAAGATTGTTTTCGAGCAACTCGGCCAGGTTGGTCGTCGTATTACGTACCTGCTCGACCGTACGTTCGCGGCTATAGCGCAAACTTTGGGCGCCAATCGCCGCCACCACCAGATTAAGGATGAGCACGCCGATCACCAGCCAGAACGTCAGCCGGGTACCCGGCAAGGCAGGGCGTGCAAGTGAAGGTGACGCTTCAGAGGACATTTGCATCAGATTGCTCGTTTACAAGACCGGGATTGTTTTCAAGCGAAGCTGAATTATCCGCCAGTTTCACCAAATCGCCACCTTCGCGACAGGGCTATTTGTTCCCTTGAGCGAACTTCTTTGGCCGGGCTTTGACGTATCATCTTGCCCTCCCCCTTGCCTGCACCGTCGATAAAAAATGAAAACCGATACCCCGCAAACGATCTACCTCAAGGATTACACCGCCCCCGCCTATCTGGTCGATACGGTTGATCTCGACATCAACATTGAAACCGGCTTCAGCACAGTCACCGCCACCCTCGCCATGCGGCGCAACCCGGATGTTGCCGCGCAAGCGCTGGTGCTGGATGGCGATGAACTGGAAACCCTGAGCGTTACGGTCGACGGCCAAAACACCCCATTTTTTGCCACGGAATCGACCTTGACCGTCGACGGCTTGCCCGAGCAATTCACCCTGCAAACCGTCGTCCGTATCAATCCGGACAACAACACCCGGCTCTCCGGCATGTACCGCTCCAAGGACGGCTATTTCACCCAATGCGAGGCGCAAGGCTTCCGCCGCATTACCTGGTTTCTCGACCGCCCGGATGTGATGTCGACCTACACCGCGACCCTGCATGCCGACAAAGCGACGATGCCGATCCTGCTTGCCAACGGCAACCCGGTCGCTACCGGTGATGAGCCCAATGGCCGCCACTGGGCACGCTGGGCCGACCCTTTCCACAAGCCGTGCTACCTGTTCGCCCTCGTTGCCGGCAAGCTCGATGGCTTATTCGACACCTTCCAGACCATCTCCGGCCGGATGGTCAAGCTCGCCATTTACGTTGAACCGGGCAAGCTCGACCAATGCCCGCACGCCATGGCCGCGCTGAAAAAATCCATGCTCTGGGATGAGCAACGTTTCGGCCTCGAATGTGATCTTGACCATTACATGATCGTTGCCGTTGGCGACTTCAACATGGGCGCGATGGAGAACAAAGGCCTCAATATTTTCAACACGAAGTATGTGCTCGCTCGCGCCGATGTCGCGACCGATATTGACTTCGAGAATATCGACCGGGTCGTCGCCCACGAATATTTCCACAACTGGACCGGCAACCGCGTCACCTGCCGCGACTGGTTTCAGCTCTCGTTGAAGGAAGGATTAACAGTTTTCCGCGACCAGGAATTTGGCGCCGACCTGCACAACCGCAGCATCGCCCGCATTCGCGAAGTGCGCGGCTTGCGCGCCGGGCAGTTCCCGGAAGATGCCGGCCCGATGGCGCACCCGATTCGCCCGGCCAGCTTCGTCGAAATCAACAATTTCTACACCGCCACGGTTTATGAAAAAGGCGCCGAAGTCATCCGCATGATCCAGACCCTGATCGGCCGCGACAAATTCCGTTTGGGCATGGACGAATACTTTCGCCGCCACGACGGCCAGGCTGTCACTTGCGAGGATTTTGTCGCGGCGATGGCCGCTGCCTCCGGTTTCAACTTCAGCCAGTTCATGCGCTGGTACAACCAGCCGGGCACACCAATGGTTACGGTCGACGGCGTTTTTGACGAGAAAATGGGCCGCTACACGCTGACCTGCACGCAAACCAACCCGCGCGCCAGCGACGACAGCCCGTATCTGATCCCACTCCGCGTCGCCCTCTTTGACGCCGCCGGCGCACTGATCCACGGCAGCGAACAAACCGTCGAACTGACCGCCGCCAGCCAGCAATTCCACATCGACAATCTGAGCGCCGAACCCGTGCCGTCCCTGCTGCGCGACTTCTCCGCCCCGGTTATCCTCGATTTCGCCTACACGCCGGAACAACTCACCCACCTGTTGGCCTATGAAACAGACCCGTTCAACGCCTGGGAAGCCGGCCAGCGCCTCGCCACGCAGCTGATTCTGCAAGCCACCGCCGCCATCGCCGCCGGCCAGCAGCCGGTCTGGCCGGCCAGCTTTATCGATGCCGCCCGCCGCCTGCTGCAAACCCAGGCCGAACGTGGTGCCGCCTTCGTCGCCGAAGCGCTCACCCTGCCCGGTGAAGCCACGCTGGCCGAAGCCCTGGAAGTGGTCAATCCCGACGCCCTGCACGCTGCCCGCAACGCCCTGCGCCGCCATCTCGCCGAACAACTGGAAGGCGAATTCTCCGGCGTTTACGCGGCACTCGCCCCCAAAACGGCCTACGCACCGAGCAGCGAACAAGCCGGCGCGCGCGCCCTGCGCAACGTCTGCCTGAGCTATTTGCTGGAGTTGAATGACGACTTCGTCCGCCAACTCGCTCTGCAACAATTCCGCAGCGCCGACAACATGACCGACCAGTTCGCTGCCCTCGCCGCACTGGCCCAAACCGACTGCGCCGAACGCGCAACCGCCCTCGCCGAATTCTACGAACGCTGGCAACACGAGGCATTAGTGGTCGACAAATGGCTCGCCGTGCAATCCGGCAGCCGCCTGCCCAACACGCTGGATACGGTCAAGAAATTGACCACCCACCCGGCCTTTGACCTGACCAACCCGAACAAGGTTTACTCGCTAATCCGCAACTTCGGCGCCAACCTCGCCCGCTTCCACACCGCCGACGGCTACGCCTTCCTTGCCGAGCAAACCTGCCGGCTCGACGCCAAAAACCCGCAAGTCGCCTCACGCCTGGCGCGCTGTTTTGACCGCTGGAAGAAGTTTGATGCGACGCATCAGGTGGAAGCCAGAAAAGCGCTGGAAAGCATCCGCGACCACGCCGGTTTATCACGCGATGTGCTGGAGGTGGTTACCCGTTCGCTGGGTTAAGTAAATTCAGGAATTGCTTTAAACATCACCCAAAGACAACTTACCTGCTCCAATTTGGCCCACCGATCAATCGAAAAGGCTCGTTCGACCTTGGAAAATAGTCAATTACCCTGCGAACTCAATCGCCAGCTGCTTGACAGCCAGTTTCAACTGCAAACCATCCTCAAGATGAGTCCGGTCGGAATCTGCGTAACCCGCCTGAGTGATAGCGTCATTATTGAATTCAATGATGCGCTTTTGGCGGTTATTGGTTTTGAGCGACATGAAGTCGTTGGCAAAACCTCCGCCGAACTTGGCATTTGGGCTGATCTTGCGGTGCCTGCGCAGATTTTTTCCCGGCTGGCTGCAGGTGAAACCGTCCGCGATGCGGGGGTTACGATCCGGCGCAAGGAAGGCGAACTTCGTCAAGCCCTCTTTTCAGCGACGATGATCAAGTTTGGCGACGAGGCTTATTTTGTCGGGAATCTGCGCGACATTACGCAGGAACTGGCTCACCTGCGGGAGCGTGATGATGCGGTCAGGAATCTGCAAAGCATTATTAATCACGTTCCCTCAATGATTGGCTATTGGGACAGCAATCTGCGCAACCGATTCGCAAACCACGCCTATCAGGACTGGTTTGGCATCGACCCCAAAAAAATGCCGGGTATGCATATCTGTGAGGTGCTGGGCGAACCGCGCTACCGCCTCAATCTGCCGCATATTGAAGCCGCTTTGCGTGGCGAGAAACAGAGCTTTGAACGCCTTTTCCCGGCCACCGATGGCAAGCATGTCCGACATTCACTGACCGAATACATACCGGATACGGTCGACGGAAAAACCAGGGGATTTATTGCCCTGGTGACTGATGTGTCAAGCATCACGGAAACTCAAATGGCCTTGCGCGAGAGCGAAAAGCGCTACCGTTCAGTGGTCCAGGACCAGACCGAACTAATCGCTCGCTTCTTAAATGATGGCCGACTGGTCTTCGTCAATGATGTTTTTTGCCGTTTCTTTGGAAAAAGCGAGGCCGAACTTGTCGGGCATAGCTGGCACCCGGTTGCGCACCCGGATGATGCGCCGGAGATCATGAAGCAACTCGCCTCAATTTCTTTAAAAAACCCGGTCGTGGTCGTCGAAAATCGTGTGTTTGGGGCCGATGGCCGTGAGTACTGGATGCAGTTCATCAATCGTGGTCTGTTTGATGACGCCGGTCAGTTAAGGGAAATTCAGTCGGTTGGCCGGGATATTTCCGAAAGGAAAAGAAACGAGGAGCAACTCGCCGCATCGCACATCGAGTTGCACGCCCTGTTAGTGGCCAATGAAAACCTGCGGGAAAACCAGCGCAAGGAAATTGCGTTGGAAATCCACGATCAACTGGGTGCGCTACTCACCGCCATCAACTTTCGCATCGATGGCTTATCCCGCCTGCTCAAGGGCGATTTGCCGCTGGCCGTTGAAGTCAATCGGATCAAGTCACTGGTCACGCAGGCGAGCAACACGGCGCGAAATATCTGCAGCAATCTTCGCCCCCCTCAGCTTGACGACCTGGGCCTGATCCCCACTTGTCGCTGGTATCTGAAGGACTGGTCACGCCTGGTCGGTATCGCTGCCAAAGGGCGCTTTTCAGCGTTGAACAAAGATCTGCCGGAACAACTGAGTACCGATCTATTCCGCGTCTTTCAGGAATTACTGACCAATGTAAGCAAGCATGCCTCGGCCACTCAGGTCAGGGTCAGTTTGTCGAGCACGAGCAAACTCATCCGCTTGCAAGTCAGCGATGATGGCTGCGGTTTTTCATCCGATCGCAAACCCCAAGGCTTTGGTCTGGCAGGCATTCGCGAACGCCTGGCACGCTATGGTAGTCAGGTGAGCATTTCCTCAGGATCGAGCGGAACCACCGTCAGCATCACCATCACCCGGCGCGCCGCGCCATGAAGGCGAGCCTGATTCTTGCCGATGATCATCAAGTCGTTCGCCAGGGTTTGCGCGACATTATTTCGCGCACCCCTGATCTGCAGGTAGTTGGCCAGGCGGTTGATGGTGCCGAAGCCGAGTCTCTCGCCCGGTCACTCAAGGCCGACTTGATGATCCTTGATATTGCGCTACCGATTCGGCGCGGCATACAAATTCTTGAGTCACTGCGGGCCGATGGCATCAGCCTGCCCGTACTGTTTTTTTCCATGTATTCGGCCAGCCAATATGTCGACTACGCCAAACGCGCCGGGGCACAGGGTTTTGTCGGCAAGGATGCTGACGAAACCGAACTGCTGCGTGCCATTCGCCGCATTCTTGCTGGCGGAAAAAGTTTTCCCGGTCGCCTCAGCGAGGCCGCAAAAGAAGCGGCTGGCGAGGATGTTTTCAAGGCTTTGTCACGCCGAGAGCTTGAGGTCATGCAAGGCTTGATCTGCGGCACCAGCATTCTCGACCTGGCTGATAGTCTCGGCATCAGCAGCCAAAGCGTTACCACCTACCGTCGTCGCCTGCTCGAAAAGCTCGGGCTCGACAGCAATGCCGAATTAATTGCACTGGCAATACAGCACGGCTACTGCTAATTATTTGTCGCTTGTCGTTTAAAGCTGACAGACAAAGCCACCCCTTGAATTCATCATTTGTATCCAGACCTGCGCACCAACGTGGCGCAATGGCGTCCTGGTTTTTCGCGCAGATCGATCAATTGAAAAAAGCCCCGGGGTGGGCGGCAAAATTTTCCGCATGCAAATCAAGCCTGTAGTTTCATTCACACGAAACACCAAGGGATTAAGTGCGCAAGTACTTAGCGGCCTGCAGCTGCGTGAAATTATGTACGACACGGACTACGAACTCAGCCAGCAAGATATCGAAGCCGTACTTCGTGGTGCACCTCGATCATTTGAACGCCCCTTGGTCGACATTACGGCGCGCGTCAAACAACTTGCCGCCTCGTGCAAGCCACACACCAACGGCTGATTCGGCCAACGTCCATTTGAACCATAAGCAAGCAGACGTTTTTGAACATCGATTGAATATCGTTATACATGCACTTGGCAATACACCCAGCCGTTTTCGGGCCCAGTGTTTTGATACCACATCAATGTTTAGGAGGCGCCGTGAAAAACGCACTGAAATCCGTGTCGACCGCAATCTTTTCCATTATTCACCGGGCTGGCCTGTGGATTCAAATCCGGACGCTTGAGGCAAAGATGAGCGGACGCGATGAGTTATTTGTCTTGTTCACTGATCGCCTCACATTGGCGAACATGGATTACGCCCAAACGGCGGAAAGTTGCGAGTTGCGCCGACTGAAACGGAAATATCGGCATGCACTGCAAGCGCGATGCCGCTATGTCAATAGCTGACGCTCAAAGCGAGGGACACCCACCTTCACCGGGGTGAGGCATAAGCCGGTGCTTATTCAACTATTTTTGACGATGGCCTTGGCGGGCACCCACTGTCGGCGGCTGACCGGCAACTTTTCCGGCACGCCGCGCAGCAACGCCCAGCCGTAGGCATCAGCATCTTCCGCCAGTCCCTTTTCAAAGCCGGCAAGCGCTGCTTTGGCGACCAGCACCGCACGATGCAGGCGGATGAAGCGCTCGGCAAATTCGCTTTCGAGATGAGTTAGCGCTTCGTCGAGCAGGTATTCACGGTCAACCGTGCGGGCGGTGACATATTTGAGGTCGGCCTTGAAGTAGAGCACTTCGCTGACCGGCACCAGCAGCAGACGGCCACGTTCGTGGCAGGAGAGGTGAGTGCGCCCGGCGCCGCGCATTTCCCGACCAAGACCGGCGAGCATGCCGGGATCGGGATGTTGTGCCGGCACTTTCTGCAAGGCGGCCAACAGGCGTTGGGCGCGCACCGGTTTGAGCAGGTAATCGACGGCGTTGAGATCAAAGGCCTGCACCGCATAGTTGTCGTAGGCGGTGGTGAAGATAACGGCCGGCGGGCTAGTCATGCGCCCGAGGTGGCTGGCGAGTTCGATGCCGTCCATGCCCGGCATGCGGATGTCGGCGAGCACAACATCAACCGGCTGTTCGCGCAGAATTTCGAGTGCAAGCAAGCCATTACCGGCTTCGGCGACAACTTCGCTCGGCACCTGTTGGGCAATATCCGCCAGCAGTTCGCGCAAGCGGGAGCGTGCCAGCGGCTCGTCGTCAACAATCAGGATTTTCAGGGGCGCAGGACTTGGCATGGCAGGGTAATGCGAACCTCGTAACGATCAGCGCGCGCCAGAATATCCAGCCGCGCTTCGAGATCGTAATACAAAGCCAGCCGTTCTCGTATATTGGCCAGTGCCATATGGCTGCCAACGGCGCGATGTGCCTGACCAGCGGTTGGATTGGTGATGACGATGATCAACTCCGCCCCCTGCCGTTCGACACTAACCCCGAGCAGCCCACCTTCCGGCGCCGGTTCGATACCGTGATAAACGGCATTTTCAAGCAGCGGTTGCAGGATCAGTGGCGGAATCGGAATGTTGCTGAAATTCCCTTCAATTTTCCAGTCGACCGCAAGCCTTTCGCCTAGGCGCAGTTTTTCCAATTCCAGGTATTGTTGGCCCAACGCAAGTTCATCAGCGAGGCTGACCAATTCACCCGGATCGCGCATGGCGGCGCGAAATAAGTCAGAGAGTGATTCGAGCGCCGCTTCGGCTTGTTGCGGGCGGGCGCGGATCAGGGAAAGCACGGCATTGAGTGAATTGAACAAAAAGTGCGGGCGGATGCGCGCATTCAGCGCCGCCAGCCGCGCTTCGGCCTGCGCCGGCGAAAAAGCCCGGGCGCGCAACTCAAAGTAAAGCAGTAGCAAACAACTGGAGGCACAGGCCAGCAATACCACGCGCAAAATACTGCCGCCTTCGGGAAAGCCCAGCGACTGCCAGTAAGTTTGCTGCCCTGCGGCCAACGCCATGACCAGTAACAAAACGACCAGTTGGCCCAAGCGCAAGGGCAGACGGCGCAAAACATCGCGCAAACCAGCCAGCAGGCCGAGCAAAAGCAGCAATAAAGGCTCAACCAGCGCCGCCATTTCAATAAAGCGCGGCAACCACTGATCGATCGAAACGGCCTGGACCAAGGCGGCGATCAGGGTCAGAAGATTGGCGCCCAGCAGCACGCGCAGGATGACGCCAAAATTGCGCCAGTCAGGCAAAGGGTAAGTCGCGGGAAAGTGCCGTATACTTGTCATTCTTCGTGCGATTTTTCGCTTAACTGCTTCATTTTAGACCTTAGTCATGACTTCCAACGCCACTCAATACACTTGGGCCGGACGCTTCTCCGAGCCGGTTTCTGATCTCGTCAAACGTTACACCGCCTCGGTCGATTTTGACCAGCGCATGTGGCGGCAAGATATTCGCGGTTCGCTGGCGCACGCCAGAATGCTGGCCAAACAGGCGATTATCAGTGGTGAAGATCTGGCGCAGATCGAGCGCGGCATGGAAATTGTCCAGCGCGAAATTGAAACTGGCCACTTTGTCTGGTCGCTTGATCTGGAAGACGTGCATTTGAACATCGAAAAGCGCTTGACCGCGCTCGTCGGTGATGCCGGCAAACGCCTGCACACGGGCCGCTCACGCAATGATCAGGTGGCGACGGACATTCGCCTTTATTTGCGCGATGCCATTGATGACATTCTCGAACTGATCAAGGCCTTCCGTTCGGCACTGGTTGATCTGGCCGAAAAGGAAGCAGCGACGGCTATGCCCGGCTTTACCCACATGCAGGTTGCCCAGCCGGTTACGTTCGGCCACCACATGCTGGCCTATTTTGAAATGTTCGGGCGCGATGCCGAGCGCTTCGCCGACTGCCGCAAACGCACCAACCGCCTGCCACTCGGCGCCGCTGCGCTGGCCGGCACGACTTACCCGATAGACCGCGAATTTGTCGCCGAACAACTCGGCTTCGACGGCGTTTGCGAAAACTCGCTGGATGCCGTTTCCGACCGCGATTTCGCCATCGAATTCACCGCTGCCTGTTCCGTGCTGATGATGCACATCAGCCGGCTTTCCGAAGAGCTGGTGCTGTGGATGAGCCCGCGCGTTGGCTTCATCCAGATCGCCGACCGCTTCTGCACTGGCTCGTCGATTATGCCGCAGAAGAAAAATCCGGATGTGCCGGAGCTGGCGCGCGGCAAGACTGGCCGCGTTTATGGTCAGTTAATGTCGCTGCTCACCCTGATGAAGTCGCAGCCGCTGGCCTATAACAAGGACAATCAGGAAGACAAGGAACCGCTGTTCGACGCGGTTGATACGGTCACCGACACGCTGCGTATTTTTGCCGATATGGCTGGCGGCATCACGGTCAAGCCGGAAGCAATGAAGGCGGCGCTGACCCAGGGCTTCGCCACCGCTACCGACCTCGCCGATTACCTGACCAAGAAAGGCTTACCGTTCCGCGATGCGCACGAAGCAGTTGGCCACGCCGTCAAAGCGGCTGAGGCAAAGGGCGTTGATCTGCCGCAACTGACGCTGGATGAGCTGAAAGCCTTCTGCCCACAGGTGGAAAATGATGTGTTTGCGGTGTTGACCGTGGAAGGTTCGCTCGCCAGCCGTAATCACATTGGCGGTACTGCGCCGGCGCAGGTCAAGACAGCCATTGCCCGCGCCCGTCAACGGTTGTAAACGGGAAGGCTTAGTGCGATAAGCACTGCTCGGCCAACACGACAAAGCAAACAGCCCGGAAATTCCCGGGCTGTTTGCTTGTTGGTTACTGATTTTGTGTAGCCCCGCCAGCGCCTTGCTGCTGGCTTTGACCGCCACCGCCCTGATTTTGCGATTGGCCGCTGCCACCCTGCTGTTGTGACTGGCCATTACCCCCTTGTTGCTGCGATTGCCCTCTTCCACCCTGTTGCTGAGATTGACCGCCGCCTGATGCTGGAGGCTTGGTCGTTGTAGTCGTTGAGCGAACGGTTGTGGTGGTCGTCGTCGGCTTGGCGGTCGTGGTGGTCGTAGTTGTTGGCTTCGCCGTCGTCGTGGTTGTAGTCGTCGGCTTGGCGGTCGTGGTCGTTGTAGTCGTTGGCTTCGCCGTCGTCGTGGTTGTGGTCGTCGGCTTAGCGGTTGTGGTCGTTGTGGTGGTTGGCTTCGCCGTCGTCGTGGTTGTGGTCGTCGGCTTGGCAGTCGTGGTGGTCGTAGTTGTTGGCTTCGCCGTCGTCGTGGTTGTGGTCGTCGGCTTGGGAGTTGTGGTGGTCGTAGTTGTTGGCTTCGCCGTCGTCGTGGTTGTGGTCGTCGGCTTGGCGGTAGTGGTGGTAGAAGTTGATGTCTTCGCCGTAGACCGGGGAGTGGTAGTAGTCTTGGAGGTGGT